>CAWICR010000007.1:0-158043 GCA_963834775.1 uncultured Acidimicrobiaceae bacterium
CGCCCATTCGATGGGCTGGAGGTTCCCCTCTCCCCCCACCGAAGCCAGGTTCTTTTGCAAGAACTCATTCATCGGAATGGGGACCATGTTTCCTGAGCCGCTGGTTGGGAAGGAGAGGGACATGGGGAAGCCCTGGGGGTACCCCGCCTGGGCCAGCATTTGCATGGCTTTGTCCGGGTTGTAGCTGTAGGTGTCGAGCGAGGGCGAATACCCTGGGTCGTTGAGGTGGCGCATACTAAGCGCGGGTCGACCTGTACCGTTGAGGATGTCGGGCACAGGGTATCGCGATCAATGGCGTAGTTGAGGGCCTGGCGACCTGGACATTGCTGAGGGGGCCCTTCGAGAGGTCGAGGACCCACGGCCAGATGTGGGAATAGGAGTTGGTGAGGACCTGGTAGCCGCCCGACGTGAGGGTAGGAATGTCATCGGGTGGCGGCACCTCGATCCAGTTGACCTCCCCCGATTCCAGTGAGGCCGCCCGGGCGGTGGCGTCCGGAGTGGAGAGGAGAATAACCTCGCCCAACTTCGGAGCGCCCCGGTAGTAGTTCGGGTTTTTCTTCATGACGAGTTTCTCAGTTCCGGTCACCGAGGAGAACTGGAACGGTCCGGTCCCAACCGGGTGTTCGGCGAGTCCAGTCTTCCCCAGTTTCTGGTTCGCGGTCGGGCTCCCGAATGGCAGGAGGCAGAGCTGATCCGGGAGGTAGGACCACGGTTCCGACGTCTTGACCACGACCGTCATGTCGTCCGCCTTCGAGGCCGATGCGATGCTCTGGACCACGATGCCACCCGTCGAGTTGAGCACCGGCTGGTACAGCGGGCTCGACTTGTCGCACATCCGCTCGATGTTGAAGAGGCCGCGTCCAGTTTTCACGGTGTCCCGTCGTGGAACACCACTCCTGGGCGGAGCTTGAACGTCCAGGTCGTGGCGTCGGGGGAGACGGTGTACGACTGGGCCAAGCCCGGCTCGATGCTTGGTGGTTGGGAAGCGAAGTATGTCTTGCCCTGCCGGCTGGCGTGCTGAAGGAGGTTGAACTTCAGCAGACCGTCATAGGCTGACCCCGACGAACCGCCCGCCCTCTCCACCCTGGCTTTGGTACATGATCGTGTCGAGGCCTGGAAGCTCTGCTGCCGTCATGGCGATGATCAGCGTGCCGCCTGTTCCGGAGCTCGCAGAGCCGGCGGCCTGAGTGTTCGATTGTGTCCCGGAACTGTTCGAGCCCTTCGAGCCACCAGACGAACCGCCGCACGCTCCGAGGGCGGCCGCGCCGGTAGCGAGGCTGCGCCAGTGATGAAGGTGCGTCTTGTCATGTTCGAGGTGTTGTGCGGATCCAACCTTGGGTCTCCTTTCAAGGATGAGGGGAGGCAGGCGTGTGCCCTGGCGGTGGTGGTTAGTGAACTGGGTGCGCTCTGCGAGCGGTTACGGCGTGGCCGGAACGGAAATGGGTTCCGTGGCGTAGGGCTTGTGGGGGTGGAGCGTGCAGGCCACCCAGTGCGCCTGTTCTATGGGTACGAGGGGAGGTCGCTCCTGGCGCAGGCCTCGGTCGCGGACGGGCAACGGGTGCGGAACGTGCATCCAGAGGGTGGGTCGGCGGCACTGGGGGGGGACCCATCAGGGGGGTGCGTTCCCGAGTGGATCCTGGGGCCGATGCCAGAAGGGCTTGGGTGTAGGGATGCAGCGGATTGTTGAGAACGTCGGCCGCGCTGCCTTGCTCTACCACTCGGCCCAGGTACATGACCACGACACGGTCGGAGATGTGCTCCACCACGGCAGGTCGTGGAAGATGAAAAGGTAGGCCACCCCTGAGGCGGCCTGCAGTTCGGCCAAGAGGTTCAAGACCTGTGCCTGGATGCTCTTCTCCAGGGCCAGACCGCCCCATCGCAGACGACGAGGGACGGGGCGTGGACAGGGCTCTGGCGATTGCTGCTCGCTGAAGCTGCCCTCCAGACAGCTCGTGGGGTAACGCCGACCGTACCGGGCCGAGAGCCCCACCCGCAGCAACAGCTCATCGGTCCGCTGCTCTTGCTCTCGCTTGGGCCATCGGTGGGCGCGCAAGTTGAAACGGATCGATGAGGCGATCGTCAGACGGGGGTTGAGGGAAAGCGCTGGGTTCTGGGGCACGAACTGCAGGCGGGCTCGGATCCTGCGCAGCTCCGATCGCCGAGCACGCAGTAGGTCGGTGCCCTCGAAGCGGACGTCCCCACCGTCCGCGTCGAGGAGGCGTAGCAACAGCTTGGCCGTAGTGGACTTGCCGCAGCCTGACTCTCCAACGACGCCGACGGTCTCACCCGATGTGATGCGCAGGTCCACCCCGTCGACGGCACGAACGCCGTTTCCAAAGACCTTTCGCAAGGCCACCGCCTCGAGCAGCCGATCCGTCATGCCGAGCTACCCGTAAGCTCTTCCACAAGGAGGCAGCCGCTTGCATGATCGGAGGTCACGGCCCGGAGATCGGGGTCTACCTGTTGACAGGCATCGAACACCCACGGGCAACGGGGCACGAACGCACAACCTCCAG
Source organism: uncultured Acidimicrobiaceae bacterium (assembly GCA_963834775.1). Lineage (GTDB taxonomy): Bacteria > Actinomycetota > Acidimicrobiia > Acidimicrobiales > Palsa-688 > PALSA-693. Next base: position 2,517 of record CAWICR010000007.1, read on the forward strand.
CAATGTCACCGGCCATCGGTGGTAGGCCCGGGAGTGGCCGCAAGTCCCCCCGGCTCATCCCGGTCGTCGGCAGACACAGAGCAAGCCTTCGGTGTAGGGGTGAGCGGGTGTTCCAAGACCTCGTCCGCCGGGCCGATCTCGACGATGCGACCGGCGTACATCACCGCGATGTGGTCGGCCATCTGTTCGGCAACACCAACATCGTGGGTCACGAGAACGATGGCAGTGCCGAGTTGTTGCTTCAGCTTCTGCAGCTCCTCGAGGATCTGAGCTTGGACGGTGACGTCCAATGCGGTGGTCGGCTCATCGGCGAGAATGGGCTCAGGGTGGCAAGAGACGGCGATGGCGATGGCGATTCGCTGGCGCATCCCACCCGACAGCTCGTGCGGGTACGAGCGGGCTATTTGCTCCGGGCGGGGCAGGCTCATGAGCCGGAGCAGCTCGAGCACGCGGTCGCGACGCTGACCCCGACTCAGGCGACGGAGATGGATTCGTAGGACTTCCTCGATCTGATGGCCTACCCTTCGAAGCGGATCCAGGGCTGCGCTCGGGTCCTGCGACACCAGGCTTATCCGCTTTCCTCTGATGGCCTGCAGCAGCTGTTCGTCGAGACCGACCAGCTCCTGGCCATCCAACCGCACGCTGCCGCTGTGTCGCGCGTTCCGGCCATAGAGCTGCAGGATCGATCTGGCAGTAACCGACTTCCCGCTGCCGCTCTCACCGAGCAGAACCAGCGTTTCGCCGCGTCGCAAGGAAAAGGAGATACCCCGTACCGCTCTCACACTCGAAGCTCCCTTTCCGAAGGTCGTGGTCAGGTCGTCGACTTGCAGAAGGGGAGGGCCTAATGGGCCTACTAGCTGCTGCACGTCAACTACTTCTTGAACGTCGACCACTAGACCAGCCTTTCTCCGCGGACGTCGAGGACCTTGCGGAGGCCATCACCTATTACGTTGAAGACGACCGATGCCAGCAGGATCGCTATCGCCGGCACCAGCGCGATGGCGGGTGAGGTCAGCATGTACTGGATTCCGTCCGAGATCATGAGGCCCACTCGGCTGTGGAGGGCGCAACGCCGAGCCCGAGAAAGCTGAGCCCGGCGGCGTAGACGATCGACAAGCCGATCAGCGTCGTGCAGTAGACCACGATCGCGGGAGCTACGTTGGGGACGACTTGCCGGGCGGCGATGCTGTGAAAGCGGGCACCGCTCGCTCGAGCCGCCTCCAGGAAGTCGGCACTGCGCAACCGTGCCGTCTCGGTCTCGGCGACCCTGGCGACCGGCGGTATCAGGATGACGGTCAGGGCGATGATGGCGTTCGAGATCCCGGATCCGATGGCTGCGGCGATGGCAATGGCCAGTAAGACCCGGGGAAGGCGTAAAACACGTCCAGCGTGCGCATGATCCCGGTGTGAGTCCGACGGCTGCCCAACCCGGCCACGAGCCCCAGCAGGCTGCCAATGAGCCCGGCTACGAGAACGGAATGAATCCGGTGAGCAACGACAGTCGGGCCCCGTAGATGACCCGGCTGAACACGTCGCGGCCTTCGCCGTCAGTGCCGAGCAGGTTCCGTGCACGCCAAACCCGAGCAGACGATCGTTGGCGTTGCCAGCGTCGGGCCGCGTACGCGCCACGATCGGAGCCAGTATATGGCCGCGCCGATGATGAGGACGGCGAGGACTATGGCGATCACCGTGGCCGGACCGAGTCGATGCAACAGGTCAGCGGGCACGTCTGGTCTTTTGTGTCCGCTCCGTCAGTTCGGGCGGGCCGGCAACGAGATCAGGTGCCAGGACGACCATCGGCCTCAACCTCCACTCACGGCCGGCGCCTTGCGCCCGGTCGGCCACCGTCGGAGCCGGGGGTCTATGGTTGCGTGCAGGACGTCAACCACCACGTTGATCACCACGAAGGCGACGGCCGAGACGAGCACACTCGCTTGGATCACGGGCAAGTCCCGCTGCGAAATGGAGTTGTACACCAAGAGTCCTACGGGCCATGAAAGACGGTCTCAACGAACACCACGCCACCGAGCAAATAGCCGACCTGCAACCCGGCCACCGTGAGCAGCGATGGCAGGGTGTTGTGGAAGGCGTGCAAGTAGATCCGCCACATCGGGAGACCCCGCGCCCTGTGACCCGAAGAAGTCCTGCCCGAGGACTTCCAGCATGGAAGACCGAAACATTCGGGCAATGATCCCCATCGGGACGAGGGCCGCGCAGATGCCGGGTAGCAGTAGATGGCGAAACAGATCTCCCGTACCTCCTGGGCCTGCAGGGTCGTGCATCCCCGTGGGCGGGAGGAGATGGAAGTGGACGCTGAACACGATGATGAGCAACAGAGCCAAGGAATACTGCGGAACCGAGACGGCGAACAGACTGAATCCGGCCGCGGTGGGTACCTGACGCTTTTCCCGTGCGAATCGCCGACAACGCTCCGAGAGCCACCCCGAAGATGATGGCAATAAGGGCGGCGAATCCGGCAGAATAGGTCTATGGCGAAGGCGTGCAACACGATGGGTCTCGCCGGAAGCTGTTGGGCGATCGACGTCCCGAAATTGCCTCGCACGATCCGGCTGAACCAATCCCAGAACTGCACGGGCACGGGATTGTCCAGCCCGAGCTGCTTTGTGAGCTGGGTTCGGTCCGCTGGGGTCGAAGTTGGGCCCAGGAGGGTGTCAACCGGGTTGCCCGGCGTCAGCAGTTTGAGGGTGACGAATACGACGATCGACACCCCGACGAGGATCGGTATGGCGGCCAATAATCGCCTGGACAGATAACCGATCATTCGTCACACCAGCCTGGGCGCTCGAGGCGGGATATGAATCGGATCCGGTCCCCGCGCAAGTGCACGAACCCCAGCTCAACGGGATCACCATTCTGCTGTCGCACCAAGCGGGTGAGGTGGAGGACCGGAGCTCCTTCCGCGTATTCGAGCAGTTCGGCCACGACCGGATCGGCCGCCATGGCATCGACCGACACCTGGCCGGAGCCAAAAGCCACGCCCAGCTCGTTCTCCATCAAGTAATAGAACTCTCTCTCCAGATCGAGACAGAGGAATCACCCGGCCACCTGTGCCGGAGGTAACTGGCCGACAGCCAGACGGGGCTCCGTCGAGGAACAGACGACGCTCGAAACAGACGACATCTTCCCCGCCCAGGCACAAGGCGGAAGCCACGGCGGCCGGGGCCGGCCCCAACCGGATCTCCATCGGCACCACGTGTACCCGGCTGGTCCCGTTCAGCTGCTCTGACAGCCCTTCCAAGTAGTCGTGACGGTTGGCTTCGTGCTGGGATGTGGCAAACGTTCCCGCTCCTGGGATGCGCTCGATTAGCCCCTCCCGGTTGAGCATGGCCAGGGCCTCGCGTAAGGCGTTTCGGCTGCAGCCGTACCGTGCCACGAGCTGCGCTTCATCCGGCAACGCACGGCTGTTGAACACCCCCGAGAACAGCTCGGCACGCACCAGCTCCCGCACCTGGCGGGCCCTGTCTGTCCGACGGTCGGTTCGGTGCGACGCCAGCAACTGCATACCCGCATGATTTCCCCCACCCCGGTAACTAGCGCGTATCCAGCAGGTGACGGTTTTGTTACGCCAGCCCCATGATCAAGGAACCCGCTCGGTTACAGTAGTTCTCCCTCACTCGAAGCGGATCTCCGCCACCTGAAATTGGGGTTCGAACGACTGCGATGGCGTGTACGCCGGCTCGTCATAGCAGTCTCTCGCCGCCCTCCGGTTCGCCAGTGTGGGAGACAACACCATCGATAGGATCACGACTGCTGGTGTCATCACCAGCTTCCCCTCCCCTGGGATAGCCGACCCTACCGCCACCACCGCTGGACCGGACGGCTCGTTGTATTTCGTCCCAGGTCTCCCGATCGCAAGGATCACGACCGCCGGTATTGTGACCCAACTCGGGCCTTCACTGTGCCCGAACGACATCGCGGCCGCCCCGGACGGGAACGTGTGGGTGACCACGTGCGCCAACACCGTTGTTCGGTACACCACGGCAGCTGGGGAGACAACGTTCAGCGACCCGAGCAGTCGACAGTCTCCAAGGTATCGTCAGCTGCCCCGACGGGGCGATGTGGTTCACGAACGAGGGATCGGGGGCCATCGGCCAGGTAACCACCTCTAGTGCCTTCAGCACCTACTCGACCACTCTTCAGTCGCCGGGAGGGATCACGGTCGGCTCCGACCACAACCCGTGGATCGCAAGCAACACCAACCTCATCGGGCAGATGGTCACACCCACGAAGACCACGACGACCGTCACGGCCTCGACCGACCCAACAACATCGGGGTCCGCAGTCACCTGTCCGTCGCCGTCAACCCCCACCAGATGGCGGAACCATCAGCCTCGCAGACAGAGCGATCCCCATCACCGGCTGCACCAACATGGCCCTCGGCGCCGCCTTCACCCTCACCTACCCCGGCCCCAGCGTCCGCGTGCATTCAAGCCACCCGCTCCGGCGACGCGAACTTCGCCCCATCAAAGTCGCCCACCGAGGTAGAGACCATCGAGCACCACCCCCACCGGCGTCATGCCCGGCCGGCGAGAATCACACAGCCAGCGGCCAACCCTGGGCCATGGCATCAATGACCGCCACCGTATCTGGACGATCCTGCTCCGGCTACTGGGTGGCAACCCGCACGGGCGGAGTAATCAGCATCGGCGCAGCTCCCTGGGGAGGTGACCTGTCCACCCTCCATCTCAACGCCCCCATCATCGGCATTGCCGCCACCCCAGACGACGGTGGCTACTGGCTGCTAGGAGCCGATGGCGGCATCTTCACCTTGGGAGACGCCCGCTTCTACGGCCCCAGGGGAAACGACACGCTCAACAAACCCGTCGTCGGCATGCCCACTCCGCCACCGGCCGCGGCTACTGGCTCGTAGCCTGCCGACGGCGGCATCTTCACGTTCGGGAACGCCCCACTTTACGGAAGTCTCGGCACCGCTCACCGCGCCCACCCGGACGTACCCCAATATTCGCGACCGCGCCTCTGCTCTGAAGCGTCCCCGAATAAGTGCCGTGTGGGGGTAGGGGAGCGGCTCCACCAGGGGCTCACATGAAAGACGGCGGAACAGCAGGACGTTGCGTTGTTCGACTGTGTTAAGTGAGAAGCGAGCCATGGGGTGTCCGGGGGTGCAGCGAGGGATTGTCGCCTTCCGGAGCGTGAACGTAAGTGGTAGTGCCCGACCGGGAAGCGTTGCTACCTGTTTCATTCAACACACGTCTAAGTCGCCCGTCAGGTATCAGAACGCCGATGCTGCCCCGGTACCGGGAACCTTCCGGGCCCTTCGATCCGAAGATGCGTGTCGACTTGGTGTCACCCGAGAATCCGCGCTCCTCGACCGGCCCTCGACACGGTCAGTGTGTCGTTCTGGGCACCTCGCCTGCAGGACGCCGATGCCGAGCATGTCAAGCGCCGCGGGCGTCTCCCCTCGCGGCGCCTCGGGGACGCGCTCTGCCGACGTCGGGTGCGCATTTTGGGCTACCCGGCGGGGACGCGTACCGATGCTCCCTGCCGTTTCTGAACACCGCCGGCCTGCGCCGGGTGATCGGCCCGGGAGCCCGAAGCGGAGCGCAGTGCCCCGCCAGCGCTATTGGCCGGTTGGCCTATCGCCGATCGGGTATTCATGGAGCTGTCACAGTGGAGCGTGCAAGTTGCATGCCCGCTGGGGCACAGTGGGAGAAGGATGCAGATTCGGGTCGGATGCGAGTTCGTATACCAAGCAGAGGTGGCGACGCACGCCGTGATCCAGGTCGAGCCCCGCCTCGACGGGGCCGTGCGGGCGCTGGACGAGCAGTGGGCCAACGAGCCGCAGCTCGCCATGTCGCGCTACGTGGACGGGTTCGGCAACGCCTGCCGCCGGGCGACTCTGCCTGTTGGACCCTCCTCGCTCCGCTACGACGCCCTCCTGCAGGTGCCCGACGAGCCCGACCCGGAGTGTCTCGATGCGCCCGAAGTAGCCCCCGAGGACCTTCCTGACGAGGCGCTGGTCTTCACGCTGGCCAGCACCTTCTGCCCGACCCAGGAGCTCGCTGACGAGGCCTGGCGCCTGTTCGGGTCCATCCCGCCCGGATGGCGTCGGGTGCAAGCGATCTGCGACTGGGTCCACAGCGAGATCAATTTCGGGTACCTCCAGACCGCGCCGTTCGCCACGGCGGCCGACGTCTTCAAGAGCCGGGCCGGCGTGTGCCGGGACTTCGCCCACCTGGCGGTGACCTTCTGCCGGGCGCTCAACATTCCGGCCCGTTACGCCTTCGGCTACCTGCCCGACATCGCCGTTCCCTTCAGCCCCGATCCCATGGACTTCTGCGGGTGGATGGAGGTGTTCCTCGGTGGCGCCTGGTGGACGTTCGATCCCCGCAACAACCAACGACGGCTCGGTCGGGTACTCATCGGCCGGGGCCGGGACGCCCTCGACGTGGCCATGATCTCTACCTACGGCGGCCCCCAGCTCACCTCGATGACGGTGTGGGCTGATGAGGTGACCGGCTGACTGTGGCCGTGGTGTTCACGAAGTTGTCATAGTTCGGATCCGCCACGCGACATATGGCGTCGACATACTGTCGGGCATGCGTCGGGGTCGCGGGCAGGAACAAGCGTCGTGAACGAGCGCCGATCTGCGGTCGCGACCGTCGACGAACGGGCCTCACGCACGTTCGCTCTGGAACAGAGGATTTGCTACCGCTACAGCGCGCCTGTCACCAATCTGCGCCAACGGCTCAAGGTCGTTCCCCCGCTCGCCCACGGACCGCAACGACGAAGCCGTTGGCAGCTCACCGTTCAAGGGGTGCCGTCTTCGAGCACGCGGACCTTCCTCGATCGCTTCGGCAACGTGACGATCGACGTCAGCGTGGCCCGGGTCGATGATGCAGTCGAGTTCGTACTCGACGTCGAGGCCGACACCGATGAGTCCAGATGGCCGTACGACCCAGTCGTCGACCGCGGCTACCTCTCGCCCACCCGCTTGACCCGTGCCGAAGGTTCTGTCGCCGAGCTGATGCCTGCGGGCGGTGACCCGAACGTGGCGTCCTTCTGCGAGAGGGTCCACCGTTCCCTCGACTACGAGTGGGGGATCACTGGTGTCGGCACCACGGCGTCCGAGGCTCTGGCCGGCGGCCGCGGGGTCTGCCAGGACTACGCCCACATCATGCTGGCGGCGTGCCGAGCGGCGGGGGTACCGGCCCGCTATGTATCAGGGCATCTCGGCGGAGAAGGTGGGAGTCACGCGTGGGTCGAGGTCTTGCATCCGCACCCGTACTGGGGGAACCGCTGGGTCGCCCAGGGTTGGGATCCCACCCACAACCGCCGGGCCAACTCCGATTACCTGGTGGTCGCGGTTGGACGTGACTACGCGGATGTGGCACCGCTGTCGGGCACCTACGACGGTACGGGTGTGACCAACACCCTCGCCGTGCGAGAAGCGCCTCGAGCTCACGTAGCCGCTCGCAGCCGCCGGTCGCGTAGCGCGCTCATCGCGGCCACCACGAGGACGCGGGCCCCACAGCCGATGGCCGCCTCGTCGACGTCGAAGTCGCCACGGTGCAGGTCGGGAGCGTCGAGCGTGCCCGGCCGGCGCACCCCCAGGCGGGCCATTACGCCGGGCACGCGGTCGAGGTACCAGGCGAAGTCCTCTGCGCCCATGCTCTGGGGGGTCTCGTGCACGGCTGCGGGACCGAGCAGGGCGGCGACGGCCGCTCGGAAGGCCTCGGTGGCCTCGGGATCGTTCACCGCCGGCGGGACGCCCCGCCGGTAGTCGATCTCGACCTGGGCCTGGTAGGGCACGGCGATCTCTTCGATGAGCCGGGGGATCAACTCGGCCGCCGAGGCCCAGGCAGACGGATCGAGCACCCGGACGGTCCCGGCCGCCTCGCCATGTTGGGGGATGACGTTGTCCGCGGACCCGGCTGTCACCCTTCCCCAGACCAAGGAGAGGCCGGCGCGCGGGTCCACCCGCCGGGATAACAGCGCCGGGGTCCGGACCAGGACGTCGGCCAGGGCCGCAACCAGGTCAACGGTGAGTTGGGGCCGCGCCGTGTGACCACCTGGGCCCGAGAGCCGGACGGTCAGCGAGTCCATCGCGGCGGTGATCGGACCCACCCGGACCGCCACCGACCCGGCGTCGACGCGAGGATCGCAATGCAAGGCGAAGACCCGCCCCACCCCTTCCAGGGCGCCAGCGGCCAGGGCGGCCACGGCACCGCCGGGGAGTACCTCCTCGGCCGGCTGGAACACCAACCGAACCCGGCCCGGGAGTTCGCCCGCAGCCGCCAAGCGGGCCAGGCCGAGTCCGGCGCCCAGCACCACCGCAGTGTGGACGTCGTGGCCGCAGGCGTGGGCCACGCCGGGGATTGAGGAGCGATAAGCGACGTCTTTTTCATCGTCGATCGGCAGGGCGTCGAGGTCGGCCCGGAGCGCCACCGTCGGGCCGAGCCCGTCGCCCACGATGTCGCACACCAGCCCCGTCCCTCCCGGCAGGGGGGTGGGGGCCAGGCCGGCGTGGACCAGTTCGTCCGTGACCAACGCCGACGTGCGCACCTCGTGCCACGCCAGCTCGGGGTGGGCGTGGATGTCCCGGCGCAGGGCGACCATCCTGTCCACGACGCCGTCAAGGGGGCGGCTCACCCACTCTGGGTCCCTTGCGAGTTGCACCGGCCCACAGTATGGGCAGCAGAATGTGGGTATCGATCAACGTCAGTGGCAACGACGCGGTCGGCCGTGGTGAACGTGCGCAGGACGGCCCCCGGGGCCGTCGCCGCCGGGTTGCCCTCCGCCGTTCCGCTTCCGCTATCACCAGGTCACGAACCCGCGCGACAAAACCTTGCTTCCGCTCCCTGAAGCGGACGGGACGCGACGCCAGCCAGTAGAACACCTCGGCGCTCACCCGAACGCCACGTCATACCCCCCAGAACCTCGTCGGCTGTCGGACCGTCACGCTCGCCCGGTCTAGGCTCTGTGCCGTGAAGCGCTGCAAGGAGTGCGGCTTCGTCTACGGGGACCTGGACGTCGTGGGCGTCCGCCACACGTTGCCGTCGTTGGGGCCCTGCTTCGAGAGGGCGAGGGCTGACGCCGATACGGCCGTCATCTCGAAGCCGCCAGAACCGGCCACCTGGTTGGGCTTGGGTGTCCTGTGACGTTCGCGATGTCTTCCTTGTCCCGAGGGAGCGCGTCGTGCCGGCCCGAGTGCGGCGATGTGAGAGCTACACCCGGACGGATGGCGACGAGCGCTTGTCGTTGTGCTGGTAACTCCGCCCGTCCTGATCTGGTTCTCGACGAGCTGGCCATGGGGCGTGCGGTATGCCCTACTGGGTGGAGGTGGTCTTGACCTCTTGTAGCCGGCAGTTACTTGCTGACTCCCGACTTCAGGGCAATCCCTGGTTCCGGTCCGCTGGTGGTCGTAGGGGACGAATGTTTTGCCGGCGGCGGTGAAGACGAGTTTCTCGCGAGACCGGAACGGCGGGTGGGCCGCGCCACGCCCCTACAGCCTTCCCGGCCCACCGAAGGCCGCAGGTACATTGCTCGGATGGCGACCCGGGCTCGTACATGGCGCCGAGCGGGGGCTCCCCCGGGGCCGGGGTGCAGCGGCAGCCGGGCCGGCCGGTCGGGCCGCCGCAGGCGCCGGCGACGGCCGGTAACGCCGCGGAACACTGCGACGGTGGACCGTTCAGATATGGCCGATCTCTTCGACGGATATCCCGGCGGGGACGGTGATCGTGCCTGGGACGAGATGTTCGAAGGCCCCGGAGTGGTCCGACCACCCTGTCGGAACCTTTACGACGCGCTCAGCACTCTCTCGCCCAGCCAGTTCGAGGGTCGCTGCGCCGTCCGCGATCGGGCGTTCCGGGACCGGGGCATCACTTTCTCGCTCTCGGGCGAGGAACGTCCTTTCCCGCTGGACTTGGTGCCGCGAATCATTTCTGCTGGTGAATGGGCAACCCTCGAGGCCGGGGTCGTCCAGCGGGTCAGGGCGCTGGAGGCGTTCCTGGCCGACGTGTACGGGCCAGCCCACATCCTCGCCGACCGGGTGGTGCCCCGCCGCCTCATCACGAGCTCCGCTCATTTTCATCGGGCCGCCCACGGCCTGGAACCCCCCAACGGCGTACGCATCCACGTCGCCGGGATCGACATCGTGCGGGGCGCCGACGGCCGCTTCCGGGTCTTGGAGGACAATATTCGGGTTCCCTCTGGGGTGTCGTACGTGATCGAAAACCGGCGCATGATGACCCGGGTGTTTCCGGAACTGTTCCGCAGTCACCCTGTGCGCCCCGTCGGCGGCTATCCCGCCAATCTGCTCGAAGCGTTGCGAGCTGCTGCGCCTGCGAATGCCTGGCCTCCGACGGTGGTCGTGCTTACGCCGGGGGTGTATAACTCGGCGTATTTCGAGCACTCCTTCTTGGCCCGCCAGATGGGGGTCGAGTTGGTCGAGGGGCGCGACCTCACCTGCCGCGAAGACGTGGTCTACATGCGCACGACCGAAGGTGAGCGGCGGGTGGACGTGGTGTACCGGCGGGTCGACGACGAGTTCCTCGACCCGCTCCACTTCCGGTCGGACTCAGTGGTGGGCTGCCCGGGCATCCTCAACGCCGCTCGGGCGGGGAACGTCACCCTGGCCAACGCAGTCGGTAACGGGGTGGCCGACGACAAGCTCGCCTACACCTACGTCCCCGACATGATCACCTACTACCTCGGCGAATCGCCGATCCTTCCGAACGTAGAGACCTACCGGCTGGAGGAACCCGACCAACTGGCCCACGTGCTCGCCCACCTCGACAAGCTGGTGCTCAAACCGGTAGCCGGATCGGGTGGTTACGGCATTCTTATGGGTCCCCACGCCAGCGACGAGGAGCTCGAGCAAGCCCGCTCGGCCGTCGAGGCGCAACCCCGCCAGTGGATCGCCCAGGAGATGGTGAAGCTGTCGACCGCTCCCACCAGCGGGGGTGGACGGCTCGCCCCACGCCACCTCGACCTCCGTCCCTTCGCCGTCAACGACGGGAAAGGTATCTGGGTGGTCCCCGGCGGCCTGACCCGAGTGGCGCTCCCCGACGGGGGCCTGATGGTCAACTCCAGCCAGGGCGGCGGGTCCAAGGACACCTGGGTGCTCTCCGACGATGCGCCGGCTGGCGCCGACTCTCAAGGAGCCGGCCCTGATCCCGGCGTCAACGGCGGGCCCGCATCCCGGCGGCTCGCCCAGCCGGACGCCGGGCCGGCCCTGGCCGCGGACGCCGCCGACCAGGAACAGCAACAGCAACAGCAATCCCGGGTCAGGGTCGCCGCGTGCTGAGCCGCATCGCCGAGAGCCTCTTTTGGACCGGTCGCTACGTGGAGCGGGCGGACGACATGGCGCGCATCCTCGACGTCCATCTCCACCACCTCCTCGAGGATCCCACCGTCGATGAATCGACCGCCTGCTCCGCCCTGCTCGCCGCCATGGGCGTGGCCGTCGGTGACACTGCCCCGGACGCCGCGTCGGTAACCGAGAAGCTGGCCTTCGACGACACCAACCCGAGCTCGATCGTCAGTTCGCTCGTGGCGGCCCGAGCGAACGCCCGAGGCATCAGCGAGGTCATCTCCTCCGAGATGTGGGAAGCCCTCAACGTCACGTACAACGCCCTAGGCGTGCAGGTCCAGCTGGGCCGGCAGGAGGGCTCGCACGGCTTCTTCCGGTTCGTCAGGGAACGTGCGGCGTTGCTGGCCGGCCTAGCCGACTCGACCATGTGCAAGGACGATGCCTGGCATTTCCTCGTTTTGGGTCGGAGCCTGGAACGGGTCGACATGCTGGCTCGCCTGCTTTCCACCGAGGTGGCCGACGACCCCGCCAACGTCGACTGGGTGACCCTGTTACGGTCCTGCTCCGGCCACGAGGCATTCCTGCGCACCTACCGACGCGAACCTGAGCCGGGCCCGGCGCTCGAGTTCCTCCTTCGCGAGCGGCTCTTTCCTCGCTCGATCCTCTGCGCCCTCCTCACCGCCGAGGACTGCCTGAGCGAACTCGACCCCGGTCGGCAGCGGCCGGGCACACACGACGAGGCCCGCCGGCTGGTGGCTGAGGCACGCACTCATCTCGAGTTCCGACCGGTGGACGACATGCTGCATGAGCTGTTCGACCCGTTGGCCGCCGTCCAGGTCGGGGTGTCCCGGGCTACCGAGTCCCTCGCCACCCGGTACTTCCGCCAGACCAAGGCGATCGAGTGGCACGTGGATCAGGTGGAGACCCCGAGCGTCCCCGACGAGACTTCGTCGGTGGCCGCCGGCGATGGCGCCGCGCCCCTGTCGTCCCCGCCCCGACCCGGTGGGAGGGCTCAACTTTGAGCTGGCGCCTGCGCATCGACCACCGCAGCGTCTACCACTATGCCGGAGAAGTCCGATCCTCCTACAACGAGGCGCGCATCACGCCGGTGACACTGCCCGGCCAGCTTGTCCTCGAGTCGGCGGTCACGGTGCGACCCCACGCTCGCTGCTTCCGCTATTGCGACTACTGGGGGTCGGTGGTCCACGCCTTCGACCTGCACGTCCCGCATCGCCAGCTCGAGGTGATCGGCAGCTCGCTGGTCGAGACCTCGGGCTCCGAGGCGGAAGACACCGTCTCGTCGTGGGACGACCTCGAAGGCCAACCCCGCGACGACCTGGCCGAGTACCTGACACCGACCGTCATGGTGCCGATCGTGCCCGAGCTGGTCGCCGCCGCCGGCCACCTGCGGAAGCTGGGCAGTCCGGTCGAGGCGGTGCGGGCGGCGATGGAGTGGGTGCAGCAGCGCCTGGTGTATGTGCCCGGCAGCACCGGGGTGCACACTTCGGCCGCCGAGGCGCTCTGCGGAGGCCGGGGAGTGTGCCAGGACTTCGCCCACGTCACCCTGGCGCTGCTCAGAGAGCTGGGGATTCCCGCCCGCTATTGCTCCGGCTACGTCCACCCCCGGCCCGACGCGGAGGTTGGAAGCACCACCGCGGGGCAGAGCCATGCCTGGGTGGAGTACTGGTCGGGGAGCTGGGCGGGGATCGACCCGACCGTTGGCCTCCCCGTCGGGCACCGTCACGTGCTGGTGGCCCGAGGGCGCGACTACCGGGACGTCAGCCCGCTAACCGGTATCTATCACGGCGGGCGCACCGAGCGCCTCGAGGTGGAGGTCTCGCTCACCAGGCTGGCCTGAGAGGGTGCTTTGACAAGCCGCAGCGCATCCAAGAGCGCCTCGGGCGTCGAAACCCCATAGACTTCGAAAAAGGAGTCGCTTCATAACCCCGTGTCCACCAAGCCGGGTCAACTCCATGATTGCGCAGCCCGTCCGATCGACGATAATGCGCTCGCCGGTGTTCCCGGCATCGGGGACAGAACACTCGCCCTTCAAGTCGCTACCGCCATCCCCAAATCCCAGCGGCCGACCGTGGCGTAATGCCGGTGAACCGCCCCGGGATCCGCGGAGGCTCCATTCTGTGACGGAAGGATAGAGTGAGGGCACGACCGAGGGTCTATCCCGATGAGTTCCGTGCGAGGGCGGTGCGATTGTTGCGGGAGTGGAGGGGGGCTGGCGGTGTGGAGGAGGGCGGTCTGCGGGTGGTGTGCCGGCAGTTGAATCTGAACCCGGAGACGTTGCGGCGCTGGTATATCGAGGCGGAGGTGGAGCAGGGCCGCCGGCCGGGGTTCACACAGGTGGAGCGGTCGGGCGTCGCCGACTTGGAGCGGGATGACCGGGAGCTGCGCCGGGCCAATGAGATCCTTAAGACGGCTGCGATTTCTTCGGGGCGGAGCTCGACCGCCGACAGAAGAAGTAGTGGCGTGCATCGAGACCTATCGGGACCGTTTCGGGGTCGAGCCGATCTGTCAGACACTCGAGGTCGCCCGTTCCACCTACTGTTCGGCGCGGGAGCGCCGGCCTTGTATTCGGGCCGTGCGTGACCGCCAGCTCAGGGAGCACATCGCCCGGGTCTTCGAGGAGAACTACGGGGTTTATGGGGCCAGGAAGGTGTGGCGTCAGTTGCAGCGGGAAGGCATCGAGGTGGCCCGCTGCAGCGTGGAACGCCTGATGCGCCAGATGGGACTGTGCGGACGGGTTCGGGGCCGCCGCCGTCGCACCACCATTCCTGACGGGCGGGCCAACCAGCGACCAGACCTGGTGGAACGGGCCTTTTCGGCTGGTGCTCCCAACCAGTTGTGGGTGGCCGACATCACCTACGTGGCCACGTGGTCCGGCTTCGCCTATGTGGCTTTCGTGAGCGACGTGTTCTCCCGGATGATCGTGGGCTGGCGGGTCAACTCCAACCTCAAGGCCGATCTCGCTCTGGACGCTTTGGAGATGGCCGTATGGTCCCGCCAGGATGAAACCTTCCCGGACCTGGTCCACCACTCCGACCGGGGCGTGCAACACCTGTCCATTCGCTACAGCGAGCGCCTGGGCCAGGTCGGGGCCGCCTCGTCGGTGGGATCGCGAGGCGACTCCTACGACAAGACGATGGTTTCATACTGCACTCCCTTGCGATGGTTGAGTTGGATGCCGTTTGTGGTATGGGATTCCTTGGCGTTTGATCAGGAGCGGGTCGCCGGGTGGGGGTGGATCGAAGAGCTGGATGTTCTTGTCGTTGGCTTGGCGGGGTGCGAGCAGGCCGGCTCGGTGCCAGGCCTTGATGGTCGGTGGTGGAAACGCCGAGTCGTTGGGCGAGTTCGGGGATGGTGAGCAGGCCGCGGGCGCGGAGCCGTTCGATGTGGCTGGGCAGTCCGTTGCTTCTTCGCAGGTGCAGCACGATCGAGGGAGTGAAGGGTTGTCCGGTTCCGGAGCGGTGGCCGGTCTCGGTTGAGGATCTGGGCGGCTCTGGGCGTCGGTGTGGTCGTCGAGGAGCCGGTCGAGTGCGGCGAGGGTGCCGGCGTTGGTCTGGCGGGCTTGCCATCCGGTGGGCGGGATGGGGATGGTGAGGCTGGTGGTCTGTCCGCCGCGGAAGCGGACGTGTAGGTGGATCCGGTCGGTCTTGTTGATGGTGACGTCTTCGATGAGCAGGCGGGCGATGCGTTTGCGTTCCCGTTGGGGTGTGGCCGGGTCTGTCCACAGAGTGGGAAAGTCGGTGGCCAGGGCTGCGGATGCGCGCTTTGTGTTCTTCGCTGAGTGCGGCTTGGGCGGCGGTGGCGGCGCGTTCGTAGTCGTCTTGGGCGGCCTGTCAACTGGCGCAGGGCGTCGTTCCAGTCGGCCTCGAGGGTGTCGGCCACCAGTCGGTTGTCGGGGTCGACGGCCAGATAGCGGCGGCGGGCGGCTTCGGCGCGGTGACGGGCTCGCTCGACGTGGCTGTTCGCGCAGCGCGTCGGCTTCGTCGGCGCGGGTTTCGAGTTCGGCCTGGACGGTGAGCGCGACGTCGAGGGCGAGTGGGGTGACGGTGTCGAGCAGGAGCTGGCCGATGGCGGGTCGATGGTGGACCGGGGACGAGGTGCAGGGTGGGACGCCGGCTTGGATGGCGTGTCGCCATGCAGCGATAGCCGGGGATTTCGGTGCCGCGCCGGTGGTGATAGCGCGACGGTCATGCGGCGTCCGCACCGTCCGCAGATGGCCAGTCCTTGCAGCAGGGCGGTGCCTTCTCGGGCCGGACCGGCGGTCCGCTCGCGCGCCGTGGGCGGGGGCGTTGGCGGCCAGAGTCTCTGGTTGAGTTCGAAGTGTTCCCAGGTGATGTAGCCGGGGTGGGCGTCGGGGATCAGCGCGGTCCATTCCTCACGAGGGAGCCTTCTCGGTGCTGAGCTTGGCCGTCGGGTTCTGGCGCGCTGTCGGAGCCGGCCATAGACGAACGCGCCCGCGTAGCGAGGGTTGTGCAGCGTCCGCAGGACCCGCCAGTGGCGCAGCGGTATCCAGGTCAGTTCGCCTTTGTGCACCCCGGTGCGGATCCGCGCCGGGAAGCGCAGGCCTTCATCGCGAAAGGCCTGCACGACGGCTCGGGCCGAGCCGGTGCGGGCGAAGGTGGCGAAGAGATGCGTGATGGCGTGTTGCACTCCGGCGTCGGGGTCGAGGACGACTTTGCCGGCGGGGTCATAGACCAAGCCGACGGGAGCAGCATGGGCAACTCGCCGCGGCGGGCCTTGGAGAGCTGCCCGCCGCGCAGGCGGGCCCGGATGAAGTGCAGCTCGGCTTCGGACATCGTGCCTTTCAGGCCGAGCAGCAGCCGGTCGTTGAAGTCCGCGGGGTCGTAGAGGCCGTCCTCGTCGCAGATCAGCGTGTCGGTTAGCGCGCAGATCTCCAAGCAGCCGGTGCCAGTCGGCGTTGTTGCGGGCCAGACGTGCTGACTCCAGGCCGAGCACGATGCCGGCCCGGCCCATGCCGACCTCGGCCACCAGGTGCTGGAAGCCCTCCCGGTCGGCCGCGGACGCGCCCGACTGGCCCTGGTCGCTGTCGATGACGACGATCGTCTCGGCCGGCCAGCCCAAGCGCCACCGCCCGCTGGCGCAGCGTCGTATTGGCGTTGCGGTCGACTCGGTGTTCTCCATCACCTGGCGCAGGGTGCTCTGGCGCACATACAGATAGGCGGTGCGGGCGAGGTGCGTGGCCTCACTTTGGTCGCGGTCTCGGCGCTCATCGGCCCTCACCCCCGGCGATGCACGCCAGCGCCATGGCTGGCAGCACGCCGACAAGATCGTCGTCACTCGCTCGACAAGGACGTCGGTCGATGGTCGGGCCGACGGTGTCGGCAGCGATGCTCTGCCACGCCCGCAGCCAGGCTGCCAACGCCTCGGCGTTCGAGCAGGGCCAGACCGAGCCGCCAACCAGCGGCCTCTCCGACCAGGGCGTGGCGACGGAGCGCCTCATAGCGCTCGACCTCTTCGCTCGCCGTCGGGCCGGTTCATCGTTCGCCGCCACTTTTGGGCCGGGGCTGGCGCGCGCCAAGGCCCGCTCGACCGAGCGGGGATGGACCCGAATCCCGAAACGCTCCTCGATCAGGCCGACCAGATCGCCGCAGCGCAAGGACGGCGTCGGCCTCCAGCTGGGCTCCGAGCGAAGGCCACGACCTCATCGTTGAATTTGTGGGCCCGCCGCGGGCCGGGACGGGCCGGCACCAAGGCGGCCAGACCGCCGGTGTCGATGGCCGCGGCGGCCTCATAGAACGAAGGACGGGAGAACCCGAATCGGCCGCCGTGCGGCTCACCGCCTCGCCGTCGACGCGGACCCGGCGGACCATCTCGTACTTGACCTGGACCAGGTCGCTGGCGTCGAGGAACTCCGAGCCCGAGAACGCCGGGTCGCGCACCGCCTCGGGTCGCGGGTTCAAGCTGCGCTCGTCCCGCAAGGCCTCGAACCTTGGGATCCTCTCGCCGTCGTGCCATCGCGCCTCCCGCATAAATCACACCGATGTAAGTTCCATTATGCCGACGACGGTCAGCATGTCAAGCATGATTTGCCGAGTCTCCTTGGTTCCACAGCGGTACTTACGCAATCAGCCTACCGGTGAGGGGCGACATGTGCGGCATAATTCACCGAACACTCGCGGCAAAGTTCGCCTTACACTCCCGACTACCGGACGCCATCGATGATCTCAGCCAACGCCAGCAAGTCGCCAACGCGGAACGCAGAGCGTCCGGCCGCGATCGTCACGAACACATCCGGCTCGGCCACATCGGTCCATGCCCTGGGCAGCGACTGCATGGCCCCGTCATCGCCGAAGAAGAACACCCGATCCTGTCGCCACGTTTGCCGCAAGCCACGAACGCGAACTCACGCCCGAACCACGGATGGAACGGGTGAGTCACCCGAACAGTTCGATCTTCACCATACGGTTCGGGTGTAGTTGACGGTTGTCAACACCGCTTGAAAACTGACCCGGGTGTACCGGCCGAAAATTGACCCATCCTGGTCCTGGTTGTTCTAGTTGGGGTCTTCGCTGGGCGTCCTCCCGAGGTCGCGGTCTTTGAGTCGGTAGCTGTCGCCTCGGAGGGAGACGACTTCGGCGTGGTGGACGAGCCGGTCGATCATGGCGGCGGCGACGGTGTCGTCGCCGAAGACTTCGCCCCATCGGCCGAAGGGCTTGTTGCTGGTGACGATGACTGAGGCGCGTTCGTAGCGGGAGGAGACGAGTTGGAAGAACAGGTTGGCGGCTTCGGCCTCGAAGGGGATGTAGCCGACCTCGTCGATGACGAGGAGTGGGATGCGGCCAAGGCGGGTGAGCTCTTCGTGGAGGCGGTCTTGTGTGGTGGGCGTCGCCGAGGCGGTCGACCCACTCGGCCGCGGTGGCGAACGCGACCCGATGGCCGGCTTGGCAGGCCCGGATGCCGAGCCCGATGGCCAGGTGGGTTTTGCCGGTGCCGGGCGGGCCGAGAAAGACGACGTTGTTGGCTTCGGCACGACGAAGTCGAGGGTGGCCGAGGTGGGCGATGATGTCGCGTTTGAGCGAGCGTTGGAAGGTCGAAGTCGAAGTCCTCGATGGTCTTGCGGGCCGGGAAGCGGGCGGAGCGGATGCGGTTCTCGCCACCGTGGTCCTGGCGGGCGGCGACCTCCCGTTCCAGGCAGGCGGCGAGGAACTCCTCGTGGCTCCACTGTTCGGCGCGGGCCCGCTCGGCCAGGCGGTCGACCGAGGCGGCCAGGCTGGGGCTTTGAGGGCGCGGCAGAGATAGGCGATGTCGGCGGCGGGTTTGGTCTTGGTGGCCATCAGCCCAGCCCCACCGCACGGTCATAGACGGCCAGGTCGCGGACCTCGACCTCGTCCAGCTCGGCGATGGGCGGCCGCTCGAGACGTTCGCTCGCATGCGGCGCAGGGTGCGGGCGTGATCGGGGTCGAGGATGACCTGGTGGCGGGCCAGACAGCGGAGGTGCTCGGCGACCACGGTGCCCTCGCAGGTCACGTGACGGTGTCGAGGGTCGACGCGGACCTCGACGCGGCGGCCGACGAAGCGGGGGTTGACCGAGTAGTCGTTGGTGCTCGACCCGCACGTAGTGGTCACGGGGCAGCCTGGTCGCGAACCGCCAGGCGGTATCGGGCAGCACCGGCGGGAAGGCCAGCATCGACCCCCGGTCTTCATAGACCGCCTCGGCCGGGCGGACCTTGGTGGTGGCGTGCACCCGGTTGTTGGCTCGGCGCAGCCAGCCGGTGAACTGGGCGTTGAAGTCGGCCACATCGGCGAAGCTGCGACCGGGCAGGAAACTGGTCTCGTAGTAGTGGTTGTTGCGCTCCACGATCCCTTTCGCCTCCGGGTCGGCCGCGTTGAGGATCACCGCCCAGTCCCCAGCGTGTCCGACGAACGCCGAGAACTCTCCGGTCAGTGTGGTCACTCCGCCCCGGCGCCGGCCGATACAGCCCTCCTGATCCCACACCAGCCGACGAGGGACCGCCCCGAACTGGTGCAGCACCTCGAGCTGTCCGCCCATCACGTCATGAGCTGCCCTCGAGGGAACCATCCAGCCGCCCGAGAACCGGCAGAAGCCCAACACCCCGACCACCACCCACAGCTTGGCCGTCTGGCCGAACCCGACCGGGATCGGCGCACGTCGGGCTGCCACAGATCGAACTGGGCCAGCTCGCCCGGCCGATAGAACGTGCGCTGCGCCGGGTCCGGCGGCAGGAACAGCGGCCGCAACTCCATATCCGGTCCCGCAGCACCGTCATCCCCCGGGTCCAGCCGATCCGCTCCGCGATCACCGTCGCCGGCATCGTCGGCACGTCCCGCAACAACTCCCGGATCGCCGGCTCAACCTCGTCGACGATCGAGCCCGGCCCGGCCCGCTCATATCGAGGCGGCCCGTCCGAACGCAACGCCTCGCGAACCGTGTTCCGAGCGACATCCATGTGACGAGCGATCGCCCGGATGCCCAGCCCCTCAGCCCGATGGAGCCGACGGATCTCGGCCCAATCCTCCACACTGATCACCTTCCTTGCTCCCTGGCGCGCATCCCGCCAGGGTTCGAGTTCCATCACGTCAAGTGGTGGACCAACAAGGTGGGTCAGTTTTCGGCCGGTGATAGTGGGTCAGTTTTCACCCGGTGCCGACAACGGTGAGGTCCAACGCCGCCGTCGAGGCGTTCTGGTCCACCCTGAAACGGGAGCTGGCCTGGGATCGACGGCACCACCGCTTGGATCAACCGACGCCTTGCGGGCCGCCCTATTTGTACTACATCGAGACCTTCTACAACACCCAACGCAGTCAAAGTCGACTCGGCTACCGAAGCCCCGTCGACTAGGAGAAAATGGCACTCTCATAGCAACCCTGTGTCCACCAAAGCGGGGCATACGTAGGTATTGGTGGAGTCGCAATATTTCGTTTCTGCGTATTCCACCCCCTATTAGTGGTCCGAGTTCCCAGCTCGTCGGAACGGCTCGACGCCCTGATCCCACTGTTCCCCCCAATCTGTGGCCATCGTCAAAGCGGGATAACCGTCTGCTGTGACACCGGACGTGCTGGTAGACGCCGGCGGGCTGGCCGGGCCGACCCGAACTCCGCCAGAGGCCGAGAAGGTCGAGGGCCATCTCGAATCGAGACCACGTGGCCGGTCCGCGGGAAGGTGGTCGAGGCCCGATGGCCGATCGGTCAGGACTACCCGAGTACTTCGGCGACTCGCTCGCTGGGACGGGCGATCACGGCGCGATCGCTCTTGATGACAACTGGCCGCGGCGTGAGGTGGGAGGTGAACGAGCCGGAATTCGAGGATCTCTCCCACAGTGGTGTACGCCGTCGAGTCCAGGCCGAGCTCGACGACTCTCTTATCCGTGGTGCGGGTAAGCTCGGGTGCCGGATCGCGAAGACCTCCCACCAACGCCCAGACGAGCTTCCGGGCAAAGTCTCAGCGCCAGCACAGTCCGCCTCCATAGACCGCTCATCAACGGCTGGCACTCTGCGCGTAGATACCTGAGTGAAAGAAGCGCGTCATGACCGATTATGACCCACCAAGCTCCCACGAGACGAGCGCGACGTCGGGGCCGTCGGTGGCCGGAAGGTCAGGCGGCGCCGGCGCAGCGCCGCCTCCCCCGCCACCGTCTTCGCCAGACCACTCGGCCTCGGTGACCAGGGTCAAGCAAGCACGCCGGCCATGGGCACGGCGATTGCTGTCGAACAGAAAGAGGGTGCGGATCGCAGCCGCGGCGTTGATGTCCGCGGTGATCGGACTTTCCAGCTATGCCGCCACGTCGTCCTCGACAGCCGCCACGTCCCCCTCGACAACCGCCACGTCCCCTTCGACACCAGCAGCACACGGCCCGCCCGGCAGCGGCGTCGCTGGCGGTCCCGGATCGGGCGGCGGGGGATCCAACGCTCGATCTGGACCAGCCGCAGGAGGATCATCGGGCACGGTCAGCAGCGTGTCCACGGCGAGCTTCACCATGTCGACATCAGCGGGTCAGAAGGTGACCGTCAACGAGACGTCCTCCACGACCTACCAGAACGGGACGAGCTCGACGTCGGCGACTGCCATCACCACAGGCGAACCCGTCCTCGCACTCGGGACGACCAGCGGAACGACTATCACAGCCGGCCAGGTCATCGTGCAACCGACAGGCGGCGGATCCGCGACTTCCTCGGCGCCAGGGGTGATCCCCTTCCAGCAAGGTGCGCCCACCACCTCAAAGCAGGTCGGTCAGATCCCGGCGAACTACAGTCAGGGATCGGGGACGATCGTCAGTGGAACGCCCGCCAACAAGGCGACGGAAGCTGCGCTGGCCGCCTACCCGGGGGGCGTCGTCGACCGGGTTGTGCAGCTGAGCAACGGCGAGTACGAGGTCCACAACATCGGCGTCAACTGGCCGCATCACATCTTCGTCAACCAGAACTTCCGGGTCGTCGGCGCAAACTAGCGAGCAACACTCCAACACCTGTGCTTCGGCGTCGGGAACGACGCGAAACGACATACCTTCCCGAGTGATCGATCAAAGGACATCGACTACGCCCGCCTGCAAGGCAGGCGAAGAAGCACCCCCGTGCTCACCGGCCGACCACATGGCTGCAATTGGTCCTGCTAATCGGTACTCGACGACTGGTGGTAGCCACCAAACATGACGGCCGCTGGCCGTCATGCAATATGCGCAAACCCACTGCCAAACTATCGCTGATTCATAAGTTGCATCGTGTGAGATGAACTCGAGACCGTCCTGGGGTGGCATAGACGCGCCGCCCACAGTTTGATTCTGCCAATAGACGGCGACCCTGGGCCTGTTCACCAGCGCTCAAATCACGGGTCCGGAAAATGATCGGTGGCACCTTCTCCGTCAGTCTGCGTGCTGTTGTCGTCGGCCGAGAAGTTCCCTAACCGCGTGGGGCCTGGGTGGCGCAAGTGCCCCTCCAACGCCGGATCAGCGCTCAGTATTGAATGTCGAGGGCGTAGCGGAGGGCTTGGTCGAGCTTGATCCGGGTTTCTAGGTTGAGTTGGCCGACTCGTTCTTCGTCGAGGAACGTGGTGGGAATCGTTATCAGGTTGTCGCAGCTGATGACGCTCTGACCGGGGAGGCCCTCGGCGTGGCCGATTTCGACCTCCGAGCGGATACCACGGATCGTCCGGGTGATCGGAGCGCAGGTGATGGCGGTGAGCACCTCGATGGCGGCATCGCGGGTGAGGACGCACACGGGCCGCCGCCCGGCTGGTGGTCCCAGGTCGGCCCAGACGATGTCTCCGCGCTCTACCACTCTGGGGCGGTCAGCGAAGCCAGTCGGGAGGCGGCGGAGACGATCGCCGGATCCTGAGGCAGCCTCCGGTAGGACTCCTGTAGGGCGCGGTCAGCTTCGGCGAGCTCGGCCGCTTCGAGGACTGCGGCAGCGCCGCGACGGAGTAGGTCCGAGCGATTGGTTCCTTGCTGTTCGGCCAGTCGGTCCAGGCGGTCAACGAGGTCGTCGTCGAGTTGAACGAGAACTTCTCTCCGTCCCATGACCATATGATACATCATATGGTCGCCCGTTCGGACGACAGCGGTCGGGAAGGTCGGGCTTGGCTGGGTTCCCCACCAGAAGGAGGAATACCAGTGACCTCTATCACCACGACCATCGAGCTACCAGGAGCCGAGTTCGCTCACGATCCAGCGGAACTGGCGGCCATTGCGTTCCTAGCCCGCTACAGCGGTCGGACGCTCGACGCTTACCGCCACGATCTGCGCAGCCTGCTCCAGTGGGCGGCCCACCACGGCCTGCCCGTGCTCGAAGCCAGCCGCGCCCACCTTGAGATGTACCGCTCGTCGATGGAGGAGCGGGGGCTCGCCGCCTCGACCATGGACCGGCGGCTCTCCACCGCCTGCGGCTACTACCACTTCGCGCACATCGACGGCAGAATCTCCTCCAACCCCGCTCAGTACGTTCGCCGCCCGACCGTGCGCCCATCGGAGCGGCGCGGACTGGACCGGGCCGAACTGAGCCGATTCCTCTTCACCGCCGAGCGCCTTGACCACGCTCACGCCGCCCTGGCCGTGCTCCTCGGATTAAACGGCCTGCGTGTCAGCGAAGCCTGCGAGACCAACATCGAGGACATGGCCTTCGAGCGAGGCCACCGGGTGCTACGGATCATCGGCAAGGGCAACAAGCCGGCCCTTATCCCTCTAGTCCCTCGCACCGCCCGAACGATCGACCTGGCCGTCGGCGAACGCCGAGAGGGCCCGATCCTGTTGGGCCAGGCTGGACAGCGCCTCGACCGGCGCACCGCCCACCGCTGGGTTCGATCCATCGGGAAACGAGCCGGGATGTGCCTGGTC
Organism: uncultured Acidimicrobiaceae bacterium; assembly: GCA_963834775.1. Taxonomy (GTDB): domain Bacteria; phylum Actinomycetota; class Acidimicrobiia; order Acidimicrobiales; family Palsa-688; genus PALSA-693. The sequence continues at coordinate 26,133 of CAWICR010000007.1, forward strand.
CACCCGCACATGCTCCGAGCAGCATTCATCATGGCCGCCCTCGACGCCGGCGTGCCCCTTCGAGAGGTCCAGGTCGCGGCACGACATTCTGATCCGTGAAGTAGCTCTACAACCGTCTGGTGGCGAGGCGGAGAAACCCAAGCGCGCCAGGGTTTCTCACCGTGTGCTTCGGACTGACAAGGCGGCGAGGGTGTCGAGGAGGGTGATCCCCCGACCGAGGAAGGCGTGGCCCGTGACCAACACCTCCGCGAAGGCTATATCAGCCACCTCGGTCGTCCAATACTCCACTGCGGCGGTGGTGGCCCGGCTCCACGCCTCTCGCAAACCCACCTCTGTCGGTTCCTCCAAGCGGCAGACCTTCCATCGATCCATGTCGACCAGACGCCAGCGGGTCCCTTCCGGGACCTCGATTATAAACACCGCCTGCGGCCGCCCTCTCGACCAATGATGGGCCGAGAGGCGAAATGGAAGGCTTCGATCGGGTCCACGAAGGCGTACAGCGCACCCGGCCTGGACGCGGAGCTCTGGGCCACCTGTTGGCGGACATGCTCGTAGGCCAGCTCGGTCCACACGTCCTCCAGGTAGGGGTCATCGAGCACCGTCACGGCCATGACCGGGTCGGGGCTGGTGTAGAGGAGTTGATAGCTCCGTGTGCCCGTGGCGCGGGGCTGCGGCATTTGGACGCGGCTCGGGGGCTCGTTGACATTCAGCACCCGGTACAAGAGACCACCTTCGCCATCGACCGTCGCAGGACGGCGTCGCGTGACGTTCATGGGCCAATCCCACACCGCAACGGGAGGGTTGCGCCAGAGAGCCCCGGCCTGCTCCCACTGCGTTGCGCCGAGAGCCATCGGGCACGCCCGGATGGGGGGAACGGGTGTTCCCCAGGGCCTGTGCGGCCCCTAGCGGGGCAGAGAGCCACCGGAGCGGGGCAGCGGCGAGAGCACTGGAGCCGCGCAGCGAGTAAGGGGGAGTGCAGGGCCGAGGTCAGGGCGCATCGTCGAACGTGTAGTAGCTGCCGTCGCCCTTGGATCGCATCGTCCTGTCGAAGTAGCCCGATTGCCCGGCTGACCCTGGCCCGGCTGTCGTTCGATAGGTGATGACCGGGACAACCTGGAGGAAATCGAGGAGGTCCGTCGCCAAAAACGAGAGTGGTGGCGCGGGACCCCATGAACGACGTTCGTCACCGCCGCACCCGACACCGTGGGCGGTCATCGGATCAGTTGAAGAGTGCAGGGGGATTCCCTCCGCGATCAGTAGGTAGTGGATCCGGAACTCCCTTGCGTCGTAGTACCCACTCGGCCACTGACGCCGATTTGGGTGCGCTTCCAGCCAATCGACAATGGCCTTGAGACAGGTCTCGTGTGCCATCGACTGACCGGCCACGATTCCCCCGAACACCTGATCCTGCCCCCGTTCAGGCCAACGGCTCGTACGCCGCCGGGGGTCAGCACCACGTTTCGGGCATCCCCGGTGCGATCCAGAGCTTTCACCGAGGCAACGTTCTCCAACGCCTGGACGAGAAGTTCCCGTGACCCGATGATCGACTTGACTTCGAAGACTGCCGCTACTGACTCCACCATGAAGTGCTTCACACCGCCGATGTCAAGGATGGGGTACCTCGACTTGCGATATACCACGATGTCGATCTGTTTACTGATGCCGCCGACCGCATCTACCACAAAGCCAGTGTCGATTCCGGAGTCCGGCGGCACGATTGCAGCGAGGAAACGCCGTATGACCTCTTCCCTGGCGCGTCCGCTCTCGCCTGGATGGCCAACAGCTGTGGCAAGGTCAAGAGCCTCCAACGCCTGATTGGCAAGCGAATCGATGATCCGGGGGAGGATGCTCTCCGGGCGGTCCGCCATCTCTCCAATCCTAGAATCCGTGGCTCCTGGTTGCGCTGGAGCGATTTGCCCGGATCGTTTTGCTTTCGCTGGGAACTTTTGTCTTCCCGCGCAAAAACGACGGTGTGCGGGGTCGGCGGGCCATCCCCTACAAAAAACGACCCCACCCCTCATGCGTTCTCGTGTCCCGTCTGGCGTGGTTGACACCGTGGTGGAGGCACAGCAGCATCACGGCGGTTCGCTCGCGCCGTCGTGCCGGGCTGGCGGGGTCAGGGCCTTTGTGCGGCCCGGTCGGCGGTTCCCGCGCGCCCGGTTCGTCGGGGTGCGGCACCGGCATCGGTCCTGTCGCCGTCATAGCGGCCTGGCATGTGTCACAGCCATCCCTTTCTTACGAGTTGGGTTCGGGATGGCGCCGCCGCCCTCGTGCGGCACGGTGGATCGTCCTGTTCCCCCAGGGCGATCCGCCACACTCAGTTAGCAGTGGCCACCACCAAGGATCTGGCCAACCACGCGCTTCAAAGACAGACTGACCGTCAGCCGACCATCCAAGTCAGACCAGACCTCGACAAGCTGACCGTAACCCCACCCGCCAAACACATGTGGATGGCCCGAACAGCTCTACGCACATCCTCCCTGCCGGCTCGGAGACCGATATTCTGGCCCGGCCGGCAGAGTCGACTGCGGGGGTGAGAGGTAACAGAGCGATGCCGAATCGGTCGCGGCTGCCAACTTTCCCCATCCATTCGGCGCCAATCACTTGACACATCGAGGTATACGGACTAGAGCCGTAGCCGGACTACAGCCATAGATGCGATGCGAGAGGGCCTGTCTGGGCCGTCCCGTCCGGCAATAGTTCACCAGGAAGGGGAGGTGATCTGAAGTGTCCAATGTTTTCCGCTTCCGTGGCTCTGACTTCGCCATCCGGCGGCTGAGCGCCAACATAGACGGTCATCGACTGCGGTCCTGGACCAACTCAAGGAGAAGAATCATGCGCCGATACGTCCGGACCGCTCTTCGGAGCCTGACATGCACCGCGTCCGTGGTCATCGTGCTGGCGGCCCTGGTTTTCGCTGTAGAACCCTCGGCTTCAGCCACGACGCCTGCCCCAATCAACTTCACCGATACGCTCCAGCCGGGGGACGGGGCGCCCTGCCCAGCCCGCTCCGAAGTGATCGAGGGACTCTCAGTGGCTTCCGGTGTCGTCAACGACACGTTCGCGGTCACCGATTGCGCGCACTTTGGAAGTAACACCCTCCACGTCCAGCGCACTCTCCAAAGCGATATTGGGACGGTCGAATTGACGATTAACGCTAAGGGGGTCCACGCACTGGCGACTCCAACGAGCCTGACCTTCGAAGGGACTTGGGCAATCGTCTCCGGAAGCGGTGCCTACGCGACCCTCGAGGGTCAAGGGGACTTCACGAGCCACGTCGAGCTTCCATCGGGCGACGCCCAGGAGACACTCTCGGGCCAGGCTCACTTCGACTGATGTCGCACGGGGCGACTTCCGGATAAGTCTCGCGGATACCGAAACCCTGCCAGTCCACGCGTCGCCGCCACAGGACCGTCTTCGCGTGAAGGCCGAGCGGGCCCCCCTGAAGGATCCCGGAAGGACCGACTTCGCCCATAACGCCTGCCCCGAATCCCGGGATCCGGGTGTTGCCCTTGCCCCGCTGACGTGGACACCTGATAGTTGGCATGTCCTACGGGAGGGAGTCCTTGTTGGCTCGACCATCGAAGTATCCGGAGGAGTTCCGGCGCGAGGCCGTGCGGCTGGCGCTGTCGACTGACGAGTCGCGGGCCTTGGTTGCTCGACGCCTGGGTGGGAATGAGACGACGTTGCGGAACTGGGTCGCCGACTGTCTGGCCGAGGAAGGTAGGGGTTCGGACCCTCTGGCGTTGGCTGTTGGTGAGCGTGAGGAACTCCGGCAGCTGCGCAAGGAGAACACCGAGCTTCGTCTCGAGCGGGGCATCTTGCGCGAGGCAGCCGCCTATTTCGCCCAGGAGACGATCCGGTCTGGCGCTACCGATTCGTGCATGACCAGCGAGACGGCTACGCCGTGAAGCGGCTGTGCCGGGTGCTCGGGCTGTCTCGTTCGGGCTTTTACGCCTGGACGAGCCGGCCGCCCTCGTGGCGAGCGCAACGAGACGCTGCTCTCACGGTGGCGATCGTCGAGATCCACCGGCTGTCCCGGCGCACCTATGGCTCGCCCCGTATGCACGCCGAGCTCAAGCGTCGGGGGGAGCCTTGTTCCCGCAAACGGGTGGCCCGATTGATGGGCCAGGCCGGCCTGGTCGGAGTGCATCTCCGTCGGCACCGGCGCCCACTTCGGGCGACGCTGGGTGAGGGCGTGGATCTGGTCAACCGGGACTTTACCCCGCTAGGCCCGGATCAGATCTGGGCCGCTGACGTGACCCAGTTCCGCACCGGGGAGGGCTGGCTGCACGGGGCCGCCGTCCGGGACTTGTGGTCACGCCGGGTGGTCGGCTGGTCCGTGGGCACCACACCCAACGCCGTCCTGGTCAGCGCCGCCCTGCTCATGGCCTTCCAGCGTCGCCGGCCCGATCGCCGCGTCGTGCACCACTCCGATAGGGGCGCGGCTTACACCTCGCTGGCGTTCTCGCAGCGAGTCGCCGAACTGGAGTTGGATCAGTCCTTCGGCTCCACCGGCGTTTGTTTCGATAACGCCGCCGTCGAGGCGTTCTGGTCCGCCCTGAAACGGGAGCTGGCCTGGATCCAGGGCACCACCGCTTGGATCAACCGCGACGCCTTGCGGGCCGCCCTATTTGACTACATCGAGACCTTGTACAACACCCAACGCAGCCAAAGTCGACTCGGCTACCGAAGCCCCGTCGACTACGAGAAAATGGCACTCTCATAGCAACCCCGTGTCCACCAAAGCGGGGCGTACGTAGTCCCCGAATCTCGCGGACGGACTGTGGCCTAACGCCGGGTCAGTCGCCGGTGCGAGCGTTCTGCGCGCGTCGCCGCTACCCGGGTCAATGGTCTGGCGCTGGATCGATGTCATCGTGGTCTGTGGGTAGGCGCGGTCGGCTCCGAAGCTGACGGGAAGGTTTAGTGGTCGTGACGGATTTGGTCGAGGACACGCTTGGCCATGTCCACGAATGTTGGGTTGGTCTTGGAGTAGTACGGGATGATCTGAAGCGCGATCGACAATGCCCAACCACGGCCCCGGAGCCACGTCGCGTCGTCGACACCGAGCGCGGAGCGGAACGCGTCCCGCTCGAGGGGACCAAAGAGAGTCCAGGCTGGGATCATGTCGGCTGCGGGGTCGCCGATGCCCGCGAGGCCAAAGTCGATGACCGCGCTGACGCGGCCGTCTCTGACCAGAATGTTGGCAGGGAGCAGGTCGCCGTGGATCCAGACTGCCTGTCGCTCCCAGGGCGGCGCCGCCAACGATTCCTCCCAAACCGCGGTGCACCAGTCGCTTTCGACCGTGCCGGTCAGCGCTTGGACGGCGGCACGTGTGGCGGGGTTTTGGGACTGAAGGGGTTCACCGTGGCGCGATACAGGCGCCCCGACGGCGTCGACGTGATGCAGGGCGGTGACAAACTTGGCCAGATCAGTAACGGCTCGGTGCAGGTCGTCGACTTTGTCCGCCGCCCACGGCTCGCCTGGTATCCACCTGTAGATCGCCCAACTGAACGGATATCCCAATCCGGGGTGTCCGAACCCTACTGGTTCGGGGACGGCCAAAGGAAGCTCTCTGGCGAGTCTTGGCAGGCACGTCAGTTCGGTGTCGATGTCGGCGGCCCAATGGTGGACGCGGGGCAGTCGCACGACCATTTCGTGACCCAACCGGTAAATGGCGTTCACGGTGCCGGTCGAAGCGACAGGTTCAAGTCGAAGGTCGGCCCATTGCGGAAACTGGCTTCCTAACAAGCGTCTCACAAGGCCGCAGCCGGTATCGACCTCGTAATCGTGCATTCTGAACCCAGACATCGCTAGGACCTAGTTCGTCCGATCCCTCTGGTTACGTCTCGGAGATGGTGTTGCGCCTCGTGTACGGTGTGCCGTCCGAGCCAGGCCACGTCCCGGGCGATCGGCGCCGGCCAGTTGTAGACGAGTGGGCGCGACCATGCCGTTTCGTGAAGGCCATCGAAGACAACAGCACAGAGTTCGGCTGCCATGCTCACATGGTCGAGAGCCTCTCCGACGCCTTGGCTGCCATAGCGACACAGCTCGACTCGCTCGTCGCGGTACATGCGAGCGAAGCTCGGTCGCTCCTCGACTTGGGCGAGGATGACCCGATCACGCTGGATGATGAACACGTCACGGACATGGCACAAGTACTCGAGGGCCGACCATACCGAAGGCTCCGGCCGCCGACGAATCAGCGCGTAGGGCACTCCTGATGTCGAATCTCGGTATCGGGCGGGATAGGAACGGAGACGTGGGGCCACCTCGCGAGGATCAAGCTCGTCGTAGACGAAGCCGCACTCACTGCAACTATCCATCGCCCGCACCTGCTTCAATGCGCTGTGACGTCCACCGTTGCGCGGTGATGCGGTAGAGCACGTGCGGCCGCAGCCGATGGCCGGGAGCGATTCGCGGGTGCTCGAAGTCGTCCGTTGGGTCGCGAGTCAGACCCAGTCGTTGCATCACCGCTTGGGAGCGGACGTTCTGGCAGCTGGTGAAGGAGACCACCTGGCCGAGTCCCGCCCGCGAGAAGCCAAAATCGAGCGCCGCGGTGGCCGCCTCGGTGGCATAGCCGTTGCCCCACGCCCAGCGGGCCAGTCTCCAGCCGACCTCCACCGCCGGCATGAAAGGCGCCTCGAACCCGGGAACAGACAGACCCGTGAAGCCCATGAAGCGCCTGTTGTCACGAAGCTCCAGTGCCCAAAGCCCAAAGCTGTTCCGCTGAAATCCGGCCACGATCGCGTCCACGAGCTCGTCGCTATCAGCCCGGCTGAGGGTCGAGGGGAAGTGTTCCATCACCTCGGGATCGGCGTTCATCTCGGCGAAGGGTTCGCGATCGGTCGCCACCCAGGCGCGAAGCACGAGTCGATCGGTCTGGATCTCAGGGGTGCCCACGCTTTCAGACTGCCACGGTCGCAACCGGGCGGCATCCGAAATGGTCGGATCGCCTAGCGAGCCTGCCGTCCCATAACCGCCGCCCAAGATTCCGACAGCTGCGGGCGCAACCTCGGGCAAGCCAGGTTGGGAAGCCCTGTTGTCAGGGTTTGCTGGCTGGAGAGGGTCCAGAGAGAATGGATATTCGTGGATGCGCGGTCGCTCAGGTCTCGAAGCGTGCTCCGATCGGAGTGACCTCAGGGATGTCGCCGGTGGCGATAACGGCACGGGTGAGAGGAGTGAGCGAATCGATCAACTGCTGGAGGTGCTGGTCGTCGAGAGCTTCAACCGCGGTGAGCGCGATCCGGTTCGTGCGGTCTTCTATCTCGTCTCTGAGCGATTTGCCAGCGGTCGTGATGGTCCCGTCACGATCGAGCAGCCCCCGATCAGCGAGTCCTTCCGACAAGCTGACCCATTCAGCGTCGTCATAGTTGCGGGCCACCTCGAATACGTCACGTGGAACGACGCCAGCGCCAGCCTGCAAGACGTTCGCTTCGCGGCCGCCGACGCCAGCGGCGGTCAAAGCGGCCACATGCCCATCACCGCGGTGCTCGCGCAATAGCGTGCAGGCGTGCCACAAGGCAGCGATGGGCTCTGTGGGCCACGGCAACGCTCGATTGGCCGCGAATAACGCTCGACCTTCCATCGGTGCTGTCCCCACGGCGGAGTGCGCCAAGACTCCTGCCTTCTGCACGGCCCCGGCAAGGTTCTTGTCGGCGAACGCCCGCTGCAAGGCGGCAACCGCGCCCCGCTGGCGGGCTTCCAACGCGGCGGTGGGAGAAGCAAAAGTCCACGCATCCGGGATGGCCCTCGCCACGTGTCTCATGCTGAAGTTGTAGAAGGTGGCGAACACAACGTCGGGTCCGACAGGACCCAGCGGCGCGGCGCGACCTGCAAAGTAGCCCATCCAGAACCCTTTGTAGCCTGCGTCTGCCAGGGCGGCGCGGGTTTCGGGGGAGAAGTACGTGACGGCATGAATCGGCTCGAACAGAGACCAAAGGCGCCGGGCCAACTGCGCATCGCGGGTCATTAGAGCAAGTCTGGCTGGAGCAAAGCTAACTAACAACTCAAGACGCGTGTCGCCCACTCCCGGCGGCGTCCGATAAGACTCATCGAACCCATCCCAGATCCGCGAACAGCCCATGACCCAGATTGCCGGTCGGGAGGCAGTTATCCTCGCCGGAGGGTGCTTGCTCGAGTTGCTCCCCGCCATGCGGCATTTCTCTGGAGCAGTGTGGACTGTCGATTGATGTTGACGAGGGGGCTGACCTCGGTGTTGTCGGGAGCACGTCTCGTCTATCGACCACATTCACACCCGGCACCGGTGCTCTGGCTGCTACCGCGTCAAGCCCGGGGAGCCGTCGAGGTCGAAGCCGGACAGCCGACCCTGCTCGCCCCTCCACGTCCGGGCCCGCCGTTCAAAGCGGTGACGTTGCGCGGTTCGTAGGCGAACAGGGCCCACTCCAGTCCGACTTCCCATCCGCAACCCGCCGACCGCACAGCCGAGCGCTCCGTCGCGATTTTGCACCCGAGGTAGCCACCGGGTGGTCACGGATGGCATGACCGGAAGTGTATTCGTTCTTGCGTTGAGCGACCGAGTCAGATCACCATGCATGACAGCCGAAGCGGTCTTCTGCTACAGCCAGGAAAAGAAGGGGGCATTGATGAGGTCGCGCTGGAGGATGTGGTTCGCTCTGGCGAGCGCGGTCGGGGCGGTCATGCTGTCGGGGTCGGCCTCCGCCGAGGCGCAGCCGACGATTGTGGGTGCGGCGAGGTCCTCGTTCGCCCCGGCTTTCTACACCTACCAAGGCCCAAATGGGGCGAATACCTTCGGAAAGAGAGTCATTGCGCTCACCTTCGATGACGGACCCGGGCCCTACACGCCGCAGGTTCTGGCCATCCTGGAGCACTATGGGATCGCGGCCACCTTCTTTGACGTGGGCGAAGAGGTCGCCCAGTTTCCGCAGTACGCCAAGATAGTGGCCGCCGCCGGTTACCCCGTCGAGGATCACACTTGGACCCACGCCGACCTGTCCACCATCCCGGTGTCAGAGTTCCCGTTTCAAATAGACCAGACGCAGAACGAGATCCGCGCCGTCACGGGACAGGCCCCCGAATGCGTCCGCCCGCCGTACGACAGTTGGAATGCAACGGCCCTAAACCAGATCGGTCAGCGGGGGCTAGTGACGATGAGCTACTCGGTCGATCCTCGGGATTGGTCACTGCCGGGCGTTCAGGCCATCGTGGACCGGGTGGTGGGAGCGGCCTTCCCCGGCGCAGTGGTCGACATGCACGACGCCGGCGGCCCTCGCGATGAGACGGTGGCCGCTCTGCCCCAGATCATCACCGATCTGAGGAGCGAGGGGTACACCTTCGTATCGATCTGCGGCAGCCCAACGGCACCGGTGCCGAGACCGTCGGCCATCGCCCCAACCTCCTCGTCGATGGACGTGTTTTTCCGGACACCCGCTGGGCAGCTGGCCGCGGACTATTGGAACCCGATGTCGGGGTGGGCTACCACGCTGTTGCCGGGTGGTGCAGATGTGACAGGGGATCCTGCGGCCTTGACGTCGTCGCCTGCGTCGATGAACGTGTTTTTCCGGACACCCGCTGGGCAGCTGGCCGCAGACTATTGGAACCCGAAGTCGGGGTGGGCCAACGTGGTGTTACCCGGAGGTGCAGATGTCGGCGCGGATCCGTCGGCCATCGCCCCAACCTCCTCGTCGATGGACGTGTTTTTCCGGACAGCGGCGGGGCAGCTGGCCGCGGACTATTGGAACCCGAAGTCGGGGTGGGCCAACGTGGTGTTACCGGGGGGTGCAGATGTGACAGGGGATCCTGCGGCGTTGACGTTGTCGCCTGCGTCGATGGACGTGTTTTTCCGGACAGCGGCGGGGCAGCTGGCCGCGGACTATTGGAACCCGATGTCGGGGTGGGCTACCACGCTGTTGCCGGGTGGTGCAGATGTGACAGGGGATCCTGCGGCCTTGACGTCGTCGCCTGCGTCGATGAACGTGTTTTTCCGGACACCCGCTGGGCAGCTGGCCGCGGACTATTGGAACCCGAAGTCGGGGTGGGCCAACGTGGTGTTACCCGGAGGTGCAGATGTCGGCGCGGATCCGTCGGCCATCGCCCCAACCTCCTCGTCGATGGACGTGTTTTTCCGGACAGCGGCGGGGCAGCTGGCCGCGGACTATTGGAACCCGAAGTCGGGGTGGGCCAACGTGGTGTTACCGGGGGGTGCAGATGTGACAGGGGATCCTGCGGCGTTGACGTTGTCGCCTGCGGCGATGGACGTGTTTTTCCGGACAGCGGCGGGGCAGCTGGCCGCGGACTATTGGAACCCGAAGTCAGGGTGGGCGAACGTGATCCTGCCCTAACGAGGCTGTTGGAAGAACGATCTCGAAGGGGCGGCGGCCGTTTGCGTCCAAATTTTGCGTCGATCCCCACGGAGTCATCCCCGGATAGATACTTAGATAGCTGAACGCCCAGATCGCCGAACACTGCCCGGCGCTGGCTCCCGATGCAGGAGGCTCGGTCATCTCCTTCGACCATGTCAAAACCCGCAAGCGGGCGGTCTGGCACAGAGCGGTCTGACAAGATCATGGTCGCAGACAACGGATCACCGAACGCGTGGTGTGTGATGTAAGCCGCCGACCCGTGTATGAGCTTCCAGGTCCGAAAGCGTCTGGCTACCAGGAAACTTGGAGATCTTCCGCCCGAGCGTGCCTGTCTGAACCACTACCTATATCTGGTCGACCCCGAGTTCGGGTTCATGCGCATCCGCATCCAGGGTTGGCCCCCCTACGAGGGCCAAATGTTCTCGCGCCGGGGGCGGAGCGACCAACTGTCCCATATTCGCGGCCCCATAGCGTCGGAGTCAACCTGCCACTTATCTTTGCTCCTAAGGATGTCAAGGGGTCATCATTGGTCTTCGTGGTTGGTCGTCGACGGGAGGTGCGGCAAGACAGGGACGGGCCAGTTGGGCAGGCTCTTAATAGGCCAGCTGATCCCGTCGGACGAGATCGTTGAGAGAGGATGGCGGTGGGTCGACAGATCGTTAGTGGGACCGCCCGCGGGGGCGTCAGGCGGTTAGAGGGTCAGAGCCCGCCGCCAAGCTGGTGGGGTTAGAGCGGGCGGAGGTAGTAGTAGATCTCCCTGGCGACGTAGCGCTTCGGGGCTCGGATGATCTCTCTCTTTGACTTGCCTTCTTTGGTCCGTCGTTCGACGTAGAGACGGGTGCGCAGGTCGGAGCTCATGCGGGTGGTGACGATGCGCCAGAGCGCACTGTTGGCTTGGCGGTCACCGCCCCGGTGAGCCGTAACCGGACCACTTTGCCCGAGGAAGCCTCGATAGGAGCCACGCCACACAGATGGGCCCACGCGGCTTCCGAGCGGAGCCGATCGGGATTGTCCCCGGCGGCGACGAGGAGCGTGGCCGCGCTGTCGATAGCAACACCGTAGAGCGACAGCAGGTCCTCCCAGTGTTCCCGGATGAGCTGACCGAGGAGGATGTCGACGCGGTTCATCTCGGCCTGTAAGACCAGCGCCCTCTGTCCGAGTGTGTGAAGGGCTGTCTTGGTCGCAAAGACGACCGGTTCCTGACCGGCTCGAGGGCGCATGGCGGCCGCCTTCTTGGCCAGCAGCTCACGAGAAACACCGTGCAGGGCTTGGCGGATCTCGTCCGGAGCGTTGAAACCCAGATGTCGAATCTGGTTCATGGCTTTGATCCGGGACGACTTCGCCGACCGCTTGGCGACCATCAATGCCCTGATCGCTTCCACCTGGCCATCGCGGGTCTTGGCCGCTCCCAACTGCCGTTCCGCTTGGGCAGCCCGGGCAGCCTCAATCGCATCCACAGTGTCGGTCTTGCCCTTGCGCCGCCGTTCCTGACGGTTCGGGCGGTGAACCTTCGACCACCTCGACACCGGCCCGGCGCAGATAACGAGCCAAGCCGGCACCATACGAGCCGGTACCCTCCACGCCCACCCTCACCGGAGAGCCGAAGGACTTCAGCCAGACGAGCAGAGCCTTGTTTCCCCCCGCAGTGGTCTCGAACTGCTCCACCCCCAGCAGGCCCCCGATCCCATCCAACGCCGCGGCCACAGGCACATCCAGGTGCGTGTCCACGCCACCAGTAACCAGGCGCGGAGTGTCTACGATTGTCACAGCCATCCCTTTCTTACGAGTTGGGTTCGGGATGGCGCCGCCGCCCTCGTGCGGCACGGTGGATCGTCCTGTTCCCCGGGGCGATCCGCCACACTCAGTTAGCAGTGGCCACCACCAAGGATCTGGCCAACCACGCGCTTCAAAGACAGACTGACCGTCAGCCGACCATCCAAGTCAGACCAGACCTCGGCAAGCTGACCGTAACCCCACCCGCCAAACACATGGTGGATGGCCCGAACAGCTCTACGTACATCCTCCCTGCCGGGTAGGTGGGACACCCCGGACGCGCCCATGGACCGATCTCCCTTCACTTCGCTGATGGCTCTGTTCGGAAAAGACCGACTCTGGGGCATCTATGGGGCATCTATGCCCCCATCATTCTCCGTTGGTGAGCGACGGTCGTCGTCGGCGGCGAGCACGGAAAAGGGGCTGGTCACGATGGGTGGGCGAGGGTCTACCGAGGTCACCCCGGGTGAGTACGGTCACACTCATAACCCGAAGGTCGCTGGTTCAAATCCAGCCCCGCCACCAAAGTCCTAGTCAGAGCGTTGCTCGGCCAGGACTTTCTTCTGTCCGGCCGCTGTCGGGCATCTATTCTCCCACGCCGCGTCGGAACCCCGCAGTCCAGGGCGTCAGGGCGGGCTCTGGAATCGGCATCAGCGATGACCACTCTGATGCCTTTACCGATCGATCGGGGCGTCGCCGCCGTCGTCAAGGAGGGTGGCTGCCGGTGCGACATTCGGGCCGTGACTCTCCCGGTTGCAGGCTGTTCGTGTGGAGGCCGGTGTCGCTGACGCTTCTCTGCTCCGGGGGGCCACTCCGACAGCGCCCGGCAGTGTGCGCACGTGAGCCGAGGTGCTTGTCCGGACCCAGCTGCCCGCTGAAAATCGTTCCGTGAACTTCGTCTATGACTGAGCAAGGTCTCTGCCCGTAGAACTGCGACAGTTCACGTGAACGACGCACTACTCATCGACAGCGGCGTGTTGATGAGCTTGTACAACCCGGCTGTCCGTGCTCTCGCATCGCGCTCGCGGCGACCCGGTCTCGGTGCTCGGGGTCTGATTCCGACTATTGCTCGTGTGGTCAGGACGTCTTTGCGCGGATCGGGCAACGCGCGCTCGCTGACGCAATCGTGCTGGCCAGTCGTCAGACGTGCTTCCAGCGCTGTTCCAAATCTGGCTGGTCAGGGACTCACCCGACGCACCGTTTTAGGAACCGTCTCGCTCTATCCCTTGAGCTAGGGGAGCTTGCGCCCATTCTGGCTGCTAGAGGGTCCGGGCCGCGACCGAGCGGTGGCCGATGGTCCGGTTCGACAGCCACCGCGACAGCTACGACAGCAGAGCGTCCGGTAACCGGGGGCGTCGCGGTCAAGGGTCCGGTTGCGGTTTGCGGTGATCACACGATGCCGGGTCGGGGCGGGTGGCAGGGAGCTGCCCGCCCGACCTGCCTTTATCGGCCGGCCCGCACTGGGCCCGGGCGAGACGATCAACGGACTATCAAGTTTCACTACCACCCGCGCTCACGCCGTCGAGGAGGGCGTCGGTGAGGGCGTCGGCGAGCTCGGCTGTGATCGGGTCGTGGGTAACGGTGAGGCGGTGTCGGAAGACGCCTTGGATGACGTCGATCACCAGCGCCGGGTCGGTGCCCGCCGCGATCTGTTCGAGGTCCATCGCCTGCTGGATCCGGGCGATCAGTCTCTCCCGCCGCGGCGCCATGACGTGGCGCCGGATGCGCTCCTGGAGCTCGGGGTCCTTGGCGCCGCTGGCGGTGAGGCGCCGATAGAGGATCGGGCCCCGGCCCCCAGACGTCGACCAGTAGGCGACGTACGTGTGCACGATGACGCGGAGATCGTCGCGGAACGAGCCCGTGTCCGGCACCGGCAGCAGCAGCTCCATGTCGCGCCGCGCGGCGGCGAACACCAGGTCCTCGGTCGAGGGCCACTGCGCCTGCAGGGCGTCGACGGGGACGCCGACGCGTGCGCTGACGGCGTCGAAGGTGATGGCGTCGAGGCCTTCCTCGGCCAGTTGGCTGGCGGCGGCGAGCGCCGCCGTCTCGAAGGGCTCAGGCTCAGGCATCGACGTCGACGGGTTGGCCGGCTGCGTCGACTGCCCAGGCGGCGCCGTCGCGGAGGTGCTGGCGGATCTGGTCCTCGTCGAGGCCGAGCCAGTCGGCGAGCACCGCAGTTGTGTGCTGGCCGAGCCGGGGTGCCGGGCGTCGGATCCGGGCCGGTGTGGTGCTCATCCGGGGCAGCGGCGCCGGATACGTGACCGGACCGATGTCGGGATGGTGGATCTCGGCAAGGAAGTCCCGAGCGTGGAGCTGCGGGTCACGGAACAGCTCCTCGGTGTTGAGCACGGCGCCCGTCGCCAACCCGGCTCGTTGGAGGACGAGCTCGACCTGGTGGTCGGTGCGTTGCGCCGCCCATGCCCGGAACGCCTCCTCGACAGTGTCGAGGTCTCCGGCCGGCACGCCAGCGGCGTCGGAGCCGACACGATGACTGGGGAGATCGAGGACGTCGCAGAGCGTGTTCCAGTCGCGCATGTCCACGATGTCGACGGCAGCCCAGGCGTCGTCGCCGAGGCATCGCACCACGACCGACAGCACCGATCCCGGAACATCGTTCGGGGCCGCGACCCATGGTCGGCCGTTGGCGAGCCGGTCGAGGTAGAGCGGAGCCATCACCGCGCCGCCGGCTTCGATCTGGGCCAGATCGACGTACACGCCCGTGCCGTCACGGCGGGCGATGGCGAGGGCGGCGAGGGCGGCGACAGCGGCGTGATAAGCGGTCACGTAGTCGAAGTGGTTCCCATCTCGCTTCCACGCAGCGGTGAGGCCGAGGTAGTTGTTGATGTTCGACGCGAACGACCGGTGCGGCGACCGAGGGCCGGTCTTGCCGTAGCCGGAGATCGCCACCATGACGAGGTTGGGATTGCGCTTGATGAGATCGGCGTGGTCGCAGCCCCACTTCGCCACGATGCCGGGGCCCAGGTTCTCGAGGACGACGTCGGCCGTGGTGGCGAGTTCCTGGAACAGGGCGCGGCCCTCTGGCCGTGCCATCTCCAGCGCAACGCCGCGGACGCTGCGGGCGAAGCCGGCGAACATGGCCGCGGTCTTGACCCCGGACGGCTCGACGAGCGGGCGGTGATCCGTCGGGACGAAGGCTCGCAGGGCGTCGGGATAGGACGGGGACTCGACCTTGACGACATCGGCGCCGAGCTCGGCGAGGAGCTGGCAGCAGGTGTTCCCAGCCACGTAGCCGCCGAGAGACAGCACCCGCACCCCCCGCAGGGCGCCCGGGCTGGTCGGCGCTCGCGAAGCCGGGTCTGGTAGCCGTGCGGGCCCGTCGGCGCCGCCGCCGAGCGCGGCGGTGAGGACGTCCCCGTTGTGCTGGCCCAGCCCGGGGACGCGGGGATCCTGCTCGAGGAGCGGCGGCGTCGCCCGGAAGGCCGGGCCCGGGACGCGGACCCGCGAACCGTCGGGCCACGCGGCCTCGGTGAACCAGCGACGGGCGGCGGGCTGCACGTCGTCGAGGAATCCGTCCGGCGTGAAGTGCAGTGCACAGGGCAAGCCAAGCGCCTGGCCCTTCTCGACGAGCCCGGCGGCGCTGCGGGTGGCGAGCAGTCGGGCGACGACCTCGCCGAGCACGTCGTGCAGCTGGAGCCGCATGGCCGGTTCCTCGAAGAGGGGTTGCAGGAGCTCGTCTTCGTGGTCGAGGAGCTCGACGAAGAGCTTCCAGTGGTTCGGGCCGAAGATGGCGAGGTCGAGCACGCCGTCGCGGCACTGCCACAGGCCCGACGGGGCTGGCGCAACGTTCGACTCGCGCCGTATGATCCGCCCGGAGAGACTGTAGCGCTCGAGCATTTGGATCTGGGCAGCGGTCACCTCGTGCACTGACACGTCGATGAGCTGCGGGCCGGCCTGGGCGACGATCGCCGCTTGGATCTCGAGGGTGGCGATCACGCCGGCCTCGTCGTAGAGCTGCCTGCCCGGCATCGCGACCGGGGGACCCTCAGGCGGCCCAGCACACGACATCTGCCCGCCCCGTGCGAAGGACGTGAACGGCGTGGCGCGCAGCCAGCGGTCGGGGCCGGTCAGCCCGAACGGGGTGATGCCGACGACGATGGCGCCCTCGGCCCACGGGAGCGATGGGGGGTCGTCGCGGTAGCCGGCGAGGGGTTGACGCCGCGTCGGTGAGATCAGGACCACGTCAGCCCAGGCGCCGAGCTGCCGCAGCACTGGCAAGGCCGCGTCCTGCGACGAGTCGAGCGTGATGCTGCGCTTCCCGCGGTGGTAGTAGCCGAACAGCAAGCTGGCGTCGGGCCCGGTCGCGCCGTGCCGGAACGGCGGCTGGCGGCGCATCTCGTCGCCCTCGGGGGGCTCGATCTTCACCACGTCGGCGCCGAGATCAGCCAGGAGGCGGCTGCAATAGGCACCGAGCACGCCGGACAGGTCGGCGACCCGGAGATCCTTCAATGGCAAGCCAGCGGTGGTCGGCACGCGGTGCTCAGGAAGGGTTGCCGACGCCGGGGACGTCGACGACGAGGGACTCGATCCGCGCGCCGGGATGGTCGAGGATGTGGTCGAAGTCGAGCGGCAGGCCGACCATGAGATACAGGGTGGTCAACGAGGGGCCGCCGAGCGCGGCACGCGACGGTCGCCGTCGGCCCGGTGCTGCTCACGTCGGTGATCTCGCCCCCGGCCACCACGCGAAGGCACTGGTTGGCCTTCGGGTCCGCCATCCAGACCCCACCTGCGGCGTCGAGGCAGATGCCGTCGGACCAGGTGCCCTTCGGCATCATGGCGAAGGTCTGTTGCGCCGAGAGGCTGCCATCCTGGGCCAGATCGAAGGCGCTGAGCCTCTGCGACCGGGTCTCGGCCGCAATCAAGGTGCGGTCCTTGGTGATGACCATGCCGTTGGGCCGGAAGAGCTTGCCAGGCTGCATGGCGGCGGTGCCGTCCGGGAGGATGCGCACGAGGCCGGTCGAGGCACGCTCCTCGACCCCGGCGACGTAGCCGAGGTTGCCGACATAGGTGCAGCCGGTGCAGTCGACGACCATGTCGTTCAGATCCGCTCGCACCAGGCCGGAGAGGTCGGCGTGCAACGAGAAGCCGTCCTCGCCGAGGCGCAGGACGGTCCGGTCGTGGACCGAGACGGCGAGCAGCGATCCGTCCGGAAGCCACCCCAGACCGGAGGGGATGCCCGGGAAGGAGAGGCGGACGTCGACCGCGCCGGTTTGGTCGAAGGCGACGATCTCCTGTCTGGCCATGTCAGAGACCCAGAGCCGGTCGTCGTGCCATCGAGGCGCCTCAGCAAACCCGACCGTCGCGAACAACGCCCGGCGCTCTGTGTGCTCACGGGCCATCGGGCGCACGCTAGTGCCAGCGGCGGCTAGCGTGCCGCGCCGATGCCGTCGCTGCAGATCGGGCTCTCGGGCCTGCCGTCGTCGATCGGCGACTATGTGGCCTTTGCCCGGGCCACTGAAGATGCCGGGTTCTCCTCGTTGGCGGTCGGCGACTCGCACTACCTGTTCCTGGAGATGTACTCGGTGCTGACCGCCTGCGCGCTCGCCACCGAGCGGATCACGTTGTCGACCCGGGCCAACATGGTCAACCGGAACTGGTCGGTGCACGCGTCCGGCGGCTCGGACATTCGCTCAACTGGTGCCAGGCCGGTTCTGCCTCGGCCTGGCCACCGGGGACAGCTCGGTGCACGCGGTCGATCTCCGCCCACAACGATGGGACGACCTCGAGGCCGACGTGGCACGGGTGCGGGCCAAGACGCCGCCGGACATGGAGTTGCAGCTCATGGCGTCGGGCCCTCGTGGCGCGGCGGTCGCCGGCCGCGTCGCCGATGCGCTCGTCGTCGGCACCGGTGTCAACGCCGGTGCGGTGCGGTCGCTCGCCCGGATCGCCCGGGCAGCGCCTGCCGAGGCCGGGATCGATCGGCCACTGGCTGTGTGGGCCTTCGTGCTCGTGCGGGTGGTCGAGGATGCAGCCGAGATCGAATCGACTCGGGATGCCACGCTCGCCTCCGCCTACTCGGGCGCCAGCATGAGCTTCGCCAGCACGCTCGAAGGGAAGAACATTCCCGAGGACCTCCATGCCGACCTGGTCGAGGGCCTGCGCCGTTACGACCACGAAGCCCATGCCCGTCCTGGCCCCGACAACCCGAACCGCCGACTCTTCGAGCACCGCCCGGACATTCGCGACTACCTGCTCGACCGCATGATGATCTGCGGCACGCGCCAGGGCTGTGCTCACGAGGTCGGCGCGTTCGTCGCGGACGCCGAGCTCGGTGGACTGTGGATCTCGGCGGGCGGCCTGGCCGACAACGCCACTCGGCTCGGGGAGAGCCTCGCTCCACTACTCGCCTAAGCGCCCCCGGCAGGAATCGACGCTTCACGCGTGGGAGAGGAGCCTCTCGCGACCGACCGGACGAGGCATCGGCTGAAGGCGAAGCGGGACGGCTTCGCCCGCGACGCGGGCGCCCCGCGGTCGGGGGCGGCGGCGGTCTCTTCCACGGTTGTGGCATCGAAGCCTCGCTGGACGAACAAGGTGAGAGCGACCTCTTCGAGTCGGCGTCCTGCACCCCAGGGTGTTCGATCGTCTCGTCGATCATCTGGCCACCTGTGGCGGGTCCCTGCTGGATGGCACCGACGCAGAGCGCTGCGCTCCTCTCGATGACCCTGTGCGCCACCTTTTGCGTTACGGGCGCAACCGTCTCGGCATGCTCCGCGACGGCGAGTCATGGACTGGGACGCCGACACTTGGGATCTCCGCTTGACCCCGGGGCCCCGCTGGCGGTCGGCGGCCGGACGAACCGTGCGGTTCGGCGAGATCCCCCAGCCGTGGCTGCGAGGTTTGGCCAAACGGTCGGTCCGGCTCCGCCTGGCGTCTCGCAGTCAGGCCACGGTGGACAACAGCCTCCATCATGTGGCGATCTTCGCCGGCCTCTTGGATCAACATGGCCTGGCTTCAACGGTTGACACCTTGCGCCGCGAGGACATCGAAGCGTTCCTGGCTTGGTTGGCCGGCAGCGGCTTCAAACACAACAGCCAGGCCGGTGTCGTCTCATCGGTGCGTACCTTCCTGGACGACTGCGGCAGCCGAGGCTGGGCCGACGATATGGCCCGCACGGCCCGCATCTTCCCCGGGGGAGGCTGCCCGATATGAGACCGGGCTGCCCCGGTTCATCTCCGAGGATGTCATGTCCCAACTGGAGGATCCGGCCAACGTGGCCCGCTGGCCGACACCGGAGACCCGCAACCTGTTCCTGTTGCGGCGTTTAGAGCAACAGCACGCTGCGCCACCCAGGAACTGACCGAGCACCGTCAGCTGGTGGTCAGTGACAGCCGGCTCCGCGCTCGGCAGGAGGCAGGGTAGGCCACCCCTTGGGCCGAACATCCGCCGGATGGCGGATGTTCTCGGACCGGAACGGGTTCATGGTGACCTCGTCGACTGCACCGAAGGAGAAACCAAATAAACCCCGATCTGGCTGAGGTGCATGTTCGCCAGCAGCGGGGTTCACGGCCGGCCTCCAACACGATCAGACACAAGCAAAGGAGACAAGTCATGAACCGCGTCCTTCGCCTCGCGACCGTCCTAGCCGGTCTCGTCGCTTCCATCATCGGTGTAATCGCCGCGGCGCCAGCTGCGTTCGCGATGCTCGAACCAGATCCGGGAGGGTCAGAGCAATACGTGCCGCCGGTCACGATCACCCACACTGGCCTGACCGCCTGGCAGGTCACCCTCATCGCCGTTGCTGCCGCCGTCGCTGCGACCCTCGTCACTGCCGTCGTCCTGAAGATCCGAACCAGGACCGCAAGTGTCCGCCCCGCGGCCAGCTAGCCGCCAACAAGGCAAGCCCGGAGGAAGCCCTTGGCTTCTTCCGGGCAACGCCGTGAGGGAACACGGGTGTTGTGGGTGGAGATCCGTGCTGGTGGCGGTGCGATGACGGACGGCGTGCCTTCGGGAGGGCTCGGCGGGCGAGCGGATTTGGGCGATGATGATCGGCGTGCGCCAGGTGTGCCGTTGATGGCCAGGTTGGGGGCGGACCACGAGCGGGGCTTTGTGCTGCCAACCGGCACGGTCACGTTCATTCTGACCGATGTGGAGGGCTCCTCGAGACGGTGGGAGGACGCCCCCGAGGCCATGGCGACCGCCATCGCCCGCCACTACGACCTGCTGGAGGACGCCATCTCCGGCCATGGCGGTGTGCGCCCGGTGGAACAGGGGGAGGGGGACAGCGTGGTGGGCGCCTTCTCGCGGGCCTCCGACGCGATCGCCGCGGCCCTCGACGCCCAGAAGGCCTTCTCGGCGGAGGAGTGGCCTCCGGGGGCGGCGCTGCGGGTGCGCATGGCCGTGCATACCGGGGAGGCGCAGCTGCGCGACTCGAGCAACTACTTTGGTCAGGCCGTCATCCGCTGTGCCCGCCTGCGGTCGATCGGCTACGGCGGGCAGGTGCTGATCTCTGAGCCCACTGCCGCCTTGGTGGCTGGGCACCTGCCCGATGGACTGGAGTTGCTCGATTTGGGCCTGCACCGCTTGAAGGACTTAGGGCGCCCGGAGCGGGTGTGGCAGCTGTTCGCCCCGGGCCTGCCCGCCGGGTTTCCCCCGCTGCGGTCCCTGGACGCCTACCGTCACAATTTGCCGGTCCAGGTGACGCCGCTGATCGGTCGGGAGCAGCTCACTGAAGAGGTGGCCACCCGGTTTGGGGATGATCGTCTGATCACGCTGACCGGTTCGGGTGGGGTGGGCAAGACCCGCCTGGCCCTGGCCGTCGCGGGGGAGGCGCTCGACCGGTTCCCGGGCGGAGTGTGGTTGGTGGAGCTGGCGGGCGTGGCCCACCCTACGGGTGTGGCCGCCGCCGCCTTGGCCGCCTTAGGCGTACAGCAGGCTCCCGGCGCCGACCTGACAGACCAGGTCGTCGCCCTGCTGGGCGGTGAACGCTCGCTGCTCGTGTTGGACAACTGCGAGCATCTCATCGGCGGCTGCGCCGAGTTCGTGGCCACGCTGATGGCCGCATCGTCGAGGATATCGGTCCTGGCCACCAGCCGGGAGCCCCTAGCGGTGCCCGGTGAGGTCACCTGGCGGGTGCCGTCCCTGGACGCTCCGCCGGCCGAGCCCACCCTGGCGGTGGCCACCGTGGCGCAATACGACGCGGTGCGACTCTTCATCGACCGGGCTCGGCGGGCCCGACCGTCGTTCACGGTCGGCGACACTAACGCCCCCGCGGTCGCGCAGATCTGCCATCGTCTGGACGGCATTCCGCTAGCGATCGAGTTGGCCGCCGCCCGCTGTCGCCAGCTGTCGGCCGAGCGCATCGCCCACGACCTGGACGACCGATTCCGTCTGCTCACCGGCGGGGCCCGCACATTGCTGCCTCGACATCAGACCCTGGCCGCTTCCATCGACTGGAGCCACGATCGCCTCGATGCCCTCGAGGCGGTTACCTTCCGGCGGCTCGGGGTGTTCGTCGGGCCGTTCCCCCTGGAGGCGGCCGAAGCGATCGTGGCCCGCCTCGGCGACGTCGATCCCATCGGGGTGTTCGACACCCTCAGCCGGTTGGTGGACAAGAGTCTGGTCGTCATCGACGACACCGCCGAGGGCGAGCCTCGCTATCGTCTTCTGGAAACCCTGCGGGTCTACGCCGCCAACCGCGCCGAGGCAGCAGGAGAACTCTCCCAGGCGCTCCGCCAACACGCCGGCTGGTGGCTGTCCTGGCTTCAGGCCCGCTGGCCGGTCGCCCACACCGACCAGGTTGTCGACGAAGTCGAACTATTTTATGGGAGCCTCAAGGCCGCCCTGGACTGGAGCCTGAGCGAGCCGGCTATCGGTCTGCCCCTGCTGCGCACTCTGGGCCGCCCGGCGCTCAGCACGGGCCGGGCCTCGGACCTGCTTCAGGCGGTCGACCACCTCCTCACCGAGGAAAACTCCGTTGTGTTCCCTTACGAGTGGACGCACGCAGTCACCGCTGTCGCCGGGTCAGTGATCACCGCCCGCGGCTACCAGGCGGTACTGCCACTAGTGCAGATGTCGGAGCGGATCGCTCGCGAGAACGGAGACGAGCAGGCGCTCATCTTCAGCCGATGGTTTCAGTCCTACAGCCCCGAACTGGCCACCAGGCTCGCCGAGATGGCCGGTCGAGAAAGTGATCCGTATCTTGAAGCCGTGGCCACCATGATGGTGGCGAACAGCAAGGTGCTCGCCGATCCTCAAGCCGCGAACACCGAACTTGAGTCACTCGAGTTTCACAATGTCAGCCGCGAAAGCAGCTATGTGGCCGACTTCGCCAAGCGAATTCGTGCCCTGGGCCTCTTCGGAACAGGAGACCTGCGTGGCTGTATCGAGATCTCCAAGGAACTCAGCAGCAGTCGCTCGACAATGATCGCCGAGAACGGCATCTACACGCTCACCCGGGCCGCGCTCCTCGCCGCCGACGAAACACAACTCGGTTACGCCGCCGAAGCCGCTAACCGGCGACTGCGCACCATGCCCGGAACGGCAGTCACAGCCGATCTCGCCGCCAACCGGCTAGATCTCTTCCGAGGTCGGCCACCGAAACTAGATCCTCAGCTACGTTCGAACGACCCCGGGCTCGGCCCGATCGACCTCTACGTATCAGCCCGCGAAGCCATCGCTGCCGGCGCTTCCGACCTCGCCGTCGATACCACCCGAGCGTGCGCGAAACCCACACCCTACGGCCAAGCCGTTCTAGCCGCTATCGAAGCCGCCGCGACACAGAACGAGCAAAGGTGGCATGATGCCTTAGAAACGGCCGCTGATCACGGTCTACGACTTCTAGTCGTCGACGCCTTCGAAGGGCTGGCCGTCGCTGCCGGTCGTGCCGAGAGCTGGGCAGAATGCCTGCGTCTGTCGGGTGCGGCCCAACGGCTGCGAGCCGAATGCAACTACCAGTGGCGCTTCCCACATGAGCAGCAAGCGATCGAACACGCCCTAGACGTTGCCCGAGACCGGTTGGATGCCGACGCGATAGCCGCCGCCGAGACCGAGGGTCGGGGACTCGCCTGGCCCGACGCCGTGCGCTATGCCCGCCGGGCCCGAGGAGAACGCAAACGCCCCCTCCATGGCTGGGCCAGTCTCACCCCAACCGAGAATCAAGTAGTCGAACTCGTAGCCGAAGGCCTCACCAACCCCGAGATTGCGCAGCGACTGATCATGGGCAGAGCTACCGTCAAAACCCACCTCGAACACATCTTCGCCAAGCTCGGGATCAGCTCTCGAACCGAACTGGCCGCCCAAGCAACCCGGCGCTTAGCGCCATGACTGCAGTGCCAAGGGTGACATCCTCATCGCCAAGACGCTCCCGCACCGGCACGTGCGGGGCGAGGTTCAACAGAGCGATGACGAGCACGAGGACGCTCATAGCCGGCGCGCCGCCGACCAAGAGACCGTCGACCCGGTGCTTGAGGGTCGTGTCGGCGGGCAGAGACGGTGGCGACCATCCGCACAGGGCCCACGGGTGGCACCGAGACTGATCGATCGCGGAGGCGACCTGGCTGTCGGCCCGGGTGTTCACGTGACCGGCCGCCGTGGATGATGGCGGTCGCGGCGCGAGCGCGGCGAGTATCTGCTCCTCGGTGGGTAGATCGAGACGGCAGGCGGGACCATCGCCGGAGGACCGGCCCGTGACGTCGGATCCGTCGATGAGCAGAGTGGGCGACGGGTAGGGGCCGTGGAGGTCTTCGACCTCGAGTGTCATACCGCTGCGAGCAAGCGCCCGACGGAGGATGGCTCGCAGGTCGTCGACCAGCGGGCAGTCAGGAACGTGAAGGATCTGCACCCGCCGCAGTGGGGACGGAGAGCAGGCGAGGCGGGTGCCGGTAACCGTGTGAGGTGTGGTCATCAAGGGCTGGGCTGTGTGGTCCAGCCGAGTTGTTTGCAGGCGGTTTGGCAGCGCTCGAAGGTCTCGGCCACGCTGAGCAACTCCCCGGCGGGGTGTTCGCGCAGCCAGGCGGCCGCGGCGTCGGCCGAAGAGTAAAAGTTGCCGTGGTCACACACTTGGGCCCGGATGTCGTCTACTAGTTCGGCGCAGTGGCGTTGGGAGACGACCGTCTGGCTGGGGTTGACGGCGATGACGACGTCGGGTTCGAGCTCCAGGCGGATCACCTGGCCGGTGGCCGGGCAGGTGGATTCGACCAGGGCGGGGGTGTCCAAGATGGTGGCGAAGTAGAAGGTGTCGGTAGCGCACCAGGTGTAGAGGGTTCGGCCAGGGATCGTGAAGCGGTGGGCCGTGGGGCGCAGGGTGAGACCGAGGCCGACTAGTCGGCCGTTGTCGTCCCAGTCGGTTCCCGGCTGGGCGCGTAGCACCCGCTCGACGTCCTCCCGGGCGCGCTGGGCCGTCTCGGCGAGGGCGTCGAGGGACACGGGTTGGCCTTGGGCTATCAGGCGAACGATGTCGGGGAGCAGGTCGAAGCCGTCGAAGCTGGAAAGGAACGCAGCGTCGCTGCAGCTGCCAGGATCGGTCATGTGCAGGGCCTGTGTTCGAGGGCATCGATGAGCGGGCATATCCGTTTGCCCGGTGTCCGCTCGCAGGTGGCGACGAGCTGGCGGAGCGACTTGCGCATGGCCGTGAGGCTGGCGATCTTGGCTTCCAACTGGTCGAGCTTTTCGGCGGCGAGGGCCTTGGCGGCCTCGCAGTTGGCGGGGCCACCGGCGGCCAGGTGCAGCAGCGTGTCGATCTCTTCGAGGGAGAAGCCCAGCTGTTGGGCGCCTTTGACGAATTTGACCGTGCGCACCGCGTCGTCGCGGTAGGCCCGGTAGCCGGAGCCGCTGCGCTCAGGTTCGGGGAGCAGCCCGCGCCGCTCGTAGTAGCGGAGAGTCTGGACGTTCACCCCGGCTCGGGCGGCCACTTGGGAACTGCGCATACCGCCACCCTAAACCCTGTACCTAAGTATCGAGTCAAGCGGTTATTTTTTCGAACCACAGCCCCCCGGCGACCGATCAGATGCGCCGCAGGTTTATTGGGTCGACATGCTCATTCAGAATGAGCGTCATTCCCCGGTGGTGCTTGGCCGCATCGAGAACGCGATCCACCAGCTCGGCGCGAAACGTCAGACCCTCGAGAAGATCGGCCAGCTCCGCCACCTCGGCGGCAGTGAGGTAACGCTTCACGGCACCGCTACCGCGCTCGCCTGTCGGCCATCGACGTGCATACCGGAGGGGTGCCGGTGGGATGAGCCTCTCCCTTAGGCGGGCTGGTCGCACAGGCGAGCCTTGTCTTGGGCACTGAGCCCTATGCGGTGCCACCTGCCTGGGGTCACCCAGCGCAGCATCGTCATTCCAGGTCCCTTACACCAACAGGATTCGACGCATCCGCATCGAAGCCGGCGGCCTCCAAGCCCAAGCGCCTCCGCTCCGCGGGTGGCCACCGCCACCAGGACATATCCGGCAAGGGCAGCAAGCACGATCCGGCGCACGCCCCCAGCGTAGATCCGCTTGGCGGCGAGCATGCGGTCAGCCTGGACTCGCCGGGGTGGTTACAAAGGCTGTGCCAACTTCGGTGGCAGTCACCAGCCGAGCTGGGCGCCGTCGAGGTCGAGGACACCAGTGGCTCGAAGCCGGTTAGCGACCTCACCGCGGCGGGGGTAGCTGGCCGAGCCGGCGAGCCAGTCCCTCCAGATCGGATAGCGGGTACGGTCGAACCCGCGGAAGGACTGCTCGAAACTGTCGCGCATGGAGCGCAGTGCCCGTTCCCGCTGCTCCGCCGTTTCGGGGCAGCGCTGGTAGATGATGGTCCCACGCCAGTCGGTCGCGGCCGCCGAAGCTGGCGTGCCAGGTGTGCAAGTCGAAGGCCACGACGTCTCCCGGATTGGTCGCGGTGATGCGACCCGGGGAACCGTCGATGTCACGCCGGCCCGTTGCCATCCATGCTTGCCGGTAGGAACGCAGTCGGGGTTGCTGTTCGCGACGTTGGGACCCCGGGATGAACCTTAACGCTCCGCTGTCAGCTTGTAGAGCGTCGAAGTATGTGGCGAACTTGACACCTTCGACGCCGATGCCGTCGTCGTTGTGCCATCCGGCGTCGAAGAAGTAGAGCACCCCTTCGGGGCATTCGGGGATGACCGGACCGCCGAGCAAAGCCTGGGCAGCCCGGACGAAGCGGGGGTCGTCGCAGATCAGTGAAGCGCTTAGCGGCGTATACCGGGACGCCATGGGCAGGTAATGACCGCTGATTCCGTCGGTGTCGCGCTGGTCATACGTCGCCTGGTAGGCGTCAGTGATCGCGGCGTTCACCTCGTCGGCCAACGTCCGGGACACGTCGCTTAGAAAGGCTGGGAGTATGACAAAGCCGAACGTGAGGTAGTGATCGATCTGGATGTCGCTGAGCATGGGTGGTCCTCCTCTGGCCGCTGGTGATCCACGGAGAGGTGGGGGGCTAGCGCCCCCGGACCGAGGCGGTGCACGGGCGCGCGCCACTGTCTGGGTGGCTTGGGCGACGGCGCAGGTTCAGCGAGTTCAGAGGAAGCCCACTGCCCCAGACGATAGCTCCCGGCTAGTGTCGGAGGTGGCGCGCGGGGCGCCTCCGGTCCGCGGAGAGGGCTGAGTCCACCCGACCTTGTTCAGTTTCAGGTATGGCCGTGGTGTCCTCCTTTCGGCCTGACGTTGCGGACCGCAGGCGATGAAAGGAGGTCGCGTTGCCGACCGCAGCCCTACCGGACAACCCGAGCCTGGAACAGCTGAAAAAGCAGGCCAAGGACCTAAGAGACCTGGCCCGCGCCGGCGTCCCCGGGGCGCTGGAACTGGTCGGCGCCCATCACCCCAAAGGCAGCCACCCGGTCACTTTGACCGGCGCCCAGCTGGTCGTGGCCCGCCATTACGGGTTCGCCTCCTGGGCCCGCCTCAGGTCCCATCTGGCGACGATCGAGCGCTACCGGCGCGATCCGGACGAGGTCGAGCCGGCTGACGACGCGGCCGCGAGTTCCTCGTTCTTGCCTGTTTGCGCTATGCCCGCGACGATCACCCGGACCGTTGGGCGCAGGCCCGGGCGCTCCTGGCACGCCAACCCGAGTTAGTCGCTTCGAACGTGTATGTGGCGGCGGCCGCCGCCGACGAAGGCGCCCTGTACGCCGAACTGACCCGGCGGCTGCTCGACCTTGGCGCCGACCCCGACATCGAAGACACCCGATTCCACTGCACCCCGCTCGGATGGGCCCGCCACTTCGAACAACCGGCGACCATCCACATCCTCGAAAGTGTGACCACCCCGTCGGGCAGCTCCCATTGAACAAAAGGAACGGCGGCGAAAGGCCGCATCGCAGCTCGCGTTGTGCGCTGTTCCGGATCTTGCTTTTTGAACTCCTCGTCAAGTTGCCTGCATTACAGCCTCAAGGCTGCTCCGCTGCCCTGGGGTTGACTGGGCAGACGCGCTGTCAAAGTGGGCAAGGTCGGCAGCGGAAACGGACTCTCGCGACTACGACGAAAACCTCTCGCACCGTGGCTTTAGGAATGCCAAGAACGTCTCGCGGTCGTGTCCCGCTATCCCAACCTCGGACTGCCCGTAACCCCGGTCTAGAGGCGGTTATCGGGGTCCCGGTCGGTGGTGCCTAGAGGCGGCCCTGGCCACGCGGCTACGCCGATCCACGAACAGGGCAGGATCGGTCGCTATCCCCGAGTCCTTATGGACGAACGCTGATGATCGTCTTCCCCTTGCGTCGCTCGGTCGGGTTGAGGGCGGCGACGGCGTCGTCGAGGGTCGCGACGCTGCCGATGTTCGTACCCGCTGCACGATCTCATTCAGTTGGTCACGCCGGATGTGGCGAACGCTGACCCACCCCGTGCACCTGGTTTGGCACGGCCTGACGAGACCGTTCCGGCGGCGTCGGTACCGACCGAGGATGTGACCGGCGGATCCTGTGCTCGCGGTCTTTCCGATAGCGCCGGATCGATGCCGAATCCGGTGCCGCTCGCCCGCACATCGTTTTTCCAAGGGCGAGCGCACGATGGAATGATCTGTATCCGTGAAGGCCGGGGTGATCGTCCCCATCGTTCTCGTGGTCCTTACCTCCGCTGGCGCGGTCGTTTCGTTCATCCTCCAACGCTCCGACAGGTGCGAAGTCCGTCAGGACGCGACGTAAGACTTCGCCTGACCCCGACCGGATCAAGTGGGTGGCATGGAGCAACTGGGGACGCGTCCTGGCTCTTGGCAAGCTACTGGTGGGTGCGCTACCTCATCAGCGGACGGCGCACCTGGATAGTCAAGGCGAGCGAAGGCAACTTCCGGCGAGGGGAACCAGCCCGGACGGGAGAGTTCACCACACGGCGCGAAGCTCGAGCAGGGCTGACTGAGATGGCTCAGCAGGCCGCGAACGGCGAGATGGAGGCACGCTGAGCGCAAAGCGCCGAATCCCGAGCGCGCCTCGGCTGAGCAGCCGTAATCGAGTGCGCTGTTGATCTGCGCCCCGAGGGTGAGGCCGAGAGCGCTCTAATCGCTGGAACTGATGAAGGTCTTGAGTTTCTCGGGCGTTGGTGTCCGCGACAATCAGCTCGCACCACGCCCCTAGATATCGGTGTCTGGCGTAGCAGTGCTCCTCGAGTTCCCTGAGCCGGAAAACCTCTGTCGCTGAGGCAAGGGTGATCTCCAGGCGTTGGAGAGCCTCAAGGGCGACGTCGGGAGTGGGGACGGGGGTGTGGGATCGACAAGTGTGACTCTCCTCGTCTATCGAATGCAGCAGGTAGGCCAGAGCCGATGGCCCGTCGGTCTGCTCGTAGGCCGCCTCAGTGATGCAGTCGAGGTTGTGGGGGCCGTGTCTTGGCTTCCCAGTGATGGCGTCTACAGACTCGACTGTTCCGCCTGGGATGGGCGAGGCGAACTGGTAACTCTGGTGGCGAATGAGGCGGCTCACGGCGTCGCGCCCATCACGGACCGCGGTGGGGTCCCATGAATAGGTCTGCTCGAAGAAGAACCTTCAGGTGCGGTCACGAAACGGGGTCAGCTTGGTGTTCTTCAGGCGGAATCCGGACTGCACGTGATCCAGTGTCTCACCCACGACGTGGTGCCGAATCGGGCGCCCCGTTCGAACGTCGGCTCCTGACCTCTCAATCCCGCGGTCGGGGTCGTTATGCGCCCACGCCGCCCGACTCGGGAATGGCGCGGGATCCACGCAGATTAGGGGCGCTTCACGATTGGGGCCGCCGGCGTGATTCTGTGCTCGCGGACCTGGTCTCCGGCTCGGTATGACCTCCTCGGGGGTCCAGGTCCGGAGGTTCAGGAGGCGGTGGCGCGGGCTCGGCTGGCGCCGCCGGTGGCGTGCCTGGCGCCGGTAGGACCGTACCAGTCGATACAGACAGCGGTGGCGTCGTCGAGAAGCTTCCCGTCGGTGGCATGCAGGACGTTGCGGGCGAGTTCCTGGACGATCTGCCTGGGATGGCGTTCGACAGTGGCCTCCAGGGTTTGCTCTATGTCGATGTTGGTGGCCCCCCGTTCGAGGTAGCCGTCGGTGACCAGCAAGAAGACGGTCGCCGGGTTGAAGCTCTAGTGTCTGGGCCGTGTAGTGGCCAGTCTGGACGCCCAGGGGCACGTCGGTGGTGACGTCGAGTTTCGTCGCTCGCCCGGCTCGCAGTCAGATAGGGCCGAGGATGACCGGCGTTGACCAGTTCGGCTTTGCCGTCAGCGAGACGGATGCGGATTAGCTGGCCGGTGACGAACTGGTCCTCTCGGGCCCCGCTGGCGAGGACGCTGCTGGCAATATCGGCCTGTTCGGCCGGCGAGGCGAGGGCCCGGCGGCTGTTGCGGAGGCTGCCGACGGTCAACGTGGCGAGGAGCGCCGCTTGGGTGGAGTGGCCCATGGCGTCGGTGATCGAGGCGTAGAGGAACTCCCGGTCGACGGAGTAGTCGAAGGTGTCCCCGCCGGCGTCGTGGGAGGGCTCCAGCCAGCCCGCAATGGTGAACGAGCCACCCTCAGCCGTGTAGGCGGATGGCAGCAGCCGCCGTTGGATCTCGGCGGCCAGCGAGAACGGGATGTCCCTTTGCGCCCACTCGAACAGGTCGGTGTGCCGCCGTGAGGCGATGAGCACGTAGGCGAGGGCGTGGGCGGCGGCGACCAGGTAGTCGACTGTCTCGCTGTCAGGTTGCGAAGGCAGGGACAGCTCGAGGATGCCAATGGCGTCGCCCCGCTCGGTGACGGGTAGCAGCACGAGCCAATCGTCGCCGTTCCCGGACGATTTCTAGGTTCTGCGTAAACAGGACGCGCTGGTAGGGGGAATCGGTGAGGGGCAGCGATTCAACCCGCTCGTTGCGGCCGTTGTGAAGTTGGTTGCTGCTGGTGACGTGGGACAGTCGGACTACCGCGCTCGCCGCTGAAGTCGGCGATCAGCAGACTCACATGGCTGGCGTCGACCATCTCCGCCAGCTCGGCGGCCAGGACGTCCACCGCGTCGATCGGTGCTGACTCCTCGACCGCCGCTAGCAGTCTGCCCAAATCCACGCGGGTCTCCTCCGACTCGGCCATCCCCATCACCCTACGACTACGTCGCAACTCCCACCTCACTGACTTATATGGCGCCTCGCTCACTCGCTCGTAGGGCGCGACTGTCTCGATCGGATCACCAGATCAGCCCGCCCAGAACCTCCTGCGCTGCCACGTGCCTCGCGTGACCGAACGACGGATCAGGCCGTTAGCCATGCGATCGATTGTTGGTTTCGAATGCGAGTCCTGAATGTCGGTGCGGGGTGGCCCAGAAGACGTGTCCCGAGACCCCTCGATCGGCGGCAGGCTCACGACCCTGATAGCCGGCTCCGGCCGCAAGGGGAAGGAACCCGTCAGGATCAACGAGCAGCATCATTCCGACCGGAGGACCGAACTGGCCGATCCAGGCGAGGAACCGCACTTGTCCAAATGGGTAGCCACATCGCGGAGCAGGCGACGAGGCCGCCGCCGGGGCGGCGGAGGAAGCCAGAGAGAGGATGGGCGACGCCTTCCTCGCTACCAGCCAATACGAGCTCGACTTCTGGGAGCAAGCCTGGCGGAGCGCGTCGTGAATCCATGAAGACCAGGTTCGACTGGTCCGACCATGACGGGGCCGACGCTCTTGGTGTGTGGCCGAGTGTAGTATTTCGCTACCGGATGACCGGGGTTCCCAATCACCAAATCAAGCGGCTCAGCGCATTGAACCGCGCCTTAGCGAAGGATGTGGACCCTCCTCGGCGTGGAGTCCCGAAGCGGGCGCGTCGGGTCTGCCTGCATCCGCTCAGGCTGCAATCCAGAGCCGTCGTTCACGACAGAGATCGCCTGGCTGGGACCCGAGCGCAAGAGCTGCGGCTTGTTCCGGTAAGGACTTCCTAACGAACGCGGCCAACGTCGGTTACCCGCTGATCACCGGCGAACAGCAAGCCGTGGTGAATCAGGTTGTTGCCCTAACCGCCAAGTGGACGCCCTCATCTATCTCGCGACGGGCGAACTAACCTCAACCTCGGGCACCTAGGCATCTGCCTTGTCGGTGTCTGCAAGTTGTTTCTTCTTCAGCGCGATCGCCACCTTGCGGTAGGGGTCGTCCGTCGCTTCCTTGCTGAGTTCCAACAACGCCTTGCGCCGTTTCTCTAGACATCGATCTGCGCTCGAGCCTTCTCCCACATCGCTTTCTGTCGTTCGATGGGCTCTCGATCGAGTTCTTCTTCGCTGCAGGACGCCTCCTTGATGCGTTTTGCGACGCTGCGGTCGTAGGCGGGTTTCAGCGCAGCGTCGGCCAGGACCCTCTCCTTCTGCTTGGCGCCTCTGCCCTCTGGATCCGGATTCCGAACATACGCGTCGACGTGGTCGGCGAAAGAGGCTTCCCCCCAAGCTTCCAACGCCCGCCTCGCTTCGAGCACCGCCTCCGAAGTGCCGCCAGCATGCTTCTTGTAGTACTCCTCTACGAAGGTTCTGGGAGCCGGTTGCGTGAGCGGCATGTGTCGCGTCGGCGCGCGGTCAGGGACTCGAGCCGGGCGATCGCCTCAGCTGGGTCGGTCTTGCTCAAGGCCCAGATCCTGCTCTGCTCGGCTAGTCCTTCGGTCGTAAAGTCCTCGCTGGTGTCGTGACCTTTATCGTCAGGCTTGCGGGCGCCGAGGCATGTGGTTATGGGGTTCTTTTTACCCTGCTCCCGTTCTTCCTTCGTGAACAGCACGCCACGACAGGTGCCGGACAAGATTTGTCCTTCTTCTACAAGGGCGAACAAGCCTTTTGCAGTCGGGCGAGTGCCTGGGTCTTGTAAGGACGTAGGCCTTGGTGTGGGTGCAGAGATTTACGGGGCTGGGGACAGGAGTCGTTTGCCACTCGGTCTCCAGTCCTAGGAAATAGGTCTTGCCGTTGGTGAGCGAGGATTCCGAAGCCATCTCTCGGGCGATTTCGAAGTCTTGACCGCCAGCCAGGCTATAGTTCTCGACCTCGGAACCTTCTTTGAACGTCTCAACCGGCGGAATGTCTCCGGTATTCAGTGCGGCCAATCCAATCGCTTGGAGGCCGGCTTGATCCACTTCGGAGTAGAACGAAATGGATCGCCCGGGCGGAACGAAAGTCTTCTCCCTGCCCGGGATTCGTGCTCCCTGCCCAGGATGTATGCGCGTGCCATGCAGCGGCTATGATCCTAGACGGGTCGAGAATAGGGGTCGGGAGGGGCGCTGCCCGAATGGGCAAACTGGGCTGCCCGAAGATCGCTAGGCGAAATCCGCAGCCGCTTTGACAGGACAACGCCTCTAAGACGCCGGGTCTCGGTGCTGGAGACACGTTCACGGAAGATTTAGTCAGCAGTCGCCGTGCCGATCTCAAGACGTGGTCCCTCTCTTTGAAACCGGTCGTTGTACCTGGCGGGGACCCACGGCTCCTAACCGACCTCCAGCCGGCCGAGTCGGAGTCAGTGAGCTGCTGTGCTCGGCGCAAGCGTCCACGAGGCACCACAACCCCATCCCGTCTCGGCACCAGCCCCGGGTCTCCACCTGACCTGGGCACCGCATCGGCCGGCAATGTCGTAGTAGATCCACCAGAAACACCGGCCGCGATCGGCCGAGAACGAGTTGCCGCACAGCCTCACGCCCCGAACACTAGTTCGCTTAGCGACGGCACGTTTCGGCGTCCGCACCCAGGGGTAAAAGGCCCGGCATCGAGGTGGGTGGTGACGGGATGAGCCTCCCGCCATCAAGAGGTCCCCGGGCCGGCCCGGCGACTCCAGGGGGTCTCTGCAATTGTCACAGTGGCTCCGGTCTATCAACCCGGGGTTCGAGGCCCCACTGGCGCCCTCGCTCGATGCACACCCCCTTGTCGGTAGTCCGCTCGGCGCTTACCCTGGGACGACAACAGGCGTGAAGACGAAAGGGGTATCCGATGACCACGTACGTCGTGCTCGGACATGGAAGCTTCAACCAGGAGGGCAGCCAGTATCCGCCCGAGGTTCTGGTACCGCCGGACACAACGCTCAAGTTCTATGCAGAGGCGGGGTCGAGTCTCTATCTTCCGGCCAAGAGACGAGGCGGCGAGCTCGACTCTGACTACGCCAAAGTGGCGCCTGCCTGGAAGCAGATCAAGGAAAACGGAGCAGGGAAAGAAGGCGAGACGGCCCTCGGCACCCAAAAGGTTACCTACAACTACACCCTCTTCCCCGACGACAACGAGGAGGAGCGGGAGGCAGCCAAGGCGGCGGACTGGGGTGGAGCTCAGTTGGTCATGATCGAGACCGGCCGAAAATGGCTGTGCATGGGGAGTGCTGATAGCTGCCCGACGCCTGCCCTACTGACCTCGTCCGACGAAAAAGTTCTCAATCCGGAGACCTGGAAACACCACTGCGCCGGCATTCTGGGCGATCCGTCACTCGGCGGCTATGCCGGCAACGAGATCCATTGGGTCGCCTGCTCGTCATTCTCGATCGCCCGACCTGACCTGCCCTCACTGGTTACGGCCGACACTACCGGTCCGGGATGGGATATCCCGAGTGACTGGACCCCCGCCAAGAATGATGTGGAAAAGGCCCAGAAGCTGAACCAGGATAACGTCAAGGACACCGAAAACAAGGGTCAGGTAGCGCTCGCTGCCGGGGGGGCACTTGTCCTGATCGGCGAGGGTCACGACCACAAGGCCGCCGCGTATGTCCGCAAGCAAGCTGATCTGGAAGAGGGGATCATGACCGTGAAGAAGGCTGGTGCCTTCGGCAAGGGCTCGATCGAGGTAAAGGGCATCTCGAAGAACAGAGGGCTGGTCGAGAAGCTCATCGGCGAGTTCTCGGACAAGAAGGTGAACTTCGTCTGAGTCTGAACGGCTCCGGCAAACTTCACGGGGTAATACCTTTCCCACTCTGCCCCCCAGGCCGCCGTGGGGGCGATGGTAGTTATAGTAGTCCTCCCACTCTTGGAGTTTGTCGTTGAGGACCTTGTGGTCGTCGATGAGGACCCCGTCTATGAGCCGATAGAACTCTTCGGCGTCGATGCGGTGGGAGGGCCTTACCTTGCCATTGAGGCGAGCGGTGCGCGGCTTGATGTACCGGTGGCCGAACCCTTTGTCGAGTGCGTGGCAGTGGAATTGGGCGCCGAATGCAGCCGAGATTCCGAGATCGTGCGGGACGACGGCCGAGTCCTACGACTCGTTCCGTAGCGCGACCAGACTCCTCGACCCGCCGGCGCGGTCCTAGGGAGCACCGCAAAGGGCTCTCAGCCTGCTCAGGTCTTCTAGCCCGGCAACCGGTCCCCGCGTCAGGCGGGAGGTTTTGGGGAGTGTGAAGTAGCTAGCTGCGTCCATCGCCAACGCCTACAACACAGGCGAGGATGCGATTGCGCCTCTGGCGCTGCCGATGGTTACCTACTTGCAGTTCACCCTGGGGCTCAGTTTGCCCCGGTCGCGAGAACCAGTCATGGTATAAGGCAGTGCCACGGGCTAGTGCACAGGGAAGAAGGCAGATGCGGCCGCGAGTGCCCGACCTGGACGGGGTGGGTGGCCTTCCGACGTGGGAGTGAGTCCGGTAGCTGGCTGGAACTTGGTCGATCACGAAGGGAGCAGAGGTGGATTCTGAGCAGCAGAAAGTCGAAATGGCCCGTGCGTCGCTGATGTCGGAGTATCCGGCAACCACGGACCCGGCCACGCTAGCTGCTGCCCGGTTCGACCGTGGTCTGGCTTGGGTGTGGTTCAACGAGGGCGATGGTGGCCTGGGGGTGCGGCCTGCCCTGCAGGAGATGATGGTGAGGGGACTGGCCGACTCCGGATACCCCGGGCCGCCCGCCAGTGGCTTGGGTTACGGAATGGCGGCACCGACCATCGACTCCTACGGAAGCCCCGAGCAGCGGGCGAAATGGTTGAAGAGGATCTACTGCTCGGGTGAGTGGTGGTGTCAGCTGTTCTCCGAGCCGGGGGCTGGATCGGATATCGCCTCGTTGTCCACTCGGGCGTTCAAGGACGGCGAGACCTGGGTGGTAACCGGGCAAAAGGTGTGGACATCGGGAGCGCAGCATGCCGATTGGGGCCTACTCGTGGCCAGAACGGACCCGGATGTGCCGAAGCATCGGGGCATAACCTTTTTCATCGCTGACATGCACGCCCCCGGTGTAGAAATTCGTCCCCTCCGGAACCTGACCGGCATCTCGGAGTTCAACGAGGTGTTCCTCACGGACCTTCGGATCCATGACGAGATGCGGATCGGGGCGGTCGGCGACGGGTGGCGGGTGCTGCTGGCCACCCTGATGAACGAACGTCTGGTGTTCACGTCGGGCAACAGTCTCCCGGACGCCCGTGTCCTAATACACGATGCCGTTCGAGCGTGGCAGGGTTCCGGCCGAAACGCCGTGTACAAGGACCGTCTTATGCGGACCTGGGTCGCTACCAGGGTGGCCGACCTGCACTACCTCAGGGCTCGCGACGCTCGCAATCGTGGCGTGCCTGGCCACGAAGGCTCGTTGGGAAAGTTCGCGATGACGGAGCTCAACCAGGTGGTCAGTGAGCTGACTCTCGACCTGCTCGGAGCCGAAGGTACTTTGTTGGATGTGCCCTATCCTGACGGTCAGTACCGCAACCGCGAGGAAGCCATGTCGGACGACCCGCGGATACGGTTTCTTCGGGCTCGGGCCAACACCATCGAGGGCGGGACGTCACAGGTCCACCGCAACAACGTCGCTGAGCACGTGATGGGGTTGCCCCCAGAGCCGAGGCTCGACAAGCAACTGCCCTGGAGCCAGGTGCCTCGCAACTAAGCGATCGAGGCTATGGTCGGGCCGGTCCTCCTGCCAGCGGTATCGAAATCTGGTGTAGAAATGGGCGCCAAAGCGCCGACCTCGGAAGGCGCGGCTCCCGCCCTGACGATCCGACCGAGACCGAAGCAGGTTGGATGCCGTTGCACTGGGAGCGGGCCACGCGAAAATGATGGCGGCATGCTGGCGTCTGTCCTGGCGCACGGTACTCCCGTGCGCGCCGACGGCACCCTGTCAAAGGACTACGAGTCGCATTCTGACCATGGCAAGGCGCTGCAGGAGGTGTTCCGCGCCAGCACTGACCCGCGCGACAATCCCAGTATTATCGTCGGGAACCCCAAGCGTTGCCGGGAACGTATTGCGGAGATGAAGGCCGCGGGTATTCCCAACCTCATCGTGTGGTTCAACAACGGAGGCGGCATTCCCCAAGCCGAAGTGCTAAAGTCCATGGAATTGTTCGCCAAAGAGGTAATGCCCGAGTTTGCCTAACCGAGCCTCGGCGGCCGCGACCCTGATGGGTAGATAGTTGTTGCGCGGTCCCAGCCGAGCAGACGCTACCGACGGTACCACTCGGCTGAGGCGAGACCCTGCAGGTGATTAGGGTTGAGCTGATCTATATGCCACCTCACTGATCCGCGGCGGCGGCAGCGGGAGCGAGAAAATCCCGGGTGGCTGAAGATCCTCAGAGCCGTCCGGGCGATCCGCCTGTCAGCGACCGAACCGAGGATCGTCGGTTGTCTTGTTGGAATGGACTATCCACGGGGGGCGTCTTTGACCGTCACATCGAGGCGTCCGGGGTAACGGTCGACGACCTGCCTTCGGACGTCTTCAAGGAGCACGTCTGGGTCTCGCCGTTCCCTGAGGAAGATGTCCTCGGTCTGGTGAACCGTATCGGGGCTGATCGCGTTCTCTTGGTTCGGGCTGGCCGCACGCCGAGGGCCCCCCCAGCCGATCGGCTATATGGCCCACCTCAACAAGCTGGACAGCGTCAGCGTCCGGCGTGTCATGCGCGACAATGTGCTCGAGCTATTCGGATGAGAACTGAAGCTCCGGAGTGGTGAGCTCATTCGACGGGCAATCCCTCTTCCAAAGTATGGCGTGCTAGGTGGTCCTTAGGGAGAGAACGTCATGGAACCAGCACAGAGTTACATCATAGGTAGCCTGGGATATTCTGAGAGAGATAGGCCAGTCGGCCCGGTGGTTGCTGGGGCTAGGGCAACCGCGTGGCCAGCGCCGCTGGCTAGCCTCGTCCCGGGCGGGGCAGTGTAGACTTGAGGGTATGTTTCGTTTGCCCGATGTCGGTTTGCGGCCTACCGTTCCGGATGTGCTTCGCTATGGGAGCGAACGCTATGGAGACGACGACTTTGTAGTCATGAAAGATCGCCGGCTTAGCTTTAAAGAGGCAGACCGCTGGTCGGCGGTCTTGGCGAAGAGGCTGCTGGCGGAGGGCGCAGGTAAAGGGTCTCGGGTGGGGATCGTGTTGCCGTCTTCCACACAGTTTGTCGTGGCCTTTTTGGCCGCGGCCCGGATAGGGGCGGTGGCGGCGTTGTTCAGCAGTTTGTACCGTCCGGCCGAGTTGGAGCGGGCTTTGCGCCTGGCTGATGTGGAGACCTTGATTGCACCCGGGACGCTGTTCGGGCGGAATTACGCACAACAGGTTGAGGAGGCTGTGCCAGGTTTGGCGGCGGCCGCGCCGCCCTACCGGCTGGCGGCCCTGCCGTTTCTGCGTTCGGTGTGGTTGGACGGACCGGTGACAGGCGCCGGCGATGGGAATGGCGCCCGGCGGAAGTGGGCAACGCCGGTTTGTGTGCATCCGTTGAACGCAGAGGACGGACTTGAGCACGACCCGGGGGACGTCACGGACGAGTTCTTGGCCGCAGTGGAGGCGGCGGTATTTCCGGCTGACCCGCTGCTGGTCATCTGGACGTCGGGCACCTCGGCGGACCCCAAGGGGGTGGTGCACACCCACGGGGTGGCGGTCCGCAAGGTGTCGCCTCAGGTGGGCCTGGGGTTGCCCAACTCGCGGCCCGGGCGAGTGCTCACCCTGGCGCCCATGTTCTGGGTGGCGGGACCCCAGAACATTCTGGGGGCGCTCTTTAGCGGGTCCACGATCGTGTGTCAGGAGCGCTTCGACGCGGTCGAGGCAATCGAGCTGGTCGAACGGGAACGTTGCACGTCGGCGGCAGGTTGGGGCGTCATGTCCGACCGGTTGCGTTCGCACCCGGAGTGGGCTCGTCACGACACCAGCAGCGTGGTGCCGCTGCCTCCCGCACCGGTTTCTTCCAAAGGTGACCCCCGGAACTTCGGGATGACCGAGACGTTCGGCCCGCACGCGGACCGGGAGCTTTTCGACTACAAGGTCATCGACCCGCTCACCGGGCAGGCGGTGGCCGATGGGGAGGAAGGCGAGTTCTGTATCCGGGGCTTCGGGATGATGACGGCCATGTACAAGCGGGAGCGCGAGGAAGTCCTCGACACCGAGGGCTACTACCACACCGGGGACCGCGGCTATATCGAGGACGGACACATCTACTTCAGTGGGCGCTACAGCGAGATGATAAAGACCGCCGGGGCCAACGTCGCACCCTTAGAGGTCGAAACCGCCCTGCTGGCGCTGCCCGACGTGCACCAGGCCGTTGTGTTCGGGGTGCCCAGCGAAGAGCGAGGCGAGGCAGTAGTGGCCGTGGTGGTGCCCGAACCCGGCCGAGCCCTCGACGTCGCCGAATTGCGAGCCCACTGCCGACACCTCTTGTCGCCTTACAAGGTGCCCACCCAGATCTATCTGCGGAGCATCGAGGACATCCCGCTTCTCGCCACCGGCAAGATCGACAAACGGGCCATGCAGGCTGGCCTACTGGAGCAGACAGCCACGGCATAGAGCTCGCGCCGGCGCCCCTCGGGGCTCGGCGGTGGAGTGCTGCTCTGGCCGCAGGATCCCGAACGCCACCCTGACTGGGCATGCGTCTTCCGTTGGGCCGTCAAGTCAAAGCGGACTTCAGGGCGCGAATTGCAGCCCGCACCCTCGACCGACCGGCAGAGAGTGGGTTGGCAGGCTTTTGACCCGAACTGACCCGGAAGGTCACGCTCCGCCCCCGCGCAAAGGCCTCGCGAACGACGCGCTGCCGTAAGGAAGTCCCCTACAACGTCGGCAAGCAGGGGGACTCTACGGTAGTAGTCTCCGAGCCGGTCCATGAAATGTGAAAGAAGGTTGGGGCGACAATGACCATGCTTGACGGCCGTCCAGTCCGGGACTTCGACCTGCAGAATCGTAAGGTTCTCGATCGCGACCCGTTCAAGGCGTTTCTCGAGGCGCGGGAGATGGACCCGTTTTGGACCGAGGACGACGGCGGCTCGTGGGTGTTCACGCGCTACGACCAGTGCCGCGAGATCCAGCAGGACCCGCGGACGTTCACCCACAGCGAGCCCAAGCTGTCTTACGACGAGCCCTTGATG
Organism: uncultured Acidimicrobiaceae bacterium; assembly: GCA_963834775.1. Classification (GTDB taxonomy): domain Bacteria; phylum Actinomycetota; class Acidimicrobiia; order Acidimicrobiales; family Palsa-688; genus PALSA-693. The sequence continues at coordinate 65,853 of CAWICR010000007.1, forward strand.
CCGTCGTATTTCGATCCGCCCGAACAGACCAAGCAGCGGTCAGTGATCCTGCCGTTGATGACCGCAGCCAAGATCGACCCGCTCGAGCCGAAGATGCACCAGGTATGCCGGGACATGATCGCCGGTTTCAAGGACAAGGGCCACTGCGACGTGGTGACCGAGTTCGCCCGGCGCTATCCGATCCGGATCTTCGGGGATCTGTACGGGCTGCCCGAGGAGCGCCGCGAGGAGTTCCGCAACTTGGCCGAGACCTACCTGCACGGCGACGAGCACAAGATGCCGGCCTGGGAGTCGATTCGCCAGATCATGCAGACCGAGCTAGAGAGCCGCCTCGAGCATCCCCAAGACGACATGCTCAACGGCATCGCCCATGGCCAGATCGACGGTCAGCCGATCCCGATGGCCTCGGCGGTCAATTTGGCCTCGACGGTGTTCCTGGGTGGGCTGGATACGTTGCCGTCGAACATTGGTTGGACGTTGCGGTATCTGGCCGAGCATCCCGAGCAGCGCCGGCAACTGATCGAGCAACCCGAGACGATCTCGGTCGCGGTCGAGGAGTTCTTCCGGGTGTTCCCCTCGGTGGCCCAGAACGGTGCTCGCGCCACCCGGGATGTGGACTTCCACGGCGTGCACATCAAGAAGGGGGATCGGGTCACCACCATGATCTGTCTGGCCAACCAGGACAGCGCGGTGTTCGAGGATCCCCTTATCCTTGACTTCACTCGGGCCAAGAACAAGCACATGGCCTTCTCGGCCGGCTCGCACCGCTGTCTAGGATCGCACCTGGCCCGCCATGAGCTGGGCGTGGCCCTGCAGGAGTGGCACGCGCAGATCCCCGATTACCGGGTCGCCGACTACGACCAGATCACCTACACCGGAGGGGTGCTCGCTATGACCTACCTCCCCCTGAAGTGGGACACCTAGAGCGTCCCCGGAGCCAGGGGCCCGGAGACACCCTGCGTCTCGTGCGCCGTCGTGCGCTACCACCCCTTTCGAAGTCGCTCTGACCAAGCCGCGCCCTGGACTCGGCAGCGGGACCGGCCTTAGATTGCTCGATTTCGAGGGCGAGTTCCATCGTATCGACCGGGCCGGGCTGAATCCGCTCCTGTCGCAGCCGGTGCCAATATGGTTCGGCGGGTTCAGTGCCGTTCAGCAGGACCGCTGCGCTCGTATCGGTGACGGCATGCTATGGACGGGGAATACCACCCTTTCGCGTCGAGGTAACACGACTATCAGGGAGGCGGCCGCGGCCTGGGGTCCTGATCCGGGCACGCTGGGCTTTCAGGCGCTTGTGACTCCCAAGGAGGGCGAGACCATAGGCAAGACGATCCAGGCCTGGGGCGACGCGGGGGGCACCCACGCCACTGTTTCGCCTGCTCGCCTGCACGGTGGCGGAGGTTCGAACCATCCGCTGATGACGGAGCGTGCGTTGGTCGACCTTTTACCCCGACTACGGGAAGAGGTCGGCGATTTCATATAGGACGCCGATCTCTTTCTGACATCGAAATCGAGAAGACGAGTCTAGGAACTGTCGGATCACCGGGCGGCTGTTGGCATCTGACCCCGATGCGAAGCCCGCTACGGGTCACGGTAGTGAGATCATCGACCGAGCAGGGCAGGCGACGATCACCGAGGCTCCTCGAGGTCCAACTCTGACAGCTACAAATGCTGAGCACTGCGGTTGGCAGAGGTTAGACGGTTCGAGCATCGTCAGGACGTGAAGCGAGTAGAGTTACGGGTGGAGTTGTCCGAAAAGGTTGGGGAGGCGTATATGGCTGTTACCAGTGACTTACCGTACTTGATCAATGATGCAGATAACCATTTCAATCAGCCGCTGGACTGTTTCGAACGATACATTGACCCCTCGCAGAGGGATTTGGCAATCCGCTATGTGACCGGCCCCGACGGGAAGCCGATTCAATTGTTCAATGGGAAGCCGGCGAAGTTCCACGCGGACCAGATCACGTTTTCTGAGGGGGAGCTCGCCAAGATGTTGGGCGATACCTCGAAGATCGAAAAGGAAGCCAGCGCCAGCTCGGAAGGGCAGCCCGGTAAGGAGCTGGGCACCATCCCGGGGATGCTGCTGAATCGATTGAATCCTCTGCGAGGACTGTCAGAGGAGGAGCGTAACGCCTTCGTCGCCGAGTTCCGTGAGAAGTCCGAGGGGTTCGACGACCGAGACCTCCGCTTGTCTTTGATGGACGACCAGGGGATTGACAAGGGCATCATGTACCCCGGCGGAGCGATCTTGGAGATCGAGTTCGAGATCGACGAGGACATCGACGCGCTGTATGCGAACATCCGGGCGTTCAATCGGTGGATCGTGGAAGAGCTGGCGTTCGTGGTCGAGAAGCGCATGTGGTTTCCTCCCTACATTGCCCTGGCGGATCCCGAACTGGCGGTCAAGGAACTCGAGACCGTGGTCGCCCAAGGGGCCACCATGATCCAGATCAAGCGCGGCCACGCTCACGGGGGCCGGGACAATCCCTCGCGGCGGACGTTCACCCGCGGATCCGGTCTTCGACCGGTTCTGGAGCATCGCCAACGAGGCGGGCATCCGCGTGGCGGTGCATCTGGGCGGTACCGATTACCAGAAGTACGGGGCGGACTGGTCCGAAGATCCGAACGCCGTGTTCGGTGAGTTCGACGCTTTCCAGTGGATGATGTACTGGGGTGACCGTCCGGCCATGGAGCTTACGGCTGGTCTCATCTTGCACAACTTCTTCGGGCGGTTCCCGAACCTCCAGGTTGTGCTTTCCGAGCAGGGGACTGTATGGCTCCCATACACGTTACGGAAGATGGACCACGCCTTCCTGATGGGTCGCAAGGCGAAATGGTCGGAATCAGGGCGACTGGATCGTCGCCCGTCGCAGATCTTCCGAGAGCATTTCGTGGTGGCCCCGTTCCCCGAGGAGAACGTCCGCCGGGTCGTCGACGAGGTGGGCATCGAACCCATCGTGTTCGGATCGGATTTTCCGCACGGCGAGGGGCTGGCCTACCCATCCAAGTATGTCGCAGCGCAGCTCTCGTCGTTCTCTGAGGCGGAACAGCGTCTGATCATGCGAGACAACCTGGAGAACTTCTTGACTGGCGCCTCATAGGTCGGAGACGAGGTGCGCTGGGGCTGTCCCCATCGACCTCATGTGAGTGCCCGCGTGCGAGGTTCCCCAGATGTGGGGCTGTGGCCACCTCGGTGCGTGCCAAACGACTCGTGCTCCTTGGGTTGACCCAAAACAAGCGCCTTTCCATGTGAGGTTGCTCCTGGGTGGTGGCGATGTCAGCCGAGAGGGAGGTCGTCGGATTCAGAGCTTGGGGGGCGCCCAGTCGTTCTGGTCGCGGAGCACCTCGCTGAATGGACGCCGGGTGTCGAGGGTCATCTCGCGTGGCATGCCGAGGATCCGCTCGCTGATTCCGTTACGTTGCATCTCGTTGGTTCCAGCAGCAATGGACATTACTTTGCTGTTGAGGAAGGCGACCGACAAGTCGCGGCCATCGGTTCCTGATTCCCAGGTCATCGCCCTTGCTCCGCCGATCTCCACGCCGAGGCGGCCTCGGACCGGACCGTACGTGCCGCGGAACAGCTTGCCGTAGGCAGCGAGTCCGGGGTTGAATCCGCTTGCCTGCCCGGCCAGCGCGATCCGCCGGGCCAGGGCTCGGCCCACGAAATCGATCATGTGCCCTCGGGCCACTCTCTGTCGGACCGTCGGGTCGTCTTGGCGGCCGGAGCGCCGGGCGACTTCGACCAGATCAGGGGCGAGTGGGCCGGGGCCGGGTAAATGATCACCGACGGGAGCATGCCCTGCCCCGCGTTCATAGACCAGGAGCGTCTCGGTGACGGCCCAGCCCTGATTGACCTCCCCGATCCGGTACAGGTCGGGGATGACAACGTCGTCGAAAAAGTCCTCGCAAAAGTCTGCCGTGTCGTCCAAGCGGCGGATCTGGCGGATGGTGACGCCTGGCAGCGCGGTCGGGAAGACGAACCAGGTGAGGCCCCGGTGTTTGGGGACCTCCCAGTCGGTCCGGGCCAGGCACAAACCCCAGTCCGCATGGTGGGCGAACGTACTCCAGGTCTTCTGGCCGTTCAGGATCCACTGGTCTCCGTCACGCGTCGCCCGAGTGCGAACTGCGGCCAGGTCGGATCCGCCGGAGGGCTCCGAAAACAACTTGCAGATCAGAATGTCGCCCGCCAGAACCTGGGGGATAAACCAGCGGAGGAATTCAGGCTGGCCGTGCGCCAAGATCGTCGGGGCGTTGCAAAGGGCCGTCAACCTCGCCAGCGAGCCTAGGTCGGGGAGGACGAACTCCTCGGCCTCCTCCTTGAAAACGCCCTCATATTCGGCTGGGAGGCCTTGTCCGCCGTACTCGGTAGGGTAGGTGATGCCTGCGTAACCAGCCTCATAAACTCTACGCTGCAGGGCCCGATTGGCGGACATTCGACTGGGTTCGTACACCTCCTCGGCCACCTTCGGATCATCGGTCTTGCGGGCCAAGTTGGCCGACAGCCAGCCCTGAACCCGGGCCCGGTACTCAGGCAGGCTCGGGATCTCCCGGGCAGTCGTCGATGGGTCGATCGTGTGTGTCATCGGCCTCCCCTCATAGCCCATGGATCCGACAGATCCGCTCGCGATGCCATTCGGCCCCCCCGTAAAGGAGCCCGTTCATCGTGATACGACGTAAAAACAGATGGGCGTCGTGCTCCCACGTCTGGCTGATGCCACCAAAGACCTGCATGCAGCCTTGGGCTACATCGATGCCGACGTCGCCGACCCAGGCCTTGGCGATGCTGACCATCTCGCCCGCTTCGGGGCGGGCCGCCTCGAGCGCCTCAACGGCGCTGGCCGTCACCGCCCGGGCTGCCTCCAGCGACAAGCTCATGTCAGCCAGCTGATGCTTGACGGCTTGAAACGACCCGATCGGCCGCCCGAATGCGAAACGGTCGAGGGCGTACTGGCGGGTCATCTCGAACAGGGCGTCCATCGCCCCCACGGTCTCCGCGCAGACCAGAGTGGCGGCCAGTTGCAACTGCCACTCGACGTCGCCGGCCGCTCCGCCGAGGGAGCCGACCAGACTCGAGGCGGGCACCTTGACCTCGTCGAAGTGAGCTACCCCGAAACGCATGGTGACGTCGATCCCGTCCCGGCCGACCACCTTGGTGGCTGCCGAGCGGGAGACGAGAAGCTGGCTGGGGCCGTCCGTCCCGCCGGTGGACAGCAAGAACCAGTCGGCCCCGCCGGCGTCTTGGACCAGCGCCTCACCCGACACAACGATGCCGTTCCCGTCTGGCCACGCGGTCAGGCCGCCGATGGAGAAGGTCTCAGTCGGACCGGTTGGCGCCCACGTTGCGACCTGCTCGCCGGCCGCAAGCGCTGGCCGTATCGTGGCCCGCTGGAGCTCCGAGCCACTCCGGCACAACGCGGCGACAACCACGCTCGTAGGAATGAAAGACCCCGGCTGGATGCCTCGCCCGCGCTGTTCGGCCACGATGGCGGCAAACGAGACACCATGCTCTGCGATCCCCGACACACCGGATTCGGGGACGAGCAAGCTCAGCCATCCGAGACTGCCGACCTGGCGGGCGTACCCCTCAGGGACACCTGAGACCGATCCGACCAGCTCACGTACCGACCGACGCGGGCACTCGGACTCGACAAACCTCGCCGCTGTGTCCCTCAGCAGCCGTTCCTCATCGCTTTGCGTGACCTCGATCACCGCTCACCTCCTGGATACACGCTGTCTCTCACAATTCCACAAACCTCAGCGGTCGTACAGAGTCTGCTGTCGTTCCCGCTGACGGCAACCTCGGGCGTGCGTAAGGTCGCCGACACCTGCCCTGACCGCCGGCTTGGGAGAAGTCGAACTGCGTATTGAACGGAAGGCTCCGCCTCGGGGGTTGAGGTCGCGGTGTTGGTCCCATAACGCAGCAGGTCGCTGCCAGCTACGCGACAGTGGAGAACTCTTGTCCCGCCACCAGGGTGTTCGGCTCAACAGCGATCGACAATCTCGATGGAGGCGACCCCCTCAGGCTGACGTGGCCAGACTCATCAATCGTCGCTGTCCCGAATGCAAATTCCACTATTCCAAGAAGATCTGAGAAGATTGAAAGCGCCTGGAGATGCTCCGTAGGGCCGTGGGCGGAACGGAAGTCTCGGCTGGGTCATGGAACGAGTCGCACGACTCGTCGGTCGTCGCTCACCGTCTGGGAGATTTCGGCTGCGATGGCGTCGAGGTCGTCTTGGGCGTCGAAGGTCCGTCCCGAGAGCGCATCGAACTCGCCCCTGGCGAAGAGGATGACGGCCGTCGCGCAGACCTGCGGTGGGATGGCGTCTGCGTTGAGGGCGGCGACCACCTCGGGCATCATTGTCTGCCCCGGTCGGAGAACACGGACTTGACGCCTCCAGGGCTGGCGACCAGCCCGGGTGTGAGGGCAAAGACCGAGATGGCGGTGCCGGAGAGGGACCCCGCAAGACCTTCGGTGAACGCGCCCAGGGCGGCCTTGGCCGAGTAGGGGAGAATGGCGGCCTGTGGCTGGAGGCCGGCGCCGCCGGTGATATTGATGATGCGGCCCGATCCCCTGGCCATCGCGGTTGGCAGTACGGCCTCGGTGCAGAGCACCGCGGCTTTGAAGTTCAGCTCGATGTCGCTCCACCAGTCATCGATCGGGTTGTCCCACAGTGGACCGATGCCGCGGCCGTCCCGGTGATGATGGCGGAGCCGCTCAGTTCGGTCATGTCAGACGTCCCATTCGAGTGGGAGGTTGCGCAGGGCCAGGACACTGCCGCCGGTGAAGCTGATGGCGTCGGGGTCGGCGATGCGGTAGTCGGGGATGGCCTTGTGCCATTCCTGGAGGAAGACCCCCATCTCGTGGCGGGCCAAATGCGATCCGAGGCAGCGGTGCGAGCCGGCCGAGAAAGCCATGTGCTTATTAGCGGAGCGGTCGAAGTTGATCGTCAGGGGATCCTCAAAGACGGCACTGTCGACATTGGCCAGGTTGATGAGGGTGATGACCCGGTCACCGGCTTTCATGTTGGCGCCGTGAAACTCAATATCGTTGACCACCCGGGCCCCGTTGCGGGCCACCGGGTAGATACGGAAAAACTCTTCGACGGCGCCGGAGATACAGTCGGGGTCGCTGGCCAGACGGTGACGCAGATCGGGATGCTCGGTCAGATAGCGCAAGGTCCAGGCCATGTTGGACGGCAGGGTGTCAAGCCCGCCCAAAAATACCGTCGACGCCAAGTTAATGGCGGTGTCGATCGCGATGCGCTCGCCGTCAACCTCGGAGTGGGTGATGCCGTTGAGCATGTCGTCCTGGGGCTCCTCGCGACGCTTCTCGAGCTCCTCCCTCATGATCTGGCGGATCGACGCCCACGCCTCATGCTGGCGAGACAGATCGTGCAACCAGGTTTCGGCCAACACCCGGAACTCCTCGCGGCGGCCCTCCTCGAGACCGTACAGGTCCCCGAAGATCTTGATCGGATAGCGCTGGGCGAACTCCGAGACCGCATCGCAGTGACCCCGGTCTTTGAACCCGGCGATCAGCTCACGACACACCGCGTGCATCTTGGGCTGGAGCGGGTCGATCTTGGCCGCGGTCATCAACGGCAAGATCACCGACCGCTGCTTGAGCTGCTCAGGAGGATCGAAAAACGACGGCATGAGCGGCTCGACCATGTCCCCCGCCACCCGGATGGCATGACTGAAAAGCTTCGGGTGTTGCTGGACCTCGCGCACCTGCTCGAAACGAGTCACGACCCAAACTCCTTCTGGGTCGACGTCGTCGCCCTCAGCCCAGAAAGGATCCATCTCCCGATAGGGAAGCCACGCCGCGAAGGGGTCCTCGTCGAGCACCCGACCCCGATAGCCCTTGAACTCCCGCACCGGCGCCCTATCCGTGACTGACATCAGCGACCACCTCTCGTTGAGTCTTCCCGTAGCTTTATTGATAAACAGGATACCCGGATCGATCCCACCCCCGTGCCGCGGTGCCGCTTCTGGGGCGCAATTTCAGGTTTCGTCCACGACGGGCACATCGAGTTTCGGTGGCCAGGCGACGATCATCCGAACGACCGGCCGATTTCCGTGAAACTGTCCCGCGACCTCGTCCACCGCCGTAGGCGTCGCAGGCAGGCCGCACCCACCGGTCGGGAAATCGCGTATGCGATCGGAGGGTTGGCCGCCACAGCGAACTCTTACAGGCCACGGTCACACTCCTAAGGAGATGGAGCTGCCCGGCTGCGTTCTGGAGGGTCTGCGAGCTGTCGGTCCGAGCGCTCTTCTCTCATGATTGTGAATCCAGGGTGACCGCGCTCCGGGCGCTTGAGTCCGCTCGTAAACGCGATAGGACGATCCTGCCGGGATCTGTGGCTAAGAACCGCCACCTGCTCGGTCACCGCGTCGGGTAGAGCTGGACGTCCATGTCAAACCTGTGTCAAACCCGCCGGGACGGACGGGCCGAAATCAGCCCGGATATGGGCCGGTGACAGCTGGCATGAGCCAGATATATGCCGAGACCCCTCCGGATGGCGCCGAGAGTGTGCGGCGTCGAAACCTAGACGTCCCACTCCAAGGGGAGGTGCTCCATGGCAAAGACGTTCCCGCCGTGATACACGAACTTCGTGTCAGCGGGGATCCGGTAATCGGGGATGGCCGCGTGCCACTCCTGTAGGGCTATCTCCAACTCGTGGCGGGCCAGATGTGACCCCAGGCAACGATGGCTCCCTACCGCGAACGCCATCTGACGATTGGACTTGCGCTCGAAGTTGAGCGTCTCTGGATCCTCGAACCTCTCGGCGTCGAGGTGCGCCACGCTCACCAGGCCCACCACCGCGTCACCGGCCTTGAGGTCGATCCCATGAAAGCGGGCGTCGTGCTTGGCCACCCGGGTCGTCTTCGGCACGGAGGGATACACCCGGAGGAACTCCTCCGCCGCGCCCGCCGCCAGCGACGGGTTATCCGCCAGCTGACGCCGTTCGTGGGGATGGTTGGCGAGATACCGGAACGCCCAGCCGATGTTCGACGGCAGCGTGTCGAGCCCGCCCAGGAACACCGTCGAGGCCAGATTGATCGCTACGTCAGGCTCGATGGGCACACCGTCGATCTGGCTGTGCGCTACCCCGCTCAACATGTCGTCGCGCGGCGAACGGCGCCGAGCCTCGAGCTCCTCCCGGATGATCTCCCGAATGGCGTTCCACGCCGAAGCCCGAGCCTCGAGATCGTGGAGGAAGGCCTCGGCCAGGCTCCGGAACTCCTCACGGCGCTCCACCGGCAAGCCGAACAAGTCCCCGAAGATGGCGATCGGGTACTTGCCGGCGAACTCGCTCACCATGTCGCAATGCCCGCGGTCCTTGAACCCGGCGATCAAGTCCCGGCACACACTGTGCATGCGCGGCTCGAGCCGATCCATCTTGGCGGCGGTCATCAACGGCAGGATCACGCTCCGCAGCTTCGTCTGATACGGGGGGTCGAACTCCGATGGCATCAACGGGTACTCGAGCTGGTACTTCGGCACCCCGGCCCCTACATGAGAGAAGAGACTCGTGTCCTGCATGATGTCTTTACATTCGTCATAGCGGGTGAACACCCAGAAGCCGTCATAGGCCTCACACCAAAACGGGTCGGAATCCCGATACTCGCGGAACGCCGCGAACGGATCCTGCTCCGTGTGATAGTAGTTCTGGATATCGAACTCTCGAATAGGTGACCGAACGTCAGACCGCACGTCAGTGCTCACGAGGCCCTCCTCTCCTATGCCGGCAGATCATAGCTAATGCTACCAGCAGCCAGTTTTCGGCGACACCCCGGACGTGTTCTTGACGCCGTGACGGCTAGGTCGTCCCCGTAGGTACGCAGTGGTTCCCGTTCTTCGCCACGCTCGATATCACGCCTGGTACGCTTCCGCGTAAGATCGCGGCGATGCCCGGTGTGGTTGCTGCCAGGCAAGCTCTTGATGCGAAGAAAGCCAAGTTCGCATCCGACACGTCGATCCCCGACAATGCCGCGGTCGATGCCGCCCAGGTGAAGAGCCGCGCCAACGTGAAGGCCGTTGCGGAGGGCGGGGACGCGGCATCTTCACAGGCGGGGCCATGATGCTGGTCGGGACGGGCCATGATCCCAGGGTCGTGGCCTACGTCGAACGGCAGGGTGACTATGAAAAGGACTGGTCACGGTGACCAAGGGAAGCGCCTTCAGCAAAGGTGACCTTCAGGTGTCAAGATCTCCGGGAAGAAAGCTCTTGTGGAGCAAATGTTCAAGGAGTTCTCTGACAAGAAGGTCAAGTTCGAATAGAACAGGCACCCGCACGGAGGCCGCGGCTGGACGATCTGGCGGCGGCCCCAATCGCCATTGGAGATGATGCGCCGAGCAGGCAGGCTGTGTTGGAGATATGCCGGTGTCGGCACTAATCTCCGCAACCGACAAGCGGCCAACCTGCGACTCGTTACCCCGTCCCGGCTGAATGTCCGGGTGGATCTCCTGCTCAACTTGTTGCGGGCATATGTTGGCGACGACCTCCTGTACCTCCGCTTGGGTGGGATTGCGGGCGACCGCTTCCTGGCATACCTGGTCAATTTGCTGAGCGTTCACCGGGTACGTGGCTTCGCATTGAGCCATGAATGCCGCATAGCTTAGGGTGCTTGGAGGCGCGTAAAAGCTCGTTGGGGGTTCGGTCGCGTTGGGCGGCTCGTTTTGTCGTTCCCGTGTTGAGATAGACCGTGGTGTTGGGGCCATAGTGATTGAGGTTCGCTCGCGACCTATTGTCAAACATGCCAATGACTCGCACCGAGAAAGCTGCCAACGCCGCCCCACTGACGCCCGCGAGCAACTGCGGACCGCCCACCGAATGCACGACGCCATGGGCGCGGAAGCCTTCGCCGAACGAGCCCGTCGTGAACTACAAGCCACCGGCGAGACGGCCCGGAAACGCACAGCTCCTAGCCGGCATGCAGAACTCACTCGCCAGGAAGCTCAGATTGCACGGATGGCCCGAGACGGCTTGTCGAACCCGGAAATAGGCACACGGCTCTTCATCAGCGCCCACACCGTCCAGTACCACCTGCGTAAAGTCTACACGAAGCTCGGTATTAGTTCGCGGACCCAACTGGAGCGCAGCCTTTCCCAATAGCCGCATACGCTCTCGTCATCGTCCACCAGCCTCGTCTTTCGATACAACTCCAGATGCGCCCGAGACGCCTCCAGCATTGCCGGGCCGTGATCAGCGACCCATTGGAACACGTTGCGAAGGTCGTGACGGTAGGCGTCCAGGGTCCGGCCGCTACCGCGGGCCAGGAACGCAACCGCCGCCAATTGGGCTTCATCGAGGGGGTACGTCTCGAACCTACCGGTTGGGGTCCTGACAGTTTAGTGGGGGCCGAGACTGGCGCTTGGCGGCGGTGAAGGTCAGTATCGGCGGCCGTGGAGACTCAGGTCGAGCTCCGGCAGCTGCGCTATTTCGTCGCGGTGGTTGAGGAGCTGCACATCGGTCGGGCGGCGGAGCGTCTGCATATGTCGCAGTCGCCGTTGTCGCGAGCGATTCGCGAGTTGGAGCGTGAGCTTGGGGTGGTGCTGTTCGTGCGTACCACTCGCCGTGTCGAGCTGACGCCGGCCGGGTCGCTGCTATTCGAGCGGGCGCGGAGAGCTGTCGCCGAGATCGATGGGGCGGTGGCCGACGCTCGTCGCCTGACTGGGGAGGGCGACGGCGTTTTGCGCTTCGGGTACGGTCCCTTCAACGGAGCTGCCGCCACTGGCATCGTCGAGGTTCTGCGCGCCGGGAGGCGGAATTGAACCCGCGACTCGAGCAGGAGGTGACACTGGACTCGCTTCGGCGGGTCGGCGCCCACGAGCTGGCCGCGGCCGTGGTCATGGAGTCCCCGGGCGCCGCTCGCCGCCACGCTGTCAGGGTCGACGCCCTCAAGGACGAGCCGCTCCTAGCAGCGCTGCCCCGGTCGCACCGCTATGCGTCGGAGCCGAATATTCCCATCGGCGAGTTCGTGTCCGAGCGGGTCCTTTACCGCGCCAGCCGGCCGGGCTTGTGTTCAACGCCTGGCTGCGCAGCGTGCTCCGGACCTATGGGTTCGAACTCGAGTTGACCGTGCGCCCGGCACGAACGGAGCTGCCTGAGGATTGAGTCCGAGACGGTCTGAGTCGGGCGTCGTTCGGACTTTGTCGCCGGGCCGCTGGGGCATAGGCTGGGTGCCGTCGGATTCAAGTCGGGAGGGACGAAAGTGAATGCCACCAACAACCAGAGTGGGCAGATCCCGCTGGTCTTGATTCACGGCGCCTGGCTCTCGGCCCGGAGCTGGGAGAACTACGTCGGTTACTTCGCCAAGCGCGGCTTTGCGGTCTCTAGGCCCGAGTGGCCGCGCAAGGAAGGCGACGTCGAGGCGATCCGCGAGACCTCGGCGGCGTCCGCGGGGCTCGGCGTGCAGGAGATCGTGGACCACTACGCCCAGCTCATAGAGGCCCTGGATCAGCCGCCGGTAATGATCGGGCACTCCTACGGAGGCCTGTTCGTCGAGCTCCTCCTCGACCGGGGCCTCGGCCGGGTTGGGGTCGCGATGAGCCCGGCGCCGCCGAAGGGAATCCTCAGGCTGCCCTTCTCGACCCTCAAGTCGGGCGGTCCCGCCTTGGCGCACCCGTCGAAGTGGCACGGGGTCGTGACCTTGACGCTCGAGGAGTTCACCTATGCCTTTGTGAACACCTTCTCCGAGCAGGAAGCAGCTGCGGCGTACGAGCGCTACGCCGTGCCCGAGACGGGCCAGATCTTCTACGAGGCAGGCTTCGCCAACTTCCATTTGCACCCACCCACCGAGGTCGATTTCAAGAACGGGGACCGAGCGCCGCTGCTCATCGTCGGGGCGGGGGAGGACCACACGGTTCCGGCTTCGCTCTCCGAGGCGCAGTACAAGCGCTACGAGCGCTCTCCGGCTAGGACCGACTATCTCGAGTTCGAGGGTCGCCCCCACTTTCACATGGTCGCCTCGGGCTGGGAGGAGGTCGCCGCCGCCGTCGACAGCTGGCTCGACGGCATCCTCGACGCACCGGTCGCGGCGACCGAGACGCCCGGCTAGGGCGCGTCCCGATGGACCTTCAACTGACCGACAGGGTCGCGGTGGTCACCGGCGCCAACAAGGGTATCGGGCTTGCCATCACCCAGGCGCTTGCCGCCGAAGGCGCCCACGTTGTGGCGGGGTCGCTCACGACGGAGAACCTGGACAGCCTGGACCGGGTCACCGCGGTTGAGGTGAACCTGCTGGCCGAGGACGGGCCGGCGCTACTGGTGCAAAAGGCCATCGACGAGCACGGCCAACTCGACGTGCTCGTCAACAACGTCGGCGCGGTGCGGATCAGAACCGACGGGTTCTTGGCCACCAGCGACGACGAGTTCGAGTGGGCGCTGAAGATGAACTTCTTCACCGGCCTGCGTGCCACCCGCGCCGCCCTGCGAGCGATGCTCGAACAGGGCTCCGGATCCATCGTGAACATCGCCTCGGTCAACTCGTTCTTCCAACCCGACGCCGCCACCGTCGACTACGGCGTGGCCAAGGCGGCGGTCGTGAACCTCAGCAAATCCCTGTCACAAGAATTCGGACCGAAGGGGATCCGCGTCAACTGCGTCTCGCCCGGACAAGTCAGCACCGACTTGTGGCTCGGAGAACAGGGCGTCGCCGCCACCATCGCCAACGTCGCCGGGGTCGACGCCGACACCATTCGCAAGACCGCGGCAGCCGCGATCGCAACCGGCCGGTTCACCACTCCGCAGGAGGTCGCGACGCTGGTCACGATGCTCGCCTCCGATCGCACCGCCAACATCACCGGCGTCAACTACATAATCGACGGCGGCCTGATCAAGACGACGTGAACTCGCCATCCCTGGTTGAGGAGTGTCGTCGCCCAAGGTCGCGTTCGATGTCGAGTGGATCGCCACCTCAAGCAATCCACCGACACATAGGAGAAAGGAGCATCGCAGATGACAACTCAGACCCACGGCGTCTCTTCCCTCGACACACAGTTCGAGGAGTTCCTCAAGCGCTGCTCGGACAGGTGGAAGTTGATTCTCTGCCACGCGAACCTCGTCAGCCCGAACGACAAGGCCCGGGAGCGCGAGCTCCAAGCGGGGTAGCCCGGCACTCCTTCACCTGCGCGCAGGGACCACACACGCTGGCGGCGCCGTAGTCTGAATCCTGAAATGCGGTCCCAACCTGCGGTGGCCGGAATTCTCAGGATCGACCCCTCACCTCGGCAGGCTCAGTCAAGCCCGCTGCTGCGGCACTTGGCCGCCTTCACGGGCTATGGTCGGACGGATTGCAAAAGAGGAGTAGCTCCTTGCCAAAGTTCCCGGCGATCGCACACGTCGCTCTCACGGTCAGCGACCTTGACCGCAGCCGCAAGTGGTATCAGCGACTTTTCGATTCAGATCCGATCCTTGACCAGGACACCGGTCCGTTTCATCAGGTCGTTTGGTCGGTGAGTGGAGCGCTTGTGGCCATTAACTGGTTCCCCGACCTGCACAGTTCCCAGCCGTTCGATGAGCGCCGTCCGGGGCTCGATCATTTGTCCTTCGCATGTTCCAGCCGATCCGAACTCGAGGCTTGGGAACGACGCCTAAACGAACTGGACGTCCCGAATGGAGGAATCGTTGACGCCAGCTACGGCTCAGTGCTGTCTTTTCGCGACCCGGACAACATCGCTCTGGAGTTCTTCGCTTCCCTGGGCTAGGCGGCCCCTGGAGAATCAGTCCTTCGACGGCCTCAGTCCGCCGCGGACGGCCGACCCAACGTGAACGGACGCCGGACACATGGACGGGTCCAGAATGCGAGCGCATTCAGTGGACATGATCGCGTCTCCTTCGCTTCCTAGTTTGGTTGCCCTTCACTTTCTGACCCCCGAGACCGGTCGATGTGCGGAGACCAGCCGAGCGATCTGTCGCGCCACCGAGGCCCACGGCAACAGAGGAGTTTGCAGATAAGTGTGTCGGGCGGAGGAAACCTGCCCTGGATCTGCCTCGAACCCGTCATCAGGTGGCGATGAGGTAGATGTCGTGGCCGATCAGCCACAACCCCAGAACCAGGCATCCGATGATGATCACCTGGTCGGCGTGGCTGTCCATCCAGGTCCTAACTCCGGTCAACGACGCCTGTCCTTTCTCCGGCCGCACGGCGCACAGGATTTCCAGAGTCAGATAGGAGGCCGTGGCCACCAGGCAGAAAAAGATCAACGCTAGAGCGCTCTCGCCGCTGGAAACTTTGGCCTGGGTAATGGTGGCGACCCCGGCGGCGATGAGACCCCAGGGCTGGACTAGGGGGGCGATCCCGGCCGCGAACCAGGGTGACATCTTGTCCACCCCGGCTTGCCATTTAGGGGTTTTCTTGGCCTTTTTGGGTCGGCCCAGGCGTCGACGCTGGCGGATAGCGATGCCGATCAGGGCCGCGCCGATGGCAATCTTTACGGCCAGGGCCGCGAGCGATGGGGCGCTGTTGGATTTGGGCGGCTGGTTTCCGGTGGCCGCGATGGTGATGCCGACCACGATGGCCAGCGATATGAGCCAGCCACCGATAAAGGCGGCACCTTTGAGCACACCCCGCTTGGAGGGCAGCAGGACGAAGAACGAAGTGAGGGGCAGCGGATCCAGGGAGATGGCCAGCCCGATCAGAATTAGGTCAAGCGTCACGGGGTCACCTTGGTCGGCACAACCGGGCCTGCGCCAGCAACAACTGCCGGTGGCGACCTGGCGGGGTGTGCCAGCTCACACTAGCACTCGTCGGTCTCGAACCAGATAAGCGCAGATCAGGGCGGCCGGGAAGAAGAAGAGACTGAAGATGAAGAACAGCAGCCAGCTGTGCCCCTTGCGTCGGGCCACCCGGGCCGGCCAAAACGCGATACCTATCAGGACCAACAGCCCCAATATTCCGATACCCGCCCACGCGAACCACACAACTGCCAGCATCATCTAAGCCCTTTCTGCTCAAGTGTCGGTACCCACCTCATGGGGCGCTGCAGGATGCCGTGACTGCGGGCGATGGCGTCATCACGGCAGCCGGCGCCGATCTTGCGGTAAATCCCCTCCCCATCGCTTCCTCCTGGTCGCTGCCGTCAAGTAACCAGGTGGCCTGCGCCGAGTCGTCACCCTCCGCGGGTGATCGTAAAAACGTCCGCTCTAGTCGCAATCCGGGATGCGCGGCGCGACCTGGCCGTCGGCGCTTCTGCGCCTTCTGCTCCTGGATATCAACTGCGGTCAGACGGTTGTGACGCCCAGCAGGTCCAAGCCGAGCGCTTGCACGCGTTGGAGACCGCCGTGCAAGGCGGGCTGGTCCATGAATTCCCGACGCATGGTGGTGGTTCCGCAGCCGACGGTAATCTGGAAGTCCTCGAATGCAGCCACGATGGCTGGAACGGCCTCACCCTCGAAGATTATTTCATAGGTTCTGAGCGCCATCAAACTCTCATCGTCAAGAGCGGGCCGTGGTCACGGCTTTTCTCAGCTTGATCGCCTCCCGGTCCGTTGTCGTCACCCTCGAGCGGGTGAGCTGACCTCGAAATTCCCCGATAGCCGATGGCGGTCACGATGGCGTGATCCAGGCGCATCTGCTAAAGCCGAGAAGGGGCGACCGTTATCGCGGATTCCGGGTTCCGAGCGCCGGGTCCTGGCCGGCGGCCGCCACCACCAGCTGGAGCCCTACCAATGCCTGGATCCGGGCCGCACGGCCGTGGAGGCTGGAAATCAGCTGTGGCCTGTTAGATAAGTCCCAGAGCCGTGGCACGCTCTACGGCCGCAGCCCGCGACGTGACGTCCAGTTTCATGTAGCTGTGACGTAGGTGCGTCTTGACGGTGTTCAGTGACAGGTGAAGCTGCGCAGCCATGTCGGCGTAGGCCAGCCGAAGTGGCAGTGCCTCTAGTACGCGCAGTTCAGCGTCGGTGAGACCGTCCGGCAGCTTCTCGGCATGGGCCCGGGTTGACGTTGGCTTCCGGGTGGCGAGACGGGCGGCGATTAACGACCTCACCATGTCCCAATATCCCAGGGCGGTGGTATCAGCAAAAAGAGGTAGGTGGGACACCCCGGACGTGCCCATGGACCGATCTCTCTTGAGCTGACTTATGGCTCTGTCTTGAGAGACCAACCCGGGGCGTAGCCGAGCTGGCCGGCGGCTATGACTGCCGGATGCCGGGGGTCTACCCAAGCGTATCGATGACGAATACCTGGAGCGGCTGGGCCAGCTGCCTCATGAGGCTCAGAAACTGGCCTGGTAGAGGCGTCACGCTGATCTCCGTAACCCGAGGCCAAGCCGGGGCTACGGCGGGCTCAGATCAGGTGTCCCACTCCAACGGCAAGCGCTCGAGGGCGAAAACCATTCCGCCGTGATAGGAGAACCTGGTGTCTGGTGCAATGCGATAATCCGGAATCGCGGCGTGCCACTCCTGCAAGGCCACCTCCAACTCGTGACGAGCAAGGTGAGAACCAAGGCAACGGTGCGCCCCAGCGGAGAACGCCAAGTGACGATTGACCTTACGGTCGAACCTGACCGACATGGCGTCTTCGAACTGGGCGCTGTCCCGGTTGGCCGCGTTGGTTAGCGCCACCACCCGGTCTCCGGCGTGGAGGTCGATCCCGTGAAAATGGGCGTCTCGTGTGACGGTGCCCCCACCTCTCGGTACCGAAGGAAACGTCCGGAGGAACTCCTCGGCGGCGGCCGCCGCAATCGAAGGATCGTCGATGAGCTGGTGGCGCTGTTCGGGATGATCGGCCAGGTAACGGAAGGCCCAACCGATGTTCGAGGGCAGGGTGTCGAGACCGCCGAGGAACACGGTTGAGGCCAAGTTGATCGCCACGTCCGGCGCAACGAGTTGGCCATCGATCTTGCCGTTGGCCACTCCGCTCAACATGTCGTCTCTGGGGGCGTTGCGCCGTGCGTCCAGTTCGTCTCCGATGATGTCACGGATCGATGACCACGCCGAATTCCGCGCGTCGGGGTCACCGTGTAAAAAGGTCTCGGCCAGGATCCGAAACTCCTCGCGTCGCTCAGGGGGCAGACCGAACAGGTCACTGAAGACAGCGATGGGGTACTTCCGGGCAAAGTCGGCTACCATCTCGCACTGCCCTTGATCTTTGAAAGTGCCGATGAGGTCGCGGCATACGGCGTGCATCTTCGGCTCTAGGCGACTGATCTTCGCCGCGGTCATGTGGGGCAGAATCACACCCCGTAGCTTGGTCTGGTAGGGCGGGTCGAACATCGAAGGCGTGATCGGCTCGTCCAGAACGACCTGAGGTACCCCGACCGCCGGAGGATCGCCCGCGGGGGCATGCGAGAACAGGCCCGCGTCCTGCATGATCTCCCGAACCTCATCGTATCGGGTGAATACCCAAAATCCCCCAAAAGCCTCGCACCAGAACGGCTCAGACTCCCGAAACTCGAGGAACGCCTCAAACGGGTCTCCATCGAGGTGGTAGCCCACCTGTAGATCCAGCTCCCCAACCGGTGACCGAACGTCAGTACTCACGTCACACGCTCCCTGTGAACCTCTAGAACCGATACCGACGATACCAGAAGCCAGCCAGAATGGACCCTCGGCTTACATGGATTGGGAGGGTCCGGTCGCTTATGTAACCGGGCGGATGTCAGACCCGAGTCCCGCTGTGGCGTGGCGGATTCCCAAACGCCCCGGGTCAGGCGCCCTCAACCCTCGGCGGCTCACGATCGCGAGCCCGACGGGCTGCACGGTGTTGGCGGTAGATCTTCCACCCCTCGGCTAGCGAAAGGGCGCGGTGCTTGGGCGGCTGTTCAACGATAAGGCGCTGGAGTTCTGGCGCAGTTCGGAATCACGGTCCTCAGACACCGACTTGTTCGCACTTCGAAGCACAGGTGTTCTCCCGGAGGTTCGAAGGATATCCACCGCGAGGAAACCACCAGCTCGGAAACATCCGTACAACTGACTGAACGTCAATCAGGACCAGTGTCGCCCGGCGGCACGTCGGAAAGTAGCGTCCAAGCCTTGTTGACTGGGGTGTAGCCTCGCGGCCGGGGATCCCGACCGAGCTCGGTGTCTGCCCGAGCCCGGCCGCGTCAAACGGCAATCCCTACCTTGATATCGCGCTCATAGAACCGTTCGAACGCGCGGGGCAGCTGGTCGATATCGGCGTACTGAATGGTCCGCACGTAGCTTTCGACATCCAGTTTCCCGGACGCCAGGACCTGCATTGAGATGTCATAGTTATGTCGAGGCGTACCGCCCCACGAGGTCTCTTCGCGATGCCATGGCCGCTTGTCCGGAACAGTAATTTGCTTTTCGTCCGGCGACTTCAGTTGCCCCTGTCGGGACAGCCAGTCCGGATCGGGAGACCGCCTGGTCCAGGAGCCTTCCGTCCTCGTGATGGTACCGCGTTCCCTGGTGAGGTCGATCGCCATGTTGAACGTCTCTGGCCCTGTCACCGTGTAGTCCGCGCCAAATGGCATAAGCCTGAGGACGTAACTGACTGGGTCCACAATATTAGGGTCAACCACGTGGTCAACCCCGACTCGGTGTGCGACGTCGCGTCGGTGGTCGTAGGGGTCGATGACAACGACCCGTGCACCGATCAGACGGGCGAGTTGGGCCATCATGATGTTCTCATCGCTGGCGCCGAAGATGACAATATCATCAGCGAGTTGGACCCTGGCATCGCGTAAAAGCGCGATCTGCATGGCCAACGTCTCGACTGTGGCTCCACCCAAGTCCGAAACGCCGGGGTGAATCCGGAATAGTCTTGCTATCTTCGACCCCGGCTTGCCGACTACTGGCACTGCAAAGTACTCAGCCATGGCGCCATGGTACTCAGGGGTTCCGTCGTCGTCGCGACTGTTGATTCCCATACTTTGGTGCGGCTCCCATGCCGTGCAGAACTTGTACTGAAGGCCGAGGCAATTATGACACTGCTGGCAATACAGTGAGGGTTCGAGCGCCACCCGGTCGCCGACCTTCCACACGTCGGCGCCTTCGCCAATCTCGACTATCTCACCGCTGGCCTCGTGCCCAATGGTTAGTCCAGGCATTCCCGCTGGGTAAGAGTCGGGATCAGACGGATCCTTGGTCCACGTTCCGTTGTAGTTTTCAACGTCGGTCATACAGATCAGGGAGTAGAGTGTACGCACCACAACCTCGCCTGGCTTAGCGACGGGGGTCGGAACCTCAACCACCGCCATATTGTGCGGTCCGTTGTATTGCAATGCCTTCATCGTAGTGCCTCCTATGGCTATCTCGACTGCCAACCGTGGTAGGCAGGCAGGAACCATCTTCTTAAGTGGGATGCCGATTTCCTCGTGTTCAAACGATTAAGCTTGCTGGCCTCAGACTCGCAAATGTTATCGCGCCACGGGCACTCAAACAAGACCCGGCGGATGCTCGCCCAGCCGGAGACCCGAAACGACCGACACCTCCAAGGCGTCCGCGCCCCGGCGCGCCCAGATATGGTCATCGGAGGCTGCCGACCGACGCAGAAGCCTTTCAATCGAAATCGGCAACGTGGCCGCACGGAGACAACCGGTAACCGTCATCCCACGCGCGGAGGTGCAGGTGAGGCACGTGCACCGCTAGTGCAACAAAACCGGAGATTGCTTCCTGGGCGCTTCGCGAAAGCCGCGATCAAACATCGATGTGCAAGGGAGTGGTAGCTGCCCTTCCGGGAAGTTCAGGTGAGGCCAGACATCACCGAGCTCATGCTGATCGTCCGTCAGGATCGTTTGGAGGTGCCGCGTGCCGCGGAGCGCCAGCCGGGCGTATTCCAGACGCGAGTCGACTCAGCTCTTAATGTTGGCCCGGACGACCATCGTCGGTAGTTTCAGACGGGAGCCATCGATCTGATATTCCACGCCGATCTTCCTGTGAGTAATATACCATCGATCATTTTCCTTCACCAGCGAGTCATTATAGGTCACGACCTGATCAAGTCCGTTCTCAGTAAGGGCGAGCATATATGTGACCGTCTTCGCGCTCGTCGCGGAGTCAAATGTAAAACGGCACGTGTACAAATAGTGCCGAACGTAGGCGTTCGGCCCGGCTGCGTCTAGCCGTCCTTTGGTGATTTCGGCGAGGTAGGCCATGATGTTGAGATGGCCGCGCCGGACCTGACCGTCCGAGGTCACCAATATCCCATCCTCATGAAAGGCCTGAACGGCCTCATCGATTTCGCCGCCGAGTTCCCGCGACACCGAGTACTGCGCCAAGGTGTCCCGAATCATTTCACGATCTAGTAGCTCGTCAAGAGTCATGCCTGATCCTTTGCTTATATGAATCGACTTAAGAGCCTTTCGCAGCGCGTATTGGTATGCTACAACAAAGCTTCGAGATCAGCAGAGTCCCGCCGGCCGACGAATTCCCGAACCACCAACGTTTCACACGAATCTTCGAATCGAGAGACTAGCCTGCGCTCGTCTCCGCGGCAGCGTGGGTAATGGGACGCCTCGATGGAGCCGGTTGAAAGGCGCCCCGCCGGGATTACAGTCTGCCGATGACGTTCTCAGCGAATCCCCGGAGCTCGCTTAGCCGCGTCCTATAGTCACGGCCGAATGTCACGTTCAAATGAGTGACGCGTCGCTTCTCTGCCTCCCGGACGAGTTCGATCGCCGCGTCGTAGTCGCCTTGTAATGCCGGAGTTTCCGGATCCGAACGTTCTCGGCCCGCGCGTGCCTGCTTGGCGTGCTCCTTCTGTTCCTCTCCCGGGTCGATGAGTGGCAGGCCCCCGAAGATGGAGAATCCTTCGACCATCCGCTCCTGTTCCCGCAGGGTATCGTGCAGGATGCGGAGTCCGGCGTCGAACTCAAGCGCACCGCCGGGCATCGGCATCCAGCCGTCCCCGACCCTCGCCGCCCGCTGTGCGGATATCGTCGGATCACCCGCGATATAAATCGGAGGATGTGGGTGCTGGAGCGGCTTAGGGAAAAAGCTCGCGTCAGAGAAAGTGAAGTGACGACTTTCGAACTCTGAAGGGTGTGTCGTCCACAGTGTCTTGATCAGCCGGACATACTCCTCCATGAGTGCGCCACGTCCGTGGAAGTCTGCTCCCAACCATTCGAACTCCGCGCGTAGCCAGCCAACTCCCACGCCAAGTTCGATCCGGCCGTTGGAAACCACATCCAGCGTCGCAACCTGCTTAGCAAGGTAGAACGGATCGTGCTGGGGCAAGATGAGGACGGTGAAGCACAGGCGAATCGAGCGAGTAGCGTTCGCCAACACAGTCGCCAGGACGATCGGGTCCCACCACATTTGCCCCAGGGTCCGCTCATGCTCAAGCGGGAAAATCACGTGCTCCGAAATGCCCACGTAGTCGTAGCCGAGTTCTTCGGCACGCTGAACGTATTCGACAAGTGCTGGCAGATCGGGAAAAACATCGTAAGGGTACAGAACCATTCCGAACTTCACATCGGCCTCCAAACTTAGGGCCCCGCTAAACGCTCCGCTGTTCGTCTGCCAGGCGGGGCGGACGCCGCACACCCAGGTTGTCCCTTCCGAGACCACCCGGCTATCACACATTCTCGATTCGATTCCCATTCACTATAGTGACTGGAGAACTCAGCGAGTGGGGTGAACGTTTAATAGCCGAGCCTCTGGGACGGCAAGTTTAGCGAAGGCGTACGTCGGCGATCGGTGCGCACTCATTCTTTGCAAGTGCTTGGGGATGCATGCAGAATCGGCTTCACCTGGGAGTACGATCTGCATCGTCTTGTGCGGAGGTTAGGCTCTAGCTTGGCGCTGTATGGTGGTGCGGACTATTACCGCGACAGGTTGGCTCAGGGCATTGGACGGTGATCGGGCGGGATGGAACTGCGATGGAGAGGAGTAGGAATGGGTGATGGGATGGAGACCAGAGAGCTGCGCGCCTATCGATTCCAAGCCCGCGAATGGCTGGCGGCCAATATGCCGAGGATCGAAGAGCATCGGGAGGACGAGGACGACGATCCGACGCCCGAGCGTGTGGCAGAAATCAAGGCTCTTCAGCGCACCTTGTATGACGCCGGCTACGCCGGGTTCACGTTCCCCATCGAGTATGGCGGACAAGGGCTCACACTTGATCACGAGCGGGTGTTTTTGGAAGAAGCGGCCGGATACGACCTGCCGAACGGTTTTTTCGGCGTCTCCATAAATATCCTCGGGGCCACCTTGGCTGCCTTTGGATCCGAGGAGCAGAAGGCTGCTCATATACGGAACATTCTTACCGGTAGGGAGAGATGGCTGCAGTTCCTGTCAGAGCCCAGCGGAGGGTCGGACCTGGCCGGATTGCTGACCCGCGCTACTCGGGATGGTGATTCCTACATCGTCTCCGGCCAGAAGATCTGGAGCACCGGCGCCCACCTGTCAGACTTCGCCATGTGCCCGGTTCGAACGCGGTGGGATGTGCCCAAGCACAAGGGGATCTCGATTCTGATCATGGACCTGAGCTCGCCAGGAATTGAGATCCGGCAGATAAAGCAAATCAACGGAGCTGCCGAGTTCTGCGAGGAGTTTTTCACCGACGTGGTCGTGCCGGCCAAGAATCTTGTCGGCGAAGAGAATGAAGGCTGGCGGGTGGCTCGAGGGCTCTTGGAGATCGAGCACGCCTGGGTCGGACGGAGTGGAGGTGGCGCGTCGGGCGGTCAGGGTATCGCCTCGCTGGTCGCGTTGGCCCAATCCAAGGGATTGCGGGAGGATGACGGAGTCCGGCGGCAAATCGTCGATCTCTATGTTGCCGCATCGGCCCAAAGGTTGGTGGCGAGACGGGTGTCCAACGGGATCGCGAGCGGCAAGCTGGCCCCGGGATATGGAAGCCTACTCAAGCTGGGCGGGGCTATCGTCGGCCAACGGCAGGCAGAACTCGGGCTATCCTTGGCCGCCGGTGCTGGTGTGGCGTGGGAGCCAGACGCGGGCGGCTGGGCCGCTTGGTCACAGGCCTACTTGTCGAGCCGTCGCCAATCGATCGCGGGGGGTAGCAACGAGATCCAGCGAAACAACGTAAGTGAACGTGCTCTCGGCCTTCCCCGAGAGCCGAGCTTCGATCGCGATGTCCCCTTCAACCAGGTACCACACAACTGACGGCCGCCGAACATGGCATTTCGCTCGACCGGCGGCTACTGCCCGAAAGCCCGTTCGCCTGCAACGTCGTAGATGACGATTGAGACAGGCGCGGGCATCCCCTCGACGTCGGACGGCTTCATGGCGGCGAGGTGGGCATCGAGGTCTTCTTGGCTCTCCCAGCTCTCGAAGAGTACGACCCGGGTTGGATCGATCGGATCGGCGCTGAAGACGTGTTCGATAGATCCCGGCTCTTGCCGCGCCGACCGCATCATCTCATGCCGAGCCGCCAGGAATGCCTCACGCTCGTGAGGCTCGAGCTTCCATATACCTCTGATGATGAGCACATTGCCTCCTAGGGACGAGCGATGACGACCGACACTCGAGTACACTGACGAACGCATCCCAAGCGGTGGTTGCGTCAGCCTACCCATGGTTGGAGGTGCCTAGGAATCTTCTCGATGATCTTCGGCTCCACATCGTCTCCCACCTCGAAGCGCTCGCAGCCACTCGCGTGATGAGCGGCTACCTCGTCTAGGGCGCGGGTATGGCCGGTATGCAGTACTTGCGCCTTGCACGGGACACCTGAGCTACCAGCTCGACCAGGACATTCATCCAAGAAAACCGAGCTATCCTCCTGACGATGCTATTGACATCGTTCGACCTCACCGCTGAAGAGTTCACGGCCGCGACGGGCTGGGAGATCAAACCCGAAGGCGCGTGCAAGGGCGAGGTCTGTGTGCCCCTGCCGGGCGGTCCGTTCGAGGCGGCCGCGACGGCCGATCGCCTCGGGATGGCCGTGGTGCACGACCATGACGCCGGGTTGTGGGCTCTCGGGCCGGAGTCCCTGAGCGGTCGGGCCCTGGCTAGCGCGGTGGCGCCCGAGCTGGTGCTTCCCGACCTTGACGGCACCGACTTCCACCTCTCTTCCCTGCGAGGGCAGAAGGTGCTGGTTGTGGCCTGGGCTCCCTACTGAGGCTGCCGCTGGGATCTGCCCGGGTGGCAGGCGCTGCGAGAAGAGCTTCATCCGCAGGGTTTCGAGGTCGTCGACGTCTGCATGGAGATGGCCGGCGCACACCAGGCGCGCCCCTTTGTCGAGATGGCCAACTCGACGCACCCGTCGCTGATCGACGTCAGCCACCAGATGGATTTGCTCTTCGGCGTGTTAAACATCCCCTCGGTCATTTGGATCGACGAGGAAGGGATCATCGTCCGCCCGGCCGAGCCGCGCCGGCCGATGCCGTTGAGCGAAGAGTCCAAGCAGATGACGGTGTCGATGGGCAACGCGGAGTCGCGCCGCGAGGACGTGGCTCGCCTGCGGGATTGGGTAGCCAACGGCGCATACAGTCGCTATGCGCTGACTCCCGAGGCGGTGGTCGCCCGTTCGACGCCTCGGTCGAGAGCGGTCTCGGAGGCGGCCGGCCATTTCGAGCTGGCGCAGCACCTGTGGCAGGCGGAGGGTTTTAGCGAGCGGTGCGTCGCTCATTTCAACGCTGCCCACGAGCTGCAGCCCGAGAACATCGGCTACAAGCGACAGGCGTACTCGGCGCTTGGTTTCGAGCGGTACGGGTCTCGCTCCCAGCAGTGGGCTGCCGACGGTGACGACTGGCCGTTTATCTCCGACTTCAACCGCGACTGCGACAAGTACCACAAGTTCGTCGCCGACCCAGACTGACAGGTCGCGCCTATTTCCGACGCCGAAGGGAGCATTTGCAAAGACTCGCGCTGCAGGGCCACACGCAGGGTGACGAGCCCCGAGGTTCTCGGCCGGTCAGTCGAGGCCGAATCGCCACACCCATTACTGGACGCGCTGACGATCTGGTGCGGGGTGTTGCCCCGACTCCGTCGCTGTCGTACCGCCCCCGCCCCTGTCTGACCACGCCAATCACCGAATTAAAGCATCACGTGGACTCGAGGGGCGAGTAGGGGCGCCCCGTGACGGTAGCTATTCAGAGTTCCGGGACTACGTCCACGTGCAAGCCATCGCCTACCAGAGGGCCAACCCGCGGCCGACCCGCAGGACGCTGCGCCGGTATCTGACGGGGTTCTTGCAGGGCATCTCGAATCCGCTGGAGATTGCCCAGTGGGGGGCGGTGGCTGCCCGGGTACTACTTGCCCCCGGCCCGGATGTGGTCCGCTCCGACGTTGTCGCCATCCTCGACGCGAGAGGCCCGGGCTTCGCCCGACGCACCCTTGCACAGCTCGGACTCGAAGGGCTGGGCGAGCTGACTGTCCACGCCGCCGGAGGGATCATCGACGACTTAGCGGTGCCCGCGTATGGGGCATTGCGCGGAGGGTGGCGAACCCGGGCGGCGTTAGAAGGAGGCACGGGAGCGCACGCTCAGCCCGATGCCCGAAGACGGTGCGCCGTCAGAACCGGACCTCGAGGGCTCGCCGCCGTCAAGCTTCTACGACTGGTTCCGTCGGGAAGGCGAACCCGGGGATCTGCGGCTCTTGCCCGGCGCGTTCGACGCCAGCTAAAGGTCTGGACGCTCCGCTGGGGCAGCGATTGGCGGGACACCCGATCGTTCGACGGCGGTCGGCGGCAGGTTGTTTTCGCTCGCTGGGGCACTCTCAGTAGCGGGCTATTCTCTTGACGTGCGAAGGGGCAGGTCGGCGGCGGTTGTGCGCGAGTCGGGGTTGGAGGGGCTGGTGGGCCGCGGTGGTGAGTGTGCGGTCCTGGCCCAGGCCTTGGACGTGGTCCAGAGTGGTGAGGCGGTGTGGGTTTGGGTCGAGGGCGAGCCGGGGTCGGGAAAGACGGCGTTGGCCGAGTGGGCGCGGTCACATGTCGATCACTTCCGGTGTGTGTTGGCGGGGTGTGTTGACAGCGAGTCGGGCCTGTCCCTGGCTACAGCACTCACGGTCGTCAGAGGTCTGCGTCAGTTCGTCGACGATGCGGCGCCCGCCTATCGTGCCCCGTTGCGGGGGCTGCTCGGGCTCGGATCCGGGATCAATGACGACCCATTCCTGCTCGGAGCGGCTCTTTTGGACCTGATCGCGACGGCAGCGGCGGAGCGGCCGGTCCTGATAGTGCTGGACGACTGGCATTGGATTGATGCCGCATCGGCGGCCGTATTGGAATTCGCCTTTCGTCGTCTAGAGAACGACGCGGTCGGCGTTTTGGTCACGTCTCGGCTGCCGCCGGCGCGTCCCCTGCCGAGATCCAGGGACCAGGAGATCCGGCTGGTAGGTTTGGGTGTCGAGGAGGGTGTCGAGTTGCTGGCCCGCGATGGGCCGATCTCGTTGGAGGTGGCACGGGAGATCGTGGCGGCGACGGCCGGGTTGCCATTAGCTCTTCGAGAAGTGGGCGCCGAGCTCAGCGCCGACCAGCGGATCGGCGCCACACCGCTTCCTAGCCCTTTGCCGGTTGGGGACCGCCTCTTGGCGGACTACCGCGCTCGCTTGAGCCGGCTGCCCAGTGACGTCCGAACCGCCATAGGCGTCGCTGCGGTGGCGGGTTCAGATCCCGCCGGGGTTTCACCGGCGATGTTGTTCTTGAACCTCGATATCGGGTTGCTTGAGGCGGCCGAGGCAGCCGGGGTGATTAGTGGCGGCCCTTTGGGCAGCCCGGTCTTTGCCCACCCGCTAATGCGGGCCGCGGCTTTGGGCCAGCTATCGGGGTCCGAACGCCGCCGCGTCGAATGGGCCTTCGCCTCCGTCGTGGATGACCCCGAGCGACGAAGTGTCCACCTGATTGGTTCGACGCAGGGGCCGTCTGCGCGCATCAGCGCTTTACTCGAAGCGGCGGCGCAAGAGGTGGAAAGGCGTCGGGGGCCGCTGGCTGCTGCAGGGATTTGGGCTGACGCGGCCCGGGTGACCCCGGCGGGACCGGTGCGGATCGCCCGAGTGCTTAAGGCCGGCGAGTTTCTTACCGCCGTCGGCCGGCTGGCCGAAGCGCACCGCTGCCTGACGGAGTTACTTGGTAGTACCGACGATCCTCTGGCGAGGGCGGAGGCGGTAGTCCTGATGTCGTGGGGTCGATTGTGGAACGAGCCGGCCGAGGCCGCACGTGACGCCTTGGCCGAGGCGGACCGGGTGGGGGGCGTTGCTCCGGCGCATGCTGCCCAGCTGCGCAGCGTCGCCGCACTTGGTCACATCGTGTCCGCCGATATCCGCGCCGCTCAGACAGCGATCGCGGCTTTGGATTCAGAGTTCGAGGCGGACGCCCTGCCCACGCTCGAGGTGGTGGCGCCTCTCGATGTGCTGGCCAATTTGGGGAACGTTCCCGAGGCGAATCGTCAGTTGTCTGGTGAGAGGGTGCGGCGGTGGATCCAGGTGGCCCGGAAGGGACCCGCCCAGCTCGGGGTGATCATGGGCCTGCAGCTCACCGCGATCGCTCTCACGAGCCTGGAGCGATTCGACGAGGCGGAGCGGCTAGTGCTGGCGGCCAGCAGCTCCTCTCGACGTTCCGGTCGCCCGCAGGGGGTTCCCTTCCTACTCGGCGTGGATTCACTTTTGGCCTGGTGGCGTGGCGATTGGGACCGGATGAACGCCGTTTTGATAGAGATGCTGACCCTGGCCGGCGATACCGGTGAGAGCGCATTGGCGGAGAGCGCGGCCGCGCTTTTGGGTAGGCTCGCAGCGGCGCGGGGCGACGCGGAGCATGTTGCCACCTACTTGAGCGAACCGCCGGCCCCTATGGACAGGCGGCGTGGCGTTGCCATTGCATACCGTATGAGCGCGCTCGGCCTGTGGCATCTGGGCGACGACCGTCCTGTCGAGGCCGCGTCGGTCCTGGGTGAGCTGGATCGGCTGTGCACCGAGTCCGGCATCGGTAACGCTGTGGTCGTCCCCTACGCTGGTGATTACATCGCGGCCCTGCACGGGTCCGGAAACCACGAACGGGCCGAATTGGTCGTCGACCGGACGCTCGGGGAAGCCGAACGCACTGGGCTGGCCTGGACGCACTCGATCGGGCTGCGAGGGCAGGCGATGGTTACTTCTGGTCCGGACGCGGACCGCGCCTTTGCCGCAGCTTTGGACGCCTGGCCGGATGGTTTCGACGGTGCCCGTACGCGTTTGGCCTGGGGGGAGGCGCTCCTGGCCCGCGATGAACAGCAACGCGGCTACGAGCTGCTGAACCTGGCCACCGAAGAGTTCTCGCGGCTCGGAGCCCGCCCGTGGCTCCAGCGGGCGTTGGCCCTGCTCGGTACGCCTCCCCGGCCGACCATAGAAGTTGACGATCGCCGAGGATTGTTCAGTGTCCTTACCGCCCAGGAACTCAAAGTATCGCTTAAGGTGGCGGAAGGTTGCACCAACCGGGAAGCCGCCGCCCAACTGTTCATTAGCGCCAAGACTGTCGAACACCACCTCTCGGCCGCCTACACCAAGCTTGGCATCCGCTCCCGCAGCGAGTTGGCCCGCTTGGCCGCCGAAATGGACAGGTCGCGAACCGCCCGGATGGGCCGGACGGCCGTACGGTGAGAACCGGCTGACACCCATCACCGCCGCACAGCTTCCGCCTGTCGCGACGCCGCCTTCGCCGCAGGCCCAACACTTGATGTCGCCGATACAGCGAGCGTCGAGCCTCTCCTGGTCCGAGGTGCGCAGGAAAGGTCTAACGCCCTCACGAACATTAGTGCATATTGAGGGATCGAGGAAGTGTCGTGTATCTCTTGCGCGTCGAGAATCGGCCCCACTAGCAAACAGCTGTAATCCACGGTGTCGTAAGGGATAACCAGGACGCGTTGACGACTGCACCCTGGTTATTGCACTTGCCCATGGCCCATGTCAAAGCGCCGGCGTAAAGGGTTAACATCCCGGCGACTATCCCGAGAGCGGCGGATGCAACCTGTCCTCCGGGTATTACAGCCGTGACTCCTGCTGCGATTGTCGACGCGCCCAGACCAGTAGCTATTCCGAAGAGGACGTCGTTGGTCAACGGGCCGTTCATTTTGATCTCTAGGCCCCACCAATACGAGACGGCGATACCCCGGTCGGCTGGACTGAACGCGGGATGAGCATGCGTTGACGCCGCAGGGGCTTCGGACTCCCCGGCCGCATTCGCCGTGAGCTTCAATGAGTTCGCGGCACCGCATAGCAGTCGGGCGTATTCCTCGTAGTCTGTGTCCTGATAGACACCCAAGTTGTCAGAGACGACAGCGAAACTCCGCGACGTAGCGTGGTGTGACTCACGAATATGCGGGTTCATGAGGTCGATGAAGCTGTTTATAGGAAGCGCTTCGGCTGCCGTCTCCACCGGTCCTTCTGTCAGTCGGCTCGATATCTGCGCGAATGTGGGGTCGACATAACCCTTTCCGTATGTTGCTGCAGGAAGAATCAACCCGGTCATTATTGAACACCTTTCATCATATTCGTATGGTTTCGCTGGGTGAATGGATAAACCATGCGCTGAGCGAGTGCAAGAACAGACAGCTAACGCGGACGACCACACCGCCCCAGGCGTTGTCGGGCGGCGGCTCGGGACGGTGACCACCGTCGTGACAGTTTGAGCGAATAATGATGGGACCCGGTATAGGGCAAGTCCCTAATTCTTCCTCCAGGCGAGCTTCGGGTGAACGTCGGTGTGACGGGTCTCCCGTCTAGCAGCCGGCACCCTCCGGGCTGTCGCCCGTTGGCCTGGGACCACCATCGCCTGGGGCTCTGCGTCCAGGATACGGGCGATTGCACCAGGCGCCACGTCTGCTCGTGCCAAGTCGACGCTGCTGTTGCCTCCGCAAAGGCTTGCTAGCCACCCCTCAGACTCGCCGGGCCTGCTTTGTCGGCGCACCTTCTGTCGCTGGTCCCTCATCCTCAGACCCCAGGATCCTCACTATCCTTACTGTCCGGTTGCGAACCCATGATGACCCCCTGCTTCTCGTTCGTCTTGAGGGAAATCCCTCAACCTGATCGCTAATTCGAAGCTCGGCTACGCGGTCGGAATGAGGGATTTGCCCTATGTTGCGTTCTGTCCAGTTGTGTGCACACTCTTCCGGGCGTGTAAACGTTTCCTTTAGCACTGCCCCTTGGCGAGAAAATATTCTATGTTTGGATTTAGGCAAGAAAGTCCGGAGGATGACCGATGGCCGAACTAAGTAACGCAGCGCGCCAACGCATGTTAAAACTTCACCAACATGTGGCCAAAGATGCCCGACTCTACAATTTTGCCGTCGCCGTGCGCGCCCGAACGGGTGATGGGGAGCCAGCAATGTGGATTCCTATTACGCCAAGCGTTGACGGGGGCCGTCCGAGTGTCTACGACCTCCCAATTGATGAGTCTACGCTGATGGGAACATATGTCACGGCCGACCGTTGCGTACACGAATACATGTCGCGAACAGACGACGATCACTACACGGTTCGCCAGGTCACCGCCTCCGGTGATCCGGTCTTTGAAGGAGAAGGAGATTTAACAGTGATCGATTCCGATATTGGATATGGTAGCATTACGTGGAAAAATTCGGCGCAGGAAGACCAACTCGCAATACGGCCGATGGCAGTTCCGGTTCACGTCTGGGTCGGATACAGCCTAATTAAGGTGGATGTCGGATAGCTGAGACCGCAAAAACAGCCCCGTACCTCCATTAGCGGCACTGAGGTCGGTGTAGCCTGGAGTCGAGCAGCAGGGTCGGCCCGGCTCCCGTCGGCGAGGACGCCACCAAGACCACAGGGGACCAGTGATCAGGTCCGTCGAAGTCGAGGCGTCATTGGCCCCGCCGTTCACCGGCTTCACCTGGTAGGGGAAGGGCTGCTTCGAGAGCAGACCGCGTCAGTCCGAGGTTTTGTGCAAACGTTCTGAAGCGTGCGCTCCTTCAGTGTGTGGCGACACACAAAGGTGGGGAGGCGCTGCCCATTTCCAGGGAGGTTGACAGGCTGTCGGTCGCTGCTAGCCTATCTGCCGCGACGGTGAGCAGACTGGGAGAATAGATTGATTGGGGGCTCGTCGGTTGGCTGGTGCAAATCTCACAGGGGATGAGGCGGTTCTGAGACGCTTGGCGAATGGTTACGCGTTAAGCCTGGATGACGGTGAGGGCAAGCGATTCGCCGATGTGTTCTTGCCAGACGCCAAGCTGACGGTGCTTCGACACGGAGTGAGTGAGCCGTGGTCCGAGGTTACGGGTCGGGCGGCCCTCATGGAGCTGCCTGGGCGCCTGCAGAGCACTTACGGCCAGACGTTTCATTTCCTGGGACAGTCGGACTACGAGGTTGGTGAGGATGCGGCCCGCGGGGTGGTCTATTGCATCGCTCACCATGTCATCGATGGGCAGCACGGAGGTGTCGATCACGTTATGCACATCCGCTACGACGATGTCTACGGGCGCGACCAAGCCGGCGAGTGGAAGATCGCGGATCGTAAGGTGGCCATTCGCTGGACCGAGACCAGGGTGACCGATCCTGTCGATGCTTGACAGCCAGCACCAGGACACGCCCCGGGCCGAGGTCCTGACCGGGTCGCACGCGTTGGTGATCGGCGGGGGAAGCGGCATTGGTCTGGGATGTGCTCGGCTGTTGGCCCAGGACGGGGCCGCCGTGACAATTGCCGGCCGGACGGCTGACAAGCTGCGGGATGCTCAGGCG
Organism: uncultured Acidimicrobiaceae bacterium; assembly: GCA_963834775.1. Lineage (GTDB taxonomy): Bacteria > Actinomycetota > Acidimicrobiia > Acidimicrobiales > Palsa-688 > PALSA-693. The sequence goes on from CAWICR010000007.1 coordinate 98,380, forward strand.
AACTTGACCGCCGAAGGTCTGTCTGTGGACTGGACGGTGTGTGATGTCCTCGATGCAGCCTCGGTTCGATCCGCCGTCGCCGCCGCGGCGGCTCCGGACGGAGGGTTGCATATCGCCGTGGTGGTGCCCGGTATGGGAGGGGTTTCTCCGATCCTGCTCGTGGAGGATGACGATTTCAGCCGGGAGGTCGACGGCAATGTCCGACCAATGTTCCTGACGTTGAAGTATGCGGGGAGAGCGATGATCCGGGCCGGCCGCGGGTCGTTCGTGGCCATCTCCTCGACTGCGGCGGTATTTCCGACACGGTATCTGGCGTCCTACAGCGTCGGCAAGGCTGCGGTCGACCAGTTGGTGCGAGTAGCCGCCGATGAGCTGGGTCAGTACGGTATCCGGGTCAACGCGGTGCGGCCCGGTTTGACTCGGACGCCTGGGACGGAGCCGATGTTCGCCCACGACCAGATGATGTCAGCGTTCCTAGCGCGCCAGGCGATTCATCGTCATGGGGAGGTGGACGATATCGCAGCCGCCGTGCGTTATTTTGCAGGTCCTGAGTCGTCATGGACTACCGGCCAGCTGCTGACGGTCGACGGAGGCCATACCCTCCGGGAGTTCATCGATTACGCCCAACTCATCGACGTCCCGGATCAACGCCAAGCTGTTCTATCCGAGCAACCCTCCTAGGGACTCGCCATGCCCACCGGGCTACCAACGCCTGGGCCGCCGACGTGGCCGCCCCCAACCACGGGGCCCGGGGTTGGATGGACACCACCGGGCGGCTATGCGGTCCCGAACTGGTCTGCCCCGGCGGCTGCGTCGACCGGGCCGCCGACCAGATTGTCACCCTGACACCCGGGACGGACGGCACGCTGGTCACCTCCCAGCGCGCCGTGATCCCCACCTCTTCGGAAAGACCTCGGCTGTCAGTGAAGGCGCCGTACCTCTGTCCTGGGCAACTTCATAGAGCCCTGCACCATGAGCGCAGGTTTGTGTTCTAATACGGGAAGCTCCGCCAACGCCGCAATTATATGCGCGGAGTAAGGAGCTCCCGTGGCCGCATCAACGTCAAACTCGATGGCGCCGGATCCGCGCCAGGCCGCCTGATAATCGAAACTAGCGTGGTGAACAACCGGATAATTGACATCCGGTGCGAGCTCTCGGCCCGTGCCGGGAATATACTTCCATCCGAGAGTTACCGTATCCACTCCGCCCACCTGAAGGTTCGCTAACTCCGAGGCGGGCAAGGGCCTCAGGTCGCCTGCGTGTCCCCGTATCAAGCACGCTTCGTATTCGTAGCAGGAAAACTCGTAGCTCCCGTTCACCTCATCGAGATCAGGTATAGTTGCAAATAGCTTAGCGTATCCGCTTAACTCTCGTCCTAGGACAATCGGTGCAGTGTCACTTTCCCACGCCACCGGAGTATAGGTGGCATTTATAGTCTCGTCGCTGCCACGATACACCGCTGACAGCGTGACACGAACAACCTTATAGCCCCGTCCCCCCATATAGTCGACGTCGCCCATCGTCATGTGACCGACGCTAACAATGGGCGGATCCGCCGGTTCAAAAAACGGGGGAAGTATCTTCGCCATCGCGGACCGTTCGGTCCGAAAAGGGATCGTCAGGCCGCGCACGGAACCGATCGAACTGACATCTGGAAATCGGGCAGGGCCAAACACAACGGGTAGCTGGTAACGTTGAGTAGGGTCGAGCTCCATTGTGACCACAACCTTTCAGTTCCTGTCGCGGACGAACAGCGGTGCCGAGCCCGCGATCAGCTTCTCGGGGGGCTACAACGATGTCGCCTTCGTACGGCGGGGGCCCCGTCGCCGATGACGCTTTCGTCCAAAGCGGGCGCCCGTGTCGGAACGGGGTCGGTACAGGCCGAGTTGCGTGGCCGACCCCGAGTCCGTACGGTCGCTCAGCGCAGGGCGGGAGCCAAGAAGTTTTCCAGGTTGTCCCGCATAATCCGGCGCTGCTCGTCAGGGGTAAATGAGCCGAGCTGGGCGTTCACATACTGGCTCGGATAGGCCAGACCCTCACCATGAGGGAAGTCCGAGCCGAACACGATGGGGTCGATCCCCACCTCGTCCACCACGCGGCGCACGTTCTCCTCTGGGAACGGCGCCACCACAAAATGCTCCCGGAAGATCTGCGAGGGTCGGCGGTCGAGGCGGCCGCCCTCGGCCCACTTGGCCTTACGGCCCATCAAAAAGGCGTGATCCATTTTCCGCAGCGTGTAAGGCAACCACACCGTTCCCTGCTCAGATAGGCACACCCGGATGTTGGGGAACCGCCCAAAGAAGTTGTGCAGGATCAACCCCGCCGTCAACTCCATGGCCGGCCGGTCACCCCAGTACATCATCCACTGGAATGCATCGAAATCACCGAACGTGGTATCGGGGTTCTCCGACCAGTCCGCCCCATACTTCTGGTAGTCCGTGCCCCCCAGATGGACCGTCAGGACAATCTGGGCCTCGTTGACGATCGACCAAAACCGGTCAAGGATCGGATCCGCGGGAGAGCGCCCACCCCACGGGTTGCCGATCCCGCCGTGGGCGTGACCGGACTTGATCTGGATTAGGGTGGCCCCGTCGTCCATTACTTTCTCCAACTCGTGCACCGCCAGTTCAGGGTCGGCCAACGAGATGAACGGCGGCAGGAACATCCGGTTCTCCGCCACGAACCCGACCTCTTCGTGCATCCACCGGTTGAAAGCCCGTGTATTGGCATACAACGCCGGGATGTTGTCCGCGAAGTCGTACTCCATGTCATGGGCCGCTACGGGGAACATCAGGGCCTTCTCGATCCCTTGCTCGTTCATCAACGCGATGCGCAGATCCCGGTTCCCGAACGCCTCTGACTTGTTGCGGAACTCGGCCACGAACTCCTTCCGTTGCTCGTCCGTCAAGCCCTTCAACGGGTTCAAGCGGTTTAAGAACATCCCCGGTATGACGCGCAACTCGTCGTCGTCCGGGCGCAACCCATGGCCTCCGACGCCGATATTCGAGGTGTCCCCCAGCATCTTCTGCAACTCGTCTGCCGAGAAGGTCACCTGATTGGCGTGATACTTCGCCGGGACCCCTGCGAATAGTTGCACCCGTTGACCATCCGGCCCTGTCACAGTGCGGATTGCCAGGTCCGCGTACTTCGGATCGATGTACCGCTCGAAGCAATCGGGCGGCTCGTTGAAATGGTTATCCGCATCGTTGATCTGATAACCCAGATTCGCCTCTTCCGTGGCCATTCAACGCTCCCCGTTATTGTGTTGTACGTTGTACAGGAAACACCCTGAAGGGCACGAAGTCAAGCGGTCGCCAATCCGAAGCGGGCTGCCCGGAGCCCGGGGCACGCCAGAAATCGCTGACCGACCTGGTAGTGCGGTGGTAGCCAACGCGCCCGGGTGCCTCAGATACCCACCCAACTTCCATCCGCCGTATCAGTTAAATCGAGAAACCTGATCCGGGCGCTAATGGCGACCGCAAAGATGGGGCAGCTTCTTCGAGGGCTAGAAACAGGAAAAGCGAAGCGCCGACTGGAGTCATTCCTGGGCGGAGCGAACTAAGGAGTGTTTAGCTTGCAGTGGTCTCTATGCGGATCTTGTGACTCGGCTTCGAGTCGGTTAAACATTGTTATATGACCAGTTCTTCGCATCAGCTCCTCCGGACCTTTCACACCACCTGCATGGTCTCGTCCTACGACCGAACAATCGACTCACTCGGGAACCTTGTGGGGCTTCGCCCCCTGGAATACAGCGAAGCCGAGTTTATAGGACGAAGAGGGGGGGTGGCGTGGGTCGGCGACAACGGACTGGAGGTCGCTCAGCCCATCGTGGAAGGTCACGCAGCCCAGCGGTTCTTGCTGCGCTTCGGACCCGGGATGCACTCGTACGCGTTTCAAGTGCTCGATCTTGATGCCACCCTCGAGGCGTTCGCAACGAACCGTGTTCGTTTGGGGGTGCGACCAGCCAGTGGCTTTTGCTTTACCGACCCGCGGACGACCGGGGGGTTGCTCTTTGAGTGGTCGGAGTACATTGTGAAAGAAGATCCTCGAGCCGGTGCAGCACTTCCTCCCCAACGGGTCGAACCGCTTCTCGAGGTCAGCATGCAGGCCTTCGCGGGAGCGGTACTGGCCGACCCGGTGGCATGGGCTGAGGAATTTTCGCAGCTGTTCGGGCTCACGGAGACTTTCCGGGACACTTCGGCCGACGCCGGCGAGCCAGTCGTCGGTCTCGCGGGGCCGGACTGCACGCTCGCGCTATTTCGGCTCCCCGGCGACGATAGCCTGGCGCTTTGGGGGACAGACCACCCGAGGGCGCGCTTTCACGTTCTCGGCTTGACCGTCCCCAGCCTCGAGAGCGCCGCTGGAGCCCTGGAGGCAGCCGGCATTCGAATGGTGCGCCGGACAGAGTCGATGATCGTTGTTGATCCGTCAGCCAGCGGAGAGGTCCCCTTGCTCCTTCTCGAAAACCTCCTACCTGGCGATCCGCGACGATGACGGTAACCTCGCGTAGTCGCTCACGTACTGCCGGCGCATCCGATCCAACGCCAATGTGTTTGGGCGGTGGAGGTGCGTTCGGGTGGGAGGTCTGGTTACTGTCCGAGCGGTAGCAAGTCACGAAAAAGCCCAAACAATTGCTGGGGTGTTCCCCTGCCACCTGGCTGCTGCTCGGGAGGCGCCCACGGCCGGTGTCGGGGATTGCATCCGGGCGCCTTGCCAGGCTTGGTGAGCTTTGATGTACGGTGGACTACTCGAGAAAGGAGGGGAAACATGCCGAGTCCCCGACCGAGCCTGCGCGGCGCGCACATCTATGATCATCTTGGGGTCTGGTCCCGTCGCATCACCGACGAGTCAGCAGAAACGCTCATGCCCATCACGTCGGACATCCGGGTACCGGGTGGAGTTCGGGCCGCCCCACTCGGTCTGGCCTTCGAACAAGGAGTGGCCACGTACCTTTTCGCCAAGGTACTCGCCGTGCCAGCGCAGATCTCCCTCCACATTCGTGATCGCGCGGATGGGGTCGGTGACATTCGGTCTGTGACGGGCTATGTGCGGGCCGGTCGAAGTCTGATCGTGACCGACGGCGATATTCGCGATCGCGCCGATGAAAAACGGCTCATTGGGTATGGGTCGATTATCTGGTCCGTGATCGGCGCGGCGCCAGGAGTCTCCGACGGTCCGGACCGATCTGGGCATACACCCACCGGCGTGGACATCATCGACTCGGTCGGAATCGAGCCTCTTGCAGATGGAAGAGGTGTTCAGCTGGCCGGCGACCTTACCCCCCAAATCCTGGGACCGGGTGGAGTCCTTCACGCCGGCATATTCCAGCTCCTCTGCGAGGAGGCCGCGCTCCTGGCCGGGCGCGCCGCGACGGGGGTGGATCGTATGGTTGCCGTTGATTGCACGTTTGATTTTCTCCAGCCAGGCAAGGTCGGGCCTTTCGTGGCTGTTGCCGAGCTGATTCATGCTGGTGACGACGGCGTGGACGTGAGAGTTAATGTGCGTGACAAAGGAAACGCCGACCGCCTTGGTTGCGCGTCTTGGATTCGTGTGGTGGCTGCGTAGCCTGGGCTAAATCGTGATTACCTGCTGACCTGAATGACTGCGTCGTGGCGAGATGCGTGGCCCATCAGTTCAGCCCCGACCGGGAGCCGGGGCCACAGTCGCATCATGGTTATCATAAGGGCGACACGAAGCCGACACAGCGGTCGAAGCCCCATGGAGGCGCCTCATGGCACTGACGATCCAGGAACTGAGCGATCGTGAAGAGATCCGGGAGACGATCCTGCGCTGGTCGCGGGCGGTTGATACCTCTGATTGGGAACTGTTGAGGCAGAGCTATACCGAGGACGCTGTGACGGATTTCCGCGTACTCGGGATACGTGAAACCTCGGGTCCAGCGGTGCAGGCCTATTTGGAAGCAGTCGACTCAGACTACACCGCTATGCACCATTTATTGTCGAACATCACATTCCACGAAGTGGTCGGAGACCACGCACGGACATCCACGCTCGTGTATGCGACGGTCGTCCCGCAGGATGCTCAACTGTTCCGCATTGGAGCGTGGTATCACGATGAGCTGGGCCGTACCGCAGACGGATGGCGAATCCGCACTCGGAGAGCGGAGATCGTCTTTTGGGATGGTATGTCATCACGGTGACCGAGTTGGATCCTTGACAATTGCCCCTGCTTCACAGAGAGACAGAGCCCCGGAGTGAGCGGTTGCAGGAACCTCTCGGCGTCTGCCTCTTCAAGATGATCGGCATCATGAGCTCGTCAGGGCCGGCACCATGGTGTCAAGCCATCGACGATGAGCGTTAACGTCGCCAGATTGGGGGGCGAGCGCCAGCTCCGTGACCCCCGCAGCCTCGTACGCATCGAACCGGCGACGCCACTCGCTGACTTCTTGCTGCTCGATCGGGATCTGCAGACGTAGCTGGAAGGGGCAGCCGTCGAACGAGCGACCCTCGGCCTCGAAGGCACGCCGCACCCGCTCAGCCTCGAGACGCGCCTCCTCGGGCGGGCAGGACATGCCGTGCCAGCCATTCCCATAGCGCGCCGCCCTCCTGGTCGCGCGATCGCTGCGACCGCCCACGTACACCGGCAGCCCGGCAGGGTGGAAGGGGCCGGGGTAGGCCTCGAGGTTCTCGTAGGAGAAGAACTCGCCGCTAAAGCTGGATGGGCCCGGCGTCCAGAGTTGCCGCATCACGGTCAGGAACTCGTTGGCGTAGCGGCCTCGGCGCTCGTACGGAACCTGCGTGATTGCGTCGTGCTCAACTCGCAGGGATCCAACACCGACGGCGACGTCGAGTCGCCCCTCCGAAAGGTGATCGATCGTCGCTAACGCCTTTGCTGTCGGCATAGGATGCAGGTACGGCAGCACGAGTACGCTCGTGCCGATTCGGGCGCGGGTCGTCGCAATGGCGATCGCTCCGAGCATCGTGAGAGCGTCGTAGTAGGGGAGATTGCCGCTTAGCCGGTCAGCGACCCATCCGCGGTGTAACACGTGATGGCTGACCCACAGTGAGTCCGCTCCGAGCTCTTCGGCGTGCATCGCGAGGTCGATGACCTGACGGGGCGAATCGAGGCCCCAACTGTTCGGGGTTACGTATCCGAAGCGCATGGAAGCCTTCATAGTCGCAATGGAGAGGGATGTGAAGGCAGACTAACTCAGGCGGAAACCTTCGTAATCGTTGGCGGTGATCTCGAGCGCTCTGGGGAGGTAACGGTCGAGGCCGGCCGCGTACGGCATGAAGACTCGGGATCCATCGCGATTCACATGGACCATATAGTTGTCAACCTGGCGTCGAAGCAGCGTCGAGGCCGCCTTGGCGACTTCAGCCGTCCAGCGACGCTCGCCATCTTGCGTGGGGGCGATCACGCGGTGACCCGTTTCCTCGACGTGGGAGATGCAGTCCGCGATCCAGTCGACATGGAGCTCATTGAGCAGGATCAGGTTCGCCAGCACTGATGGGCTGCCTGCCCCGGTGGGCAGGAACAGGTTGGGAAAGCTGCTCGACATGAGCCCCAGCAGTGTGCGAGGGCCTTTGGCCCAGGCTTCGGCGAAGGTGACTCCTTCGTGGTTGCTGACACCCGCGTTGATCAAGGCGCCTGAGAAAGCGTGGAAACCCAGTGCAAATATTAGCACGTCGAGCTCGTAGAACCTGTCGCGGGTACAGATACCGCCCGTCGTGATATCTACGAGAGGGTCCTCCGCCAGGTTAACCAGCGTAACGTTGTCCTGGTTGAAGATCTCGTAGTAACCGGTGTCCAAGATCAGCCGGCGCGTGCCGATCGGATAACGAGGACACAGCACCTCCGCCAGGGCTGGATCTTTTATAACCTGGCGGATCTTGTTGCGGACGAATTCTGCCACGACGTTGTTGGCTGACAAGTCAATGCCCTGATCGGAGAATACGGCGTTCGTTCCCAGACCTCCGCGCAGCCACTGCTGTTCGAGCCGCTGCTGTTGTTCGGCCGGTGCGTAGTGGTTGGCAGGGTGCTCGGCGCGGGGGATGCTGGTGCCAGCGGGGCGGCCGAGCAGCATTTGCCGCTCGTGGGCGAGGCGCTCGGCTCGATGCTCCTGCGGTTTAGGATCGAGCGGGCCGTTTTGGGCCGGGACAGAGTAGTGGGCGGACCGCTGGAAGACGTAGAGGTGTTCTGCCCGGGAGGCGAGGGCTGTGGAGACTTGTACTCCCGAGGCGCCCGTTCCGATGACACCAACCCTCTGGCCGTCGACGTGCACTTCATCTTCGGGCCAGTGACTGCTTCGCACCCGCTCGCCACGAAATCGTTCGAGACCAGGAAAGCTCGCGGCGCGAGCGGCGGAGAGGTTGCCGGTGGCCATCACGAGATATCGACAGGCGAGCTCGAGATGCGGGGTAGTGGTGATCCTCCATATTTGTTTCGAATCGTCCCATCGGGCTGCGATAACGCGCGTTTCGAACAAGATGCGCTGCCGGACGTCCAAGGTGTCGGCGACGAAGTCGAAATAGTCGGCGAGCTCGGGTTGTGAGGCGTACCGCTCCGTCCAGCGCCAATTTCGGGCGAGCTGGGTCGAGAACTGGTAACTATACTCGAGGCTGTTGACGTCGACCCTGGCGCCCGGGTAGCGGTTATGGTGCCACACTCCTCCGACGCGGCGCCCCTCCTCGATCCCGAGCACGGTAAGACCCGGCTGAGAAAGACGGTGTAAGGCGTAAAGACCGCCGGGACCTGCTCCCACGACGATGACGTCGAAGCGCCCATCGGCTCCACATCCCGTGGACGCTTCACTCATGTCTTCCTCCCTCCTCCCCAAATCCCCCTTCACGATATCAGTCTGTTGGGAATTCGCCCGAATCGGAAATTGTCCCCCGAATCGTGCAGGCGTCTGTGGCCACGGACCCGTCTGAACGCATCGGCTCCGTTGGCGGCTCGATGACCTCCTGCTCCACGGAAGGGGAAATAGTCATTATATTTTGGACGATGTTGATGAGATGCTCGAGCATGATCGGAGGTAAATGTTGGCCTATCTGACTGGACAAGCGGTGGTGGTGACCGGTGCTGGCCGCGGGATCGGCCGGGCATGCGCCCTCTTGGCGGCTTCGGAAGGGGCGTCTGTGGTGATCAACGACATCGAACCCGCGATGGGCGATTCGGTGGCCGCCGAGATCCACGAGTCAGGCGGGCGCGCCGTTGCCCGACCCGGCGACGTGTCCAATTGGGGCGAGGCCGACGCCGTGGTCAGCTCCTGCGTAGAGGAGTTCGGCGCGATCGACGGACTCGTCAACAACGCGGGCACGTTTTCGCTTGCCGATGCCGTAGAACTCGATGAAGCCGCTGCCCGGGAGATGATCGAGACCAACATTATGGGAGTCCTCGCCTGCTCGACGAGCGCCCTTCGCAGAATGGTCGCGGAACGAAGCGGCGCCATTGTCAATATAGTGTCCGGTGCCCACCAGGGGATACCGCACATGTCGGTGTATGCGGCGACCAAAGGAGCGGTGGCATCGCTCACATACTCCTGGAGCGTCGAGGTCGCCGAGGCAGGGGTGAGAGTAAACGCGATGTCACCGATAGCCAAGACGCGTATGACCGCCATGACCGCCGCGTGGTACGAGGAGCGTGGGCTCGGGCGAATCGACTACGACAACAGCCCTGAGCCCTCACGTAACGCCCCCGTCGCGGTGTTCCTTCTCTCGGACGTGTCGCGTGCGCTAAACGGGCAGATCGTAAGAATCGAAGGAGACAACCTCGCCGTTCTGGCTCACCCCGCGGTCCGGGAGCCGGTGCTAGTAGGGGAATGGACAGTCGAACGCATCGACCAGGCTTTCTCTGGGCCGCTGCGAGATCGGCTCGTCCCAGTCGGGGTGGCGCCTATACTGCGAGCCGAGTACCTCGACGGCGCCTCGCCGTTTTGGAGCGGCCAAGGCGACCAGGATCCTGGCTAAGAACTAGCTCCGGTCGGACATGTCCCTGGGGTTGCCAGTGATGTCGCCTGTGCGACTCCTATCGCGCTTGTGCGCAGCGACCTCAAAGAGGTCCGTGGGGCGTCCGCCCGACGGGTACCGGGAAGTTCGCGAGCGGTGTCGACCAGGCTGATTGGCTATGGATCCCGACGCCGAAGTGACGCGTACCATCCGCGACAGGTTCGCCGCATAGTCAACCACCGGCCGGGCTGTGGGCGGCCGGAGAAGTGCGCGTTCTGTGATCGGGGGATGTCGCGGCGTGCGATCAGCGAAGTCGCGTCTGCGGTGGGCGGGCGTGTGTTGAGTCACGGCGTACCGCTTGTGGGCGCTGTCTTTGCGCTGGACCTTGCGCCTCTGGTCAGCACGAAGCCCTCGTAGCCCTTGCTGACTTGCTCGGTGCAGCGGCGCTTGTACTGGTCAAAGCCGCCGATGTATATCATGAACTTCCGAGGCTTGCCGGGAATGTTCGCGCCCATGTACCAGGAGTCGGCGTACCGAAACAAGGTACGGGCCGCCATTGCGTCCATCTCGGCGTCCCAACCGAGCTCGGCGTCATGGGTAGTGTCGATGGTCACGTAATCATCGCGGTCGAGATCTTCAATCACGCTGGCTACCCAGTCGACCTGCCACTCGCCGCCCGTAATCATCTGGGCGAGCACGCCGGGGCTGCCCGGGCCGTGAATCATGAATAGGTTCGGGAAGCCGGCGACCATCAATCCGAGGAAGTTGGATGGCCCGTCCGTCCACCGCTCGCGCAGATCGGACCCGCCGATACCGGTGATGTTCATACGAGTCAGCGAGCCGGTGACCGCGTCGAATCCCGTCGCCAAGACGAGAATGTCGAGCTCGTAGTGTCCAGCGGTCGTCCGCAGGCCAGTCGGGGTGATCTCAGTGATCGGGTTGCTTCGGACGTCGACAAGCGTCACGTTCGGTCGGTTAAAGGTCTCGAAGTACCCGGTGTCCATGCAGATACGCTTCGTACCTACGGGATAGGTCTTCGGGCAAAGCAGTTCGGCAGTGTTCGGGTCTTTGACGATCTGGCGGATCTTCCCGCGGATGAAGTCTGAGACGATTTCGTTGGCCTCAAGGTTCACCATGGTGTCGGCGAAGGTGCGCAGGAAGAGCAAGCCGTTGCGCTGTTCCCAAGCTTCCGTGAGGATCTTCGTACGCTCCTCAGGGGTGTAGTCGAAGACCGACGAATACTGCTGAATCGGCATGAACCCCAACGCGAAGTTGTCCCGCATGAGCGCACGTCGCTCGGCGTAGTTCTCCTTCCACTCCCGCTCGTAGTCGGATGGTAGCGGCCGGTTCCTGGCAGGCAGACTGTAGGCCGCCGTGCGCTGGAAGACGTAGAGGTGCCCGGCCGACTTGCCGATGTTTGTCGTGGCTTGGATGCCCGTCGAGCCCGTGCCGATGATCCCAACCCGCTTACCCTCGAAGTTCACCTTGTCCTTTGGCCACTGCGAGGTGTGATGCCATTCGCCGCCGAATGTGTCAAGGCCACGGAAATCTGGAATATTCGTGGCGTCCAGAGCGCCTGACGCGGCGACGACATACCTGGCGCTGACGTGGTCGCCTCGCTCGGTCGACACTTGCCAGCGGGTGGTGACCTCATCCCAGCGCAGCCGATTCACCCGGGCGTTGAACCGGATTAGCTCGCGCAGCCCAAACCGGTCCACGACGTGGTTGGCGTACTCCTCCAAATCGGACTGCGGAGAGAAGTACTCGGGCCACCGCCAATCCTGCTGGAGGTCTTCGTCGAAGGAGTAGGAGTACTGCATACTCTCAATATCGACACGCGCACCCGGGTACCGGTTCCAGTACCAGGTACCGCCGACGCCCTGACCGGCCTCGAAGCACACGACCTTGAGATTGAGCTTACGTAGCCGGTAAAGAGCGTACAGGCCGGAAAAGCCCGCACCGACTACTACTACGTCGACCGCCTCTACGTCCGACGGCTCAGCATCCGTCACCAGGGCGGATGTTCCCGTCACTGTCACAACCCACCTCCAGACGATGTCCAGTGAACGCTTTATCTTGCTCGGCCACTCTATCTGGCGTCGTCGCCCGGCGAGGACGTGGTGGCCGTCAAGCTCAGCCGGACCGACCTGGGCAGAAAATGCCGCCTTTCGGGCTTGTTTTGGTCGAGAGGTTGCCCCCGCCCGGCGGGTCGGACGGGTGTGTACGGCGCCGGTCGATGACGCTGACCTCGACCAGGACCGGCCCTGGACGCTAACTGACTTTGTCGCCGGGCTGAACTTGGCCGACCTCGAGGAACTTGAGCCTGTGCCGGCGCTTTGCTGAACCAGCAATCGAAACTATTGGGGGTACGGTGGTCGACGCGTAGGAGGACAGGCCGCATGGTCAACCGTCGGCAAGATCGTGGTCAAGGGTGCGGGCGACGCCGCCGATCGACGGTTTTTCGGCTTGGGATGTCGGCTGCCCTCCTCGCCGCGATCGTCTCCTCGGTGATCTTAGCGTTGGGTTACTCCGGCGGCAGCCCCAGCGTGCCTGTTCTGAACACTCCAGTGCCTCCGGTCCATCTCGCCAATCTGATGCCCGGGGCGCCCGCCATATCAGACGCCAGCCTTCAGGGAAGTGCTGTGGTGGTCAACTTCTGGGGGTCGTGGTGCGCACCCTGTCAGGCGGAAATGCCCACCCTACAGGCCGCTCACCGGGAGCTGGGCAACCGCGTGACTTTCATCGGCATCGACGAGCAGGACACTCGGGAAGCGGCGACGAGCTTCCTCCGCAGTGTGGGAGTGACCTACAGCAACGGATTCGACCCTAACGGCACCGTCGGGCACTCGTTCCTTCTTCAGGGGACTCCGACCACCTACTTCATTTCAAACGGCCGCGAGCTCGACTACACGCCGGGCGAAGTCACCAAGGCAAGTCTTCGTACCGAAATACGACAACTGTTTGGCATATCATGAACCTGACAAATGCCAATTGGCAGATCACCACGGAGCCGCCTTGGTGGGCGGGAGTGTCCAAGGCTCCCTAGTCAATTCGTCCAGGCGAGGGATTCCTCTCGTCGACGTAGTTCGTCTTTCCACATTCGGCGGTCGATCTGACGATTTCCGCTTTTTCCTACCTAACTCCACTAAGGTAAAGAGCAGGTAAGGTACGGTATAACGGTTCAGTCCGGTGGGGGTGGCTCAGAAGTGGAAACCGGCGGCACCCGCGTGGTGGCGGCCGTTGTCGAACTGGTTTGTCCTGATGCCTAGGAACCTGGGGGTTTCAACCAGGACGTCGGGCGCGACGACACGGTAGGCTTCGAAGAGCAACTGAGTCGGGGTTGAGCATTAGTGGCGGTATTCCCGACTAGTAGTAACAAAAAGACGACGCGTTCTGTCGTTCGGACTCTTCAAATAACCCCCTTGCGCCGCTGCGTCTTAACAACTACGCTCAGCGATGCTAAGCACACGAGAAGTAGCTGGCGGCTAAAGGTGTCCCCCGCACCGGGCTGAGCGGCCGGGGGACTGGCCAACCTGACAGGAGGTTGACACAGTTAACTTTAAGGGTCCGGGTTCAGAGAAGTCTGTAACGGCCGATACAAATGGAGATTCGGACGACCAGCGGAGTACGCCGGTCGGCGCGTCAGGGGACGTCCTCACGCTCGGCGAGTTGACGAACCTCTGTGACGACACCGAAGTCGGGTTGTTCGCGGACATCCGCGGCGAGGAGTTGCCGGTCCGGATGGCAACCTGGTTCGGCCCGGATGGCCGGGCCCGGCTCGTGCTCTCGGTCGGCGACGATCAAGATCGGGTAACCGGGGGCGATGCGACTGAGGTGGCGACGGCGCTTGACACTGCGATGGACGCTGCGCTCAGGCGACTCAGCGCCGAGGTGGGCCATTATCAAAACTATGTGAACGGCTTCCACGTCGCTCAACGCCAGGTCGTAGGACTCGGCGCGCCCGCGACCTCGCTAACCGCAACGTCCGTTTCAGCCCGTCTCCGTAGCCGATGGGCGCAGCACAACTGGCAGCCACCTAGGTTCCAAGGTCCGTCCTTTCACTCTGCCCCGGAAGGGCGGGCCTTGGTTGTCGCTTGCACCTAGGGTTCCCCGATGCTGGTCGATCGCTGATGACCGGCACGGGAGCACCTATGTCGGTCAGTCCTCCCACTGCCGGCCGGGAAGCCGCGTGGTGATCTCCTGAAGCTCACGAAGCGGGGAGACACCGACGGTGGTAGGGGGCGCGTCGTTGCCGAAGGGCCAACGATTCGTGCCGATAACGAGCCGCGGCCCTTTTCAGCTCCATCGTTGGTCCTCGGGTGCATGAGGACGACGAAGCCTCGCGAAGGGCCGTCGCCTGCGGGAGGTACCCTTCGGTCGTGGCGAGTCTTGCCTCCCGTCGGCCCGGCGACGCGGCGGTCGTCGTCATTAGCCTGTTTCGCGGTTCACCCGAAGCGTGGTTTGCCTTGGTCGATCAGCTACCGGCAGATCCCGAACCCTCCTTCGACACGATTCGGGCCGCCGAGGCCCCGCGTGAGCCACGAGCTGACGCCCGGGAGTGACCCGGTCGTCATCGCCGCCCCTGCCGGTGCTGAGGACGTGATGGACGCTGGGCGGGCCAGGGCGCGTAGGCCTGCAGGCGCGCCCTGCGTCGCACCCGCGGCGGAGGTCGCTGCTCTAACTCTCAGGGATTATCCCGACCTCGGCGAGGCGCCAACCTGGGCCGCCCGGCCGCTATGAGCACTGCCGTGTTCGTCCTGGGGCTGCTTGTGGTGGTTGCCACGGGAGCCAGTGTGCTGTTCATCATGGTGTTGCCGCGACGGCCGGCTGGTATCGCCCGGGTGTCGCTTTGGGTGAACCGGGCGGTTCGGCTGGTTTTTGTCGGCTTCACCCGCCTGGCTCGCTCCTACGAGGGAAAGGACGCCATCCTGGCACCGGTCGGACCGGTCGCGCTCGTTGTCCAGCTACTCGTCTGGGCCGCGGGCTTCATCGTCGGGTTCGGACTCATGCTTCAGCCGACCACCCACGACCTGGCTGACGGGCTCCTCCAGGCGCTCGGTTCGGTCTTCACAGTGGGAGCGATCCATGCGGGTGGTCCCGAGAACCTCCCGCTCGACGTGGCTGCCGGCGCCGTATGGGTCGTGGTGGTGGCACTCCAGATCGCCTACCTGCCGGCCCTCTACGCCGCGTTCAGTCAGCGGGAGGGGCTGGTTGCCAGGCTGGAGAGCCGTGCGGGCGTCCCGGCGTGGGGGCCGGAACTCCTGGCTCGCCATCAACTTGTCGGCATCATTGACACCCTCCCGGACCTCTACTCGGCCTGGGAGGAGTGGTCGGCCGGAGTAGCCGAGAGTCACACCACCTACCCCGTACTTCTGCTGTTTCGATCGCCGGAGCCGTGGTTCTCCTGGCTTCTCGCTTTGTTGGCGGTGCTGGATGGGGCGGCCCTGCATCTGTCCCTGTCGCCGGCCACGGCGTCGTCCAACGCCCGGTTATGCCTGCGTATGGGATTCACCGCCCTGGACCGCATTGGCTCCATGTTGGGTTGGGATCTGGATCCGGATCCGCTCCCCGATGCGCCCATCCAGCTACCCTTTAGGGAGTTCGAGGAGGCCGTGCGCATGCTGGCGGAGGTCGGCTTCCCTATCGAGCGCACGGCCGAAGAGGCCTGGCCGGATTTTCACGGCTGGCGGGTCAACTACGAGACGGCCGCGTACCGCCTTGCGGACCGGCTCGTCGCGCCGCCGGCGCCGTGGTCCGGACCTCGTCGCCACGTCGGCCCAGATATCGTCGAGCCGCGCCGCCCCCCGCACCGTCGGCCCGCGAGAACCACCGAAGCCTTCGCCCCCCGGGCGTTCGTCGCGGATTGGCAGCCCCGTGATCCACCTCTGGGGCCATCGGGGGTTAGGCCAAGCCCCGGCCGTATCAGCGATTCGGCTGCCCTGCGCGCTGCGCGGCAGCCCGACCCCGCTACGTCGGAGCTACAACCCTCCAGGGATCCCGGTGGCGCCAGGCGGGATACCGATCAGCCTGAAGCCGAGCCCGACGCTACCCCCTGATACGTTTCCGCGGATACCAGTGGCAACCAGTAGATCTGGTCTTGTCCGGTGATGCGGGCGGCGGGGTAGGGTTATCGACGCCGCGTGCGCGTCGGGATCGGCACAGAACGCATTGCCGGTGTCGTGGGGGGACGTTGAGCCACTTGTGGCCGTCGGTCGCCCTGGAGTCGGCTGTCTCGAGGAAGCTGTAGCGCGAGATGGGAAATCGGTCGCAGTCACGTGAGTCGTCGGATGAACGTACTTGACCTCGCGGATTCCGCCGGAAAGGATCTCCTCGGTTGCCGATGAAAGGAGAGCTAGCCGTGGGATTCGTTCAGATCATCGAGTTCACCACGTCCGATTTTGACGCGGTCCGCCAGGTCGACGCTGACTGGGAGAAGGCCACCGAGGGCAAGCGGACGGCGCGACGCCAGATCGTGACCCGCGATCGAAACAACCCGGACCATTACATGGCCTTGGTCTTCTTCGACTCATACGAGTCAGCCATGGAGAATTCGGAACTCCCGGAAACCCAGGCGTTCGCCGGAAAGTACCAGACGGTCACCAAAGGAATGGCATTCCACGACCTCGACGTCGTCTCTGACTCGGACCTGTGACTGGTTGCGTCGTGCTCGTGGGCTAGGTGGCGGGCGGCCAGGGTGGTGGTGTCGGTGAGCGCGGCGTCGAGGGGTGCGTTCGAGTTGCACCAAACGGTCCGAGTGCGCGAGAAGAGCTGTAGATTGAGTTTCTGTGTTGCTCGTAGCGACGAATGAAGGTCTTTGCGACCTGGACACGTGCCAGACGCTTGTCAAGGGACACACCGTCACCGCCCTGGCAGCAGGTCCGAAGCAATGGCACGCCCTCCTGGACCGCCGGGTCGTCGTCCGCCTCGACGACGGAGAGGTCAGGGCGGTTGGCGAGCTACCCGGCGCGGACGGCCAGAGCTTGGCCGTTCTGGCTGATGGAACTGTCGTGGTAGGCCGAACGGGCGCCCGTCTTGCTGTAGTGGGCGCCCACGCCAAGGTCGAGGATGTCAGTGCCTTCGAGCAGGTTCCAGACCGAGACCACTGGAAGAACCCAGCCAGTTCGACGCCCGATACCCGCTCCATGGCCAGTAATGGCGGAGACCTCTGGGTGAACGTCCACGTCGGCGGCCTATGGCACTCCGACGACCGGGGGAAGAGCTGGCAGGGGGTCATCGAACCCGAAGCCGACATCCACGAGGTGCGAGCACGAAGCGCATCGGTGGCCGTCGCTGCGGCTGTTGGATTCGGCTGGAGCGAAGATGGCGGGAATTCGTGGTCGTGGAGCACCATGGGACTTCACGGTAGTTATCTGCGGGCGGTGTGCCTGGACGGCGATGTCGCCTACGTTTCGGCTTCGGACGGGCCATTCACTAGACGAGGCGCCGTGTACAGGGCGCCGCTGGGGG
Source organism: uncultured Acidimicrobiaceae bacterium (assembly GCA_963834775.1). Taxonomy (GTDB): domain Bacteria; phylum Actinomycetota; class Acidimicrobiia; order Acidimicrobiales; family Palsa-688; genus PALSA-693. The sequence continues at coordinate 115,758 of CAWICR010000007.1, forward strand.
CGCCGTTCGTCCGTTGTGAACAGTGTCTGCCCGAGTGGTTCCCGGGCAACGTCGACACCGGGCACCTTGATGCCGTGGACGGTCGTGTCGCCATCGGTTTCGGGCAGACGGTATATGTCTCTGACGACGGTGGTGAGTCGTGGCGGGAAATCGCAGTTCCTGATGAGATCACCGCGGTTCGCCTGGCGAAGGGCTGAGGGCCCTTTCGGTAGGAACACACGAAGACGTCTATCGACGGCAATCGACACGGAGCTACCGGCAAATGGCGACCTCCCTTCCCATCGCTATGAGAACCACGAGCGATCCGGCTGCAACGACAGCGCAGATCGTGACCCCGATCTTGGCCAGAGGTTCGAAGCGGTGTGTAGCTAAGTCATTGGACCACCACCAGTCCACGGGGGCCTCGATCAAGGGCGCTACCCCGCGGTGGGCGACGGTGAGATAAGGCGGCAGCCCTTCCAGCCCGTGGTAGAGATCCCGTGCGTCGACGAAGATCTGGGCGTGCTTCGGGCTCCAATAAATCTGATGCGGCGAAAGCCCATGGGAGGCTACCTCATCGCCGAACTTCGCCTCGTAGTAGGAGGTGCTGGCACCGACGACCTGCACGGCGAAGGATACCGCCACGATGACGGCTACGCCTGTCCACGCCGCCAGGGACCTGGCGTGCTGTTTCACCAGTTCGAGGGCGTGGCCCAGTGGCAGCAATAGCAACGGGGCCACCGGAACCAGATAGCGGGGACCCCAGGTGTCTTCGCCAGACCAGTTCGGGATTCTGGCATGAGCCAAGAGGGCCGCCCAAAATGCAAGCATTGCAGCCGCCGCGACGGGGGCGTTGGTGCGGACCAACCGCGGCCAGCCGAAGGCGGCCAGGATCACCACCGGCGAGAAGACAATAAATCCTCGTCCGATGCTGAACAGTTCGCCAGTCAAGCCGCCCGTTAGTGATCCGTTCATAGCGCTGTTGGGGTCGCCGCTGTGACCCGAATTGAGGACTGACCCGAACCGAATCCAGTCGTACCAAAGGTACGTTCCTGCGCTGAGGCCCAGTGGGATGAGCCAGGCGGCGAGCTGAGCGAATACTCCGGACGTTCGTCGGCTGCGTGTCACCGCGATGAGGACGCCGGTACCGGCTATACAGAGCACCGGGATCGCCGAGTCGACCCGGATTACCACGGCGCCGGCGCCGCCCAGCCCGCCGACCAGACACCAGCCGGTCGGACGGAGCCTGGTCGTCTGACGTGTCAATCCAAGCATTGCGATAAGAAGGCAACAGGCTGCAGGGGTAACATCGAAGCTGATATGGGCGAAGGGCCATGTAATGCTAGCGAACGCGAGGAGCACGGCGGCACATAACGTTAGGGATAGTTCGATGTTTAGTTCCAATAGGATCAAGGCAAAGACGAGTACGCTGATCGCCGAGACAACCGGGTCGATCAACGTTGACGCGGCTGGCAGCCATCGGCGCGGTAGCGTGGCGGCCAGCGGAAAAATCAGCAGTGATGGGCCCAAGTCGTGAGCCGCGAAGGTGCTACCATGCACGCCCCTCACCACACCGCCGCCGCGGACCGGTGTGCCAGGATCTACGAACCCGTGGCCGGATGCCATGGAAATCGCGACCTGCACTTCCTCAATCCAGTCAGCGGTCTGCATGCGCCCGTTGCCTGTACCGATATAGACTGACAACGTCAACAGAAACAAGGCTACTAGTGATAGCCGCCTGCGACGAACGCTGAGGCGAGCGTGCAGCCCTCCGGCCTGGACCGGCGCAACCTCCCCGTCGGGGCTGGGCTGGTCCGCGGGACCCGCTATCTCGGGCGGGGTCTGGTGAAAGTGGGCGTCCTGACGGTCGTCACTCACGGGCCGACTCTAGTGTCTCGCCCGGCAGACACGGCTATCAACCGCATGCTCCCTCGGCGCGTCTCCGAATCGGCCAGTACGACCGACCTCATTGAATAAACCCGCATAGCGCGACTATTTGCCAGGGGTATTCATTCGACGACCCTCCTGGACGGAGCCACCGAGAACGCTCAAATCACCGAAGCAAGTCCGGAATTGCGTGCCGGCCCGTCCGTAGAGGACGCTGCCGTTCTCAGGCGACGTGGTGTACGCGGCGCGGGTCACGATGCGGAAGCAATCTTCTCGAAAGTATCAAGACGTCGGGACCCACACCTCGTGATGTGACGCTCTACCGAGGGCGTCTTGCCGTTAGATGGCGCACCCCACCCCAGCGAGGTCCGAGACCTTGAACAATCCTGAGGCCTCGCCCGCTGCTCGCATCGATATGCGGGGACGGGCGCAGGGGCGGACGCGGGTTGGCGTCAGAGACCTCCACCCGCATCGCTCGGGGCAAGCGCGGGACGGCTCTCAGGCCGCTGGGTGGATAGAGAGACTTTGCGGCTCAGAGTGCGCCCGGTTTTTCGGTGCGTTGAGGGCGGATCGGGCTTCTTCAAGGCTTTCGTGTAACACGACGACCCGGTCGATGCCCGAGGAGAAAAGGACGCGGGTCGTGCTGGGGCGGATCGACACGATGGCGGCGTCGCCGCGGTGTTCGCGAACCTGGCGTACGGTTCCGATGAGCGCATTGAGTCCGGCGGAGTCCAGGAAGGTTGTGGCCAGGTTGATGATCAGCTTTGGGACGCTCCTGTGCTCGGCTGCGACTTGACGGAACTCGGTAACGCTGAAGGCATCGAGGTAACCATTTACAGATAACACCCCGGTGCTGTCGTCGAGACACTGCCACTCGAAATCTAGAGTTGCCATTGCTGTCTCCTCCCCGGCTCTCGCCTGGTAGGTTTTAGTTTCAAATCCGCAGTATGGGACATCAGGGTCAGGCCGCGGCCAACGCCATCTCGCCAGCGACATCACTGCGATTAGCGCTCAGTAGCAGGAGCGCCAGCACGGCGGCTCCCCCTATCAGCCCGGCGCTTATGGAGAACGCGATGGTGTAGCCATGCACGGCTGCGGCCGCGGCGGTCGCGGCGGACCCGCCACCGTGGTGGTTGAGCAGGTAGGTGGTTGTCGCGGAGGCTGCCACGGTGTTGAGGAAGGCCACACCCAGCGAGCCGCCGGTTTGCTGGGCGGTATTCACCAGGGCGCTGGCCACCCCGGCGTCGCTGGGCTCGACACCGATCAACGCCGTGCTGCTCAGCGCTACGAATGCGGCGCCGACGCCCAAACTGGTCATCAGCTGTGCTGGCAAGAGTTGGCTGAGATAGGCAGCCTGCGTTCCGACCTGGGTGAATATGACCAGACCGCCGGCGGCCAGCAGAAGCCCGCCGACGATCAACGGCCGAGGGCCGATGCGAGGCAGCAACTGACTGGCGGTGGCAGCCCCGGCCACGATGCCGACCGAGAACGGCAGGAAGGCGAACCCGGTCTTTATGGCGGAATACCCGAGGATCTGCTGGAAGTAGTAGGTGAGGAAGAGGAACGTGGCGAACAGACCGATACCGAGCAACAGCATGGAGAGAAATGACCCGCCCCGGTTGCGGTCCAAGACCACCCGCAGGGGCAAAAGCGGGTTGGGGGTGCGCGACTCGATCAGCGTGAACACGGCCAACAGAGCCACGCCGACCAAGACGAAGGAGAGTGTCGTGGCCGAGCCCCAGTGATCGGTCTCCGCCTTGGTGAACCCATAGACCAGGGCCAGCAGTCCCAAGGTCGAGGTCAGGGCGCCCGGGATGTCGTAGCTCGACCGGCGCTCGGCTCGGCTTTCGGTGACCAGCCGGGTGGCAAACAGGGCGGCACCGATGGCGATGGGTACGTTGATCAACAGGGTCCAACGCCAGGACACGTACTGGGTGAGCAGGCCTCCGACGATCAAACCGATAGCCGCCCCGCCGCCGGAGATCCCGCCGAAGACCCCGAAGGCCCGGGCCCGCTCTTTGGCCTCGGTGAAAGTCACCTGGATGAGCGACAGAGCAGAAGGGGCCATGACCGCCGCCATCGCCCCCTGGAGGGCTCGGGCCGCGAAGAGCATCGCCGGGTCACGGGCCAGGCCGCCCAGCGCCGACGCCCCGGCGAAGCCCAGCAGGCTCAGGACAAACATGCGTTTCCGCCCCAGATAGTCGGCGATGCGACCACCGAGAAGTAGCAGGCCGCCGAAGGTCAGGGTGTAGGCGGTAAAGACCCACTGGCGGTCATTGACAGTCAGGTGGAGCGCCTTCTGGGCCGAGGGCAGGGCGATCGTTACCACGGTGGCGTCTAGCACGATCATGAGCTGGGCGATTGCGATCACGGCCAAGGCCCAGAAGCGCTTAGGGTCGGGCCCGGAATCCACCGGTGGCGCGACCAATTGGTAGTCTGTAACAGCCATGAAGGCCTCCCTGCCTGATTCCCTGGGGGGTGGAGAATCTCCTGGGGTGGGGTACAATCGGAACGTGCGTTCCGATTACATGGCCACTATACGGAACGGTGGTTCCGGTTGTCAATCGGTTTTTTAGGCTGGTGGGTTCGGTGAGCCAGTCGTCGCGGACACCGCGAGCCCGGCCCGCACCGGTCGAGACCGCGACCGACCAACGTGTGGATGGCGGCCCGCGGCTGCGGGCCGACGCCCGCCGCAACCGCGAGCTGATCCTGGCGGCCGCCGACGCGGCCTTCGCTAAGGAGGGGCTGGGCGTTTCAGTGGACGAGATCGGCCGCCGAGCCGGTGTGGGACCTGGCACCCTTTACCGCCATTTCCCGACCAAGGAAGCCCTATTTGAAGCGGTGCTCGTCGCCCACATGGAGCGTCTGGCCCGTTACGGGCTGGAGCTCGCCGACCGTGATAAACCAGACGAGGCGCTGTTCGAGTTCGTGGGCCGCTTGGCGAGCGAAGCGGCCTCCAAGCGGAACCTCGTCGATGCCCTCTCTGGCGCCGGCCATGACATCAAGACGACCTCGTCCGAATCCAAGGCGGCCTTGGAGGACGTCTTCCAGCTCCTACTCTCTCGAGCCCAGAGCGCCGGCCTCGTTCGCGGCGATCTACAACCGGCTGATCTGATGGCCCTGGTCATGGGGGCCTGCGCCCTGGGAGCTCTCGAAAGCACCGAGTGCTCCCAGCAGCGGATCCTGGCGGTCGTCTGCGCCGGACTGAAGGTGGAGCCCGCCGGGCCGACACCGGCCTAGGAGCCGATGATCCCGACCGAAGACCCAATCCTGAACCCTACGGGTCGGCCTGTTCGGCCAGCACCATGATGTGGATCGGTCGGCCGTGAACGCGCAACAGCGGAGACTCTCGCCACGTCGCGGAATGTCGTGAGGGTCACGGCCGGCAGCCCCCCGGCTGTAGCCCAGTCGCAGACCGCGCTGACCAACGCTCTCGCCCGACCACGTCGTCCTGCTTGTGGGTGGACCGAGAGCTGCCAGATGTGGGCGGCGCCATCCACAACTTCGACACAAGCGAAGCCGACCGCCGGGTCGCCGCTCGCGAACACCACTGCCGCTTTCGCTAGGTGGTTCTCGCCCTCGGACTGGTGGAACGGTCCGATCCCCACGTCGGCAAACGTTGTGTCGGCCGCCTCCTCAACGTAGGGCCTCATACTCCTCGGGACGCGCCACCCGGATCTCGTCAGAAGCGCCGTGCGCGGCTTCGGTCACGGGCGAGAGTCTCTCACAGGCGCCGAACCACGGCGCATGCGGTTATCCGAGTCCAAGGGACCCATTGCCCCGATTCGACGATCGGGCGCGCTGGTCCCCAAACCCTCGCTCGCACACTGGATAGACACATAATGGCGCGCTCGCCACAGCGCTCGGGCCTACCGTCGGTGACCTCAACGGGGGGGTCGGCCCCTCGAGTCCTACCGACTCGGGGAGGCGTCCTCGCCCTTTCTTGACTATCGAAACAACCTCTGGCCTCTCCTGGTACTGGCAGTGTTCTCGTTGCGCGAGAGTCGAGGTATGGAGACCGCAACTCAGTTGTTGCACCGACTGACCTCGGTGGCGTCCTTCGACCCCGAGCGGGCATGGGATGTACCGGTCGACGACCTTCGGGTATTGCGGGACTTGCAGGTAAACGACATGACCCGCTTTCCGTGGTTCTTCAAGCATTACCCAGGGTCGCTGCCTCGGGTCCCGCTTCCTCGTGACCTGCTGTCCACCACGGCTCCGGCGATCGCGGTGCTTGCCGGAACAGCCCAGCAGGACCGGATCGCGTTAAATCTGGCACAACTGGCCCGCCTTCTGCACCTTTCCGCGGGCGTGGTACGCACGGCGACGCGGCCATACGGTCAGTACCTGTTTCGGGCCGCAGGGTCAGCAGGTGGTCGGTTCCCCCTCGAGGTGTATGTGGCGATGCCAACGGGATATGGAGTGCCTGGGGGCGTGTACTGGTACCACCCTTCTGAGCACGCCTTGGTGCGAATCGGGCCGCCCCCGGCCGGTAGCGCACCCGCTGTCGTGGTCACCGGCGTTCCGTGGCGAACCGGTTGGCGCTACCGAGAGCGTGGCTATCGGCACCTGTACTGGGACGCCGGCACCATGCTGTCGCAGCTTCTCGTCGCTGCGGATTCGGCTGGAGTAGGTGCGTACCTCTACAGCATCTTTCCGGATAGGGCTGTAACAGCATTGGTCGGCGCGGACGGCACTCACGAGTTCCCTGTCGCCGTCGTCGCCTTAGACGATGGCCACCCCGCACTGGACCCGACAGGTCCCGCTGCTGGTGGTGATGTCGACGCCGCGCCTGTCGAGTTCCCCCTGATCACCTCTGCCCAGCGCGCCGGCGAACGGCACACGCTCGCCGCACCGTGGAATCGCGGCGATCCCGTAAACGTGCCAGTACAGAGTGAGAGTCCGGTCGAGACCGTTGTGCTCGCCCGGGGATCCCAGCGTCTCATGGATCCATCCCGAGGGCTCCCCGAAGGCCTTCTACGGACGTCCATGACGGTGGCGCTGCGCGGTGTCGATTTGGCGCATCGCGTCGTGGTTCACGACGTAGAGCACCTGGTCCCGGGCTTATATCACTGGCCCGACCTCTCCGCCCCGGTCCGAGCCGGGCCTATGCGAGAAGAGATGTACAGGGCCTGCATGGATCAGAATCTCGGCGCCGACGCCGCGTTCGTCGTGATCGCCGCGGCCAACGTGTCAGGCCTAGACGACCGCCAGTACCGGGAGGCACACCTCCGTGCCGGCGTCGTCGAAGGGAGACTCCACCTGGCCGCCTACGCGCTCGGCGCCAGCGCTTCCGGCATGACCTTCGTCGACGCCAAGGTGCCCGCCCTGCTCGGCGAATCACTCGACGGCCTGCTCGTCACCTGCGTCGGAGTGCCCGAATACGCCTCGACGGCAGGCGGACCGCCAGGGAGCCCGGTTGCCATACGTACCGTCACGCCCCGTATGGACACCCTTTGACTAACGGCGTTCCACGAGCGCGGTATCGCCTTCCGAGGTCAACTCCCTTGTCGGGTAGTCGAGGACTGGATCTGTACCCTTCCCGGGCCTGCAAGGCATGCTGCCCGAGGATGTCACCCCAGGGATTTTCGGCACCGGGCGTCCTGGCCCCAACGGGGCGCCCAATGGAAGGACAACACTGTCACAATCCTCCCCTTGGCGCGACAAGCCCGGTGGGAGGCTCCTTTACCCTACTGAGGCTGATGTGACTCTCAAGGGGCCTCACGAATGACCGCAACCGACTACCGCGCCGCCCTCAGGCCGCCTCCTCCCCGAAGGGATCTGACCCGAACGGTCAAGGACATGGCGAATACGAAGTTTGCCGTGGCGTCAGGGTTGTATCGAGCGGTACCCCTCTTTCGCCTCCGAAGTGGTTTGGCAGAATGCTGATACCAGTCCCATTGACGATGTGGGAGACGTCTCCAGAAATTGGCGACGAGACCTTCCCTTTCTTGCGACAGACAAGGGGGCGGGTGGAGGTCACTCGCTCCGCGCACCCATAGGGGTGCCTTCGGCTAGGCAACCAAGCCTGGGGCCGAAACCGTCCGCGTCAAGCCGTTTGTCGCCAGATGGCGAAGGCGTGTCGCCAGAGGTCGAGACTCGCAGAGTCGTGGTTGCAGATAATGGCGCAGGGGCGGTGCGAGTCAACCAAGGACTGACATGAACGGCGACCTGTCTACGACGCCCACCGCAACGCTACCGACCGTCAGGCCACGCACCACCGCGCCGACAATTGCGCCGCCGCCGCCAACTGCGCAGGCTCCTTCCGGCCTCATCACAATCAGGAAGACGATCCGCAAGATCCGTTTACTGCAGGCATCAGGGTGGGTGGTGGCGGTCGAATTAGCCGCACTGTGCGCCGTCATCCTCTATGTCGCGACGCTCTTGGTACCGAACTACAACAATTCGACGTCGGCCGCCGCCGAGACCAATTCATCCACGTTGCCGACCACACCGGTCCCTACCACACCCCCCTACACCGAGTTCGGCCACACCGGCCTGGAGACCCAGTACGCCGGTCCTGACCCTCAGCCGGGTGTCGTGGACTACAACTTCACCAGCCCCGACGACGGGCCGGGCACCCAGCAATTGCGGGTCTTGAAGCCAAGCCATCCCGCACCCGGCGTGGCCCACAATTTCCTCTTTACCTTGCCGGTCGAGCCCGGTGTGGACAACTGGAGCTACGGCGACGGGCTGGACGAAATCGAATCGTTGAACGCCCAGAACACCTACAACCTGACGGTCATCGAACCGTCGTTCGCCCTCGACCCCTGGTACGCCAACAATCCCGGGGATCCCAATGTGGGCTACGAGACCTTCATGGCGACCCAGCTCGAACCCTGGGCCAAAGCTACGCTGTCCACCACCGGGCGCGAGCAAAGCTGGCTGATCGGTTTCTCCAAGTCGGGCCTCGGCGCGCAAGACCTGCTCTTCAAGTACCCCGACCTGTTCACCCTGGCCGCCAGTTGGGACTTCCCCGCTGGCATGGACACCCTAAGCCAGTACCCAGACTCGGCGGCCTGCTACGGCACCCAGGCCAACTTCGCCGCCAACTACCAACTCAGCCCCGCTTTCCTGGAAGCCCACCGTGCTCCCTTTCAGAACCGCAACCGCATCTGGATCGGCAGCTACGCCATCTTCGGGGGGGACGTCGAAGCTTACAACACCCTCCTCACCTCGCTGGGCATCCAGCACTCGACGGAGAATCCAACCCAGATGACCCACGCCTGGTATAGCGGCTGGGTGTCCCTCGCCCTCGCTTCTCTTTACACAGATAGTCTTGCTCAACCCTAGTTTGGCTCCCGGTGTGAGGAGGCGCCGGGTGCGGGTGGTCCCTTGGCGCAGCACGGTGAAGTGTGAGGTACTGCCGTCCCACCAATCGTGGAGCAAACTGCCGGTGGCGGCGTCGTAAGTGAAGACCTGCAGCTGGGTGTAGAAGGCGGCGGAATGATAGCGTTCGGTCTCCGTCGTTCGATTTTTCAGTCAGGGCTGGAGGTACACAACGTCATGAGTGAGGGCGGGGAACCAAAGCTCCAAGTAACGACGACGCCGGACCTCGAAACCTGGCGTCCTGCCGCGCATGAGATAGCTGTGATAATGAACCGGGCGACCCAGGAGGAGAAACAGACGCAGAGCGTGGTAGTGGATCAGGGGACGGAATCTTCATCTGTTGCCACAGGCGGGTCGGCGACTATCACCCAAAACCACATCACGTCGGCGAAGGCCATTCTGGACGAGATCGACGAGATCGGCGAGGGCCAGATCTTAGTGGTTCCGTCGTCGACTCCTATGCAGTCGGGAAATTCGGCGATCTGCATCGGCAGCCTCGCGCAGGTAGATCTCTACAAACAGGCAGTTGACGTCCGAAAGTCGAGCTACGAAAAATCAGTAGATGTCGACAGCTGGATGAAAAAGCTGGCGGTAGACACAATCTTGGTGAGCGAATCGGTATTTGGCATGACAGCCATAAAACAGCGCGGCGTGATCTATCATGAGTTCGGGCACACCTTTTTGGGCCGGTCGGAAACCGCGGCCGTGTTTGCCCATGAGCTGAACTGCTTGCTGAAGAAGTTTCCCAAAGACGAGGTAATCGGGTGGGTAAATGAGGCCCGTGGTGGAGGCAAATATTACGACAGCTATGCCCACGATCCCGGACTCAGAGAGCTGACCGACGGCTCTGCGTAACCTGGGCTACACGCTGCCCAAAGAGAAGCAGGTGGAGAAACCCCAAGCGCAGCAAGGGTCGAAGGCAACCAAGGTGCAACTGGGTTCCGTTGTGGTCGGGCAGATGAAAGAGCTCAAAAGGAAGGCCGGCGCTACGGATGACCCGCCTGCCGAACTCGCGGCCATGGAGCCAAACACGAGATTCCTGTGGGCAGGGTGGACCTGGCAGGTAGGTCCTCGTTCAACCGAGTATAAAATCGAAGTGGTCAAGTCCGATCGCGAGGGTTTTAGGGCCCGCACCACGGCACGGCCGGGCACCATGCACACTGGGTCCGCGGACAGGCTTCAGACCCTATTTAAGTCCCTCAAACCCATGCCGGCTGAGGTTAATGATCTCTCCATCGGAGAGACGTTCGAGTGGTACGACACAACCTGGGCCCTTGCCTCGAAGATGATCATTCACGACATCAAGGTCGTCGAGTAACTCGCAGCCCTTGTCCACCAACTCGGTTTCCATGTTCGGGGGTGTGCAAGGAACGGATGGGGTGTACGCCAGGCTCGACCGGGCAGACAGGCATCTGCAGACCCTCAAGGACGAATCGCGCCGGTTAACGAAACGAAGCCCCACGCCATCTGGCCCGAGTCTAAGCCGGAGCGAGGTGATGCCCATTGACCGAGAGGACGATGGCCCGCCAAACTGTCGGAGTCAGACATTTGGCGTCTAGCTTCTCAACCACCTCGCGGAGGCCACCGCTCCCAAGCGCCGCACGCGGCAGCGATGACGCTGTCTGAGCCAACCCAGCCTGCACCACTCACCAGAGGCAACCCGTGGCCGGCCATGGTGGTTGTGATGACGGCGGCATTCATGTTCGCCCTCGATACGACGATCGTGTCCGTCGCCCTTCACCCCATCGCCGTAGATCTGGACGCGGGCAGCGGCATCGAATGGGTGGTATCGATCTACTTGCTGGCCGTCGCCGCGGCTCAGCCGATCGCGGGATGGTTGTCAGACCGTTTCGGGCGCAGGGCGATGTTTCTCGTCATGCTCGCCGTGTTCACCGGGGCATCGGCTGCCTGCGCCGCCTCGCCGAGCCTGGGGTTCTTGGTGTTCTTTCGCGCCATCCAGGGATTGGGTGGCGGGGGACTCGTGGTACTGGGGTTGGCCATCGCGCTGGACTTGTTTCCCCGGCGCCGACACGGCTTCGTAGCGGCCACATGGGGCACGGCGGCCCTGGTGGGCCCGGCCCTCGGGCCGACGGTGGGCGGCTGGCTGGTCACCTCGGTGAGCTGGCACTGGTTGTTCCTGATCAACGTCCCCATCGGTGCGGTGGCCCTCGCCGCGGGCCTATTTTTCATCCCCCAAATCGGCTATCGCGAGCGCCGCGCCTTCGATCTTGGGGGGCTTCTGTTGGGCAGTGGTGGGCTGTCGTTGGTGATTCTCGGCCTGTCCGAAGGCAACCAGTGGGGCTGGGCGTCGCCCGCCACCCTGATCTGCCTGGCGTTCGGCGTTGGCGCCCTGGTCGCCTTCGTGCCCCAGGAGTTAGGTAGCGATCACCCCATGCTGGAGCTGCGCATGTTCGGCCATCGAGCCTTCCGGCTGAGCTCAGCCATCATGTTGCTGGTAGTGATGGCTCAATTCGGCCGGCTCGTGTACATTCCTCTGGAACTCGAGAGCGTTCGGGACTTGAGTGCCCTGCGCGTCGGGATCTTGTTCCTCCCAGCCGCTATGGTGCAAGCGATTGGGATGCAGGTCGGCGGCCGGCTTGTCGATCGCATAGGGTGGCGGCTCCCGATGATCTCTGGGTGCGCCATGCTCGTGGCCGCGGTGGCAGGCTACGCCTGGCTCACCCTCGCCACGCCGCTCGTGTTCGTTGTGGTCCTCTTGTGTGTGCAGGGGTTTGGGGCCGGCCTGACGATGACCGCGGCCACCGTTGGGGGGCTCAGTGACATTCCCCACCGTCTCCTCGCCCAAGGCGCGGCTGTGAGGTCCCTAGCCGGTCAGGTCGGCGGCGCCATGTCCGTGGCTCTGTTGGGCGCGATCGTCGCGATCGCAACGGGCTCTAACCCCACACCAAGCCAGGCGCAAGATGCCTACAACGCCGCGTTTGCCGTGGCCGCGGGCGTCGCGTTCCTGGCGTTCGTGCTCGCGTGCCGCATGCCTAAGCCGAAGCGTTCATCTGACTCGGTCGCCGTGCAAATTCCTTCCCGCGAAGCAGCCCCGACCTGACCAATAAAAATTTTAATCCCACAGGCGCGAATCATCTAACCACCCAGGCGCACTACCGCCGCACAATAAGAACGTCAATTCGTTGGTCGACGAATCCGAATAGCCTGCCGATTTGCGAGGCTTTCACGATGAGCAGCCTGGATTACCAACGTCCACCGGTCAGCGTCGACTGCCCTCATTGCGATAAAAAGATCTTCGTCTATGGTCACCAGAGTCCAAGACGTGTCGCCTTTGCCCCTGCGGTAGTTCGCCGATCCTCCGAGCTGAACCTGCAGATTGACGGTGCCCGGACTGGAATCCTGCTCGTCAGCTCGAGCGTGGGCTGCGTTCGAAGACCCCCAAACATCAAGGACAGCAATGGCTTCTTCGGCAGCATCCTCCGGCGACTTGCCATCAGCATACTCCGAGAACTTCAGCTCTTTCCCCTCCCCGAGACCACTCGCCTGTTGAATCTTGGTCGACCGCGCCCGTTCTACCCTGTACAGCCCCGACGCCACGTCCGTATCCAGGTCCGTAAAAGACGTCCCATTTGCTGCCTCTGCGGCCAGTTCTACTTTAGACAGCTTCTTCTCGACCTTCTCCTCCTGCTTCAACTCTTCTGCCCACTTCGTCGTGGCGTAGGTTTGGGCGTACTCCAACTCGGGAACTGTCAGCTTCCTGGCCTGAGTCTTCGTTCGGAAGCGGGCCATGTACTCTTCGATCCGCTCGGTACCGCCCCGCTTGGGCTTCAACTCGTCTACCCATGTGTGAATGTCAGCGGCTCTCTGCGCCGCGTTCGCCACCGCTTGCCTCATCTGCTGAGCCATTTATTTCCTCCTATATCAGCCGGACCTGTTCGGCCAGAAACTTGGACACTCTCCCCGCGATTGTCACTCAAATCCGGGTGACGTTCGCCAGTCTGACGAACTCCTCCCCGGTCAAGCCAGCTCGAAAACATTTGTGCCAACGTCCGGCACGAACCTCCGTGATGGCGTGGCCAATCTCGCCGGACGACCGCTTCCGCATCGACCTGCCCTTTCCCGGAAGCCTCCCACGCGCCGGCACATTCGAAGAGTCCGAACGTGCAGATCGCCTCGGAGCCCCGCTCAATCCACACCAGCGGCAACGAGGACCCAGCTGGCGTGACCCACGGGCGGCGAGGAGCCCTGGTCGGGATCCCCTCTGGGTCTAATGTCGCTCGGGTCATGCCAGGGCCTCGTCAGCCAGCAAAGAAGGTCGAGGCCGCACGAGGCGCTCGACGAGGTGGGACCAGAGGTGTCGACGCCCGGTCTGCTGCCACCTGTCGCTGATCAAGATCACCACCGGCCCCAGATCAGCATCCCGACCACTACGAGCAGTCCGATCACCGCCGTCAGTGTAGCCTCATCGACAAACGGTCACCCCGGCTCTGCATCTGCGACGTGTGACCGATCGGTGCTTCGTCTGGAGTCGGAGAAAGGCGCAATCACGTAAACTCAAGCTCGTTGTGCTGGCGGGTTCCCTCACACAGGCTCCAAACGGCGCGACGCGATGCTCCCTGCTCGGGTGGCGGCGTATCGACCGGGTGACGCGGCTCCCGTCTGCCCTACGGCAACAAGCCGCTGCAGGTCCGCCGCTGTTCCCAGACGCCAAGATCGGCGACCGCAGCGTTGCTGCTTTCAGGCCTGGGGATGCCATGCACGATGCGAGCCGGGATCCATGAGTAGGCGTCGATGTGCCGGCCAGTGGCCTTGACCAGGAGCACTCCGCTGCTGCCGGACTGTCCGTCCTCGCGGAAGTACACGAAGTTGCCCAACCCGTAGGCGACAAGCGAACTGCCCACGTGGCCGGCGCCGAATACCCGATGGGCGTGGCTGCCGACGATGATGTCGGCACCGGCGCCGACCAGCGCCAGGGCCAGGCTGTGCTGCTCCGGCGACGCGCAATACGTGGTCTCAATGCCCCAGTGGAGGAAAACGATCAGCGTGTCGACCGTCGAGCGGGCAGCCCGCACAGCCGCCAAAAGCGGGGCCGGGTCGATGGAGAAGGCCAAACCCGGCTGGGTGTCAGTAGCCGTCCACTGCGGTATCAGGGCCGGCTCGAGCCAGTCGACAGACCCAAAGATGGCAATCCGTTGACCACGGATGACGGTGCGATAGGGGCGGAACGCCTCCGCCGCGTTACGGCCCATCCCCACGGCCGCGACCCCTGACTGGGCGATAGCGTCGAAGGTGTCCTGCATGCCTACCGCGCCGTAGTCGAGGGCGTGATTGTTGGCCATGTTCACCACGTCGACGCCGGCGGCTCTGAGGGCAACGAATGACTCGGCGGGTGATCGGAAATGGTAGGCCTTGCCCGGCACGGGCTCCCCCCGCGACGTGATCGCCGTTTCGAGATTGAGCATGGCCAGATCGGCTCGGGACAGCACCGGGGCAATGGGCGACAGGATGCCGGTCGGGTCGGCCTTGAGCTGGTCGGCCAGCACGGGAACCCCGGCGTAGTTCGCTCCACCCTCGGTGTCCCACTCGTCAACGAAATGGGTGTCGCCCGCGAAGGCGAACGTTACCGACTGCCCGCTCCCGAGTGGCCCGCGGGGTTCGACGGCGGTTGACTCGCTCTTTGCGCTGGTCGTTGGCGGCGAGGACACCGGCAGAGTAGTGGATGCCTGGCTGTGGCCGCCGGATTGGTGATGGCCACCACCCCGACATCCGGCGACAACGGTCAACGCAGAGAGCGCCAGACCGGCCCGCAGGAAGTCTCGCCGCGAGCACTCGGGCTCGAACTCCTCGGCATCGGGTCCGTCTCCGGACCCCTGGGGCGTACTCCCAGGACCAGCCACCCAGCCTCCTTGGCCGATCGCACTCTAGCCCAGGCCCCCTATCCATTCGGGTCGGCATCAGGGCCGATCAGATCAGAGGCCTAGAGAACCCCACGAACACGGCCCCATGCGCCGGCCCGGCGCTTCACGACCCGGTCCGGAATCGGACCGATCCGTCACCATGGCGCGACGCCCGTCACCTCCAACCCGGCGTGCGGCTCGCTTCCTCGATCCACTTATGCAGCTCCGGTCGGAGCACCTCCTCCACACTGGTCACCTTGCCGTACCGGGTGCGATCGGCGGTCCCGAGCGGCGGCGGCCGGTCGAAGTCCGCACCGCCGAGGAAGACGACATTCACGGAGACGTCGTAGGCGGCCATCTCGATAATCCACCCGAGTTCGGGTAGCCCGTAGTACGGCCTCTTCCACTTGACGGCGTAGCGAAGGCCCGGGATTGTCGCTCGGATCGATCGGTGGCTTTCCAGCCGAAACCGTCCTGGTCAGGTCGCGGGTGGTTTCGTGTCGCGCCTGTACATGGAGATCCCGATTTCGGGACAGGACCGCGACGCACAACATTCCCACTTGCACGACGGCAACCCAGAGGATTCGACGATCGTATGCGGCTGCGCCGAGGCAATGGCTGCGTTGTATGGACCGGCCCACATTTGACAGCCAGGCAGCCAGCCCTGGTTTCGGACGCCGGAGGACCCTGCTCCCACACCTTGGGGGTAGATCTCCGGCTCTGGTAAAGGCCTCGTCGGCATCGTGCGTCACGTCCAGCTGGCTCGCCCTACTCCAGGCAGCGCTGCCGACCGATGAGGCGGCACACCGCTTTGCTACAGTGCACGCGAATCGCCCGAGAAGGCACAGCGGAGCCGCCAGGAGGTTTGCGTTATGTCTACCCGGAATCGCCGGACTGGCCTTGCGCCGAAGGAACGATTGCTCACTGGCTGTGTCGCCGGCTGGGCGGCGGTACCAGCCGACGGGGCTGTGGAGTACGTCGCCATCGACCTCACCAACTGGAGTCCCACGCGGCATGAAACTTCGGCCGTGAACCGAGAACTCCACCGAAGACATCGTCCCTCTACATCGAAAGGAGGACAGGGCAAGGGCTCAGAAAGGCCCGACGCCCTCACGACCAATGGCGCTCTTCACACGGGGTTTTAAGGGGCGGGGAGCCCAGCGGGACCCGCGGCTACCGCCCGGTCAGTACGACATCGGCGGAGGGTGGCCGGTGCTGACGGCGGAGGTGACACCGAGACTCGATACCGCCAACTGGACGTTCCGTCTGGAAGGACTCGTCGAGCGGCCGATGACCTGGACGTGGGACGAGATCCGCGCCCTGCCGTCCTCGACTTACCAGGGAGCCATTCATTGCGTGACCATGTGGAGCAAGTTCGACATGACCTTCACCGGGGTATCCGTCGACACCCTCCTAGAGGCGGCCAAACCGTTACCGACAGCCACCCACATCGTGGAGTTCTCCACCACTGGCTACACCACGAATTTACCCCTCGAGGACGTGACGCGAGGCCAGGCCTGGGTGGTGTGGGAGGCCAACGGCGAGCCCCTGGCCCACGAACACGGCGGGCCGGCCCGCATGCTGGTCCCCCACCTGTACTTCTGGAAGAGCGCCAAGTGGGTCGCCGGAATGCGCCTGCTCGACCATGACGACCCCGGGTTCTGGGAAGTGCGGGGCTACCACAACCACGGCGACCCCTGGCAGGAGGAGCGCTACGATGGCGACTGACGTTCCCGCTGTTGGCCCCTGGCAGGTGGCCACCGTGACGGCCATACGGCCCGAGACAGCCCGGGTCAAAACCTTTCAGCTGGCCTTGAGCAACCCGACGCCGTACCTGGCCGGACAGCATTTCTCCGTCAAGTTGACCGCCCCCGACGGTTATATGACCGAGCGGTCCTACTCGGTAGCGTCGCCGCCCGATCACCGCGACGACATCGAGATCACCGTGGAACGGTTGCAGGATGGCGAGGTATCGGAATTCCTCCACGACGAGGTCAGGATCGGCGACACCTTCGAAGTACGCGGCCCCGTAGGCGGCTGGTTCGTGTGGGACGCATCCACGCCCGCCCTGCTCATCGGGGGTGGCACTGGCATCGTCCCGGTGATGGCCATGCTGCGTCTGGCCCGCCGCACCCCCAACCAGGCCCTGGCGCACCTCGTTGTCTCCGTGCGTTCCCCTGACGAGCTGATCTACGCCCGCGAGGTCATGGGGCCCGACGTCACGATCATCTATACGCGCCGAACGCCCGATGGTTATCCCCGCTCGGTCGGCCGCATCGCCGCCGCAGATCTCACCCCGCTCGTACCTGCCTACGAGCTGACCTACATCTGCGGCTCGACCCGATTTGCCGAGGCTGCCACCTCAGTGGCTATGGAGGCCGGCGCCACGGCTGACAAGATCCGCCTCGAGCGCTTCGGACCAACGGGCTAAGGCAGGTTCCATGAGGTCTGCGGGCCTGGGCGAGCCGGAATCCGAGGGGACGTTCGGATCCTCCTCTTGAGCAGTTGTCCGGCGTCGATGTGGGAGTCAGGGAGTGTGTCGCTAATAGCGGCGAGTCGTACTTTCACCTCTCGAGAAATAGGCGGACCGCATCGAAGTTAAATCTCAGCGTGATGTGCGCACTTCGGCGCTGGTCCTGGTCTCCACCGGTATATGCCCCGGATCGTGCCGGACCGGCAATACTGCAAACATGTTACGGATGGATGGAAAAGTGTGCTTCGTCACGGGCATCGGGTCAATCGGACCTGGCTGGGGGAACGGGAAGGCGGCTGCCACGCTGCTGGCCCGTCAGGGCGGGGTGGTGTTCGGGGTCGATATCAATGTGGCGGCAGCCAGCGAGACCAAGGCCATCATTGAGAGGGAGGGAGGCACGTGTGCTGTCCGCCAGGCCGACATGACGAGCAGCGAGCAGGTTGGCGCCGCAGTCGCTGACTGTGTCGGGCGTTTTGGTCGGGTCGATGTGCTCGTCAATAACGTGGGCGGGTCGGCGCCGGGCGGCCCGGCCACCATGACCGAGGTCGAGTGGGACGGCCAAGTGGCCTTCAACCTGAAGACTTGCTTTCTAGGCTGCCACCACGTGGTGCCCGTCATGCTGCGACAGGGCGGCGGCGTGATCGTGAACCTGTCGTCAGTGGCAGGGATCCGCCAGCACCTGGGCCGCCCGCAGGCAGCCTACAGCGCCACCAAGGCGGCCATTGTCGAACTGAGCCGGGCGATCGCCATCCAGCACGCCAAAGAGGGCATCCGCTGCAACGCCGTGCTACCGGGTCTTATGCACACCCCGCTGGTGGAGGCGCGGCTGGCCCACCAGATAGCCGCCGGCGACGTCGCCGCTCTCGTCGCGGCGCGCCACGAGAAGGTGCCGATGGGGCGCATGGGCGACGCGTGGGATGTGGCTCACGCCGTCCTGTTCCTCGCTTCCGAGGAGGCCCGCTACATCACGGCGGAGGCGCTCGTTGTCGACGGCGGCTACTCGGCGG
The DNA here is from genome assembly GCA_963834775.1 of uncultured Acidimicrobiaceae bacterium. Classification (GTDB taxonomy): domain Bacteria; phylum Actinomycetota; class Acidimicrobiia; order Acidimicrobiales; family Palsa-688; genus PALSA-693. The sequence continues at coordinate 134,291 of CAWICR010000007.1, forward strand.
TAACCCCGTGACCGCATCGGCAGGAGAAGGTGAGCTGCTCGTCCGGGTCCGGGCCGCCGGCCTCAACCGGGCCGACTACCTGGAGTGGCGGGGTTCGGCCTCCCCTGTCGCCGGCAGGGAGCTCGCCGGCGACGTGCTGGAAGTGGGATCGGGGGTGACCGGGTGGTCGGTCGGGGACCGGCTGATGGCGCGTGGTCCGGGCTTCTCGTCCGAGCCGGTGACCGTCCCGGCCCGGTTTGCGATGCCCGTCCCCCTGTCTTTTTCCTGGGAGGAGGCCGGCGCCCTGCCGATCGCGCTCCTGACTATGCACGACGCCATCGTCACCCACGGCCGGCTTGCAGGGGGCGGGCGGGTGCTCGTCCAGGCCGCCACCTCGGGCGTCGGCGTAGCGGGGGTGCAGCTGGCCGCGCTGTTCGGGGCGTCGGTCGTGTTTGTCACCTCCCGTTCGGCGGCAAAGCTCGACGTGCTTCGGGCCCACCTCGGCCCTCTGCCCTGTGAGTTGGTCGGGATCGACACGGCATCCGTGCCGTTCGAGTCGGTCGCGACCGCCGTCGACGTGATCGTTGACAACGTCGGCGCATCCGTGCTGGCCGGCAACATCGCGGCCGCCGCTGTCACCGGGCGCATCGTCCAGGTGGGGCGGCTCGGCGGCGCCATGGCCGGGATCGACCTGGACGAGCTGGCTCGTAAGCGGATCGAACTGATCGGTGTTACCTTCCGCACTCGTTCAAACGACGAGGTGGCTGAGATCGTGCGGCTGGCCCTGGCCCAGGTCGGCGATCGCCTCGACGCCATCCGGCCGAGGATAGAACGAACCTACCCGCTCGCTCAGCTGAGCGCCGCGCTCGAAGACCTGGCCGCTGACAGGCATGTCGGCAAGCTGGTTATCGTGGCGCCCTGACATACGATGGACTGCGCGCCAAAGGACCCCGCGGCCGCAGCCCACCGGAGGGCAACGCACCAGTTCACCCAGCTGCGGTGGCTGCCACCAGAACGGTCCCCGGCCTGTCTCGATCGCGTATCCGGTCGGGCATCTCGCCCACGGCCAGGCTGTCCTCAGGGCTTCCCTGATGGTCATACCAGGCTGCACGCACAGTTCGGCTCCTTCCCTTCGGGGGCGACGTACCGGGCTCATATACAGCTAGGAAGCTAAGCATGAGTGCCTTCCTTCATCCTGCCTGGTAAGGCCGGGACGAGGGCCGCCGGCCAGTAAGCTGGCCCCGGAAGTCACCACGACTAGCGGCGGGTAGGCCTCCACATCCCTGTCAACCGCCAACCCAAAACCGGCACCGCAGCGCTGGGAAGGCGGGACTCCTGGGCCGTGGTTGGATTCCACGAGGCGCCGAAGTGAAGGCCTGGCAGACGCCCATTGCCTGGCCTCTTTCCCGTATTCTTCTCATTGCCGGCGGCGGGGGGCTGCCCGGCCACTTCGCATCAGCGACGGCCCCCCCGGTGTGGACAGGTTGGCGGCCGTGTTGATCAACGACACGTGGGAGAAAGCCTGCGGGAAGTTACCGAGCATTCGGCCGGCCGCGGGATCGTATTCCTCCGACAGTAGGCCAACGTCGTTGCTGAGGCGGCGCAGACGCTCAAAAATATCGCGAGCTTCATTGGTGCGGCCCATGAGGGCGAGATTGTCGGCCAGCCAGAACGTGGCCATCAAGAAGGTGCCCTCGTCTCCTTCCAGGCCATCGACGTCGCCGCCAAGTTGATACCTTCGGACGAAGCCTTCCTCGACCAGGTGCTCCTGGATAGCGGCGACCGTGCCAGCGATACGGGGATCGTCAGGAGGAAGAAAACCTACCGGCGCCAGCATCAGCAGGCTGGCGTCGAGCAGCTTCGACCCGTAGTACTGGGTGAAGGAGTTGAGCTCCTTGTCGAACCCTTTCTCACACACCTCTGCATGAATTCGGTCCCGCAGCTGCGTCCAGTGCGCCACTCGCCGCGCCGGTAGAGTATGGTACTCCTGCGCCAACCGAATAGCCCGGTCGAATGCCACCCAGGCCATGACCTTCGAGTGCGTGAAATGGCGCCGGGGGCCCCGCACCTCCCAGATCCCATCATCGGGCTCGTCCCAGACGTTCTCCAGGTGGGCCAGGATGGCTAACAGCAGGTCGGGACCCCAGTCGACCTCCCGGGGCAGGGCGTTTCTGGCTGCGGTGAGTGCCGAGTCCATCACCTCGCCGAAGACATCGAGCTGGAACTGGGTCGAGGCCTGGTTGCCGATTCGTACCGGCTTCGAATCCTGGTAGCCCGGGAGAGTATCGAGTTCGATCTCAGTGAGGCGTCGCTCGCCTCCTACGCCATACATGATCTGTAGTTCGCCGGGGCTGCCGGCCACCGCCCGCCTGAGCCAGCGGGTCCAGGCCGCCGCTTCCTCGGTGTAGCCGGAAAGCAAAAACGCGGCGAGGGTAAAGGTGGCGTCCCGGACCCATGAATAACGGTAGTCCCAGTTGCGACCACCCCCGAGCGCCTCTGGTAACGAGGTGGTGGCGGCCGCACAGACGGCCCCGCTGGGCTCATAGGTCAGGGCCTTGAGGGTTATCAATGATCGAATCACGTCATCACGCCACGCCCCGTCGTAGGTGCAGCGACCAACCCAGTCCCGCCACCAACGTCGGGCGTGATTGCGGGCGGCCAGGCTGTCAAGGGGCAGGGGGATCGAGGCGGTGGAAGGGAACCAGGTCAGCGAAAATGATCGGCGCGAGTTGGGGCTTATCTCAAAGGATGCCACGGTGGAGTGGCCCGTTCCCGTCAACGGAACTGGGCTATGGAAGCGCAGCCCGTCGCTCCCAGCCACCATTATCAGGCCATCTCCGGTGGCGGTGACCCAGGGAGTGATGGAACCGTACTCGAACCGCACGATCAGCTCCATTTCCATCTCGACGGTGCCCTCTAGCCCCTCCACGATCCGGTGAAGGGTGGTGTTCGTAAAATAAGGAGGCATAAAGTCGATCACCGCGGCGCGACCGGACGCCGTTTCGAACACCGTCTCCAGGACCAGGGTCTCCTTTTCGTAGCTTCGGGAGACGGAAATGATCTCTTGCTTCGGCGCAATCAACCACCGGCCACTGTCCTTTGTCCCCAGCAGGGCTGCGAAGGCGGCCCCGGCGTCGATGCGAGGAGCGCACCACCAGTCGATGGAGCCGTTCCGATCGATCAGCGCAACGGTCCTGGTGTCGCCGATGATGGCGTAATCCTCGATCCTTGCGCGCATTCGTCGACGACCCCTCTCGCTTGGCCTAGGGCGCAGAGGTTACCTTGCCCTGGCCTGACGAATGGCGTGCGGTCGCTCCCGCTTGTGCGAGCGTCACGACGATGTTAATTATGCTGGGACCCGTGATCGCCATGGACCGAGTCTTGTTCGGCTCGGAGTACCCGTACCTGGAGCGCCATTTGGCCGTCCGCTACCCGCTCACGTCCGCATCCGAGAAAGGAACCTGATGAACGCAACCGCCAGCGATGCCGTCGGCATCATCGGGGCCGGCCGACTTGGACAGGCGATGGCGCGCACCGCCCATCGTTCCGGCCGCTCGGTCGTGATCGCCAACAGCCGTGGCGCCGAATCACTAACGTCTGTCGTCTCGAACCTCGGCACAGGAGTGCTGGCACAGACGGTACAAGAGGCGGCCGCGGCACCCATCGTCGTCGTCGCAGTGCCCTGGGACCGAGTGCCCGACGCGGTGCAAGGCCTCAAATGGAGCGGCCAGATCGTGATCGACGCAACCAACGACTGGGCCGCCAACGACCTAAATGGGAGAACGTCCAGCGAACTCGTCGCCGAACTCGTTGTCGGCGCCCGAGTCGTCAAGGCCGCCAACACGCTGGGGGCCGATGTGCTCGGCTCGGATCCACACCAAGCCGGCGGTCGACGAGTGCTCTTCATCTCCGGCGACGACAGCGACGCCAAATCCGCGGTGGCATCATTATTCGAGGACGCCGGGTTCGCCCCGATCGACCTGGGCGACCTGGCAACAGGCGGGGCGATGCAGCAAATCCACCATCCGCTTTCCGGTCTCAACCTGATCCAGGTCTGAGCCGCGTCTGCCACGATCCCGCGCCTTGGCCGGGTAGGTGTCAAGCGTCCATTCCTGTGGTCACCACGTTTCCGGCCAACGTGGACTGGACTACGACCGCCGATTGCGATTTACCAGAGCTAGGGGACGACCATGACGGGGAAACGGTCCGCTCGTTCCAGGTTCATGGAAACCGATCCCATGAAGCGATGATATCTGTGGGCGGAGCCGCCCACGATGACACCGATGCGCGCCTCGGGACCGTACCGGCGGGCAAGTTCGTCAGCGACGGCGGCCAGCTCGTGGGCTACAGCTCCGTCCCGACGTTGAAAGTGCCAGCGAGGCTCGGTGGCCCCGAGCCGAGATCGAACTTCGCCAGCCAGGTGGTCCTCCAGGTCCTCAAAGCTATTCTCTACTTCGACCATGGCGTCACCAGACAGCGCCGCACCGGCCGGGACGTGGGCCACGTACACGATCTCCAGCGCGCCGTCGCGGCCATGAAGAAGCCGGGCGGCGCTATCGAGAGCCCGCTGGGCCGGGGCGGATCCGTCGAAGCCGACCACCAGGAATAGGGGCGCCTCCCGTCCGCCGCCCATCGTCCCTGCCGTCGGTTGGGTCTCCCATTCTGTCGCAAAGGCCGAATATCCCCGGTCCGGCGGGGCACTCCCTCGACGACTGCTGCTGGGCGCGGTAGTAGCTATTCCGTTGTTCATCGCAGGCTCCTCACATAGGACAATTGCATCACAAACTCCTTCTACTCCAATGAAGGATGGCAACGCTCAGGTTGTCTGGAGGGCTCGTCTGGGGCTCTTCGCCTAAGAAAAACCTAAGAGCAGGCGAGAGTATTCCAACCGTCGCAGCCTCGCTCACGGCGGTTGCCTCATTGCTCGAGGCGAGCAGCTCAGAAATGGATGACCGGGGTGATCTCGACCTCGACGGGTCGAGCATTCACGAACATGCCGCAGACGGCCCCTATGAGGGTGGCGCCGGCCGCAACGAGCAGGGCCAGGTGGAGCCCCGATAGAAACGCCTGCTCCGAGGCCGTCGTGACGGCGGCGTGCCACTCGGGGGCCACGACCTTCGGTACGAGCCCCTGGCTCACCACGTCGCTGTGTGAGCTCACCCGGGCCGCCAGGCCGGAGGGCACCCCCTGGTCGGCGAGCAGGCCGGGCAGAACCCGGTCTACCTGGGCCGCCAGGATGGAGCCGAGAATCGAGGCGCCCAGCACGCCCCCAAGCTGTATCGATATTCCTTGGATGCCGCCCGCCACGCCCGCCTCGTCCACGGGGGCCGTGGCGATGATGGCCTCGGTAGAAGCCACTACCACCAGCGCCGCTCCCAGCCCGATGCCGGCCAGGGTGGGGGCGAGGACCCAGAACGAGGTGTCCACTTGCAGGGCGAGCATCCCGAGCAGGCAGACGGTCGTCAAGGCCAGGCCTACGGTTATGGGAACTCGCGCTCCGAAGCGAGTGGTCACGCGACCCGCGATCGGTGATGTGACCGAGAACAACCCGATAAGCGGCAGGAGCCGGATGCCGGCCTGCACGGCGTTCAGACCCTGGATGTTCTGTAGATACAGACTGACGAAGAACAGCAACCCGTACAGGGCGAAGAAGTCCAGCGTGAGCGTGATCACCCCGATGGCAATCGACCGTTCGGTGATCAGCGGAATCGGCACTAGAGCCGATTCTGCTCTGCGTTCGACGACCACGAAGATGGCGCCGAGCACCGCGGAGGCGCCGAGCAGTCCAAGCACGGCGGGGCTCGACCAGCCCCATCTCTCCGAGTTGATGACGGCGAATACCAGGCAGAAGACGCAGGAGGCGAGGAAGACCAGCCCGACCAAGTCGAAGGCCTTACGCTCGGACTCCCTGCTCTCGGGCATAACCACGAGCCCGCAGATGATCGTGGCTATGCCGATCGGAACATTGAGGAAGAAAACGCTTTGCCACGACACCTTCTCGACCAGAAAGCCGCCGATCACCGGGGCGCCGGCCACCGCGGCAGCCGAGCTGGCACTCCAGATCCCCACGGCTCGGTTGAACTCCTCGGCCGGGAACGTGGCGCGCAACAGGGCGACAGTATTAGGGAGGAGTAGAGCTCCGAACGCTCCCTGGAGGCCCCGCATAGCGATGACCCCCGGCACGGATCCGATCACCCCGACGCCGACTGATGCCAGAGTGAAGCCGGCCACCCCTATCAGGAACACCAGCTTCCGGCCGAAGCGGTCGCCAAGCTTACCTCCCGGGATCAGGAGTACGGCGATGGCAAGTAGGTAGGCGTTGGTGATCCATTGGAGGGATCCAAGTGAGGCGTGGAGGCTCGAAGCGATCGCCGGGTTCGCGATCGACACGACCGTCGCGTCGAGGCCCACCATCACCACGCCGAGGGCGACGGTGACGAGGGTGCTCCAGGGACTGCCGGTCGGGCCGACGGTACCGGTGGGCGGAGCGAGCCGGGAGTCTGACAACTCCGGCGGCGTCATTTCTGCCCCGGAGCTCACCGTTTAACAATACGGGAGGGAGGCAACCGACGAAACGTCCTCGGCAACGCCACACCCCACATGGCGGAAACCAACTGGGGCCGCTCTCGCCCGACGATCGTCCCCCGGTCGTGATCGGGTGCTCGTCGCCGGTAACGTCTGCCCGACAGGTGCACCGACGCCACTTCAGAAGTTCAACGAGTCGAGAGAGGGAACGAGCGATGACTGGAGAGAGGGCAGCCGGCCCCGAGTACGAGGTCGTTGAGCGCTTCTTCAAGCGCCCAAGATTGCGGACATTTTCCGAGGTCGTCGACGTCGCTGTGGATGCGGACGACAACGTCTACGTGTTCACTCGCGGCGTGTTACCGATCATGATCTTCGACAAGAACGGCGCATTCCTCGACGGGTGGGGTGACCGAAGCGACCACTTCTTCTCGAATCCGCACGGGATTACCGCCGGGCTCGATGGGTTCATCTACACGGCTGACACCGGTAACCAGGTCTGTCGCAAGTGGACAGTGGACGGCAAGCTGCTGCTGACCCTCGGACGCCACAACAACAACGCACCCCCTCACAGCGGCACTCCGTTCAACTGGCCGACCCAGTTGACCGTGGCGTCGAACGGCGACTTGTACGCGAGCGACGGATACTTCAACTCGCACATCCACTGTTTCGACCCCGACGGCACCCTCAAGTTTTCGTGGGGCGGTCACGGAAGCGAACCCGGAGAGTTTGACGTCGTTCACAGCGTCTACGTCGACTGGTCCGACGGTGACAAGATCTACGCGTCTGACCGGTACAACAACCGGGTGCAGATCTTCCAATCCGATGGGACGTACATCGGCGAGTGGGGCGGGCTCGAGATGCCGAACGGCGTCCGTCGCGGCAACGACGGTCTCTTCTACATCGCGGAGCTCGGCCATCGGGTGACGGTCCGCGACAAAGACGGGGTCGTGGCGCGCTGGGGTGAGGACGCCGAAGTGGACGATGTCGTGACTGGTGGTTTCCCACTCGCGCTTCCGACCGCGCCGTCGATGAACCCGCCGCTTCGCGGCAAGGTGATGAAAGAGCCCGGTGCTGGCATGTTTTGTGCCCCCCACGGCATCGCGGTCGACTCCGAAGGCAGCATCTACGTCGCCGAAGTCTCCGAGTCCTGGGCCGGTCTAGACCGCGGCGACCGGAGCATTCAAAAGTTCGTCCGCAGGTAGGGGCGTCAGTCCTACGACCTCTGAGACCACGGTGATGACCAGCAGCCCTGGCACCGTGTATCACGACGGTGGTACTCCTTCTAAGGGGGGGGTCGTCGTTGAACTGCACGGCTTGCCCACCTCTCGGGCCACGATCCCGGTCGTTGCGGGCAGATTCCGCAGGCGATGCCAGGGGGCCATTTGGGCGTAACGTGCGGCAACAATGAACTGGGATCTGCGCCACCGGAAGTCATCGCTGGTCATCCGGCTGTTGCTAGCCGTTTGGATCGTCGTCGTTGTCGTTGTGCTCTGCGCCACGGGACGTTGGTGGGGGCTGGTGTTCGTCGCCCCCCTTATCCTCGATTTGTACCTGCTCCGCCGGATCTTGGCGGCCCGCTCCGGCTGGTAGCGCGCCATGTCCGTAGAGCTCATGGACCGTGACGCCGAGGCAGGATCGATGGGAGTGGGGAGTTGGTCCCTCGCGATCTCTATCTCGCGCTGACTCGCACTCACGCCGAGATCAGACGATAGGCGGCGGATCACCGAGCGCTGCCGTCTTGTCAGGGTTGAGCCGAACCCAGATCGAGGTGATCCGGCCACCGACGGCCTCGCCGATGACCACGATGGGCGCGTTGGGCGTGCCAACCACGAGCGAAGGGCTGGAGTTGACCTCGAGAATGCATGCGGTCGGCAGCTGGTCCCGGCTCGGGGGAGTCTGGTACCCGAGCAGCCTCCAGCCGCCTTTTCTGGTCCTGCTCGACTCGCTCGGCCCGGTCGAACCCGAGGTGGCCCACCGGTACCCGCACCAGCTGGCCGTCGCGCACGACGCGAGCGCCACGCACCGGCGGTCCATGACCACGGTGGGGCACCGCCAGGTCGCGGAGGATCCGCCCGCCCTCGCCGCGCGAGCACATGACCACGGTGCATACTGCCTGATCCGGTGTTCGCCGTCCGGCACCAGTCAAGGCTGGGGACAGCGACAGGTCGACATGAGGTGAGCGGGACATTCCGCCGATCTTGTCTATCCGGCGATTTGGGCGCAGTGGTGGGGGACGCCTTAGGATCCGATAGTGAACCGGATCCCGTGGTGGGCTGTTGCGTCCGCGACGGCCGCCCCGGTACTGCTCGGGTGTGGCCTGACGCTGGCCCAGTCACGCCAGCCACCGGGATATGACGCGACTCGCGACACGATCAGCGCACTTGCCTCCTACGCTGCCGCCGACCGATGGGTGATGACCTCGGCTCTGGCGGGCCTCGGTGTTTGCCACGTCATCACGGCGACGGGATTGCAACCGGCCCGACTTTCTGGTCGGGTGGTGCTGGCTAGTGGGGGCGTGGCGACGGTCATGGTGGCGGTGTTCGCCCAGCCAGCCCATGGGAATTCCCGGGCCCACACCGCCGCCGCGACAATCGCCTTGACGGCCCTGGCTGTCTGGCCTCTTTTCGCGGCGCGCCGAGAACGGTGGGCGCCACTGTTGACCCGCCCCGTCTCGGTTGCGGCGTCAGTTGTCTTATTGGGGCTGGTGGTGTGGTTCGCGGCTGATCTTCACGGCGGTGAGCGTGGACTCGCTGAGCGTGCAGCAGTGGGCGCAGAAGCGCTTTGGCCCTTGGCCGTCGTGGTCACGACGCGGCGAGTTGTCAGTCAGTCTGATGAGTTCAGGACGCGCCCGACGGTAGCTCCGGATCTATCCCGGGTCAACGGCGATCCTACGTGTGGGGGTCCTTCGAATTCGAGCAAGGTTGTGCCCGACATCAATCCGCCCGGAACATTCCCGCCAGAAGGCCGTTACACCGGATCGGTTTGTGTCAGATGCCTCCGTCTCCGTCATTGGGACCCCCGAAGTTGTCACCATCGTGATCGCCGCCGCCCTGCGGAATGCCCGACATCACATGTGGGGTGGTCGGTGTCGTCATGGGAGGCAGCGTGCGCAGCGTTGTCGGGGGCACGGTCCGCACGGTGGTCGGCGGCAGCGTCCGCATGGTCGTAGGCGGCGCTGGCGGTGTCGTCGGCGGGATGGTTCGCGGCGTAGTGGGAGGCGAGGGTCGCGTCGTAGGCGGCGCAGTTGCTGGCGTGGTCACGGCTGGGGTCGGCACACGGGTTTGGGCTGCGGGCAAGGCCGGAGCCCGTTTGGGAGTCTTCAGGTCGGTGGTGTGACCGCCACTGCCTCCACAGGCCGCCAAACCGATTATCGCCACTGTTATGCCCGCCAACCAGGCTGGTCTCACGATCTCGTCCCCTTCCCTGCGATCTCGACAAGGGCAGCCCTATGTACGGCGCCGCCCGGCTCGGAGATTTCGAGTGTCGGGCCTGATTGGCTCGGGCGCTCGGGTCGGGCGCCGGCGGTCAGGGAAAGGGTTGGCCGGAATTCGCCCATCGTTTTGGTTGGCTCGCGGTATGGCGCCGTCAAGGACGGGAGCTGCCACCTTTGGAGTAACCGGCTCGCCCACCACGGTCGCCTAGGGTCATCCGGGTCGAGGTGTCCCGGTCCCCCGACGCTCGCCACACGGACCAAACCCTACTGGCCATAAGAGACCATCACTGTACGTCCACAATCTGTGCATTTCGACCGGGGTGAACGGGGAACTCCCCCGCTCCATGTCATCGCCTCGTTGTTCGCTCACACTCAGTCATTCTCGCCGATCAACCGGCCACCACGAGAGACATGCTCTGCGTGACTTGAGGGGCCCGCGCCGCCACGACCCAGATCGCCGGAGGTCGAACTCCGCCCAGTGCCCGGGGTGACAGCCTCAGGGATCCAGCAGAACGGTCAGCGTCCGAAACCGAAGGGCGGGTACTCGTCGTGGAGCAGGAAGAGGTAGGACTGGACCCGGGTGTTCCACCGCATCGCCCCAACCGCGAAGCCGTAGAGGCTGCTGGGGTAGGTACCCGTGAACAGGATCGCGAACCAGGCGACGATCGTGACTACCAACCAGGCGATGTTTACGAAGATCAGAACGACGATGTGCGGGATCACATACAGCAGGCGGAGACCCACTGACACACGGTTCCTCCCCTGTGCCGGGTACGTGACCGAGTAGTCGGTCGGGTAGGGCTCGTCACCGAATGGTGGGTAGTCGTCGCGCAGCAGGGCCAGGTAAGCCGTGACGCGGACCCACCACCGAATGTAGTAGGCGATGAAGTCCCACAGGCCGCGGGGCTGCTGGGCGTTGAACACGACCGCGAACCACGAGATAAACGCCATGGCGGCGGCCGCCCCCGTCAGCGCCGAGGCCCCCCCGTAGCTGCTGAAGCCACCGACGATGATGATCTGCGGAACTCCCAGGATCAGCCGGAACGCGGTAGTCAGGCGATTTCGGTCCGTCAGCTGAGGCAGCACATCGAACTCGATGGGATAGCCCGGAACCTGCTCGTCGCCCTGCTGACTCATCGGACCCGTGTCTCCCCTCGGGTGCGTAGCGTCCAGATGCCGCATCTATAATCGCACACCACGAGGATGGCATCGAGTACCTCTATGATGACGTCCTCACGTGGCCTTTTGAGCGAGCGTCGTTCGACCGAGTGACGGCCGTCTCCCAGAGTTCCGATGCTTGCCTGACCGTACCGGCTAGTTGGTGGCGATGGCGGCCAGGATGTCGATTTTGGCTGCCCGGCGGGCCGGCCAGTCGGCGGCGAGCAGGCCGAGCACGGCGGAGAGGATGAGGAAGAGGATCATGTTCGTGACCGGTACGACGGTGTCGGTGATGCCCTGTGATCGCAGCGATGACACGAGGGCGACGCCGAGGCCGGTGCCGATGATGATGCCGATGACGGCGCCGAATACGGCCAGAATCAGCGATTCGGAGCGGATCATGAGCCGGATCTGGTGCCGTTTCATGCCGACCGCCCGGAGCAGTCCGATTTCCCGGGTCCGTTCGAAGACCGACAGCATGAGGGTGTTGACGATCCCGATCACGGCGATGACACGGCCAGGGCGAGGAGGGCGTAGACGAGGCCGAGCAGGGTGTTGACGCTGGCCGTTTGAGACTTCTCGAATTTGGGCGCGGCTCTGGACCTGCACGTTCGGGTAGGGCGTCAGCACGGCCTGGACGCCCTGCTACACGGCGGTGGCGTCGCCTGCGGTGTCGAGTAGGACGCCGCCGGGGAGCGGGTTCTGGTAGTGGGTGAGGTAGAACGAGTCGCCGACGAGGTAGCTGCCGATGAGAACGTTGGTCTTGAAGATGCCTCCGATGCGCATGGCGGACGTTCCGGTTAACGCGAACTTCACTGCGACGGTGTCACTCACCGAGAGGTGGTCGGACTTAGCCGTGGACGAGTCGATGAGCAGCTCGCCGGCGCGGAGCGACTGCGAACTCCCGGAGGTCACGTGCAGGACGATCGTCTTGGACAAGTCCTGGGGCGAAACGGCCCGGAGGGTCTCGACCGACTGGCGGATCTCGAACTGGCCGCCGTAGATGGTCGTGGAGGCAGTAACGCCGGGGACGGCGGATACCGCCTTGACCACCTCGGTGGCGAAGTTGCCAGTGCCGCTGCCGCTGCCGTTGGTGACGATCAGGTTGGCCGTGACGGTGTTGTCGATGCTGCCGGTGGCGGATTTCTTGGCTGACGCCCGGTACACGGAGATGGTCGACACTAGGGCCAGGCCCACCATCAGCGTGGACGCGGTTTGAGCGGTGCGGCGAGGGTTGCGCAGGGAGTTCTCCCGGCCCAGCTGGCCGGCTGCGCCTAGAAGCCGGGCCAGGGGACGTCCGATGGCGGCGGAGTGCGGGCGGGCGAAGGCAGGGGCGAGCATGGCCACGCCGACGAAGAGCCCTACCGCGCCGACACCGACGAGCTGGATCGTCGGCCGGGCGAGCCCGACGCCGATCAGGAGGGCGCCGACCAGGGCCAGCGCGCCTCCGATCAGAGAGCGGCGCCGGGACGAGACGTCGCTTTCGGACTGGCCTACGCGAGGGCGTCGACGGGCGGGATGCGCACGGCTCGCCGGGCCGGGCCGAGCGATCTTCGTGCAAGGTTTGAGAGGTCACCGCCTGCCACCGAACGCCGGGTAACGGCCGATATTCTCATGCCTCCGATACAGGTGACGTCGCACGGGTAGAGTTGGGCGTGCCCACTTTGAGCAATACGAAACTGAACCAAGCAAGCTGAGAAAAAAAAAAATTGCCCGTCAGGAATTGCTCCCGCGAAAGCCATGCTGGAAATGCGTGGTAATACTCCTCGACTGTTCCAGAACACGCTGGTTTTCTTGGCAATCGACCAAATCCGCCTGCAAGACTTGGACGAAGCGGTCCGTCGATATCTTGCATGGGAATCGATTGTCACGGAGCCAAAGCGGCGCATTAGAGTTAACCCCGCACCAGATCAAGCAGGCGAAAGAGCAGAAAGAGACGGCTGACGGCATTGTTGTCGCCCGTCTCCCAGAAGCCTATCAATGGCTCTTGGTTGCGACACAGGCGTCGCCGCAAAGCGTGCTCGACTGGAAAGCGTTTCGGTTGTCTGGTCAAGATCCCTCGCGGTTAGAGCGAGCAAGAAACTGCGGAATGATGAATTGCTGGTAACGGTCGCTCGCGGGAACGGTACTGCGTATGCCGCTCGATCGGGTGCCTCTGTGGCGCGGCGATCACGTTACAGTAAAGCAGCTTGTTGAGGATTTCGCGCGTTATCTGTATTTGCCGCGATTAGTCGAGACAAAGGTGCTGCTGGACGCGATCGGCGATGGGTTGAGCTTGCTCACTTGGGAGCAGGATACTTTTGCGTATGCCGACAGCTACGACGAAACGAGCCGTCGCTATCGTGGTCTGCGATACGGGCAGCGCGTGACTCTCACAGATACGAGTACAGGAATGCTAGTGAAGCCCGAGGCGGCATCTCGGCAAATCGCCGCCGAAGCGGCGGCACGGGGTACGACTACGACAGCGGGAGCGGCACCGACTCCAGGCAGGCGCTCGGGCGATGGCGACGCCGCGGCTGTATCGACAGGCGGCTTGCCTTTCCGCCGACGGTGCAACCTAGACGTTTTCACGGCAGCGTCAGCCTTGGAAGCCACTCGGGTAGGACGGGATGCCGGGCGAATTGCCGACGAGGTGATTTCGCATTTAGCCGGGCTGGTCGGCGCAGATGTAAATGTGACGCTCGAAATTCCGCCGAAGTCCAGAACGGAGTTCCTGAAAAGGTGGTTCGCACAGTGACTGAGAACTGCCGGACACTCAAATTCAAAGATCATGGGTTCGAAGAGTCATAAGTCCTCGGGCTTCACACGCACGAGCTCATACCGCCGATCCGCTTAGGAGACAAGGAGTGAGCCGCTGGCGCGGCGGACGCTACCGCGTGGATAGACCGAGAGAGTTCAGGAGCAGCTGACATAGTGTGGGTCATAGGGAAAGGAGATTCCTGTGACCCGTTTACGCAAGATGATGCTGGAGGAACTTCAGCGTCGCAACTACTCTGCCATCACCACGCGCAATTACCTGCGGGTGGTAAGCGACTTCGCCAAGCATTTTGGCAAGTCTCCCGACAAGCTCGGTCCCAACGAACTTCGAACGTATCAAGCCTACCTACTGACAGAACTCAAACTGACGCCCGGCACGGTGGTCAACCGGGTCGCTGCGCTGCGCTTCTTTTTCATTAAGACGCTCAAGCGCCATCAGTTTCGCGAGTTCTTGCCCTACCCTCGGGACCGGCGCCGGCTGCCGACGGTGCTCAGCCAAGAGGAAGTTGCGCGCTTGATCGATGCGGCGGAAACCTTTTTCGACGGGACGCTACTGATGGCGCTCTACGCCACCGGCATGCGACGCTCCGAACTCGCCCATCTCAAAGTCAGCGATGTCGATAGCCAGCGGATGATCATCTGCGCGGGGAACGCAAAGCGGCAAGGATCGTGACCTGCCTCTGAGTCCTGCTCTGTTGGAGACGCTGCGAGAGTATTGGCGCTGGCGGAAGCCGAAGCTCTACATGTTCCCCACACGCACTCGTGGCCGGACGCTCGATCAGCCAATTTCCGGCAAGACCGTCTGGATCGCATGCAGCGAAGCCGCGCGCCGGGCCGGCATCCGCAAACGCGTTACCCCGCATACCCTGCGCCACAGTTGGGCGACTCACTTGTTGGAGGCGGGCACCGATCTGCGCACCATCCAGGTTCCGCTCGGGCATGGCGACCTGGAAACTACCGCACAGTACCTGCATCTATCGCAGCGGCACTTGCAGGCAGTTACGAATCCGCTGGACAGCCTCACTCTATCCAGCACCCAAAACATCAGCCGCAGCTTTAAACGAAAAAACGAAAAATGACTCGGCCCACCTTCGAGGTGGCCGACATTCTTCGCACGCACGGCGATCGCTTTCTGGATCGGTATCGATCCAGCTTTGGCTTTCAGCAGCTCAAAGCGTTTCGGGCCATTCTGCGTTGCCGCACCGCAGCGCTGGGCGGTCATCGCGATGCCTGTCCGAACTGCGGTCATCAGGCCATCTCATACAACTCGTGCAGAAACCGGCACTGCCCCAAGTGCCAGACGCAGGCGCGCGAACGCTGGTTGGCGGCCCGCGAGCGAGAACTCCTGACCACCAGCTACTTCCATGTCGTGTTCACTGTGCCTCACGAACTCAATGTGCTGGCCTTGGAGAACCCGCGTTTGTTCTACGACCTGCTGTTCACCGCCAGCGCTGATACCTTGCTGGAGATTGCCATCGATGGCAAACACTTGGAGCCGAGATCGGCGTGATCAGCATCCTGCACACTTGGGGACAGAACCTGCTTCTGCATCCCCACATTCACTGCGCCATTCCCGCGGGCGGACTCTCACCCGATCACCGTCAATGGGTCCGCCCACGCTATCCTTTCTTCTTGCCCGTGAAGGTCCTCAGCCGCGTCTTTCGCGGCAAGTTCCTCGCCGGCCTCAAACGTCTGCACCGCCGCAACAAGCTATGTTGCAACGGTCCCGCCGCCGCTCTGGCCGATCCGCAGCAGTTCGCAAAACTCATACGCCGTCTGCACCGCCACGACTGGTTCGTTTACGCCAAGCCCGCCTTCGGCGGTCCTATGCAGGTGTTGCGCTATCTCGGCCGCTACACCCATCGCGTTGCCATTTCCAATCATCGCTTGTTGGCCTTCGATCAAGACCGCGTCACTTTTCGCTGGAAGGATTACGCCCACGGTGGCAAACAAGGCACGATGACGCTCGTGGCCACCGAGTTCCTGCGGCGCTTCTTTCTGCACGTGCTCCCCAGAGGCTTCGTACGCATCCGTCACTTTGTATTCCTCGCCAATCGCTTTCGTGCTTCCCGCTTGGCTCTATCCCGACAACTGCTGTCCAGCAGTCTCCACGCCGCTCGAAGCTGGAACCTGCAAAGCTCCCGTGGAGAGTTCTTCTGTCTGGCATTGCCCACACTGCGGCGCGACCATGATCGTGGTTCAGAGACTTACGGCTGCGGAATTATCTACATGCACATACTTCGATTCGTCGTAGCGCATGCCTCACTACTCTCTCCTGGCGATGTGCACCGGCACTTCGACGCATTCGTGCGCCTACCCCTCGGCTACACTCTGCCGTGCCACCGTCCGCGCATACTCTCGAAAGGCATCTGCGACGTCACTCAGCCCATCCACCTCACCCCACCGCGTCCAGTTCCCGGTGTTCTCCCCCTGCTCTGAGTCTGCCCCACCGACTGCCGTTGAAATCCCATAGCGCACCGCGTCCGCCGCAAACGCCAGCGGCTTCCTCCTAGCCCCGATCGAAAACGCCTCGGGTCGAGACCCTCCTCTCCCCAAAAGCCTTGCCCCGAGGCGTTTCCGATCAAGGCTAGCGACAATGCGCACAGATCGTGGTGTTCGTAGTTCGTAACATTAGGCGTGAATATTGTCACCACGGGTATTCATCCTAATCGCAGAGCATAGGGCGTACCTGCCTAAGTAATGAATCAGATAGCGATCTGAACAGAATGTTCTGTTTTCGTAACTATACATGCCTAACCCATCATACTAAGCAGCATTACAACCGCGACTCGACGGGCACGCGTCGTCACCTTCGCGTTTACTGGACGGTACACTTTGCGGGTAAACTCTTGAGACTGGACAAATGACGGCGTTTGTTTCCGCTTGACACGCGTGCCTCGCAATCGTATGTTCTTCGACTCAACCCACCGAGGGGGGCTAGGCAACTCCGGGAGTGATTACGTTACGTCACGGAGCTAGCTGTGGGACTGTTGATTGCGCTCACCTAAGAGGCGTATGAAGTAGTGTCTCTCAGAGGGCGCGAGAAAGGTCCTTCAATGCCCGCGCCTCGTCAGAGTGCCGTCAGTATCGCGTATACCGTTTAGGCTCGGCGCACCGTCAGCCTGTTCACTTCTGGCCTCTCACCTGCGCCGCTGTTTCTTCATGCTCGCATGCGCCCTTACGGTTAGTGCAATTCGACCTCCGGCACACGCGACGACCAGAAGCCTCAAGAAAGTCAACACCACACAAGCCAAGCCAGCTCAAGGAAACTCATCTGATCAGCCTGTGCCTGTGAGGACGCCGTTCTGCGATGCGTATCTGCCGTATCAATTCGAGGCGAACGTGGGGCGAGTTATTCAACAGTTTCCTTCGCCTGCTTTAAAGTATCCCGTTGATGCTCAAGGGCTTAACGATTTCTTGAACAATCTGAACGTGAATACTTTTATTGATGCTTTTATCCAGAAACAATGGAGCATTCTCTACCCGGTCAGCCCGGATGGTTCTCTTAGTGATCCTGGCTACCCGCTATTGGGAGATCCTCAGAAGCATCTTTATGCAAATGGAAATGACTTGAGCCGCATATTGACGCGCCTTTCGTACAACGTTGATCCTGCTCTTGCTCCAGCGTCCCTCTGTTTGGAATGTGCTGCCGTCCGTTCGAAAAAAAGCCCTCCCGACATCGGATGGGCAGTCGAAATGGATACTACCTCGTAAACATTGTGCGTTGGAAACGAAGCGACGGACACTACGTGACTTCTTCTAGCGATTGGTATCTTTTTAATACATCGGACGGTAAGGCTGCCTCGTCAGGTGCCATTCCGATTTCACCCTGTCGTGACGGGGGTTCTCCGCATTTTCGGAAGCAATAAAGTGCTTTTCCTTGCGGTGCACCTAGGTCCCTCAGAAGACCCAGACTTCCTGAAGGAGGTCAGCATTAGCTACAAGCTTTCTGCAAAGAACATTGAGCCGGCAAACATCCAGGACCTAAAGGCTTTAATTGGGGTCGTGACCGGCTCCTCGCAATCGGTTCAAAACGCTGAAGCGGCATCTGAAGGTCATAGCAAGCAGAGAGAATTATAAGAAGTTCCTGATGGCCTCTCTGCAAAGAACGAATGCAGGTGTATACGGAGCGGCCAAGCTCACAAATCTGCAGCGTTTACCGGTCCAAATTACTGCGACGATGCAGGCGAAACTTCCAAAGGCGGATATGATCTCCCGGACGAGGATCTTTACAAAAGTGATATCAAGGACCGTCGCCTCCAAGTCCGTCGGGCGAAGGGCAAGCAAAGCCGGCAGATGCAGGTAATGGCGCCGGAGTACCTCAAGGTTCACCAAACCCTAATGGATCTGCAGCAACCGGTAGCGCAACATCGAGTGGCCAAAAGACCGCGGCTCAATCCACTAAAAGTTCTCGACGACGAGGCGGATAACGGCACTTGTTCGGAAACCGTCATTGTTCAAAACGAAGGTTTGTACCTTTGGGATGTCAGCATCGGCGTACCTTTTACGGGTGTCAAGTGTAGTGCGCCCCTCCAAACTAGACACAAGGGGCCGTGTTTGAAGTGAGGGTTTGGGCAAAGAACGAGCACGAGATTCGTGCGGCGTTTTTCCGCGGAGTCCGCGATGCGGACGGTCGTGATTGTACTCCTCGATCCAGCGCGCGATGCTCAGCTTGGCCTGGTCGAAGTTCTGATACTCGTTGAGCCACACCTCCTCTTCTTTTAAGCTGCGATGAAACCGTTCGATGTAGCTGTTGCCCTCGGGATGGTTGTAAGCCGTGCGCCGATGCGTGATGCCCAACCGATTCAGGGTTTCGACATAGCGCGCCGACGTAAACTGCGTGCCGTTGTCGGTGGTCAAAGTCAAACCCGTTCCACGAGAACCGAAAGGCAAAACCTCCAGCACGGCGCGGTTGAGCGCGGCCAGAGCTTCTTCGCTGCGACAGCGCAGACTCAAGTCCCAGCCCACGATCTCGCGCGTGCAGCAGTCGATCACCGACACCAGATACGCCCAACCCACGCTCGGCCCGGCCCAGACCTTGGTCATGTCCGACTGCCAGACGTGATTGGGATAGCGGCGCTTCCACCTTGCCCCAGTCCTTTCTGCGCGAGACTTGAAAGCGGCGCTGGCGCACCAGCAGTCCGCGTTCTCGCATCACGCGCAGCGCCCGCTTGCCATTGACCACCAACCCGTGATGCCGCCCCAGCCACCACACCACGCGACGATAACCATAAGCCGGCTTCTCGCCGCAGGCCAGGACGATCTTCTGATCGTGCGAGCGATCCGCACGACTGGCGCGCGGTTGCCGCCGATAATAAAGGCTGGACCGGCTGATCTCCAGCGTCTCGGCCACTAACTTGGTTTCGTTGCCTTGGGCTACTAACTCCCGTGCCGACGAATGCGCTTGCCCGCAGCTCACTCGCCCAGCACGTTTTTTAAGATCTCGATCTGCAGATGCGACCGGCCCAAAGCCCGCTCCAGTTGCTTGATCCGCTTCTCCTGCTCCACATCGGGCCGCGCGGCTGCGCTTCTCCCCCCAAGCGCAGCCTTGGCTCCTTCTTCGACTTCATCTTTCCAACGGTAATACAGCGTGGGAGCGATCTCGTACTTGCGGCACGTCTCGGCGACGTTGCCGCTCTTCAGTCCTTCCAATACAATCTGCCACTTCTCTTCCGGGGTTCTCTGAACTTTCGGCTTTCTTGGCATTCTCGCCTCCTGGCGGAGGCCCCAAGCCTAACTAACTTCTCTGTCCAGTTCTAGCGGGGTGCACTACAGGTGGCCTCACATTTACGCCTTATAGTCCTTTCTGCAAACCCCTTAGCCATTGCTAGCGCTGGGTCACATCTATTCTTTGCGGATGACGCGACTGGGGCTTTTCACGTTCTCCAACGTGTTGAGGCGGCCGATTTTCTGTTTGATGGGCAAGATGTGTCTGACGTTTGATACAGCTGTACGAGTACTTGAACAAGAATGAGCTGCTACCGCGGCAGAAGTACGAAGTACAGTCCGGAGATACCCTGGAAAGCATTGTAAGTTCGAAGGGCTTGTTGCCCGCGGGGTTCACGGGTTCGTTTGAGCAATTGTTCTGCAAGTTGAATTCAAGCAGCTGCAAAACTGGTTATCCGACTCTAACGCCAGGCTCGGTAGTGTTTCTTCCAGACCTCCCGCTGCAGGCTTTTGTGGGCAAAAAGTATGTGGACTTGGATGCCCTGCACAAAGCGACGAAACGGCCGGTCAATCTTCAGGATCTGTCAACGTTGATAGGCACTATTCCGGATGTGCGACAAAAACTTGAAGAATATAATCCGGGTTTGTCAAATGTTCCTTTGGATCAACAGACGACCGGCAAGTTCAACATTCCCACAGTCGTAGTGAGAACGACAGCAATGATTCCGTCCGAGGCGCGAAAACGCAACGACACTTTGCGCACTGAACTTAAAGGCAAAGCACAGATCTTTCAGGTAGGTGGGGACGTGGAACAAAAGGAGACGTTGAGTGAGCGAAATGGCCGAACTGATTCTCAATCTCTTGCTCCGGCAACTGGGGATCACGAACCGCAGGTACCGCCAGCATACTTCGCCGCCATTCATGAGCCTTCTGTTGCTGTTTTACCCACGGATGTGGCGATTGTAGATTTTCCGGTCAACGAGAACAGGTCGAGTTCCTGCTGGCCGGGGGTAACAGTCGCCTTTCCCAAGATGTGCCACCCGATAGCAACGTATCGGCGACCACTACAGTGTTGATTCCGGCCAGCACTCCACCAGGAGGGGTGCATCAGCTGGACGGTTGGATCATGGCACGCACACGGCCGCCCTAATAGGAGGTGCGAGGGTTGGCGTGAATCCAACCGCTGAGATCAAGTACGTAAGTTTTGCTGACTTCCCCGCGGCTGTGAGTGCAGGCTCGATCAAGGTATTCAATCTATCTCTAGGAGAACCGGAGTACTGGACGACATCGCTTTCCAAGGGCGGGGTAGCTGATGTTCTGAGTTCTTGGAGGGATTTGATACAGAAGCCAGAGAGCTTGAACACTCTCTTTGTGGTTGCCGCTGGAAATGAACGTTCCACCGTAAGCAACAACATGCTGGCGTCGGTGGGAGCGTCGAGCAATGTAATAGTTGTGTCAGCAGCGGACAGCGCAACCCCAGCACACAGGTGGATGGATCAAGATGGTAAACACGGAGCTAACGTTAGTTTTCAATATGTAAATGTGTTTGCACCAGGACAAGATGTCGAGAGCGCAACCTTCGATGGGTCTTACGGTGTAGCGTCCGGCATCGCAAGCGACGGCCATTGTGATGGTGTTGCGTCACTCCTGCGGGCTTCGAATTCCACGTGGTTACCATGGCAGATAAAAGAACGGATTATTTCAACTTCGGATCTTGAACCATGGATTCAGGACCAGTATTCCACGGGAGGACTGATCAACGTGAGGCAAGCGTTAAACAACCCGAGTGCAGACTACGTCTCATTCTACGACGACCAAACGAACAAGCTCGTTGAATGTACTGGCAATATTAGTGACGGAGAAACATCTCGGGTTCTCTCCGTAACGCGCTCGCTCGCGAACCCCATCTATCTTCACTGTCCAATTAACGTCTGCATAAGAACAAGGTTAATATGTTTTCCATGATTTACGAATCGCAGAACCCGAAGCGCCTGTCTGACCCTGATCACGGGTGGGACATTGAACGCGTTCCGGAAGAAGTTCCACTTAACGCTCTCAGCAAATTTAATGAGATTTCGTGGAGTCCTGATCCAGCAGGTGCATGCACTGGAATGATGCGGTAACCTCGATCGGATAAGTTGTTGATTTCATCGGCCGCATGCGCTGAAAGGGGACAAGCCGTGAATGCAGCGATGCTCACGTTTCGGGTGGTAATATTCGCCTTGTTCTGTCAGTCTGTTTGGTGCCAAAACAATACCGCGGTGACCGAGCCCAGTGCAAAAGTGTTCTACGACGCATCAGTCCTTCCGAAGCTCAGCGCGCAGGTACTGATCTCCAACGCGTGCAGCCCATCAAACCCAGCGGACCAGAACCGACCAGCGCCAGGTGGAGGTACTCGTACAAGTCTCCAACGCCTGTGAATTGGATTCGCCCTCACATAAAGGTCTCCACAAATAACAATTCGAACTGGCAGGTGGTAGTCCGGGACAGTAGTGGCAATATTGTTGATCGAGTTGGCGCCGATGATCTAGACGGAGAAGGAGTCTGGGGTATCGAAAGTGCTTGGCGACAATTTCGTGATCGAGTTGCTTGCGGACCAGAGAGTGCAGTCTCAGTTCTGTGTGGATAAGATCAATGTCGATTCGCCGCAATCCCGGATAGAAGTTAAGGCGTTGACGGGGGACAAGGACCGCCGCATTGACCTACGAGCGGCGAATCCGTTCTATGGGCTCTTTTCGACCCCAGTGGCGATGGTTTTGTTTCAGGATTTAAATGGAAGCGATACTAACTGCACAGCGTTTGCGCTGACCGCAAAGGTGATTGTCACCAATTTCCACTGTCTTTCGACAAAAGGTCAACTGCGCAATGCACGGGCGCTTTTCGCGTTTGAAATCGATGCGTCCACCTCGTTGGAACGAAACGTGACTGCTTTTGCGGTTCCCCCAAACAAGGCTTTGGGATTATTCAGTTCTCGTCCTGATTCGCCTGTTCCTCAAGAATTTGTCTCGCACGTTCAGTCTGTTTTCACTCCTGGACAGGCGCTCATATTGATGCAGCACCCCGAAGCACGTCGGAAGATGATTGTGACAGATGGGTGCAAGGTTCACGATGCGGACGCGAGCGGCACCGCTGACGCGACCGGCACACCGATTAAATCGTCCGATTTTTATCATCTTTGTGATTCGTCAGACTGGGAGCTCTGGCTCCCCGGTTATGAATACATCTGGTGCTGTGGTGGGGCTGCATCACATGGCGCAATACCATGGCGAGGCAAACCGTTTTTATAATCTCGCGTTGAAGATCTCCGTGATGCTCACAGATCTTCCATCAACAACACCGGGCAAAGAGATCCTGGCGGATGTGAAGATCGACCATTGACCGTTGGTCAATTTTCAAGAGCTACACGAAGCTTCGGGGGCCTCTTCGCGGTGACCTGCCCTCATCTTTAGTCTTGGGGTCATGATACTTTTCTCCTTGAATCGAGCGCTTCCAGGATTGTGGCGAATGTGAATTGTGTGAGTGGCTGTACTTTTCTTCGCCGTCGATTCACGATCTCGATGGTGGCATTCTTACAGGCTTAGCCCGATCCCCTGTCCAATGGATGAGGTTTGATTGATTTCTAGAGCGGATGTCTTCGAGACATCGGTTCCGAGCTCGGGCCGAGCTTTCCCATGTCGTCGGTGAAGAGCGTGGCTTCGTGGCTGGCGCGGGAGATGGAAACGTAGCCGAAGCGGGAGTTGAGCAGGTCCGGGTGGACCCTACTATCAGCGTGAACCAGAACACGTTCAGCCATAAGGCCTTGGAGCTGTGACTGGTAACTGCGTAGCCGGGGTCGAGCTGACAATGCTCGTTGGCGTTGAATTCGTCTGGCGGTTGTTGTCGAGGCGGACGGACAGGCGGCCATCGAGGTGGATTGCCTCGATCCAGCCATGTCGCGATTTGCAACGCCGAGTGATTTGTCGGGCGCGGTGAACTGGATGCGGTCGCCTACCGAAAACTCGCGTTCCATCCCGGTAGACGCTGACACCTGTAAGGCGGCGGGGATCTAGGTCGCAAGCTCTCCGTTTGCTTTTTCGACCGTAAGTTGGTTTGACGGATGGGTTGATCGCGACGACCGATGCGTAGGCGGCGGCTTCGATTCCGATGGCTTTGCTGCCACGTGTGTAGCGAACTACGCTCTTGTTGATTTCGTAGTGGCTTGCCCAGGATCGTTCTGCTCCGGTCATGTCCTGAC
>CAWICR010000008.1:0-243353 GCA_963834775.1 uncultured Acidimicrobiaceae bacterium
AATGAACCGCTCACCCCGCGACGAGCAGGTGGAAACGATTCATCGCAATACCACCTGCGACTCGATCGCCTCGGCAAGGCGGTCTATGGCCGCACTGACCGGCAGTTCATTCACGTACGAATCGCACAGGAGAGCCGTGGCACATCGTCAATCACAAGCCGCCGAGGCCGCCCGTACACGCCTATCGGAGCTTGGCTGGAGGTGTTTTGAGCGTCATTCTCCGTGTTCGTGGTGCAGCTGAACGGGCGAAGCCAAGAAGCCCTTCGAGGACTCGGCCATGCTGACCCGTCCGACTTGGACATGGAATATACGGTTGGTGGATCGCTCCCGCGGTAACTGGTACCCGCCGAACAAGGTGGCTGACACAATCGTTGTGAGCGACGTCCGAGAGTTGGCTTCAGCTGTTTGACCCGACCTTCCATTAGCAGATCTGGTACCAGACAGCGGCTCTTTATCCCCTGGGGCGCCTGAGCTCAATGCCCGTTCACGGCACACAGAACCACCAGTCAATTCGGTCGATCAGCCGGCCAGGGCCCCAAAGACCTCACCCGTGCCCACAGAACCTGGTCAAGGTTGGGATATGAAGTTGGCCGCATTGGTGGATAGTTTCGAGACGCGGCTTCGGTAGCTGTCTTCACACAGATATATCAAGCGATAGACATTCCATCACAGTTATCTACCTGCGATGGAACGTCGATCGCAGGTTCCGATTCTCGTCCGATCTCTGCGAGTGTTACGTCTGGCCTGCGTGAGTGTTACTATCCCGCCTAACGATCTCTGTCGGTCGTTTGTTGAATCGAAGGCGGGTCAGGAGGGGTTGTGACTATCGATCGGGAACCAAACCTGGGGAAAAAGCCTGATGAAAGCCATATGCGCCGACTGGCGCAAGCGGCGGCCCGCGCCATTTCTCGACTCGACTCGGAGGGAGGTCAAGGCATGCCGCCCCTGCCCCCATACCGGACCAAGGCATGCCACCCCTGCCCCCCATACCCGACCAAGGCATGCCACCCCTGCCCCCCATACCCGACCAAGGCATGCCACCCCTGCCCCCCATACCCGGGGTGGTCGCGCAGAAACCTGAGCCGCAGCCGGTGTCCGTGACGCCATCGTCTGTCCCGTCCGCTCAGCTCGCAGAGTATGGCCTGCTGGATGAGCCGGGTCTTCCACCGGAATATGAAGAATTCTGCAACGTGCTTCTCAGTCACCCCGAAATCATGAACCACGATGTCAACGGGTTGGACGACGCTATCTACGACCTCTATTCAAGCGGCACAGACCCCGGCGATCAAACCCCTGAACTCGGGGCGTTGCGTCCAGATTCGCGACAGGATCGGAGGCGATACCGCGAGTACTGGTCCGCGATACTTCAGGTGGCGCCGAATGCCGCCCTACAACTGGACGAGGGGTTGTCTCCGCTCGGTCCGATAATCGAGTCTTGGGTTCTGTGGGACAAGAAGGCGGCCTCCGAGTGGAGAAACTGGGTAGGCGCCTTCGTCTACATCGTCAAGGATGATGACGCTCCGACCACGCACCGCGTGTATGCAAGCCCGCGGGCCACCGATGTCGGCAGCGTGGCTCAAACGCTGCTGAAGACCGATGGGGTTGTTGACTTCAAGTTCGCAGGACCCGCCATGATCGGCAGCCGCTCCGACGCGCTCGTCGTCTACTGCAGCGGAAGAGAAGCGGCCGAAGAGATCGCGTCAGAGATAAGCGGAAAAGTTCAGACCGACACGGGCCGCCCCGCCATGACCGAGGCCGCCGATCAGTCGGGGGCGATCGGGATCGGTGCTGAACCGGCTTGGGAGGCGACGGGGATGCGCACCAGGCTGAAGCCGAACCGAGGAGGTGCTCAGGAAGCCAACGCCCAGAGCTTCGGGACGATTCGATCCGAGATCCTCGCCTCCGCGATTCTGTACCTTCAGGAGAACCGGGGTTTGGCGAAAAAACTCAACATCACCGAAGCAGAGCTGTTCAAGCGTTTCGTCGGGACCGGCCTCAAAGGTTGGCAAAGGGCGCTTGACCCCGGTGCGGGGGAGGACTAAGGGTCCACGGCCCCGTGGCCCAGCAGGTAAGCACCCCCGCCCCTCCTTCCCCATCGACCGCAGCGACGGTGCCAGCCGGCGGGCGACGCCGGGACCATTGCGGCACCGGCGTCACCACCGCGGATGTGGCGTCCACCATCCAGTGGGACGATCCTGTGCCAGCGCGTCCTAACGCATCGGTTGAGCGTCCGACTCCTAATCTGGGGGTTGGGAAGTTCGACTCTCCTGGCACGCAACAGACGAGAAACGTCATCGAACTCATCTTTGCAGAGCTGGTTGCTTGCGGGATCCGACCGTCGCAAGCTCGACCCCCTCTTCGGCGGCGAGGTTGGGATCAGCGTGGGTATCGACGTGGAGTGAGGGGCCCCGGTGCAGGAGAAATGGCGTTCCCACGATAAGGATCATGCCGAGTACCAGTACCCCGACGTAGGCCACGGTGCCGCCGACCGACAAATGGGTTGCCGGTATGAATCCGAGGACGAAGGCGAAGAGCGCTCCGATGATGCCAGCGCCAGCGATCGGTCTCGGCGTCGAGCTCTTCCACGAGCAACTCCGCGCCGGCCCCGGCGACGTGGTTGGTATCGTCCTGTCGCTAGTTGCTCTCGCCGCCGGCGTCTTTTCTCTCTCAAGCTGGGCCCCCCCAGTGATGACCGCCGACGAGCGAGTTCGACTCTCACATGCCTCGGCCGGCCGGACCTCGGTAAGTTGAGGGCCTCGAGCCGTCCGCTCGATCGGAAGTGGCGTCGACCGCGAGGAGCGAGGCCGCCCTTGGGGGCTACCGGAGAGCTCGCAGCCGCGTCCTTACGACGATGAGGTAGACGCCGGCAACGATTGCCCCGACGAAGCCAAATACGAGCCAGCCCAGGCCGGCTGCCAGACACCAGCCCAGCTTCCGGTTCCGGCTCATTACGTAGCCCGGCTGGCGGACGATGTCGGCAATCGCCCATACCACGATGATTAGTGATGCGATGTAGAGCAGTGAGATGAAGGACACGCAGAACCTCCCTGATCACCTCGGCTTCGTGGTGGCGGGTGTGCCTCCGGGTAGCCGAGCGCAGGCAATGAACCAGGTTATCGCCGAGTGGGGAGGGACCTGGTCGTCGCGGCAGGCTCTTAATAAAGATTTAGCGACCAACGAGACTAAATTAAGGAACCGCACCGCCCAAAGGCGAGGTGAGACGGGTCAGCGACGTCGTCGTGGCCGAGGCTACGACGCGATGCACGTTCTCTTCGGGGAGGGAGGCCACCACGAGGTGGCCGCGGAAGATCTGGGAGGGGCGGCGGTCCAGACAAACCCAGGGAGGCCAAGTCGAAGGCGGCAAGCAGCTTGCGGGGCAGGCCAGCCAGAGCCAGGACGAGAAGCTTGAGGGGTAACTCCCTCATTCTGCGGACCTCGTACTAGCCGGCGATTAAGTTGGCACCTGGAAGTAGTTTCGACCTTCACTCCTTCGCGACGTCAGGCGCGTCCACCGTTGGCTCCTCTGTCCACTCTGAGCGAAGAACGTTGGAGCGCTTTTGGAGGAAACCTTCGCCGAATCCAACATCTTCCTGAGCAAGAAGCATCGCCTGGGCATGACCGAGCGAACAGAGCGAAAACGCGGCCCGCATTGAGGAGTACTGGTTCTGACCGTCGGCCATCGCGTTAACGGCTTCTTTGGCGAGTTTTAGACCCCAACTGGGTTTCTTAGCAGCTTTTCGAGCTATCTCGAGCGTAGTTGATTCGAGCGCTTCACGTGGGACGACGTGATTCAGCATCCCCAGCCGGTATGCTTCTTCGGCGGTGACGAAGTCGCTGGTGAACAGCATTTCCTTGGCCTTTCGCGTACCGAAATCCCAGGGATGACCAAAGAACTCGACACCGTTGACTCCTACTGCCACCGTCGGATCAGCAAAGCTGGCGTCTTCACTCGCGACGAGAACGTCACAGATAAAGAGCAGCATCAGGCCCCCTCCGATGGACTTACCGTGTACCTGACCGATCAGTGGCTTGGAAAGGTTGCGCCATCGCCAGTACATGTCGAAATAGGTCTCGCGGTTTCGCGACTCCTTTCCTTCAATGCCAGGGAGATCGTATCCGAACCATGTTCCTTTGGTCTTGATCTCTCCCAGCACTCCTCGCTGTGTTTGGTCGTGCCCAGAAGACCAATGCGGACCGTCGGCTGCCAGAATGATCACCTTGATGTCGTCATCCTGACAGGCGCGTACGAAGGCCTCATCAAGCTCGTACGTCATCATGTAATCGACCGCATTACGTTTATGAGATCGTGCCATTGTTACTTTGGCAATATTGCCATCAATTATCCTCGTAACGGATCGTGTTGTATTCGCTCATAGCGACTCCTCCGCGGGCCAACTGTCGTCAACGCTATGTACCGTAGCCGCGAACGCCGTGGCGATCCCGACGGTGAGTCGGCTGATACGGCGATCCATTCGGCCCGACAGCCGCGGTGAGGGAGGCGGCCGCGATGGGAAGGATCATCCGCCGGGTGGGCTGGTGTCGACGGCGCAACCCGTTCGCTTTGGACGGTCAGGCGTCACCGCGCTTCCGGAGCATCTTTTGAATCTCCGACACGTGAACCTCTTCGTTGCGAATCATCTGCCTGGCCAGCTCCTCCAGGCTGACACTCGTGCCCTCGGTGAGGCCGAGAAGGCGTCGGTAGAGATCGACTCCCCTGCGTTCGTGGATGAGCACCTCTTCGAGCATGTCGTCGACAGAGGGATGGTGGGTTCCGACCAGCTCACCAATGCCCAACGAAACCTTTCCTCCGAGCGCCGTGACCTCGTCACCCACCAGCTGGGCGTGCACGAGTGCCTCTGCCGCCTGATCGCGCATCCAGCTCGTGATGGGAATCCGGGCATGCCCGAATACCATCAGGGCGTACTGCGTATAGCGAACGGCACCAGCCAGCTCGAGCTCGAGGATCTCGTTGAGCGTCTTGATTGCCTCGTCACGGTCAAGGTCCATAACAGCCTCCCACCGGATCTACTGTAAGTACGTTACCCCACTGATGTACAGACCCTACCATCTGCGCCCGGCCCCAAGATTGGGCGATAAGAAAGCCTTGGTACCGGATGGTATAGAACTGAAATTCGTCAACCCTGGACGGACGATTGGCATCGTCGCGAAATCCGATTCGGAAGCCCGGTTGGGCCCCTTCTCACGCGGGACGGCCGCCGTGATGGAGGCGGAAGCCCATCGTCTGGACGGCGGCGTCACGGCGGAACCGGCTCGGCTGGCGCCGGCGCGGCCGCTCGTAACCTGGCACACCAGCGCGCCGGGTACCCGCCCAGCTGGAATGTGGGTTGGGCTTGGACTCGGCTACCCCGGACTCACTGGTGTACATCCGTTCGGGGGCCTGGTCGTCCGGCATCACGCCGTCGTGGGTTGGGTTTGAGGGGAACCAGTAGCCTTCGCGGGGGAGAGAAGACCCGAACATCAACGTCGCAGCCTCGGTGCCGCAGGTCCGCAGCAAAGGCGAGAGCGGTCGCCTCGTCGTCGAGGAGGACCAAGATCTTTCCCCGACTCTCACTCCCCTCGGCAACGTCGATGATGGCGTAGTCGCCCATTCCAGCTGGTTCCCTTCTCCTACACGGTCGCCCGCCTCTATGATGACTATTCCGATCAGGATACTATAGATAGGCAAGCAGTTCAACTGTCCGTTAGCTCCAGTTCACGGGCTGGCTGTGCGACCAAGGGAACGCAACGGAAACGGCCCCGAGGGAGACACCGTGTCAGTCGCGACATTTCTCCCAGTCAGGCGGCCAGAATGGGCCGGCGGGCAGAGACCTCAACAGGGTGGGGCTAAAGAGCTCGTCGCCCCTCCGACGGGCTCGGTAGCCCTCCCCACAGGAAGGACTGAACCCAGTCCCGGGGTGGTGGGCGAGGCTCGCCGTAGCCGCACGCACCAGGCCTGGGCGTCCTGTGGGTTCACGAGGCCGCTTGCCCGTCGCGTAGTCGGTCTCGGTGATGTTTTTGCCATTTCAGTGTTTGTCTACGGTGACCGCGAGTTCGGGAGGGCGTCCGTCGAGCGTTACAAGTCTCGGCCTATCCGGATTTACGGAGGGGCGGCATATCGAACAAGTACTGCGCGAGGCGCAAAACTTGGGCGTCATCGAGGTGGTCGATGTCAACGCGTACATCCGCGACGATCTTCTCGGCAACGTCCTTGCGGTGCTTCTCGACATAGGTGACCCAATGGTGAGATGCGTTGGCTTTTCCTTGGCCATGCCCCAAGACAAGTATGGCCCGGGCGGGCGCCACGGCCTCGCTGACCCTTCGCCAATACTCGGGGTCATCAGCTTCGTACGTCCCGTCGGGGTTACCAGCATGATGGTGGACCTCGTGGAAATGGCCCCGAGGGTCTAGGGCGACGACATGCTCTGGCCGCGCCTCGGGCGTCGCATCAGTGACGTAAACCTTGGTCAGACGGAAATCGATGACTACCACGATGAGCTTGTCGTGCACCATATCGATGTCAGCGGGCATACTCAGCCTCCGAATCACTGTCCGGGGCCGCCCCTTGGATCACCGCGGAGACAGCCCGGCTTGCACTGCACTTCGAGGGAAAGTTAGTCGCGGTCCGGGACGTGCCGTCCTATCCAACGGCGACAGGACCTCTCAGTCGACGCGTTTGAGTCGGTGACCCGACACAAGGTCGCTTACCGTCAATTGGTGAGAATCTTCTCGATGCGAGCGTCGACGACAGGAAGGTGGGCGGCGGGATCGCCACCGAGCCCACGCAAAGGCCGACACCTCGTCGCGGCAGGTTGTGAGCCGGGCGAAGTCGTGTCATGCTGTCCTTTTAGTTCGGTGGGGTAGCCGAACCAGGAAGGGGTGCGGGCTGTGCACAGTTCCCGCAGGGGTATCTGGCCTCGCGGCCGGTCCACGCTGGGCCTAGCCAAGCGAATAACGGTGGTCGCGGCAACCGCGGCGCTCGTCGTGGCTGCGGCCCCGACGGCCAACTTGGCCGCGGCTCAGGCGACTTCGCCTTCCGTGCATGCCGCGAAATCAAGACGGGCCAACCCGCGAGAGCTGTCACTTTCGGGAACCGTGCTCGACGCCGTAACTGAACGACCGGTCGCCGGAGCCCGGGTTGACATCACGAGTTTTGCCACCGGCCGCAGCATGACCACCCAGACGAACCGTTCCGGGGCATTTTTAGCGCAGCTGGTACTGCCCTTTGCCTCAGCTGACCACCGGGTCAGCCTGAGCGTGAATGCCAAAGAATACTTCGGTCGGGCGGCGCAGATTGTCTACGCTCGGCCAGCCGGCGACTATCTCGCTGACACCTCGCGATTCCACGCTCGACTTAGCGTTCCAGCGCTCGTCCCGTGGCATCGTGCTGGTGAGGCTGCGGAGCGTGGCGACAGGACAGGCCCTCACCGCCACGGTGCACGGTGATACGGCGCGATTGATGGCACCGGTGCTGCCGTCGCCATCCGCCGATCCCAGGTATCAACTCAGCCTCACCTCTGGGCAGGTCGCGGCCTCCCGCTTGGTCACCATCCCGCCAGGCCAGACGGTTGCGGAGACGGTGAGCCTGGACCCGCGACACGAGTCCCATGCAAAAGCGCCCGCCTCGCCGGCCTCATTATCCGCTGGGCCCGCTGTTACCCCGCCGAGCTGCCCATCGGGAGCCGACAGTTGGAACGGCAGCACGAGCGCGGCGTGGGAGACCGGTACCAACTGGTCGCTCGGCTCGCCACCCACTACGGCCCAGACGGCGTGTATCAGTGCGAATGGGCCGGTCGACATAAATAGTGCAGTTGCTGTGACGCAGCTGATTCTCAGCTCCGGCCAGTCATTGGCAATCCAAACCGGCAGCCTTACCTTGACTGGAAGTGGCGCCGACGTCTCCGCTGTCGAAGGCTCGCTGACCGTCACAACCTCCTTGTCCATCTCGGGCGAGCTGGAGAACTTCGGCGCCGTTACCAACAACGGCCAAATCGCTGTCACGACCGCCAACGGTTCGTGGACTCAGGACGCTGGTACCGAGTCGGGCAACCATGTGTTGATCGAGACGGGTGCCGACCTGGCGTTCACCGGGTCGGGAGCGGGGGGTTTCGAGGTGTTCAGCCCGTCGTATGGGTCGGTGACGGTGGGCCTGTCCGGCAACTTGGCCGCTGGGCAGCTGCTGCAGATCGATTCGGAGGAGGATTGCAACTCGTCGGTGGTGACGGTCAATGCGGCGGGCAGTTTCACCAGCGCCGGCACTATCGCTTTCGACCAGCACAACAACGGGTGTAGCGGCAATACGGCCAAGTTGACGGTGCCGGCTGGTGACACCTTCACCTCGACGGGCACCCTGGAGTCGGTAGATCCCAGCAACACCACCGCGACGACGGACGAGATCGTGGGCGCCGTGGTGTCAAGCGGCACTTTCTCGGTGGGCACGGCGACCAGCCAGGTGACCTGGTTGGTGCCAGCGGGTGAGACCTTCGTCGACCAGGGTGCCGGTGCGGTGGCCGCGGGGGCCACCTTGCTGGTGTCGGGGGTGGGGGCGGGATTCACCGCTGGCAGTAGCGGCGCGCTGGTCAACGGCGGGTCGGTGATTGTGACCGCGGGCGGGGGGTGGACCCAGGGTGATGGCAGCGTTTCGGGGAATCATGTGCTGCTCGAGAACGGGTCCAGTATGGATTTCACCGGTTCCGGGGCTGGATTTTTCGAGGTGTTCGACCCGGCTTACAACTCGGTGACCTCGTCGTTGGCTGGGAACCTGGTGGCCGGTCAGACCTACCAGATCGATTCGGAGCAGAACTGCAACTCGTCGCTGGTCACGGTCAACGCGCCGGGCAGCTTCTCCAGTGGCGGCACCATATCGTTTGATCAGCACAACAATGGGTGTGGCGGCAACACGGCCAAGTTGGTATTGCCGGCGGGCGACACCTTGACCAGTTCGGGCACCATCAACTCGATCGATCCCTCGAATACCACGGCGACCACCGACGAGATCGTGGGGAACGTGGTCTCCACCGGGACCTTCACGGTGGGCACGCCCACCAGCCAGGTCACCTGGGTGGTGCCAACCGGCTCCACCTTCACCAACCAGGGCACGGCCACCATCAGCAGCGGCGCCACCCTCTCCATCGCTGGCACCTTCACTGACGGATCCGGATCACTGACCGACAACGCGACGATCGCCGTGATCGGGACGTGGGTGCAGGACAGCGCCACCGAGTCCGCACACCACGTGCTTCTCGAGAACGGCTCGACCATCCACTTTGGCGGTACAGGAGCCGGCACGTTCGAAGCGTTCCAACCCCAATTCGGCAGCGAGACCGTTTCAGTGGCCGGCGACATCGCCAGCGGGCAGACCCTTCAGATCGATGCCGAAGCGAACTGCAACGCCGCGGCCGTCACCGTCAACGCCTCTGCCACCTTTAGCAACGCAGGGACGATCACTTTTGCCGAGAACGACAACGGCTGTGGCGGGAACACCGCCACCCTGGTAATCCCTCCCTCCGCCACACTCACCAGCACGGGCACGATCAGCGCCCCGGACCCGTCCTCGAGCAAGGCTGCCGAGGACATCTTCCAGGTCCAGGGCCAGGTCGTCAGCAGCGGCACCGTCGTCGTCGGGACGGCCACGACAGTAAACAGTGGCGTGCAATTCCAGGTCGTCGCCGGTGGCAGCTTCGTCAACGACGGATCCATGACCGTCGACACTGGCGCCGTCGTACGGGTTCTCGCCCCCGGTACCTCGAATCCGGCAGCCCAGTTCACCGACGGTCCCGGTGGGACAATCAGCAACCAGGGCCAAATAGCCGCACCCGGTGGCGTCTGGGAGCAAGGGGCTGGTACCGAGTCGGGCAACCATGTGTTGATCGAGACGGGTGCCGACCTGGCGTTCACCGGGTCGGGAGCGGGGGGTTTCGAGGTGTTCAGCCCGTCGTATGGGTCGGTGACGGTGGGCCTGTCCGGCAACTTGGCCGCTGGGCAGCTGCTGCAGATCGATTCGGAGGAGGATTGCAACTCGTCGGTGGTGACGGTCAATGCGGCGGGCAGTTTCACCAGCGCCGGCACTATCGCTTTCGACCAGCACAACAACGGGTGTAGCGGCAATACGGCCAAGTTGACGGTGCCGGCTGGTGACACCTTCACCTCGACGGGCACCCTGGAGTCGGTAGATCCCAGCAACACCACCGCGACGACGGACGAGATCGTGGGCGCCGTGGTGTCAAGCGGCACTTTCTCGGTGGGCACGGCGACCAGCCAGGTGACCTGGTTGGTGCCAGCGGGTGAGACCTTCGTCGACCAGGGTGCCGGTGCGGTGGCCGCGGGGGCCACCTTGCTGGTGTCGGGGGTGGGGGCGGGATTCACCGCTGGCAGTAGCGGCGCGCTGGTCAACGGCGGGTCGGTGATTGTGACCGCGGGCGGGGGGTGGACCCAGGGTGATGGCAGCGTTTCGGGGAATCATGTGCTGCTCGAGAACGGGTCCAGTATGGATTTCACCGGTTCCGGGGCTGGATTTTTCGAGGTGTTCGACCCGGCTTACAACTCGGTGACCTCGTCGTTGGCTGGGAACCTGGTGGCCGGTCAGACCTACCAGATCGATTCGGAGCAGAACTGCAACTCGTCGCTGGTCACGGTCAACGCGCCGGGCAGCTTCTCCAGTGGCGGCACCATATCGTTTGATCAGCACAACAATGGGTGTGGCGGCAACACGGCCAAGTTGGTATTGCCGGCGGGCGACACCTTGACCAGTTCGGGCACCATCAACTCGATCGATCCCTCGAATACCACGGCGACCACCGACGAGATCGTGGGGAACGTGGTCTCCACCGGGACCTTCACGGTGGGCACGCCCACCAGCCAGGTCACCTGGGTGGTGCCAACCGGCTCCACCTTCACCAACCAGGGCACGGCCACCATCAGCAGCGGCGCCACCCTCTCCATCGCTGGGGGCCCGACCGGCCAGGCAACTGACGTCGGATCCTTCGTGAATGCCGCCGGATCGCTGACCGACAATGGAACCGTGACCTCCCTCGGCAAATTCGTGCAGGGGAACGCCACTGCGGTGGGCAATCACATCCTCGTGGAGAACGGCTCGACCATGGACTTCGGCGGCAATGGAGCCGGCACCTTTGAAGTCTTCGATCCACATTTCGGCAGCGTCGCCGCCACTCTGCTTGGCAACATCGCCGCGGCCCAGACGCTTCAGATCGACGAAGAAAACAATTGCAACGCCACTTCGGTCGACGTTTCGACTCCTTCGAGTCTGAGCAACGCCGGAAGCATTGTCTTTTCCCAGCACAACAACGGGTGCAGTGGCCAGCCGACCGAGCTGGCCCTGGGTGGCACCCTCACCAATACGGCGTCTGGCGTGATCACCACCGCCGAGGCGACACTCCCTGCCCCCTACACCATCTCTGGCAACCTTGACAACCACGGTATCATCGCCGTCTCGACCGTGGCGGGCCTCACGGTGAGCGGCACGTTGATCGACGAGCCGGGCTCCACCAGCGCCTTCGATGTGCAGAGCGACACCACCACACCGCTGCTCAACGCGGGCGGAGCCGTTCTCAACGGCACTATCGAGTTTGTCACTTCGCCCAGCGCCACCCAGCAGGCGGGTGCCATGTTGCAACCAGTCAGCGTCAGCGGGAATCGCGTCGGGAGCTTCGACTCCGAGCAAGGCAAGCTCGCCAACAACAACCTGCTGTACGTGCTGTCCACCAGTCCGACCGCCGTGCTGGCCACTCTCGACCAAGTCGGTTCGGTTCCGGCCGTGTATTCCGTGTCGCCCACGTCGGGTCCGGATGGCACGTCCGTCACGGTCAACGGCTCTGGCTTCGGCTCGACCGCCGGCGCAACCGTCAGCTTCGGCTCGACGATCGCCACCACAACGTTCGTGTCGAGCACCCAACTCACCGCCGTGGCACCGAGCGGGCTCAGCGGAGCGCAGCGGATCACCGTGGCGGCGGCCGGCCACGCCAGCAGCAACGTGGCCGCGCCCACATTCACCTACTCGACCACCGTCCATAGCCAGACA
Source organism: uncultured Acidimicrobiaceae bacterium (assembly GCA_963834775.1). Classification (GTDB taxonomy): domain Bacteria; phylum Actinomycetota; class Acidimicrobiia; order Acidimicrobiales; family Palsa-688; genus PALSA-693. The sequence goes on from CAWICR010000008.1 coordinate 12,035, forward strand.
GGCACACTCGCCCTTACGGTTGAGGATGCAGGCCTGCACCCCGTGAGCAACGCCATAGCCGTGGTAGTCGACCCCTCGACCGATAATCCGGTGGCCGTGCTGACCACGACGTCCGCCGGTACCGCAACCGGATCAGCCCTCCCCAGCGGGGTGCCGCTCGAGGTCGAGGTGCTGGCGGCACCGCCGCCCGACGGCCCCGCCAGCGCCTCCACAGAGCTGGCCGGCACCGGCACCACGCCACTCACGCTGACTCTGCCGGTCACTCCCCTCTTCACCTCGGACCCGAGCGCCTTGGCTCCGAACGGGAGCGCCGAGGCGACCTGGCCGGACGTGCTCCCGACGCCGGGAACACCGGTGTCGGGCGGCACAGTGGGCAATGCCACGACATTCGGCATCGTCGACTTTCAGCTAACGACCGCCGCCAGCAACCACTACCTACTGGCCGCGGATCCGCAAGGGACCCATCCCTTCTGTGTGGACGGAGACTGGACTCTCACCTTGTCCGACAGCACCAGCTCGACCCCTATTACACGAACGGGAAGCGGATGCCCGGGGACGGCAGTGCTGGACCTCTCCAGCCTGGGACTGACATCAGGTACCAGTTACGGCGGCGAACTCACCCTCACCGCCCCCGCCGGTGCCACCACGTACGGCACCACCAACATCTATCTGATCCCCGCGCCGGGCACCCTCAGCAACATTCGAGCGGTACGGACGACCTCGGTCGCGCCGGCCCAGCTCGCCGGCAGCCAGAGCCTCGAGGTCGGTCAGTCAGGCACTCTGAACGTTCTCCTCGGGGGCTTCCCGATTCCCGGCGCCACCGGCTACCACGCCATATTCGGCTTCGACTCGACCGGGATTGCGGTGACGAACATCGGATTCCCGGCTGGCTGGGGTGGTGGCATTCGCAACAACTTCGCCAACGGTGACGCCGGTTTCCTCGAAACCACCTCCAGTAATCCGAGCACCATCGGCGGGACGGTTCTGACCCTCGACGTGACCTGCCTTCAGGCCGGATCCTGGCCGGTGAGCTTTACGGGCGACTACTGGCTCCCGTCATTTTCCGCCGGCTATACCGACTCGGTGCAAGGCGCGCCAACAGTCACGTGCACGACGCCGCCAGCCGCCTCGACGGCGACCCCGATCGGCGCCAGCGTCGACCACACCGATGGATCCGTAGTGGTGACGCTCAATGGCACCGGACTCAGTGGAGCGACCGGAGCAGAGTTGCTCGACTCGACCGGAACCACCGTGGCCAGCGCTACAGGACTCACGGCGGATCCGAGCGGCGCCCTGGTAACGGCCCGGTTCGCAACCGCCCCGCCCGGCGTCTACGACCTGCGGGTACTACAAGGAATCAGCATCCTGGCTACTACGACCGGAACTCCGTACCAGGTGGCTCCAGCTCTTCCACTGTTCTCCGTGCATGAAGTTGACGTCGAGAACAACATTCCGGGTATTGCAACGACCCACATCTGGAATATCTCGAATCAAGGGACAGTCGACGGCACGGGAATCTTCGTCTTTACCTTCCCTTCGTATGTGAACCCGGAACCGACACTCGACCTGGCGGGGGCGCCGACAGGCACCGAGAAGCTCATGGGCGGCCTGACCGACGATGGATGGGTCGAATACGTCGCCGTCCCCGTGGCCGCCGGGACCAGCGCCGATGTGGCGTGGACCGACACCATCCCGCCCTGCGCGGTCTTCGGCACGGCCCTCACGGGGTGCACGGACGTGGATCCACCAGCACCTCCGGGTATGGCTACGCCCGTAACCGTCACTCTCAGCGGCCAGTACACGGCCCCCGAGTGGAGCACGGCGTCGACTGGGACCTACCAGGCCATTGTGGATCAGGCCCTGGCGACGGGAATGGACGACTTCACGTCAGCTTTCAAGTCGGTCCTTGGTCTGGGCTCGGCCAGCCTCGCCTACCTGACGTCATTGCCGTACGCCAACCTGGCTCAGGCGATCACCTATGTGGGCCAGAGCATCATGCACTCGGTCTCACAGGGATCCATCCAGACCACTGGTCAGCAGCAGACTGTCGCAGCCCCGGCGCCGACGACCGACGTGCCGGCGCCACCTGTGCCCAGTTCGGCTGCACAGGGAGCCGACACGCTCAACGACCCCACCGCCAGCTCGTTCGGGGATTTCACGTTCAACACGGCCGAGGCAGTGGCCTCCAACTACGGCGTCAAGAATCCTGGGCCAACTCCTAACGGGTCGGCGTTCGGAGTCGAAGCCAGTGGAAGCACCGTCGAATCCTTCGCCGGAGCGGCGACGACCTACCGCGACGGCTCGATCGCTCCGGTGGTGACCGTGCCGACGGCTGGCACCACCCCTCTCGCCGCCACGGCGGCCAACTGGCTGCCCGCCAGCAACGTGAATGCGAGCACGTGGACCTCCCACATCAGCGAGCCGCAGACGGTGCAGATGAACATCAACGGAGGGCAGGTCTTCACGGCGGCTCTGCCGTTCCTCCAGTCGGCCGACGGAAACACGGTGATGACAGCTCACGTTTTCGCCTCGGACCCGCCCGAGGTGTGGAACCCGAATGGCCCCATCAACACCGAGACCAGCGCCCAGATAGTGATCAACCAGGGCTGGCCGATCGTATCCAACGCCTTCCCGACGCCGACAAGTTTCGCCGTGGAGACGGGCTTCGCCCTCCTCGGGCTGACCTTTATCGGGGCCAGCTTCCCGGCCGCGGTCGCCATCGGGGTCGGCGGCGTCCTGCTGACAGGCGTAGCCCAGATGATGGTGCAGTACGCCAACAGTATTAACACCCAGAATCACAACGTCACCGATCACCACACCGTAACGTCCGAGGATCCCAACGCCATCGTGGCCTCGCCCGTGGGGGTGGGCGCGCCGAACTGGGTGACCAGCCAGCCCATCACCTACATGGTGCGCTTCCAGAACGAGCCGACGGCCACCGTGGAAGTACACAACGTCACGGTGACCTTGCCGTTGGATCCAAACCTGGACCCGGCATCGGTGCAGCCGGGCGACTCGTCGTTCTCGGGGACGGAGTTCGCCCTTGACCCGCTGACAAAGACCATCACGTGGACGCTGCCGAACGTCGATTTGCCCCCTGACACCGCACCGCCGAACGGCGAAGGCTGGGTGAGCTTCACGGCGACGCCGAAAGCAGACACGGCCCACGGGACGCAGATCAGCGAACAAGCCAACGTGTTCTTCGATTACAACCCGCCGCTGGCGACCACGCCGTTGGCCCTGACCGTTGACGCCACCGCGGCGACGACGACGCCCAATCCCATACCCGCGGTAGTCCCAGGCGGGTCGCTCAAGGTGTCGTGGCCAGCGGCCAGCGGTTCGGTACCCGTTGGGCAGTACATCGTCTTCCTCTCCAAGGATGGAGGCCCATTCGAAGCGGCCGCGGAAACCACCGGGCTCAGCACCTCTCTCAACGTCGTCGGCGGTCATCGCTACGGGATCGCGGTGCAGGTCGTCGACGCGGCCGGATTGGCCGGGCCCGTACCGACCGAGGCGCAGCGTAGCTTCGACGTGACCCTCGGGGGTATGGCGGCCGCGTTGACGCCGGCGCGCATCTTGGACACGCGTAGCGGCAATGGAGCGTCGGGTCCGGTCAAGGCCGGCCAGACCGTGAAGCTGCAAGTCGAGGGCCGCGGTGGCGTGCCGGCCTCGGGCGTGGCGGCGGTGGTCCTAAACGTCACGGTCACCCAGCCCACGGCGGCCGGGTACGTCACGGTCTGGCCCGATGGCGCCACCAGGCCGCCCACCTCGGCGTTGAACTTCTCACCGGGGGAAACCATCCCCAACCTGGTCATCGCCCCGGTGGGTGCCGACGGCACAGTCGACCTCTACAACGGCGCCAACGGCACCATCCAACTCGTAGCCGACGTCTCGGGCTGGTTTTCGACAGGCACGGCCGTAGCGGGCGGGTTGACTCCTCTTACGCCGGCGCGGCATCTTGGACACGTGTAGCGGCAATGGAGCGTCGGGTCCGGTCAAGGCCGGCCAGACCGTGAAGCTGCAAGTCGAGGGCCGCGGTGGCGTGCCGGCCTCGGGCGTGGCGGCGGTGGTCCTGAAACGTCACGGTCACCCAGCCCACGGCGGCCGGGTACGTCACGGTCTGGCCCGATGGCGCCACCAGGCCGCCCACCTCGGCGTTGAACTTCTCACCGGGGGAAACCATCCCCAACCTGGTCATCGCCCCGGTGGGTGCCGACGGCACAGTCGACCTCTACAACGGCGCCAACGGCACCATCCAACTCGTAGCCGACGTCTCGGGCTGGTTTTCGACAGGCACGGCCGTAGCGGGCGGGTTGACTCCTCTTACGCCGGCGCGCATCTTGGACACGCGTAGCGGCAATGGAGCGTCGGGTCCGGTCAAGGCCGGCCAGACCGTGAAGCTGCAAGTCGAGGGCCGCGGTGGCGTGCCGGCCTCGGGCGTGGCGGCGGTGGTCCTAAACGTCACGGTCACCCAGCCCACGGCGGCCGGGTACGTCACGGTCTGGCCCGATGGCGCCACCAGGCCGCCCACCTCGGCGTTGAACTTCTCACCGGGGGAAACCATCCCCAACCTGGTCATCGCCCCGGTGGGTGCCGACGGCACAGTCGACCTCTACAACGGCGCCAACGGCACCATCCAACTCGTAGCCGACGTCTCAGGCTGGTGGAGCTCGCCCTAGACGACAATCTCGCCTGACGTCAATGTCGCATATGCGCTCTTTGACAATGGGCTACAAGAGGACAAATAGAAATTCGCGACCCGCGCCGAGGACCAAACGTACCCGGACATAGCGAGAAATTGAGGCAAACCGCCGTATCACCTTCAAGCGAACACGTCCAATACGTATGAGTATCACGGCGCGTTAGCCCCTATCTGTACTCATAACTCGCCGCATGCGGCTGGCAGGTATGTCTCATGACTGGCGATCGGAAAAAAGGGGATGCAGTGCGAATAACGAAGAGGTCAACAACTCGGGCACCCTGGCTCAACCTGGCGACGGCGACCGTCTTGGTGACAACGGCTCTATTGTTCATGGCGTCGAACTCGAAGGCGAGTGCGGTCACTCCAGTTGCGTCGCCCGCCATCTCCGCTCCCCCCGACCTGGTCGCCGGTGAAGCCGACGGCTACATCGACCTGCCCGTCACCCTCAACGCCCCCGGCGAGAGCACCGTCACGGTCAACTACGCCACCGCCAACGGCACCGCCAGCGGCTCCTTCCAATCCTGCGAAGAAGCCAACTCCGCCTTCGTCGACGAAAACGGCACCCTCACCTTCCCCCCCGGCGTCACCACCCAAAACGTCCGAGTCCCCCTCCTCAACTGCCACCAAAGCCTGCCGTCAGGATTCGAAACCTTCTACCTCAACCTCTCCGCCAACAGCACCGGCTCGACCATCACCCGAGCCACCACCCAAGTCGACATCACCGGTGACAGCGCCGCCACCACCACCCCCGGCCTGTACGTACGCGACGCCGTGGTCGACGCCAACGCCGCCAGCATCAACGTCCCCGTCGTACTAGGCGGGCCCTCCGGCGCCGCCCAAGGCGTGACCGTCAGCGTGCCCTACACCACCAACGACGGCTCGGCCCTCGCCGGCACCGACTACACCACCACCAGCGGCACCCTCACCTTCCCCCCCGGCGAGACCGCCCAAAACGTCACCATCCCCATCCTGGACCGAGCCGGGCCCGCCCCCACCCGCCGCTTCTCGCTCACCCTAGGCACCCCCACCAACGCCACCCTGGCCGACGGCACCGGCATCATCACCATCGGCGCCAGCGGCACCAACCCCGTCTCCCTGCCCGCCATCTCCGCACCCCCCGACCTGGTCGCCGCTGAAGCCGACGGCTACATCGACCTGCCCGTCACCCTCAACGCCCCCGGCGAGAGCACCGTCACGGTCAACTACGCCACCGCCAACGGCACCGCCAGCGGCTCCTTCCAATCCTGCGAAGAAGCCAACTCCGCCTTCGTCGACGAAAACGGCACCCTCACCTTCCCCCCCGGCGTCACCACCCAAAACGTCCGAGTCCCCCTCCTCAACTGCCACACGGCCACTCCGGGGACGTTCACCTTCAATCTGTCCTCACCAGTGAATGCCAGCCTCGCTGCGACCAGCACTTCGATCACCATCGTGCAGACTCCGAATGTCCCGGCGGCGCCCACTGGCGTGACACCCGTCCCCGGCAATCAACTGGCGATCGTGTCCTTCACCGGTCCCCTCTCAGACGGGGGAGACCCGATCAACTCCTACACCGTCACGGCGAGCCCCGGCGGCGCGACAGCTTCCGGTCCGTCGTCTCCGATCACGGTCGCCGGCCTGACAAACGGCACCGCATACACGTTTACCGTGGCTGCGACCAACGATGTCGGCACCGGACCTACCTCGGCGGCTTCCAGCCCGGTGACCCCAATCGCTTTGGGGGTCCCCGCCAAGCTGGTGTTTTCCAGCGAGCCCGGCGGGGGCACCGCCGCGACGCCATGGTCGACGCAACCCACCGTTACCATCGAGGACGCCGCGGGCAACACGGTTACGTCTGATTCCAGTCCGATCAGCCTGACGATGGTGCCGGGAACGGGCACGGCCGGAGCCACGCTGTCGGGATGCGCTTCCACCACGATGGCCGGAATCGCGGCATTCGCGGGCTGCGAAATCGACAAACCGGGGAGCGGCTACAAGCTGACCGCCACCGACAGCACCGACTCCTTGAGCACCACGAGCACGCCATTCGACGTCACAGCCGCATTCACCCCCCTGACGCCGGCCCGGGTGCTCGACACCCGTAACGGCACCGGCGGGACCACCGGCCCGGTAAAGGCCGGACAGACCATCAGCTTGGCCGTGCTCGGCCACGGCGGCGTACCGGCCTCAGGCGTCGCCGCGGTGGTGATGAACGTGACCGTCACCCAGCCCACCGCGCCCAGCTTCGTCACCGTCTACCCCGACGGGGTAACCCGCCCCACCGCCTCCAACCTCAACTTCACCGCCGGCGAGACCATCCCCAACCTGGTCATCGCCCCGGTCGGCCCCGACGGCAAGGTGGACTTCTACAACGCCGCCGGCAACGCGCAACTCGTCGCCGACGTCTCCGGCTGGTTCGCCTCCGGCAGCACCGCTGCGGGAGGGCTCAACCCGCTGACGCCGGCCCGGATGCTCGACACCCGTAACGGCACCGGCGGGACCACCGGCCCGGTAAAGGCCGGACAGACCATCAGCTTGGCCGTGCTCGGCCACGGCGGCGTACCGGCCTCAGGCGTCGCCGCGGTGGTGATGAACGTGACCGTCACCCAGCCCACCGCGCCCAGCTTCGTCACCGTCTACCCCGACGGGGTAACCCGCCCCACCGCCTCCAACCTCAACTTCACCGCCGGCGAGACCATCCCCAACCTGGTCATCGCCCCGGTCGGCCCCGACGGCAAGGTGGACTTCTACAACGCCGCCGGCAACGCGCAACTCGTCGCCGACGTCTCCGGCTGGTTCGCCTCCGGCAGCACCGCTGCGGGAGGGCTCAACCCGCTGACCCCGGCCCGGGTGCTCGACACCCGTAACGGCACCGGCGGGACCACCGGCCCGGTAAAGGCCGGACAGACCATCAGCTTGGCCGTGCTCGGCCACGGCGGCGTACCGGCCTCAGGCGTCGCCGCGGTGGTGTTGAACGTGACCGTCACCCAGCCCACCGCGCCCAGCTTCGTCACCGTCTACCCCGACGGGGTAACCCGCCCCACCGCCTCCAACCTCAACTTCACCGCCGGCGAGACCATCCCCAACCTGGTCATCGCCCCGGTCGGCCCCGACGGCAAGGTGGACTTCTACAACGCCGCCGGCAACGCGCAACTCGTCGCCGACGTCGCCGGCTGGCTGAGTTGAGGCGAAACGGCGCCGGTTAAGTGTCGAAGCCGCGCCCGGCCGGTGACTTCGGGGCGGCGGCGGTATGGCATCGTTGACGGCTCGGGCCTGGCGTGCTATGCATTAGCCATTGACTAACCTTCTGTCTGGGGGGTGTTGCCATGCCGGAATTGCCGTGGGTGATCTCTGTTGACGACCACGTCGTCGAGCCGCCGCACCTGTGGAAGAGGTGGCTGCCGGACCGGTTCCGGGATCGGGGGCCCCGGATAGAGCGCGACGCTTGCGAGACGCTGCCCACGACCGACGGCTCGCCGTTTGTCAAGGGTGGTGATGGCCCGGTGGTCGATTGGTGGGTGTACGAGGATCTGGTCAGACCTATGCCGTTGGTGATGGCCTGTGCGGGGATCCCCAAGGAGCAGTACACCATGGCGCCGATCTCGTTTTCGGAGATGCGCCCGGGCTGTTACGACCCGGCGGCCCGCCTGGCCGATATGGACATCAATCACGTGGAGCGCTCGTTGTGCTTCCCCGAACTACCCGCGTTTCGCCGGCCAGATGTTCAGCGAGGGTAAGGACAAAGAGCTGGGCTTGGCCTGCATCCAGGCCTTCAACGACTGGATGGTCGAGGAGTGGTGCGGTGACAGCGGCGGGCGGCTTATCCCGCTGATCATCATCCCGATGTGGGATCCGGCGCTGGCCGCCGCCGAGGTGCGCCGTAACGCGGCGCGGGGGGTGCAAGGCGATCACCTTCTCCGAGCTGCCGGCGAACCTCGGTCTGCCGTCCATCCACGACAAGGACCGGTACTGGGACCCGTTGTTCGCGGCGTGCAACGAGACGGGCACCGTCATCTGCATGCACATCGGGTCCGGCTCGAAGATGCAGCTCACCAGCGACGACGCGCCCCAGGGTGTCGCGGTCACGCTCACCTCCCTGAACGCCTACATGTCGATGGCGGACTGGCTGCTCTCGGGGGTGCTTGCTTCGCTTTCCCCGTCTGAAGATCGCCTACTCGGAGAGCCAGGTGGGCTGGATGCCGTTCCTGCTGGAGCGGGTCGATCACGTGTTCACCAACAGCAAGGCCTGGTCGAATCTCGATCCCGTCCTGACCGACCTGCCGTCCACGCAGGTGCCGGGTCGTGTGTTCGGCTGCTTCTTCGACGACATGGTCGGCGTGGATGCCCGCCACCAGATCGGCATCGAGCAGCTCGTCTTCGAGACGGACTACCCGCACCAGGACTCGACCTGGCCGGACACCCCTAAGCTGGTCGCAGAGATCGGTGAGCGGGTCACGCCGCCAGGAGCTCGAGATGCTCATGCGGACGAACGCCATCGCCATGTTGGACCTCGATCCGGCCGACCTTCGCCCGCAGGTGGCGGTCTGATGGCCTATGACGTCGTCATACGCAACGGCCTCGTCGTCGACGGCAGCGGGTTGGGCTCGTTCCGCGGCGATGTCGGGATCATCGACGGGCGCATCGCCACGCATCGGGCGCATCAAGGAGCGCGGCGTGACCGATATCGACGCCGAGGGTCACGTCGTCACCCCAGGCTTTATCGACGTCCACACCCATTTCGATGCGCAGGTGTTCTGGGACCAGCTCGGGACCAATTCGTGCTGGCACGGGGTCACCACGGTGGTCATGGGCCATTGTGGCTTCACCTTGGCGCCGGCGGCGCCCGAGGAGCGCATGCTCGTCGTCCGCAACCTCGAGCGCGCCGAGGACATCTCCGGTGCGGCCATGGCGGCCGGGATCGACTGGAGCTGGACGACCTTCGCCGCAGTACCTCGATGCCGTCGACCGCCAACCCAAGGGCCTGAACTACGCCGCCAACGTCGGCCACTCGGCGCTGCGAACCCACGTGATGGGCGAGCGGGCGTTCGAGGAGGAGGCCACCGACGACGACCTGAAGGCGATGGCTGCCGAGCTGGAGGACAGCCTACGAGCCGGGGCGTTTGGTTTCACGAGCTCGCGGACCCGCCACCACCGGACATCCGACGACCGGCCGGTGGCGTCGCGGCTGGCGGCATGGAGCGAGGTAGTTCACCTGGTCGAGGTTCTCGGCGACCTCGGGGTCGGGATCTTGCAGCTGGTCGCCGATCCGCCGGGCCCAGGCGAGGTCGATACCAACGACCTGCTTCGTGAGCTGGCCGTCGCCACCGGCGTCACCGCCGTCACCGGCGCCAGCGCCCGCCGGGGGCTCGACCTGCTCGAATCGACCGATCGCCGCCGGCGGCCGCATGGTCGGCCTGATCCACCCTCGGGGGATCGGCACCATGTCGTCGTTCCGCACGCAGCTGCCCTTCGACCGCCTCCCCGTCTGGCGGGAGGTCCGGGCGCGCCCAGTCGACGAGCAGCGCCACGCGTTGCAGGACCCCGATCTGGTCGGGCGGCTGGTGCGAGCAGCCAACGAGGCCGCAGTACGCCGAAGCGCTCGGTGGCGAGGCTCGCCCGCCCGAGTACGACCGTCTTCGGGTCATCGACCGGCCAACGCCGCCGAACCCGACCGTCGCGGAGATGGCCGCAGCACGTGGTCATCGACCCGGTGGAGCTGATGATCCAGCTCTCACTGGAGACGGACATGAGCCAGTTCTTCTTCCAGGGCCTCATGCCCTTCGACTACGAGGACACCAAGCGGTGCATGCAGCACCCCCACACCGTGATGGGGTTCTCGGACTCGGGTGCGCACGTGAGCCAGATGTCCGACGCCTCGATCCAGACCCATCTCCTCGCCCACTGGGTCCGAGAGCGGCAGGACTTCACCCTCGAGGAGGCGGTCCAGATGCTTACACTGGCGCCGGCGCGGGCGTGGGGCTTCCACGACCGTGGGCTACTGCGAGAGGGGATGGTGGCCGACATCAACGTGTTCGACCCCGACCGGGTCGGGCCCGCGATGCCCGTCGTCGTCAACGATCTCCCGGCCGGGGAGAAGCGGATCACCCAGCGCTCGGTCGGCTTCCTCGCCACGCTCGTCAACGGCGAGGTGCTGATCGCCGGCGGCAGCCGACGGGAGCTCGTCCCGGCCAGCTGATCCGAGGACCCCTAGCCGCCAAGAACAGAGCAGAGGAGAGATCGTGATATGAAATGTCCTGCCTCGCGATTTGTCCGTGACCCGGGCATAGAAGCCCGCTTCGCTCCTTGCCCCGAACGCCTGCCGTCACACCTGGCGAACCCAACAACCCAACTCGCTCACTAGGTTGATCTACCACCGGGCCTGGGTCAGTTTCGTTGCTTACGGTCGTTGGTAGCCGAGAGCCGGAAACAAGAGCTGGACGGTGCCATGTGCTGCAAGGCTCGCGATGCTATGGTTTTGCCGCTGCATCAAGGTGCTATGGGTTGACCGTGCCATCGGGTTCAGGCAGGGGGGGGCGGGTTGGCGTCGGTTCGGCCGGAAGGTCTCGGGGGAGACGCTTCAGTCCTAAGCCAAGGGGAGGCATGTGATGTCGAAGATGGGACGATGGAAGTTTATTGCGGTCGCGGGCGTGATCGGTTTGGCGATTTCGGCTTGTGCAGAAGCTCGAAGTCGACCAGTTCGCCAACCACCGGTTGGGTCGGCCGTCTGGTCCTCTGGTGCCACGACCACGCCTTCAACGGCGTCGCAGGTGAGCGGGACCCCGTACAAGCTCATGTGGGCCGAGCCGACGTCGTCCGACGACAATAAGTACGTGGCGGCGATCGAGAAGGGCGTGGATGCCCGTGGGGGCATCGCTGGCCATCCATTGCAGATCGTGGTGTGCCTCGACAACAACGTTGCCAGTCAGGCGACCCAATGTGCCCAACAGGCGGTCGCGGACCCGAACATGCTGGGCGTCATCGCGAACTCCTCGACGTGTAGCTCGCAGCTGCTGCCGATTCTGGCCAAGGCCCAGATGGCTTCGATCAACGACAACTTCTACTGCCCGGAGGACTTCAAGTCTCCCAGGTCTTCCCCTTCACCGGGGGCAGCTTCGGTGGTGCGGAAGAATCAGCGGCGGGAGTGAAGTACTTCAAGAACCCGAACGTGGTTGTCACCACCGTGGATTTGCCCGCGGGCCGCGAGTATCCGCCCTTGGTGCAGGGCATTGTGGGCCCAATCGGTGGCAAGGTCGTGGCCTCCGTGTACGTCCCGTACACAGCCGCGGACCTGGCACCGTATGCTGCGCAGATAGCTGCTCATCCAGGGCGTGCTGGCCCAGGGCAACCCCGAAGCTGATTGGCATCCGACTGGGAAAGGCTCTCCACAGCATTGGGTACAACCAGCCAATAATCTACAACGCAGGCGTTTGGGATCCTGCGATCATCCAGGCGAACTTCGGGACTTCCACCAACTCGTATCTCGAGGAGTTCTACGAACTGAACTCACCTGGTTGGCAGATGTTCTGTCCGACATGAACAAATATAAGCCGGGGGTGACGGACGAAACCAATATCCTGGCCAGCGCCTGGCTGGCCGCGAACGTCGTGGCCGAGATCGCCAAGACGCTGCCCACAGTGTCCGCCAAGTCGATTTTCTCTTACCTGTCTACGGCGACGAACTTGAGCACATTCGGGATGACCCCGCCGCTCAACTTCACTGTCCCTCAGAAGGCTCTCGGAGGCCTTATCCCCCGGGCCGTCAACGCCGACATCGCGCTATACCACTACGTCAATGGTTCACTCGTCCAAGCGACACCGTTCGAAAACCTCCTGCCCTAAACTCACTCGGAGCCCTTGAGACGCCAGGCTGGTCACCGATCCCGATGGTGATGCCTGCAGCGGCGTAGTCGGTTGCTGAGCTGCACCCGGGTTATCTGGACACTTCGACATCCACGGGTTACGCTTGTGACCAGCGATGCGTGCCTCTGCGACGTCCGATCGGCCTCAAGGCTATGGTGACGGAGCCGATGCCGTGGCGCCAGCAGGCAAGGCGAAACTCTGGTCTGAGAACGAGATACGAGATAGAGGAGCGAGGTGCGCGGTGACTGTGGAGACGGCTCGGTGCCCGGTTCGGGAGTTTCACCTACAGCGTGATCGGGTGCTGCCCAGGGACCCATTCGAGGTATACGCCGACTTTCGTGAATCGGAACCTTTCTGGACTGCGGAGCACGGCGGGTATTGGGTTTTCACCCGGTATGACCAATGCAAGGAGATTCTCTCCGACTCGGAGACGTTCTCACACGTGAATGCCAGCGTTCCTCCAGCCAATTTGGATAAACCCCTATTCAACTGGTCGGATCCTCCCCAACTCACCAAGCTCCGTCAGGTTTTATTGCCTCTTCTGACACCCGAGAAGATCGATCCGCTGGAGCCGCGGATGCGCGAAGTGTGCCGGAATCTGATTGGCACATTCAGTGGTTCAGGTTCGTGTGAGCTCGTCGATGACTTTGCCAGGAAATACCCTATAGCGATCTTTGGTGATCTCTTTGGACTGGACCGTGATCGCCGAGAGGAGTTCCGGCAGTTGGCGGAGACCTTCCTCCACGATTACAACGCCAAACAAGAAGCGTGGAGCGCAATCCGCGATCTCATGGGCGACGCCCTCGAGAACGCGTCGACGGTCGCCACAGAATGACATGCTCAACGGCATCGCGCACGCCAGTCTGGACGGCGCGGACCTCGACCCCGACATGGCTGTCAATCTGGCGTCCACGGTGTTCCTCGGAGGCCTTGACACTCTGCCGTCGAGCATCGCGTGGACCTTCAGGTATCTGGCCCAAAATCCCCAAGTTCGGGAACGTCTCGTGCAGGAACCCGAGGTTATCCCGCAGGCGGTGGAGGAGTTCCTTCGCCTCTTTACGGTAACTCCGACCTTATCCAAGCGCGTCACACGCGACATCCATTTTCATGGAAAAGACATTCGTGAAGGCGAATTCGTGGTTCCTGTCGTGAGCCTCGCCAACCTGGACAGCGCCGAGTTCAACGATCCTCTAGTACCGGACTTCGACCGTCGCGTCAATCGACATATGGCGTTCGCAGTGGGCGCGCACCGATGCCTCGGTTCGCATCTCGCCCGTCACGAGCTTTGTGTCGCACTGGAGGAGTGGCACCGCGTAATCCCGGACTACGAGGTCGATCCCCGCGGCGAGATTGGCTACACTGGCGGGGTACTCGCCATGACCTCACTTCCCCTCCGCTGGGAGACCGCTACTAGCTGACGCGCACCATCCACGACGGGCGACGGTGGGCGAGACAAGATTCCCCACGCGTTGCCCAAGGCGCGCGGAGCCCACCAACGTTCAACGGTGAGCTGATCAGACGCCCCACTCCACGGGCAATTCGTCGAGGGCGAAGACCATGCCGCCGTGGTAGAGGAAAGTGGTTTCAGCCGGAATACGATAGGACGGAATCTCGGTGTGCCATTCCTCCAACGCCACTGCGAGCTCGTGGCGGGACAGGTACGAGCCAAGGCATCGATGCGGACCGGCCGAAAAACGACAAATGACAATTGACTTTGCGGTCAAAGCGAACCGACGTCGAATCCTCGACGGAACGCTGTCACGATTCGCGGGGCTCGTGATGCCGATCACCTTGTTGCCAGCGCGAAGATCGGTGCCGTGGAAGTGGACGTCCCGCGTGAAGGTTCCACCTCTTCTCGGAACTGACCGGAAGACACAAAGGAACTTCTCGGCCGCAGCCAGTGATAGCGCTTGGGTCAACAGGCTGGCTCATCGGTGGCCCTTTTGGGCCCGCGCCACTTCACCGTCGAGACGATGGCACTCTCCGGCGGCGCCTGGTTCAGCTGGCCGGCCAGATTTGATGGATGACGTCAACCTTGGTGACGAAGGTCTCATCGATTCGCGAGGGCACGCCCGCAAATACCTCGGCTCTTTCCGGGGACTCCAGATAGGTCTTCTCGGCGGCGTCGAAGTCTTCGTTGTCACCTGCGTGGCTGACGGCCCACACGAACTGGTTGGTGGATTCGTCGACAAAGGCGAAAAGCACCTCGAATCCGTAGCGCTGGCGGGCCGGCAAGAGACCAGGCCACCACTTGACAAAATTCTCCATCTCACCGGGCTTCACCTGATAACGCCGAAGTTGCACAGTTGCCATCTGGCGACCATAGCATTGCGAAGGGACGGTTCGGGCACGAGGTCCTGGTTCTACTCGTACCGCCGGAAACGCCAAGGCCGGCGGACCCCAACTACAGACACCGCCCTCTTGTACTGAAGCATGTCTACTTCGGTAACCCTGATCAACCTGGGTCCAAAAGTGATCTCTCCGCTTACCCTGGGCGCGACCAGGGCCGGAGTGGGACCGCCTTTTCTGCGCGGCGTGCTGACCGGGCTGGTGCCGTCTTCCTGCCGTGCTGCGCTATGGCGGGGGCCGTGACGTCCTCCGGAATAGCCTTGATTTCCTGTCCAGCTCTACCTTCGCAAAAGAGTCTGCTGAACCGCGCTTTTCTCAGCAATTTGACGGCGCGACGCAGCGGTGTGTCTTCCGATCCCACTCGCTATGGACCGGTCATCTACGTCTCCTATACGCCCGTTGGCCGCGGCTCACTCACCCCGGTGCGGGTGGACGGCACTCTCTCCGCGCGGGAGACCAAGTCAGACCGTTCACTGGTTGATGGCCACCAGGATTCGCGTAATGGTTAGACGCACCTCCAAGCCGCCGCGAATGAGAGCGGCACCGCCATTCAACGTCCGCTGTTCAGGGACCGCCGTGCAAGGTCCGCCGTGCAAGGTCCGCCGTGCAAGGTCCGCCGTGCAAGGTCCGCCGTGCAAGGTCCGCCGTGCAAGGTCATCGACGAGTCGCGAAGGCATCCTTGCACCATGGCTAACTGACAATTTCCGAGTTGACGCGGAGACACGGGAGCGTCCTCGCTTCGCGGCCCCCGACCACCGGACCGCGAAGCGTGGAGCACGAGCCGCGCCGCCCGGCCCGTTGGCGTCCACACTTCGCGAGCGACGTACCGACGCCGGCCAAGCGTGGACGCCTGGCACCCTCAGGCACCGGTCAACGCCGTCATCCTCACCGCAAACTTGTCTAAGTGGGGCATATCGACACTTACTGGGTCAAATACGGAGAACCCGAGTTTTCCGGATGGGCTCGTCGTGGCCAACGCGTGGTTGGGGGACGGGCCGGGCATGGGCGGTGGCAGGGCCCTGGCGCCGGGCTGGGGGGGCAGGGGCGCCGGGCGTGGCGGGGGGTGGGCGGCGGCATTGGCAGGGGCGCCGGGCGTGGCGGGGGGTGGGTCGGCGAGCCGGGAGTCGAGCCCGATGCGACCGGGCGAACGTGGCACATCGGCTGACCGCGCCGGGTCGCCGAACCCGGTCCTAAGATTCAGCCCGCTCGTAGAGGACCGGGAGGTCGCTTTCCAATGCCCTACTCGTTCACCGACGCCGGCATCGCCATGCAACAGGAGGTCAAACGGTTCCTCGACGACCACATCTACCCGAATGAGGAGGAGTACTACAGGGAGCAGGACGAGGTCGGCCCCACGGGCTATCCGCCCATCATGGACAAGCTTAAGGCGGCCGCACGGGAACGCGGCCTTTGGAACCTGTTCCTCCCCCACCTGGCGCCGGACGCGCCTGGCACCAAGTTGTCAAACCTCGATTACGCGCCGATCTCCGAGGAACTGGGAAAGACGACGTTCGCGTCAGAAGCGCTCAACTGCTCAGCACCCGACACCGGCAACATGGAGGTTCTCAACCTCTACGGCTCTGAGCGTGTCAAGCAGACCTTTCTAGCGCCGCTCCTCGAAGGGGAGATCCGCTCGGCGTTTTGCATGACCGAGCCCGACTCCGCGTCCTCGGATGCCACCAACGTGAGCCTCCGCATCCGCCGGGATGGCGATGGGTACGTGCTCAACGGCACCAAGTGGTTCAGCTCGGGGGCGCTGGCCGACCGCTGCAAGGTGGTCATCGTCATGGGCAAGAGCGATCCCGAGGCGTCGGCGCACTTGCAGCAATCGATGATCGTGGTTCCCCGGAGTACTCCGGGCATCTCGATTGGGCGCACGCCGCATGTGTTCGGCTACGAAGACCCCGGCGGGCACCCTGAGATCATCTTCCGGGACGTACGCGTCCCGGCCGACAACCTGCTGGGCCAGGAGGGCGGCGGATTCGCCATATCCCAGGCACGCCTAGGCCCCGGCCGGATCCACCATTGCATGCGCACCCTCGGCGCGGCCGAGCGGGCCCTCGAATGCATGGTACGCCGGTCCCTCGAGCGGGCCACCTTTGGGACCCTGCTCGCCCAGAAAGGCCTCATCCAGGACTGGATTGCGGAATCTCGCATCGACATCGACATGGGCCGTGAGTACGTGCTGCGCACCGCCTACCTGATGGACACCGTCGGCAACAAGGCGGCCGCCACCGAGATTTCCGGCATCAAGGTAGCCATTCCGAATCTGTGTCTTCGGGTTATCGACCGGGCCATCCAGGTGCACGGCGCGGCGGGGGTGACCCAGTTCTTCCCGCTGGCCCGAATGTACGCCCACATCCGCACGCTGCGCCTCGCCGACGGGCCGGATGAGGTCCACAAGATGACCATCGCCCGCCGGGAAATCCGCAAGTACGCCCCCGACTTCCGCACGTAAGGGCCCATGCCGGCTACGGGATCGGGACAGGAGGCGGGGCCGCAGCCCTTGGCCCGGCCCTGAACAGCCGGGGGTCGGGGCAGTTCCGTTCAAGTCGTACCGTCTGCGCAGTTCCGCCCCCCGGTCGGCGCCGGTCGGCCCTTCGAATTTGCGCTCCGCGGTTCCGCCCTTCCGGTCCCCTTTTGCCCACGAGCTGTCGCCCTCAACGCCACTTCGTCACAGTCGCTCGGCCTGGCGCCCGGACCGTCGTGACATCGTGGCGAAATAACGAAAACCGCGTCACAACCGGTTACCCCTGGCGCCTACCAGATGTGACGTTGTGGCGGCCACGACCCCTACCGGCCTCGCCTCCACCGGCTTCGGCCACACCGGCCGCCACCACCCCCGCCCGCTCCACCCCGCCCCCTCCGATCCCACCCACCGGCATCCCACGCACCCGCATGCCACGCACCCGCATCCCACGTACCCACGTCCCACCCGCCCCACCCCACACCCCGCCAAGATGTGGCAGGATGAATCCCGTGCGAAAGGATCCTGCCAAGACCCACACCGTGGCCCTCCTCGTCGACGACGGGTTCTCGCCGTTGGAGTTTTCGGTTGCCTGCGAGGTCTTCGGGTTCGATCGCAGCGATCTCGGCGTGAGCTGGTACCGCTTCCTGGTCTGTGGGGCCCACCCGGGGCCCATATCTGCCGCCGTGCCGTTCCAGGTGGTGGCACCGCACGGACTCGAGGGTCTGCGAGCCGCTGACACCGTTGTGGTTCCGCCTATCGACCGTCCCGACCCACCCATTAGCGAAGCGGTGCTCGACGAGCTGCGCCGGGCCCATCACCGGGGGGCGCGCGTCATCTCGTTGTGCACCGGGGCGTTCGTGCTGGCCGAGGCGGGACTGCTGAACGGAAGGCTGGCGACCACCCACTGGAGGCATAGTCAGCACCTCGCGGCCCAATATCCCGAGGTGCGGGTTGATCGCGACGTCCTCTACGTCGACGAGGGAGACGTACTCACCTCAGCTGGTTCGGCGGCCTCCATGGACCTCTGTTTGCACGTGGTGCGCTGCGACTACGGGGCGGAGATTGCCAATCGACTGGCCCGCCGTTGCGTGGTCCCGCCGCATCGCGATGGCGGCCAAGCCCAGTTCGTCGAGGAACCATTTACCGCCGTGGCTGCCGACGATCCTTTCGCGGACACGTTGACTTGGGCTCAGGAGCACATCGATGAGCCCATGGCAGTCGAGGACCTGGCCCGCCGGGCGGTCATGAGCCCGCGTTCGTTCGCCCGCCGTTTCCGGGCCGCCACGGGGACATCCCCACACCGCTGGTTGATCACGCAGCGGGTGCTGCTGGCCCAGCGTCTTCTCGAGACGACCGACCTGCCGATCGAAGAAGTCGCCTGGCGGTGCGGATTGGGCACGAGCGCCAACCTCCGTTTGCATTTTTCCGCCATCGTGCGTTGCGCCCCGGCTGCCTATCGGCGCACCTTCCAGGAGAGCCGGGCGTCTGCCTAGGGGCCCCGCGGCATACCCCAACCGGAAGGCTCGCCGGCAAGGTTCTCCGAGCCCAGCGGACCCAAGGAAACGAAAGTGGCCGCTGCCGACCACCCGGTCGGCTGACCAGCGGGTCGGCTGACGAGTCAGCTAGCCGGTCGGGGCCAGGCGGACCAGGCGGACCAGTTCGCCCGGGCGGGCTACCCCCCCGACGCCACGGCCTCCCCCTCCCGCCATGGCCACGCTTCTGAATCAGACCACAACCGCTCCAGCTGGTAGAAGTCACGAACGTCGGCGCGCATGACGTGAACCACGAAGTCGCCGAAGTCCATCAACACCCAGCTGGCGTCGTCGAGACCCTCGATGCGGAGCGGGGCCGGGCCATCAGCCCGCTTCACCTGCTCTTCCACCTCTTCCGCGATCGTGCGCACCTGACGGGGATTGGACCCGCTGGTAATCACGAACGCGTCGGTGATGACGAGCACCTCGCCAACCGACAGGATGATGGTGTCCTCACCCCCTTTGGCCCAGGCGGCCCGGGCGGCTACTTCGCACCAGTGCCGGATCTGCTCCAGGCTGGGAGCGGCTGCGCCCTTCTGCGGTGCCGATGCTCTCACCGGCGCGGGCCTGGCGAATCTGTCACGTAGGACCTCCAATGATGTTGCGACTGTGTGCCGGGGCGGGGACCGTCGAGGGGGTGACGGACTGGCCACTCCCGAGCCATTGCAGCCCGAGCACGACCAGGGTGGCCGCCAGGGCGATCACGAGGACGGCAACCGTCAAGAGTTCCTCCCGCAGCAACCGGCGCCGCTGTCGAAGCCGGCGCAGCCGCTCGCCTGGACCGCCGCCAGCCGCGTCACTGGACGCAAGAGTCGGAACGGCCGAACGGACGATTGTCATCCGTCTCCAGCGTACATACCACGAGCCCGTATACAGCGCACTGCCGCCTCTGGAACCAGATAATCGAGGGGCCGGCCGTCTGCCGCCCGGGCCCGCAGATCCGTGCTGGAGATCTCCAGATTGGGGACGGTGACCTCGACAATCGGCGACGACGCGTCGTCCAGGCCGGAAGGCCGTCCGGCACCAGGTCGATTGACGACCACCAGGGTGGCGAGCTTCCGGATCTCGTCCAGGCGTTCCCAGGTAGCGAGCTCGGCCGCCACATCCCGGCCGATGATCAGGAACAGTTCGTCGCCGGGGCTGGCCTCATGCAGCTCCACCAGCGTGTCGGCCGTGTAGGACTCGCCGCCGCGATCGATCTCTAGGCGACTGGCCTCCAGGCCGGGCACGTCGCCCACGGCGGCCTCGACGAGCGCCAGGCGGTCCTCCGCGGAACTGACGACCCGGACATCGGCCTTCTGCCAGGGGAGGTTGGCCACCACCAGCAGCACCCGGTCCAGGTGTAGAGCGCTCTTGGCGTTGACCGCTGCCACCAGGTGGCCCACATGGATGGGGTCGAACGTGCCCCCAAAGATCCCGATGCGTTCAGTCATGACCGGCATGACGATACCGATGGGCCCAATCGCTTTGCTCTATCCGTCGCTTTCCGCCATCGTGGTGGGGTATGGACCGGGCCTGGACACCCAGTCGGTGGCGAGACCTTCCGGCCGAACAGCAGCCGGAATGGCCCGATCCGCATGGGCTGGAGCAGACGCTCAAGACCCTGTCGGCCCTGCCGCCGCTTGTCTTCGCCGGCGAGGCGCGCAGCCTGCAGCGGGCCTTGGCCGAGGTGGCCGCGGGCGGGGCGTTCCTGCTGCAAGCCGGCGACTGCGCCGAGTCCTTCCACGACTTCACGGCCGACAGCATCCGGGACAAGCTCAAGGTCATCCTCCAGATGGCCGTCGTGCTCACCTACGGCGCTGGCGTCCCCGTTGTCAAGCTCGGCCGCATCGCGGGTCAGTTCGCCAAGCCGCGCTCTTCGCCCACCGAGCTCGTCGACGGCCGCGTCCTGCCCAGCTTCCGCGGTCACGTCATCAATGACGACGCCCCCACCGAGGCCGCCCGCACCCCGGATCCATCTCGGATGCTCACCGCCTACCACCAGTCGGCATCCACGCTCAACCTGCTGCGTGCCTTTACCAAGGGCGGTTTCGCCGACCTCTCCCAGGTGCACACCTGGAATCAGCAATTCGTCGCCGGCAGCCCCGGCGGCCAGCACTATGAAGCCCTGGCTGCCGAGATCGACCGGGCTCTGCGGTTCATGCGCGCCTGCGGCATCAAGCTAGGGGACGAGGCGTCCCTGCAGCAGGTCGACTTCTGGACCAGCCACGAAGGGCTCATCCTCGGCTACGAGGAGGCCATGACCCGCCGGGACTCCTTGACCGGCGATTGGTACGACACGTCCGCCCACTTGATCTGGGTCGGCGAACGCACCCGCCGCCTCGATGGCGCCCACATCGACTTCCTTTCGGGACTGTCGAACCCGGTGGCTGCCAAGATCGGGCCGGCCGCCACCCCGGAGGAGCTGGTCGACCTATGCGCCGCCTTGGACCCCGAGCGCACACCGGGCCGGTTGACCGTCATCACCCGGCTGGGGGCCGGCCGCACCCCTCAACTACTCCCTCCCCTCCTGCGGGCTGTCCGCCAGGCCGGTCATCCCGTGGTCTGGGCGTGCGATCCCATGCACGGAAACACCGTCACCGGGCCGGGCGGCCGTAAGACCCGGCACTTTGACAACGTGCTGACCGAGATCCGGGAGTTCTTCGCCACCTGCCGGTCGGAGGGAGCCTGGCCGGGCGGCGTCCACGTCGAACTGACCGGCGACAACGTCACCGAATGCCTCGGCGGTACCGACGAGGTGCTCGACCACCACCTCGAGTTACGCTACACCACCACCTGCGACCCGCGGCTCAACGCCAGTCAATCGCTGGACCTGGCGTTCCAGGTGGCGGACCTGCTGCGCCGCTGAGTGTTCCGGCGCGTTACCGCTGCCTCAGCCCGAAGCGAGCGCCGTCCACCCCGGCGGCACGTGCTGAATGACCCGGCAACGGGATGGGAATCGGGTACCGCGGGCGGCCGGCGGCAGATTGGCGCTCGTGCTGCCCCGGGCGACCGGCGGCCGGCGGCGGACGGACGCTCGTAGCGGCAGCGAGCGGCGGGCGGCGACGGCGGGCGGCGACGACGAGCGGCGGGCGGCGACGACGAGCGGCGGGCGGCGACGACGAGCGGCGGGCGGCGACGACGAGCAGCGGGCGGCGGGCGGCGGCAGACTGGCGCTCGAACCCCGGCGGCCGGGGGCAGACTGACAGCCCCTTCCCTACTAAGTCGGTCGGAAAATGGGTGATCTGGGCCAATGGATATTAAACCCGCAAAAGTTGATAATCACAGTCGTCTTTGATTGACTGGGGGGCGTGCAGACCGGAGTAATCGACCCCGAGATCGCCGCCGACATCGAGAAGTTCGACCGGCTGCTGGCGGACCATCTAGCCGGCCAAGTGGACGAGGACGCCTTCCGGGTGTTCCGGCTCAACAACGGTATCTACGGCCAGCGCCAGGGCGCTCACAACCAGATGGTGCGGGTGAAGGTGCCCTACGGTGCCATCACGGCCGAGCAGCTGGACCTCCTGGGCAGCGTGGCCGAGCGCTACAGCCGGGGGTGGGGGCACCTGACCACCCGGCTCAACGTGCAGTTCCACTTCGTCCAGCTGGAACGGGTTCCCGACCTGCTGCGGGAGTTGGCAGGCGTGGGCCTGACCACCCGTGAGGCCTGCGGCGACACCGTCCGCAACGTCATGGGTTGCCATCTGGCCGGCGCCTGCCCCTACGAGGTGCTGGACATCAGCCCGTGGGCGGAAGCCACCTTCCGCCACTTCCTGCACCATCCGTATGCCCAGCGGCTCCCCCGCAAGTTCAAGATCAACTTCTCCGGCTGTGCCACCGACTGCGGGCAGGCCATGTTCAACGACGTGGGCGTCGTCGCGGTCTCCCGACCCCGCCCAGACGGCACTGTCGAGCCCGGCTTCCGAGTCTTCATGGCCGGCGGGCTGGGCGCCAATCCTCACCCGGCCCAGGCTTTGGAGGAATTCACCGCCCGACAGGACCTGCTGCCCACAATCGAGGCCATTCTCCGCACCTTCGACCACTACGGGAACCGGGACAACAAACTGCGGGCTCGCCTCAAGTGGGTCGTCGATCAAATGGGTATCGAGGAGCTGCGCCGCCGGGTCATCAGGGAGCGCCAGCTGCTGCTGGCCTCGTCGACCTGGCCGGGCGGCATCCCGGCGATCGTGGAGGAGCTGGGCGACGCGCCCGCGGGCGTGGCCACCGGGGTGGACCCCACTCCCGTAGGGTCACCCGTCACCTTCCGCATCAACACCAAGCAAGACTCCTACCATCGCTGGGAATCGTCCAACGTCATCGTCGGGGTCGCCAAGGGCACCGTCTCGGCGATCGCCTATGCCAAGCTTGGAGACGTCACCGCCGCCCAGTTCCGGGCGGTGGCGAACATCGTCCGGGATTTCGGCCTCGACGTGCGCGTCACCAATCGGCAGAACCTGGTGTTCCGGGGTCTGTCAGCCGAGCAGCTGCCCGACCTCTACCAGCGCCTCGCCGACATCGGCATGGCGGAGCCGGGCGCGGAGCTGGCCCGCGACGTGGTGGCTTGCCCGGGTTCAGATACCTGCAACCTCGCCGTGACCCAAAGCCGCGGCCTGGCCGCCGACATCGGCCGCGCCCTCGAGGAGGCCGGGCTGGCAGAGGTGGGCGGCGTCCGCATCAACATCTCCGGGTGCACCAACAGCTGCGGGCAGCATCACATCGCGGACATCGGCTTTAATGGCGCCGAACGGCGGGCGCATGGCCGTCCTGCCCCCGGCTACCAGTTGCTGCTGGGCGGTCACGTCGGCAACACGGAGATCGAGTTCGGCCACCGGGCGTTGCGGCTGCCGGCCAAGGCGGCGGCCGAGGCCACGGTGCGGCTGGTAGGCCGGTACACCGAGGAGCGGACCGTGGGTGAGCCGTTTTCGAGCTGGCTCGAACGGTCAGGAGGCGCCAAGGCTCTTGGGACCGAACTCAAGGACCTCGACTTCTGGCCCGATCCTGAAGAACATCCCGAGTACTACATCGACTTCGACGAGACCGGTCCTTACGAGGCCGCGGTCGGCGAAGGCGAGTGCGCGGCGAGTTAGCGGCCCATCAACCCGATCGCATCCCGATGACAGCCCTGCTCAACGGCACGCACCTCCACGCTCCCGAGTTCACCGACGCCGAACTGGCGGAGCTCAACCGAGGCTTCGAAAAAGCTCCCGCCCAGGCCGTGATCGAGTGGGCAGTCGAGCAGTTCCACCCGTTCCTGTGCTTGTCGGCGTCCATGACCGACGCCGTCCTTATCGACCTGGCGGTCCGGGTGGAGCCATCCATCGAGGTTGTCTTCATCGACACCCGCTACCACTTTCCCGAGACGCTCAGCACCGTGGAGCAGGTGCGCCGGCACTACGGCCTCAACCTGCGGGTTCTGACCGTGCCGCCCCAGCCGGTCGAGCTGTGGAAGGCCGACCCGACGAACTGTTGCTCGACCGCCAAGATGGGGCAACTGGATCGGGCCCTGGTGGGGAAGTTGGCGTGGATGAGTGGTCTGCGCCGTGCCGAGGCTCCTTCGCGGGCCCAGGCACCGATCGTCGCCCGGGATCTGCGGGGCCTCGTCAAGGTCAATCCCATCGCCACCTGGTCCGACCAGGATGTGGCGGGTTACGTGAGCGACCACGACGTACCGGTGAATCCGCTTCTGGCCCAGGGCTACCTGTCGATTGGTTGCCGCCCGTGCACACATCCGGTCGAGCCGGGCGCAGACCCGAGGTCGGGCCGGTGGCCGGGTTCCGACAAGACGGAGTGCGGTCTGCACCTCTAGCGGAGCGCGATCCCCGGGGCGACCAGTCTGCTGGACAGCCGCCTCGGAGCGAGATGGCCGGGACAAGAAAACCGCGACGAATGCCGGCATCGACGTCAGAGTTCGGCCCGGGTTACCAGGTTTCGGCCTAGCGGCGGCCGGTCGCAACCAGCGCTGGCCGGCGCGTGTTGCTTCGTGGCAGACGCTGATAGCGTCTTGGAGTCGGGGCCGGTGCGCCGTCCTTGGCGTCAGCCGGCGGAAGGTTGAAGTTTGATGTCTCGCTCACCGCGGCGAGCGGCGGCCGTGGTGGGTGCGGTCGGCGTCACCGTTGCTCTCCTGACGGCCTCGGCCAGCCCGGCGCTGGCATTCGCCAATGGCGCGGCGGCTGTCGCGGCTGGGGGTACAACCGCCTCGACCACGACGACCGCTGCCGCCCCGGTACACACGGCCACAGCGACCACCACGACGACCACCACGTCGACAACTACCACCACCGTGCCGCGGCCGACGACGACCACCACCACCACCACGATTCTCCGGCCGGCCACACCGCCGACGACGGCCAAGCGTCGCACCAGCACGACCACGAAGGCGCCCCGCCGAACCACGACCACCACGGTGCGACCGACGACAACGACCACCAAACCGAAGCCGCCGGCCAAGGGCGTGCCGAAGGTGCCGGTAGCGAGCACCGGCGCTCCCGCCGACCAAGCCAGGGTCGCCGCCGCCCAATCCGACTGCGATCCTGCGGCGGGTCCAGGCGGATCTGGCCCAGCTGGTGGCGATCCAGGACTATCCGCAGGCCCGGGTTGCGGTGGCAAATGGCCAGCAGTCGGTGGTCCTGGCCACCGCGACCCTGCACACCGCACTGGCCGGGCAGGCGCAAGCCCAGGCCGCCGAGCAGGCGGCCCAAAACCACCTCGATTTGGCCGCGGCACGGGTCCGCGGTTTCGCGGTGGCCGCCTACATGGGATTGGGGTTCCTCACCCCTGCGGCCGGTCCGCAGCAGGTCCAGGAGTCGCCAACGGGAATGGTCAGCACCCCGGGAGGACTCACCGGATCGGCGGCGATAGATACCGCCGAGATGTTGCGGGTTCTCGCCCAGCGCGAGCGCCAGGACCTCGCGGCCAGCTCGCGTCGGGGTCCGGGACGCCGGGCGCGCTAGCAAGGCGGCGGCGCAACAGGTCGCCGACGCCCGGTCCTCGGTGGTGGCCGCCCGAGTCGGCGCTGACCGCATCCGACCAAACCCTGGCGCTGGTCACCCGGGCCGCCAAGATCGCCGGGTTGGCGGCCCGCCTCAACCTTCCCAGCCTGCCCGGGCTGGCCGGGGGCGCCGGCAACCAGCTACCGCTCACCGGTTCCACCCTCCCACCCGGCGGCTCTGCCTCAGGCCTCTCGGCGCTGGCGGCCCCGGCAACGACGCAGACGGCGTCGACTGCGGCCACGTCGACCAGCACGACCGCGCCGCCGGCCAACCCGGCCGGTGGCACGAGTTCGGCGAGCCAGACCACGTCCCCGTCGTCGCCGACGATCCTGGGCCCATCCGTGCTGACGGGCGCCGAGATGGCGAGCTGGTTCGCCAGCACCGGCCGGAAGGCCAACACGACCGTGCCCATGCCAGAACTGGCCGATGACTACGCCCTGGCTGGCCAGCAGACCGGCGTCCGCGCCGATATCGCCTTCGCTCAGTCGATCATCGAGACCGGGTATTTCTCCTTCCCGGCGTACGGGCAGCTGACTCCTAAGGACAACAACTTCGCCGGGATCGGCGCCTGCGACAGCTGCGCACACGGCTGGAGTTTCCCCAATGCCCTCACCGGGGTGGGCGCCCAGATGGAGCTGCTGGACGCGTACGCCTCCCCGACGCAAGTGCCCACCCACCTGGTCGGCAACGTGGGCGTCGGTGGCTGCTGCCCGACCTGGATGGAGCTGGCCGGCACGTGGGCGTCCAGCCTGTCAGTACGGCATCTCGATCATGACGATCTACGACCAGATGCTCACCTGGGTGATCCCGCAACGACTGGTCGCGGCCGGGCTGCTGGCCCCGCCCAAGCCGGCGCCTGCAAGGCGGCGCAGCCCGCCACGCCGGGCCGGCCGCGGCCGAGCGAAGGCACGGAGTCCGGTAGGTACGGCTGGTACGGCAGTGCTGCGCACCTGGGCGATGCGGGCCAGCACCCAGTCGTAGGCGCCCGAACTGACCGGGGCCTTGCAGTACTTGCACTCCCCCGCCAGGTCCAGGTCGAGCGGAGCCCCGCAGTTGGGGCACTTGCCGCCATGCGTGCCGCCACCCGCCGGCGTGGTGGCCGAACGCGGACCGCTGGAAGGTCCAGTCCTCCGTCCACTGGCCGACGTGCTTGTCGCCCCGGATGACGTGCCCGTTCTGGTCGTCGACGTCGTAGTCGGCGCAGGCGGCCAGCACCCGGACCGTGATGGTGTCGTAGCTGGCGTCGCGGTGGGCGCCGATGATGGTGAGGTCGCCGACGGCCAGATCCTCGAGGACGTTGCGCTTGTGGGCGTCGAGGTAGCCCTGGATCTGGACCCGGTGCTGCTGCCACAGCCCGTCGGCCATGACCTGGCGGCTCAGCCCGGGCTGGCGCTGGGTCCAGGCCTGCTGCGACGACGAAGAACGTCCGCTGCACCTGCTCCAGGAAGGCCTCCCGGGAGAAGCCGGGGTCGTGGGCGGTGATGGCGGCCAGACCCTCCTCCGGACGATTCCGGGCCGGCCGCGGCGGGCGCGGTTCCGGGGAAAAGGTCCCCCCGCACGCTGTTGATCGCCGGCTGGTCGGCGTGGCTCCAGCTCCTGGGCTGGCGGTGAAGGCGGCGCGCCGGGGCCTGTACCTCCCACGCCGACGCCCCAGCCCCCGCCGCCAGCGGGGCCAACAGCACCCGGAGGATGACAAGGACCAGCACGATGACGACGACCAGGATGGTACCGCCCGCGGTCGCCGCCGCCGCCGCCTCCCCCGAAGAAGAAGAAGCCGCCACCGCCCCCGCCGCCCCCACCGCCAGCCGCCGCCACCGCCCGCCGCCGCCATCGAAGCCCTGGCCTCCTCCGGCACGGAAGGCGAGGAGTCCGACGGATCGCGCCGATCATTGACCAGGTCGGGGCGGCGGGCGGCGACGCCGCCAGCAGGCCGCGAGCCCCGCACGGTGCCGCACGACGGGCAGAACTTGGCGCCGGGCGCCATCTCGGCCCCGCAGGACGTGCAGTGGGCGGCGGCGACCGCCATGGCGGATGCCGCAGGAGGCGCAGAACTTGGCACCCGCGGGTTGTCGGCCTGGCAGCTGGCGCAAACGACCGCCGGCGGAGCCAGCGAGGTGCCGCAGGACGCGCAGAACTTGGCGCCGGCCGGCGTTGCCGGCATGGCAGTTCGGGCAGTCGACGCCGGCTGCGCGGCGGGGCCGGCGAAACCCGCTCCGCCGCCGGCGAAGCCCGGACCGGGGGGCGGAGGCGGACCCGGCTGCGGACCGGCGCGGCGGCCTGGCCGCCCATGCCGAGGCCGGCGGCGAGGAACGCGCCGCCGACGCCCGCCGCCGCCCTGGGCCATGCCCTGCCCGGCGCCGAGGGCCATCTCGCCGGCCGCGTACTGCTGGAAGCTGCCGGCCAGGCGCGAGTAGGCGGTGTCCTTGGCCAGGGTCTTGAGCTGCGTCTCGTCCTGCTCGGACAGGTTGATGTCGAAGTTCCCCATGCGGATGATGGCGACGCCGTAGGTGGCGAGCTGCTCGTTGCCCTTGGCCATCACCTCTTCTTCGATGTCGGGGGTGTAGGCCGACAGGCCGAGGATGGGCCAGCCGTTGCGGACGATCTGGATGGTCATGTGGGTGCGCATGACCTTCAGGAGCTGGTCGCTCATCCAGCCGGTGATGGCTTCGTTGTTGGCGACGTCGACGGTGCCGACCAGGTTGGTGATCAGGGCGACCGGGTCCTTGACCTTCATCGAGTAGTCGCCGAACACCCGCAGGGTGACGATCATCCCGGTCTGGGGGTCCTGCACGTCGTCGATGCGGCCGCCGAAGTTGTTGCCCGGGTACTCGCGGGTGCCGACGAAGTACAGCTCGGCCTTGTAGGCGTTGCCGCCGTGGCGACAGTCGATGAGGACGCCCAGCCCGGGGATCTCGTCGGCGTCGATCTGGTGGCGGCCCGGGCCCATGGTGGCCACGACCTGGCCGGTGTTGACGAACATGGCCAGCTCGTCGGCGTTGACGATGGCCCGGGTGAACTTGCGGATGTTGTGGTCCGGCCACTTGAAGACGATCTGATGCTTCCTGTCGTCCGGTACCGCAATGAACTCACGCCCGAGCAGCGCCATGACCCATCCTCCTTGTGATGGGCCCCCTGACGGATTTCGAGGGATCTGCCTCTCAGGGTAGCTACCGTCGTCCCATCGATAGGCCTCTGCAGGCCCGGAAAATCATCCCAACGGATGATGGCCCGAGCCGGCTCGGCTGGCGGAGATGCGGCGAGGTCCCCGCTGTCGGGGCGACCACCTCCGACCGCCGGAGGCGACCGCATCCCGAACCGAGCCACCGCCACCACGTGGCCGTCCCACTCGTCGCGAGCTGGCCGGCCCGATCCCGGAGACGGTCGCTGAGCGAAGACCGCAAACTGGCTGGCTGCGCCCCTGAGGGTTGCCACTGGGCTCAAGGGCATCGAACCATGGAAGGGAACGACCTCGTGAGCGACGCCGCACCCTCCCGCTTCGAGTCCCCCGCCGCCGTCCGGGAGGGGCTGCGACGCGTCAGCTATCTGGCCGACGAGGGGATCGCCGGCGTGGTCTACCTGGCCGAACGGCTCGGCAAGCCGGTGCTGGTGGAGGGCCCGGCCGGCACCGGCAAGACCCAGCTGGCCAAGTCGGTGGCCGAGCTGACCGGGGCCCGGCTGATCCGCCTGCAGTGCTACGAGGGTCTCGACGAGTCCAAGGCCCTCTACGAGTGGAACTACAAGAAGCAGCTGCTGCGCATCCAGGCCCAGCGGGTCGGCGAGGACGCCGGCGGCGAGAGCTGGGAGGACATCGAGGAGGACATCTTCTCCGAGCAGTTCCTGCTCACCCGGCCGCTGCTCGAGGCCATCCGGGCCGACGAGCCGGTGGTGCTGCTGATCGACGAGGTCGACCGGGTCGAGGTCGAGACCGAGGCCCTGCTGCTCGAGATCCTCTCCGACTACCAGGTGTCGATCCCCGAGCTCGGGACGGTGAGCGCCAACCAGATCCCGCTGGTGTTCCTCACCTCCAACAACACCCGGGAGCTGTCCGAGGCCCTCAAGCGCCGCTGCCTGTTCCTGCACATCGACTACCCCGACCTCGAGCGGGAGAAGGAGATCGTGCTGACCCGGGTGCCGGGCATCTCCGAGGCGCTGGCCGACCAGGTGGTCCGCATCGTGCGCTCCATCCGCAACCTGGAGCTGAAGAAGGCGCCGTCGGTGTCGGAGACCCTCGACTGGGCCCGGACCCTGCTGCTGCTCGGGATCCAGTCGGTGGACGCCGAGACGGCCACCGAGACCCTGCACATCCTGCTCAAGTACCAGTCCGACATCGACAAGGCGGCCAAGGACCTGAACGCCTCGACGGTCCCCCCGGTCCGGGTCATGCGCCGGTAGCCAGCGATCCCCGAGCCATGATCGCCTGACCGCAGGCCATGGAGATGGCCGCCTGCCGAGCGCCGTCGCACGCCCTGCCGGCCGGCAGCTCGGCCGGGCTGCTCGAGTCGCTGTCCGGGTTCGTCAAGGAGCTGCGCACCGCCGGGATCCCGGTCAGCCTGACCGAGAACCTCGACGCCATGGAGGCGCTGCGCACATCCCCCTCGAGGACCGCGAGGCGTTCAAGTACGCCCTGGCCGCCACCCTGGTGAAGAACAACGCCCACTGGAAGGCCTTCGAGACGGTCTTCGAGGTGTACTTCTCGCTGCGGGGCCGGGAGTACCAGCTCGACCGACAGGCTCCGATGGCGACACGGCCGTCGAGGAGCTGATCACCGACCTGCTCGGGTCCCGCGAAGGGCGAAGGCGGTGGCACCGAGGGGCTCACGCCCGAGCAGCTGGCCGAGATGCTGTACCGGGCCCTGATGGACGGCAACGACGCCATGCTGCGGGCCATCGCCCGGGCCGCGGTGACCCGCTACGCCGGGATGGAGCCGGGCCGGCCGGTGGGCGGCACCTACTACCTGTACCGCACCCTGCGCCAGCTCGACCTCGACGCCGTGCTGGAGCGGATGATGGAGGCGGCCCGCGAGCAGACCCACGGCGAGCTGACCGAGCTGGAGGAGCGGCTTGACCCGCGAGGAGTACGAGGCCCGGCTCGACGCCCTGCGCCGGGAGATCGAGGCGGAGATCCGCCGCCGGCTGGTGGCCGACCGGGGCGCCGAGGCGGTGGCCAAGTCGCTCCGCAAGCCGCTGCCCGAGGACATCGACTTCATGCACGCCAGCCGGGAGGAGCTGGTCGCCCTGCGCAAGGCCATCGCCCCCCTGACCCGCAAGCTGGCGGTGCGCCTGGCCCGCAAGCGCCGCCACGGCCGCAAGGGGCCGCTCGACTTCCGCAACACCGTCCGCCACTCGCTGTCCTACGGCGGCGTGCCGGCCGAGCCGAAGTTCCGCTATCCCCGCCCGTCCAAGCCCGAGATCATGGTGGTGGCCGACATCTCCGGGTCGGTGGCCGCCTTCGCCCGCTTCACCCTGCAGATGGTGTACGCCATCAGCTCGCAGTTCAGCCGGGTGCGGTCCTTCGTGTTCATCGACGGCATCGACGAGGTGACCGACTTACTTCAAGGGGACCGAGGACATCGCGAGCGGCCATCCACCGCATCAACACCGAGGCCGACGTGATCTGGGTCGACGGCCACTCCGACTACGGCCACGCCTTCGAGACGTTCTGGGAGCGATGGGGCCGCGAGGTCAACACCAAGACCACCGTGCTGCTGCTCGGCGACGCCCGCAACAACTACCACGCCTCCCAGGCCTGGGTGCTGGCCGAGATCGCCAAGAAGGCCCGCCACGTCTACTGGCTCAACCCCGAGCCCCGCTCCTACTGGGACACCGGCGACTCGATCGTGGGCCAGTACGCCACCCACTGCGACGGCGCCTACGAGTGCCGCAACCTCAAGCAGCTGGAGCGGTTCGTCGAGCAGCTGGGATAGGCGCCCGGTTGCGGCCGCGTCAGCCTCGCTCCACGGCGGCCAGCTCCACAGGGGTGGCGATGACGTCGACGAGCGCATCCCCTCGAAGGGCGGTGAGGGCCAAGGGCTGCCCGATGGCGCCGGCCAGCATGAGCCGCTGGAGGCCCTGGGCGCTGGCGACCGGCTCCCCGGCTGCGCTGAGCAGCAGGTCGCCGGGGCGCAAGCCGGCTAGCGCGGCGGGCCCGCCAGATACCACCTCGGCGATCCGCAGCCCCGTGCGCTGACCACGTTGTTCGGCGATGGCAGGGGGCAGCGGAGCCGGGCTGCCAGCCAGGCCCAGGTAGGCCCGGCGCACCCGGCCATCCGCCAGAAGGGCAGCGATGATCTGCCGGGTGGTGGCGTTGATCGGGATGGCGAGCCCGACCCCCATGCCGGCCACGGCGGTGTTGATGCCGACTACCTCACCGGTAGAGACCACCAGGGCGCCGCCGGAGTTCCCCGGGTTCAGGGCGGCGTCGGTCTGGATGACGTCGTCGATGACCCGCACGTTTTCGCCGGCCCGGGCCGGCAGGGACCGGCCCAGGGCGCTCACGACCCCTGCGGTCACGCTGCCCGCCAGACCCAGCGGATTGCCAACAGCCACCACCAGCTGCCCCACTTTGAGGCTGGACGCTTCCCCGAGCCGGGCGGGCGGCGGTGTGGGACCGTCGGCCCGCACGACGGCCAGGTCGGAGAGCGGGTCGGCGCCCACCACGTGGAAGGGGACGGTCGTGCCGTCGGCGAAGGCCACTTTCCCGGCGTCGGCTCGGCCCACCACGTGGGCGTTGGTAAGCAGGAACCCGTCGCTGGTGAATACCACGGCCGAACCGGCCCCAGCCTGGAAGTTTCCGTCGCGGCGACGCCTGCTGACCTGGAGGGCCGCGACCCGCGGAGTGAGCTCGGCGGCGACCGAGGTCACGACCTGTGAATAGACGTCCAGCGGGTCCGGGTCGGACACGGACGGAGAAGTGGGGTCAAAGGCGAGGTCAGCCATGGAGAAACCTCCTTGCTTACATGATTACACCAACCCATTTAACCGCACGGCACCTCGAACCTCACGGCACTTGGGTCGCCGGTCGCCGCAAGCCTGCCGGCGGCGTCAGAAGCTTCATCACGCTCGGCGGGGCTCGCGGCCAGCGCGCACGGTCACGAGGAGTTCAATGGTTTTCATTGCATTCCGTGGGTCGGGACCTGGGGGACATTTCTCCTCTTTGGTACACCAGTGACAGAAGTTGTCGTCGTTCTCCCACAACGGCAGAAATGTCCCACGAAGCTCAGGCGGGGAGAGTAAGGGAGGGCCACCAGTCCAACGTGATGAGCCGCCATTGCGCCGGCAAACAGGGACCTGACGAGGCGCCGACCCCGGGGGAAGGGTCGGCGCCTCCCGGGTTCCGCCGCTCGAAGCCGCTACCTCGCCAGGGCGGTGGCCTGCAGCAAGAGACCTCCGCAGCCGAGGAGGTCACCGAAAGCCTGGGCCGGCAGGTGCTGGCCCCGGAACTCGGCGTTCCACAGCTCGTTCTTGATCTCGGTCGCCAGCGCATCCCGAGCCGTGCCCAGGCTCTGCAGCTTGGCCAGGAAGGTCTGGTACTGGCCGTCGCTGGCGCCGGAGCCGGTCTTGAGAGCCGCGGTGTCGGCCACGATGACGTCGGTTCCGAACAGCCCCACGCTGGAGTTGAGCTGCTTGTAGCAGATGGCGAGCGGCAGGAACAGGGGATTAGAGGTGGCACCGGGATGGATACTCAGTACTTCTGTGAGCACGCGGCCATCACCCGTGTAGTCGTCCTTCAGTCCGACCAGGGCCAGGAGGGTGGGCCGGGTATCCGTGTGGTCCGCCCAGGTCCCGACGAGTGAGGCCTGTGGGACGGTGGTCATGCCGCTGGGGGCCTTACCCGAGGAGTTGGCGCCGAAGGCGGCGTCGGGCCCGTCGAGACCGAGGTGCCTGACCCCCGGTCCCACCAGGCCCAGCCACGTGGTGTCAACCTCGGGGGCGTAGTAGCCGTGATCCCATGCGAAGCTGCTGTCAAGAGGATTGCACGTGGAGGGGGCCGCCGCGGCTGTGGTTCCGGCTGGGCAACTGTCGCTGGCCGGGTCTGCCGTGCCCTGGGAGAAGAACACGTCGGGATTCGGGAAGACCGTAAAGGACGGCGTTCGGTTGGGGTCGGCGTTGACGAAGTGGAGCAGCTGCTCTGCCGTCGGATCCACCATCCACTTGGCGACTGGCTCCGCGTTGGGCCCATCGTAGGGATCGACCATGGTGAGCGAAGAGAAATCGCGTTCCAGCTGCCGGATGGTCCCCGGCGTGTTGCTGGACCCGGTGGCATAGACGGCCTCGCCCTGTGGCTGCGAGTAGAAGGAAGCGGTGTCGCTGGTCTCGAGGCCCAAAATACCGTGCACGGCGGTGGCCACCTCGCCGATCTGGCCCGTGCCATACGTGCACTGATAGGGCGTCTGCCCGGGCCGGACCGTGTCTAGCGCCACCCCTGGTGTGCCGGTGCACGTCGGGGTCACGGCCCGGCCCACGTTGGCGCCGGCGAAGTGGTCGCCTTCGTCCGCAGAGAATACGAACTCGGTGTTCGCCGGCGTGATGCCGTCGGCGGCCAGCCGCTGGAAGAAGGTGGCGAAGGCCTGGTTGTAAGCGGCGGCATTCTGCTCGTAGCACGGGTCGCCTGGTCCCAGAGCCGTCTCTGAGGCCAGGTTTCCGTCAGCGGTGCATCCCGTGGTCGGGTTGATCTCATGCAGGTCCGAGATGTACGCGTAGGTAACCGGGACGCCGCTTTCCTGCATGTCCGCGACGTAGGCCAGTGACTGGGCCGCGCTGATCGTCCCAAAACCAGGGAAACCAGGCGTACCCACGAATGCCCCGTCCATCTCGGTGCCGTGGAGGTCGGTTAGCGCCCCGCTGCTATCGGCGACGGGGTAGGTATGGCCCCCGACTACCCGGTTGCCGCCCGAGTTGGCAGCCTGGGCCAGCTGCGGAGTCAGGTACTTGCTGCCAAAGACGGCCTGGAAACCGTTGTACCCGCCCGGTTCGTCGGGCAGGAGATCAGGCACCGCTGTCGCGGACGGCGTGGTGTCATTGCCTCGGTCGCCCTGAGCGCTCGTACAGAAGGTGTCGTTCTGGGCGCAGTGCACGGCCAGACCTACATAGTCAGCTGTTTCCTGGTCCTTGAAGCTGTCCGGGTCAGCCTTGTACTGGGCCACCTCGGGTGAGTTGGCGCCAAAGACATTCTGGAGGTCCGGGTTGGTATTCTCCAGCTCCATGTTGGCTGTCGACACGTCGCCGACGTCGCAACCGGCCCGGGTGAAGGGCACCCACGGCGCAGGCGGCGTAGCCGCAGGCGAGCCAGCCGCCGGGACGGCGGCCGAGTAGGGCTGATTCGGGAACTGGGTCGCACCCGGAGGATCGGCGTTAAACGTGCCGGTCCAGTAAGCGAAAGCCGATTTGTTACTGACTCCACCCGTCCCGTTGTACACGTCGTAGCTGTTGGTGATGCCGAGACCCTGGCGGTCACCGTAAAGCCCGGTGTAATTGGTGATCGTGTCATCGGCGGTGTGGGCGATGAGCGGTGTGTGGTTGTTGGAGAGCATCGTCCCGTTGGACTCGATGAAATTTTTGAGGGCCGGAAGCTGCTCCAGGTCGGACGGTACGTTGGGATTGTCCCGGTTGAAGTGCACGTTGTCGAAGGTGATCTCGATTACGTGTTTGACGCCGTTGGCCAGCTGGCAAGTCGAGGCAGCCGAGGCCGCGTGCGCCGCCTGAGTGGCGGCCGGGGCCACGGCCGCCGCGGCGCCCAGGCCGGCCAGTCCCAAGCCTCCCGCCAGGATGGATCCCACCGTTGCACGAAGACGTCTCAAGGTGAACTCCCTGTCAGTAGTCCGAATCCGATGACAGATCCGCACGGTAACGGGGCTGGGCAAACACGGACTTAACACGAAGCGAACGTCGTCTTGGTCCTGGGCGAACGATGGGACGCGGCGGGGCTGACCGGACTGTCGACTTGCGCTGTGCGAACCCGAGCAGGGCGCCTCGGCACAGCCTGTCACCCGCGACGAGCATGCCGTCCACCAGGAAGCATTGGCTGCCGGGCGTATGGCCCGGCGTGTGGAGGCCCATCAGTGCCGGGCGGCCTCCAGTCTCAGCCGAGGCGTCCCGCCGAGATTGATTGCCGGTCGACGAGCTCAACGCACACTCGTGCATCTGTACGACAATCCAATCCACGGCTTCTTGGGCTCGGGCCGCGGCCAGCGTCCGCTGCAGCCAGGCGGTCTGCTTGCCGTTGCTGTAGCCGTGCAGGTACAACGACGTGCCGGGTGGGATAGGAGGGTTTCCGGTGCTGGACGCCGGGACCAGCGGGCTCGGTCCTCCGACGAAGGCCGCCGCGTCCTGGTAGATCACGTCGTCAGCGGCCAAGGATACGAATTGCACCGATCCGACCCGGAACGTGTACCACCTGCCCGCGAAGCCCGGCACGCCGTTATCCGGCAGGGTGTAACGACTGAGATACGAATCCAGTCCCTGCGGGCCGTTGTCGAACTCCAGCTCATGGTTGCCCGGGCAGGGCATCCAGGGCCGGAAGGCGGCGGAGCGCTGATTGTTGTTACCGAAGTCCCGCCACACCTCCGGTTGGCTGAGGGGATTGAGGTTGGCATAGCAGAGATCGCCGTTGAGCAGATGGAACAGGGGCTGCTGGGCGTTGACCTCGTCGACCGCGTAGGTGGACTGCCCATACAACAGAACCCACTGGGTTGTTGGGTGTCGCCAGATCCCCG
Source organism: uncultured Acidimicrobiaceae bacterium (assembly GCA_963834775.1). Taxonomy (GTDB): domain Bacteria; phylum Actinomycetota; class Acidimicrobiia; order Acidimicrobiales; family Palsa-688; genus PALSA-693. The sequence goes on from CAWICR010000008.1 coordinate 48,605, forward strand.
AAGCTGGTGAACCGAAATGCCGCCGGACCCTCGGGCGCGGTACGGAAGGTGGCAGCAAACGGATCGGGCGCGTTGCTGTCATTGTCGGCGGTTACCACGTACTGGTAGTTGGCGTCGGGTCTGAGATGGTCGAGTGCGGCGTGATAGGTCCACACCGTTTCCCCGTTGATGCCATCCGTGTAGATGCGCTGAACGGCCGGCAGCGTGCGGCCCGGACCGCCGCCCTGGCCCCACACCGTCACCCGGGCATTCGTGGCGTGGCCCGGCGAGGCCCAGGACACCACCACCGAACGGGTCGGGTCGGCACCCCAGGTGAGGTGGACCTGCTCGGGCGTACCGCCCAGGCTGGTGGTGTCTGCGAAGGCCCGCTGCGTAAGGCCGGTCAACGGCGTGGCCACCGCCAATCCCGACGCGCCCGCTCCCGCGAGGAACGCCCGACGCGAGAACCGATAACCATGCTTCCCGGACATGCCCCCACCCTTTCAGCGTCAGGTGAACATCGGGTTACGGTCGGAACAACGGCGCCCGTACTGCTTGGAAAGTCACGATGTCCTAATTGTTCCGGCATCCCTCGAGGCACGGATGGCCGAGTCCTGGCGGAAGATGGCATCGTGTGATTTGTTTGCCAAAATGAGCAACCAGATATGCGTGATCTCGCAGGGACAGATCGGAGGCCATCAGAAGTAACCGCGCCATCTCTGACCCGGGCTGCCAAGACGGCGGCGACGGCGGAGGAAATTGCCAGGCGCGTTCGGTTCCCCGGCCAGACTATTCGCGGGGAACCGATGAGCTACCCCCAGCTGTCCGCTTTCGTGATCCTGATGAAGGAGAGCCACAGCTACGACAATTGCTTCGGCATGAGTTTCCTCGATCGTTGAACGGTTGAGTGGATGTCCTCCGGCCCGGTGAAGAATGGCAATAGAGCGACGGCGCGACTTCTGCTTTCCTGTCCGGACCAGCAGGGATTGGTCGCCCGAGTGGCGAACTTCGTCTGGCGACTGGGTGGGAATATCACTCATGCCGACCAGCACACTGATGACCAGGCCGGCATCTTTTTCCAAAGAGTGGAGTTCGAGCTGCCGGGTATTGACCGTTGACCGACGAGAAATCGCCTTACGTTTTGCCCCGCTGGCAGCCGAGTGTCATATGGACTGGCGGCTCAATTTCTCCGATGACGTCCGGCGGTTAGCCGTGCTCGCATCCCGGCCGGCCCATTGCCTGTATGACCTGCTCGCCAGGTGGCGGGCCGGGGAACTTCCTTGCCAAGTGGTCGCGGTCGTCGGCAATTGGCCCGATCACGCGGAGGCTGCCGGCCACTTCGGGGTGCCGTATGCATGAATTGCGAGTGTCGGCCGAAAACCGGGACGCACAGGAGACGGCCCTTCTCGACCGTTGCTCACCGGGTATCAGGTCGATGTAGTGGTTTTAGCCCGCTACATGCAGGTGCTGAGTTCTCGGGTAATCGATAGCTACCGCGACCGGGTCATTAACATCCATCATTCCTTCCTGCCCGCGTTTCCGGGTGGCCGGCCCTACGTCCAAGCCCACCGGCGAGGAGTCAAACTGATCGGTGCCACCGCTCATTATGCGACCGAGGAACTGGACGAGGGACCGATCATTGACCAGGATGTTGCCCGGGTAAGTCATCGAGATTCGATCGAGGATCTGGCCCGCAAGGGACGCGACCTGGAGACCGTAGTGCTGGCTCGAATAGTTCTCGCCCACCTTACTGACCGGGTCCTCATCTATGGGCGCAAGACAGTGGTATTCGGGTAGCGGGGCGGTGGCGCGATAGTCTGGCGGGCTCCGTACGCCGCCCAGGGCGCCACGGGTTGTGAGCCCACCAGGCGCCGCCTATCGGGGCGCCAGGAACGCCCTACGCGTCGGAACCCATTCCGCTCACAGTAATGTCACCTTGTCGTTGCCTGGGCTTAATGAACCGTTCGGCTGATCAGCTCTCGACCGTGCCAAGGTGGGAGCCACCTTCTCTTTTTCAGTCGGGGGCGCCTTCATGGCCGAGGTCGAAAACGGTGCGCCCCGCCACCGCGCCACCTATATCTTCGAGCGGGGCGAATGGCGGGCGACCTGCCAGAGCTGCGGTCACAGCGTGGTGGAATCGCGCCGGGGACTGGCTGCGTCGGCGTTTCGAGCCCACATCCGGGCCTGTGCGGGCGACGAGACCGCCGCTCCTGGCAAGGCCAAGAGCAGTGCCTCGTCACCAGACGCCGTCGTGGCGTAACGACGGCCGAGACCGTCGTCCGTTGGCGGGAAGAAGCCTATGGGCTGCTCATCCAGCCGGATACGTCCGCCACGAGTTGCACCGTGCCCGCCGAACTGTTGTAGAGGTCGACCTTGCCGCCCGACAGTTGCACGATCACCAGATTCGGGATGGTCTCATTCGCCGAGAAGTTCAGGTTCGACGAATTCGGCGGACCGCCCGTCGTATCGGGGTAGACGCTGATGTTGCCCGCGTTCTGCGGCTGGGTCACCGTCACGTTCAACACCACCGCCGCCGCGTTAGCCGGGATGCCGTCCACACCGCCCAGCGTCAGGACCACCTTGTGATCCGACAGCACCGCCGCCTTGGGAGCACCCGTCCCGAAACGGGTATCCAACACCCGAGCCGGCGCCATCGCCGTCAAACCGCCGGGCGCCGGCGTCCCCGACGTGTAGTAGCCGGACACGTCCGCCACCAACTGCACCGTCCCGCTCGAGGCGTTGTACAGGTCGACCTTGCCGCCCGACATCTGCACGATCACCAGATTGGGGATGGTCTCATTGGTGGAGAAGTTCAGGTTCGACGAGTTCGGCGGGCCACCCGCGGTATCGGGGTACACGCTGATGTTCCCCGCCTTCTGCGGCTGGGTCACCGTCACGTTCAACACCACCGCCGCCGCGTTGGCCGGGATGCCGTCCACACCGCCCAGCGTCAGGACCACCTTGTGATCCGACAGCACCGCCGCCTTGGGGGCGCCCGTCCCGAAACGGGTATCCAGCACCCGAGCTGGAGCCATCGGCACCAGGCCGCCGGGCGCCGTCGGCGAGCCCGACGCGATCCAGCCCGACACGTCGGCGACGAGTTGGACCGTGCCGGCCGAACTGTTGTAGAGGTCAACCTTGCCGCCCGACAGTTGCACGATCACCAGATTCGGGATGGTCTCATTCGCGGAGAAGTTCAGGTTCGACGAGTTCGGCGGGCCGCCCGTGGTATCGGGGTACACGCTGATGTTGCCTGCGTCCTGCGGCTGCGTCACCGTCACGTTCAACACCACCCCCGCGGCGTTAGCCGGAATGCCGTCCACACCACCCAGCGTCAAGACCACCTTGTGATCCGACAGCACCGCCGCCCTGGGAGCACCCGTCCCGAAACGGGTGTCCAAGACCCGAAACGGCGTCAACGGAACGAAACCACCCGCCGAGGTAGCGACGAGCTGGCTGAGTGCGCTGGATGTGGACGCACTGAAGGTGGCGTTACCCAAATACTTGGCCGTGATGCTGTGCTGACCCGGGGTGGCGTAGGTCACACTGCAGGTGGACAGGCCGGAGGTCAACGCCTCAGTCGCGCAGGCCGCAATGGTCGTGCCGCCGTCGGCAAACGTCACGTTCCCAGCATCAGGTGTCGGCGTCACCGTGGCCGTGTAGGTCACCTGCTGACCGGACTTCGACGGGTTCAGCGAGGAAGTGACCACGGTGGTCGTGGTGGCCGTGCCCCCGGAGTTGATAGTGAAGGGCAGGGCGGTCGACGTGGAGCCACCGACGGTGGTGGCGCCGGTCGTGTTGGCGCCGGTTTCATCGCCAAGCGTGGGGATGAACACCGCCGTGTAGCTGTGGTCACCGACGGGCGGACTCGTGTCGGTAAAGGTGGCCGTGCCTCCGCTCACCGTGACCGGAGAGCCCAGAGCAGCGGCCCCGTCGTAGAACTGGACCGTCCCGGCCTTCGCCGGCGCCACGGTGGCCTTGAGCGGAATATCCATCCCGGCCGGCTGTGGGCTGGTCAGGGTGCTGGTCAGCGTGGTGGTCGTCGGCGCTACGAGGGGGAACAGCTGGGCCCAGCCGTTGAGCGGGCACCGTGGTGCCGTCGACCGGTGAGTGGCGACGCGGTGGTGTTGTAACCGATGTCGGTCTCCCACCAGGTGTTCGGCGGGTTGCCGACGCCGAAGGGTCCCGAGTCGGTTAGGCGGACCTGAATGGTGTTGGCGTACCCAGGATGGGTGTCGGGAACGTTCGCGACCAGCCAGGTGCTGATGTTGGCGTTCATGAGCGCGATTGGGTGAACCGGAGCGTAGGCCTTCAGGTCCGCGGGCGTACCGGCCGGAAGGCTCGACGCCGGGCTGAACGTCGTGGTCCCGCTCTCGGGCGTGCCGACGTAGTTGGGGGGCGTCACGTTTCCCGCGGGGGATAACAGCACTGCGGGTTGTAAAAGGACACGATGGCCTTGGTCGCCCCGCTGTCGGCGGCGGTGGTGGCCACCACGTACGCAAAGGGATCGGAAAGGTCGGTCCCGCTGGTGACCTGGTTGCCGTTTGCGTCGTAGAGCACCAGGTTCCCGTAAGGAGGCGCGGCGCCGGGGTCCGGCTCCCAGGGGGGGCTTGATGACGCCGCCGAACTCCACGAAACCGCAATCGGCGCCACTACTGAAAGTAGCGCCGCTGCCACGGAAATGCCCGCCGCTGCGAGGACGGTCTTACACCGATTTACGCGCACGCCCTAGAGATCCTTTGATGAGGTGATGAGTCCCGTACAGCGGGTCGGATAGTGCCGATAACTCCAGCCGGGATACTAGTCAGGACAACGGGTTCGCCGCAGACGGGCGCGAGCAGGGATTTACGACAAATTCACCAGCGCGTTGCCATCTGTTTATCTTGACGTCTTGACCCGTCTACACCGGGGTCTGATGCCTGCGCTTCAGGAACACTCCGGCCCCACTGCCGAGGACCACCAGTCCGCCAACCACGATGAGCGCAATGAGCCCGCCTGACAAGCCGCTGCCGCCCGATCCTCCTCCCAGCGGCGCGGCCGAGGCCGACACTTGGTGGCTGGAGTCTGAGGAGACCGTCGTCGGGCTCGCGGTCGGTGGGAACAACCGACGTGGACGTGGAGTGCAACCCCCCTGCGGAGGACGGGCTGGACGTTTGCCGCGATGCGGTCGAGCCGGTGGATTTGGCTCCCAGGCGGATTGATCCCGAAGCATCCGTCTCCGACTTGGGTAGCCGAGACAATTCAACCGACACCGCGGTACCGACGTTGCACGCTGCGTTGCCCCCGCTCACCAATTTCCAGTCGTTGCCCGACACCCGGATGATGGCCATTGGGTAGGGCGAACTGTAGGGCTCGATGTCGGGGCTGCTGAAGTACATGCGCAGCTCGTAGAGCCCGTCCCAGTACGGCGGGAAGGCATGATCGGCGTAATACAGCGCACTGTCTGCGCCGGTAGCCTGCGCAACCGGGTGAGCCGGGTTGGAAAAGAGGGCCTGATCTGTGAGCTGGTAGCCCATCCAGTTAGCGGGATCCACGTGCTGGATAGGTTGGTACACGCTGAGATACGCCAGCTTGTAACCCGCCGGCGCGGGGGTGGACGATACCGCCTTCCACACGAAAGGAAAGTTGAGAAGGCTGCCTGCCGTCACCGGCTGATTGTTGCGGTTGCACAGCGTCAACGTCCCGTTGGCATATTCGTCAGTGAACGGCGCCGCTGACGCGTTCGCCTGCGCCGCGGCCGGGATGAGCACCAGGCCTGCGAACGTCACCAGACAGAAGAGTATTCTCGATAGCTTCGACATCATTCCATCACTTGACCTCGCGGACCGCCGCTGCACTCGCCCGACGAGACACGCGCGGGTTCTCCTTCGGATGGTTGCTCTTTCGGGCTTGAGGGGCTGGTCGACTCGCCGGTGGCGGCGGGCGCTTGCTGGCCGTCGTCTGCGCCGGCGCTCGCCGGCGCCGGAGGAGTGCCCGTGCCCGGCTGAGTGGGAGTCCGCCGCCGACGCCGACGAACGAACCACCAGATCATGACCAGCAGGATGAGGCCCACAATGATGGCGATCAACGTCCACGGAATCGCCCAGAAAGAGACCGAAGCCCGGTACGGCCCTGACGCGGGCTGCACCGTCCCGGCGATGACCAGCGGGGTGATCGAAACGTGGCCGCTGTCGCGAACCTCCGGAAAGATGCCCTTGATCCGCACCGTCTGGTGCACGGCGAAACCCGGCAGCAGCAGCTGTACCTGGGCTACATGGACGGCGGTCTTCTTCGACCCGAATAGACCGCTGACGTACACGGTCTGGCGGCCGCCCAGGGCCACGTTGCCGGTGTTGCGCACCGTGTAAGTGACCTCGGCGTCCCCGCTCCCGATCGGATTGGCGGTGCCCTCATAACGCACGGCGAGGTTCTGGACGGTGAAGCCGGGATGCAGCGGACCGCTCACGCGCAGGAAAATGCGAGTGCCGATCGTCTGCAGCAGGTGCACTCGCTGCCCGCTCTTGGAGATGATCGACGATTCCAGGGTGGCGGTGATGACACCGACATGGTCTCCGGGAGTGGCGTTCTTCGGGACTTCCACCAGGAAGGGAACGATGTCGCTGGTACGGGGCGGCAGAGTAACGCTCAGGTCCGACGAGGGGAGGGCGATCCACGTGCCGAGACCCGTGGAGCGATCGTTGACGGGCAGCGCGGCGAAGCCCCCCTGCGGGGTGTTGACGGCGTCCGTACCCCTCAAGAAGAAAGTGGCTGTCTGGTTGGAGTAGTTGATGACGGCCACGTGATCTTCGACCCGGCCGCCTGCGGTGGCACCGAAACGGTAAATGCCGCGCCCGTCTGGTTTGGTGGCGCTGGCAGTCTGGGTCCCGAAGGTGACGACGTTTCTATTGGCGCCCGGACCACCCGCCCCGGCGCCATAGGCCGCCGGCGACGCGAGCAGGGGCACGGCCGCGCCCACGCCCGCACTGGCCAGGGCCAACCGGGTTGCCAGCCCGATCCGGGAGTGGCTCCGCCTCAACCGCCACAGTGAAGTACGCATATCAGGCACGAGAATGCAACAGTTCCATTCCGTTTCGTTATTCGCAAATCGGGAGGCAGCCTAGCAGGGCCGCTCTCCCGCTTAATTGGCAATGAGCGGGACGGGCCAAAGCCCGTCCCGCTCCGAAAATCAGGCTGCTGTCAAGATCACAAATCCATCCCTCGGCCGCCCACCTTTCCCGTCTAGGAGACGGAGAAGGTGATGGTGCCGTTGTAGGTTCCCGACGGCGTGGACGTCGCCGCGAACAGGGTGAGGGTGCCGTCCATGACGGCGGTGCCGTCCGCAGCCGTGCTCTTGGCGAAGGTCTGGGGCGTGCTCGTCAGACCCGTGTTGGTGTCAGTGTCGATGGGGCTGGGGTTGTGCGCCGCGATGCTGGTGAACGTCACCGCCCCCCCGTATGCCCCGGCGCCCGTGGCGTTGAGCAGGGTGCCCCCCGTCAGACCCAGACCCGACGCCGGGATGGTGCCCGCCGGTGCTGGTCAGCGGGGTGGCCGCCACCGAAAGAGTCCAGGCGTAGGCGGGGGCCAGGTTGCTGGTCACCACGATCTGCTGGGAGTTCGGCAGGCTCGACGACGGGAAGGTGGCCGACGACTGCAGGTACGTACCATCCGTGCTGAGCGTCATGGCCGGCAACACAAATGGGTTGCTCGCCGTGTACGGCGTGGAGATGGTGATCGTACCGGGGTTGACCGTCACCTGAATGTTCTGCTGATCCGAGCAGACCGAACCGGTGAGGCTACAGGCCGCCGGTGCCGCCACCGTGATCACCACGGGCGACGAGGTTGATCCGTTGTAGGCCGTGGAATCGGTCGGGCTGAACACCGCGGTGACGCTGTCAGTCCCGGTCGGCAGGGTCGTGGTGGTCAGCACGGCCGTGCCGGTCGTGCCGCTCACCGTGGTCGGAACGGCAGAGCTGAAGTTGCTCCCGCCGATCTGGAACTGGACCGAACCAGCCACACCAGCCGCCAGACCGTCGCTGCCCGTGACCGTGGCGGTCAGGGTGTCCGACTGCCCAAAGTTGATGCTGGTCGAGCCGGCCGACAACGACGTGGACGTGTTGACCTTCGGAGTGCTCACCGTCACGCTGGCCGAGTTCGAGCCCACCGGGGTCACCATGGTGGCCGACGTGGTGTTGGGGCTGGTCTCATTGACAGCCGGAACGAAGAAGGCCGAATAGGAGTGGGAACCGCCAGCCGGCGTATACGTGCCCGTGGCCGGGAACACCGCCGTACCTCCGGTCGCGGTCACGTCGCCCAGCAGGGCGCCGTTGTCCTCGAAGACCACCGTTCCCGCCGGCGTGGCCGGCACACCCGTGGCTGTCACCGTCAACGACGACCCGGTGGTCAAGGTGCCGCCACTGGCTGACGTGGTCACCGCCAGGGGCGTGGTCGACGCCGCCTGGGTGAAGGGGAACAGCTGGGCCCAGCCGTTGGCCGGCACCGTGGTGCCATCCACCGTGATCGGCGCCGAGGAGGTGTTATAGCCAATATCAGTCTCCCAGTAGGTGCCCGCGGCGTTGCCGGCGCCCAGCGGGCCCGAATCGGTCAGCCGGACCTGGATGGTGTTGGCGAAACCCGCCGTGGTGTCGGGGGTGTTGGACGCCAACCAGGTAGTTATATTGCCCGTCCCTGCAAACGCCACCACCGGATTTGTCGGCGCGGACGCCACCACGTTGGCCGGAGTGCCCGCCGGCAGACTCGACGCCGGGCTGAAGGTCGTGGTGCCCGTCTCCGACGTGCCGGTCCAGTTGGTCGGGGTCACCCCATGCTGAGGGTTGTAGAAGTTAACTATGGCCTTGGTCGCACCCGAGTCGGCCGCCGTGGTGGCCACCGCGTAGGCAAACGGGCTGGCCAGGTTGGTCCCGCTGGTCACCTGCACGCCATTGGCGTCATAAAACGCGACGTTTCCGTAAGGGGAAGCGGCATTGGTATCGGGCTCCCAGGAGGGAGCATTCGGAGCTGCGGAGGCGGCGCCAGCCATGGCGATGATACCGCCGCCGGCGAACGCCGCGGTTACCGCCCCCGCGAGAGTCGCCTTCAGGATTTTGAATTTCACGTGGTGTTTACCTTTCCTTTCATCAGCTAGTTGGTATTCAGCTCGGTGCTGCTTGGGTGGCGAGGGAGGTTGTCTGGCCCGTACTGATTGAGCGTCGTGAGAGCCAAGCCCTCGTCCTCTCCCTCGGCCGACGAGCAGAGGGAGAGGCGAGGGCTTTACAGGCCTTGCTTCAGGCCAGGATGCTGCTCGCTAGCAGGTGGTGCTGGTGGTGATGTCGGTGCAGATCTCGGGGTTGATGGGTGTGGCCCCGGAATCCTCGAGCAGGGTCTGCCCTTCCGGCTGCATCAGGTACGGCGGACCGGCCGGGCCGAACTGCGTGGCGCCCGTGCTGGTCTGGGTGGTGCAGGTCTGACCGGTCAGGCACGGGTCGTAGAACAAGGTGTTCAGCCAGTTCTCCGTCCCGGGGCTCTGGAACGCGGTGGCCGAGGTGATGTCACCGCTCCGGAAATACAGGTACAGCGGGCGGGTGGGGTTGAACAGCGTGCCCCCGATGCCCGCGGGCGTCCCCGTCGTGATCGGCGTCACGGTCGGGGCCAGTGGGTTGGTCCGAAAGGCGGGGGACCCGCCCACGGTGCCGGTTCCGCAGGCCGCCGCGCCGGACTGATAGGCGCAGCTGGGATCGGTGAAGTAACCCCCGATGCCGCCGTTGACGCCGGTGCTGGTGACGCCATTGAACAAGTCGAGCCGCCCCTGCGAGATGGGCGAGATGGCGTCCGCCGGGTTGGCCTGATCACCGATGGCGAAGGGGTCATTCTCCTCCGACACCTGGGTGCAGGTACCCACGGCGCTGAGCGAGGGGCTCAGCTGACCCAGGAAGAAGGTCCGGGTGCCCGAACCGACCTGCGGGACGACCGGGATGATCTGGTCGCTGGAGGCGGCCGGGTTGATGAGGGCAACTGTCCCCGTGCCCGACGCCGTTGCGGCCGTCGAGAGGAAGAGCTGGTTTGCCGGTGGCGCGAGGTTCGCCACCGTATCTCCCGTCGGGATGCCGAGCGCAGCCGAGGTCTGGGTGCTGCTCACGGCCCAGCCTTCTTGGGCACTCGTGATGCTCGCTGTACCTAAGTTCACCGTTGTCGATCCCGCCGTCGTCGTGGCGGTGGTGATCACCACGCCGCTGATACGGGGGTCGTTCCAGGTCAGGCAGGATCCGGTGTTGGCCGCGTAGATGAGGCTCAGCTGGGTGTTCGACAGCGGTACGGCGTGAGTGGCCGGAGTCGACGAGACAATCATGGGCAGCGTGTCCGTGGCCACCTGTAGCTGGTCAATGTTGACCCCTGCCGGCAGGGTGGCAGACGTGGTCTGCGTGGACGAGGACCGGGCGAAGTTGATGACCTCATTGGTCCCGGTGTTGTGGCCGGCCACGATGTCCTGGACTAGGGCCTTGAAGCCGGCGCCCGAGCCGTTGGGCCGCTGCACCGGCTGGGTGCCGGCTCGCAGGACGACCGTGGGGTTCAACACACACGGAAAGCCGCCGTTGGTGGTGGTTGCGTTTCCGGTTCCCGGCGTGCTGCCGGTACCGGGGCTGCAGGTGGTCTGGGCGGCTTGGCCACCGTCCACGCCGTAGGCCAGGCGGGCGTTGGCGTCGGTTGTGGCGTCGACGTTGTCCAGTTTGTTCTTGTTGCCAATCTGGTTGTAGCCGGTGTCGCCATAGGCGTCGCCATCGCCGAGGAAGTCCACCATGTACTGCAAGGTGTCCGACCCGACGCCGACGATGTCAGCTTTGGACGGGGCGTAGTCCGCATACGCCGACTGGGTCACCACAAAGGGCAACGTGGCCGACAGTGCGGTCGCCGCGACCAATCCCAACTTCAGGGTGCGGTGTCGCAATGTGTGCTCCTTCTTTAGCCGTCAGGGACCACACGCCGACTGTGGCGTGCGTCGGCAGTTTCTCAGGCCCAGTTGTATTCCCAACAGCACAACGGTGAACGAGCGGTGAATGAGCGACGAGAACCTGTGTTGAAACGGCGGCAAACGGGGTACATGGCCCATTCGGCCGCCGGGGACTCGTCAGGGCGCCCCGCACCACAGCTCCCAAGGAGCATGAAGACGGGATGCTCCGGGCGAGCGGGCAGGCGGCGACTAGCACGCAGTGCTGGTCGTGATGTCGGTGCAGACCTCGGGGTTGATAGGGGTGACGCCGGCGTCCTGGAGCAAGGTCTGTCCTTCGGGCTGCATCAAGTAGGGCGGACCGGCCGGGCCGAACTGGGTGCTCCCGGTACTGGACTGGGTTGTGCAGGTCTGACCCGTCAGACACGGGTCGTAAAACAAAGTGTTCAGCCAGTTCTCCGTTCCGGGGCTCTGAAACGGGGTGGTCGAGGTGATGTCGCCGCTCCGGAAGTACAAGTACAGCGGCGTGGTCGGGTCAAAAAGACTGCCGCCGGTACCGACCGGGGTGCCGGTGAGGGTCTGCACGGATGGGTCAACCGGGCTGGTGCGCCAGTTGCCCCCGCTGACGCTGCCGGTCCCGCACCCGCTGGTACCGGAGAGATAGGCGCAGCTGGGATCGAGGAAATACCCCCCGATGCCTCCGTTGGTGCCTGTGCTGGTGACGCCTCCATAGATGTCCAGCCGACTCTGGGTTATGGGTTCTATGGCGTCGGTGGCCCCGAGCGCGGCGATGGCGGTCGGGTCATTGGTCTCGGCCACCTGGGCGCAGGTACCGGGATTGCTCAGGGCCGGGCTGAGGAGGCTGAGGAACGTGGTGCGGACGCCGGCGCCGATCTGCGGGATGATGGGGATGATCTGGTCCGAAGAGGCGCTGGGGTTTGTGAGACTCACCGTCCCGGCTCCTGCTCCGCTGCCCGCCGCGGTGGTGAGGGTAAATGAGTTCGCCGCCGGTACCACATTGGCGATGGTGTCACCCGCCGGAATGCCCGGGCCGCTGACGGGCCAGCCTTCGTTAGCGGCCGTAACCTGGTTGCTCGCACCCGTATAGGTGACGGAGGTCGATCCGCTTGTCGTCGTCGCCGCGCTGACGACGACCCCGCTGATGCGTGGGTCGTTCCAGGTCAAGCAGGATCCCGAGTTAGCCGCGTAAATCAGGCTCAGCTGGGCGGCGGACAACGGGAAAGCGTGGCTGGTGGGGCTCTTGGAAACGAGGATAGGCAGGGTGTCCGTCGCCACCTCGAGTTGGTCGATATTCACCCCGGACGGCAGAGTGGCGGCGGTCGATTGCGTGGCCGAGGCCCGCACGAAGTTGATCACTTCCTTGGTGCCGCCATTGTTCCCGGCGACGATGTCCTGGACCAGGGCTTTGAACCCGCCTCCGGTTCCGTTGGGCCGCTGCACGGGCTGCGTCCCAGCGCGCAATACGGCGGTTGGGTTCAACACGCACGGCGCGCCAGTATTGGTTCCGGTGGCATTTCCAGTACCCGCCGTGCTCCCGGTGCCCGGGGTGCAGGTGGTCTGGGCGGCCTGTCCCCCGTTGACCCCGTACGCCAGGCGCCCGTTAGCGTCGGCGGTGGCGTCGAGACTAATCAGTTTGTTCTTATTGCCGATCTGGTTGTACCCCGTGTCGCCATAGGCGTCCCCGTCCGCCAAGAAATCGACAATGTACTGCAGTGCGTCGGCGCCCACGCCGACGACGTCTGCCTTGGAGGGGGCGTAATCCGCGTAGGCAGACTGGGTGGCCGCCAGCGGCAACGCGGCTGACAGCGCGAGGGCCGCGATCAAACCCAGCTTAAAAGTGCGGTGGCGCATTTCGCTCCTTCTGTCCCGGTCAAGGACCGATTCCCGGGAGACACCCTATTACCCTAAAGTCGATAAGTCTAGTCGGAATTCGCGACAGTGGCGCGATTGCCGCTCCGTCATGAGTGCGGCGGGGACTTGACGCCCGATGGGGCACCCCGCCGACGGAAAGCCCGCCCGGGGGCGGGCGTCAGAGCAGGTTGGGCAGGAACCGCATCAGGGCGCCGCTCGTCCCCCACAGGACGAACAGAACAATGGGCACACCCACAAGCCACGTCTGCAGACGGCCCCAGCGCACCCAGCTCCAGCCGATGAGGACTGCGGCAGCCCCGAGAGCTTCGAGCCAGAAGATCAGCGGCACTGCTGCGCTGGTATCCCCCTGCATCGGCAGCGATGCTTTGCTGACCGAAGCGGGAAGGCCCGAGCCGGCCGGCTTCGGCTGGGGCCGGACCAGCGTGGCGTCAACGTACTCCGTATGCGTCGGGGCCCAGCCGCTACGCCAGCCGCTGCTCGCCGACGTGACCAGAGTGAGGCGGGACTGATTCGACTTAAGGAGCGGTGGCAGCGCATCTCCGGAAGAACGCACGCCTTCGACCTGATAGGTGAAACTGCCCTCACCAGTGGTTACCGTCAGTCTCTGCCCGCGTTTCATCGAGGTGATATCAGCGAAGGGTGCGCCGTAGGTCACGCTGCGGCCGAGGATCACGGACGTGCCCACTTGTCCGGGCAAGGGCGAATCGCTCAGGTGGCCGGGACCGTGGGTCAGCTGCCGGGCCGTGGACCCTTCGACGACGACCAGATTGTGGATGTGGGCCGAGGGCGCGTTCATGATCGCAACCGGGACCCCGGGCTTGATCGGCTCGGCAAGGGGGGTCGTCTCCGCCGCCAGCCACACCCGGTACTGGGCGTAAAGCCGGGCCTGGCTGCCGTGCTCTTGGAGGCCGGTGAGCACGAAGGCATACAACAAAAACCAGACGGCCAGCGCGCCCACCGCGGCGGGAATGGCAATCAGCAGCGTCCGGTAAGGACGCTTTTGGCTACGAGGAACCGGTGCCGGTTGGCTAGCTCTGCCGATGGGAGGGAGATCTTGTCCCTGCCCACCGGTGCTGTCGACGTCTACCGCGACCCCCGCTTCTTCGGGGGCGTCGACGGCGGTCACGCGCGGACTCCCTTCCGTCCCTTCCACCACATGACCCCGCTCCACGCCCCACCCACGAGGGCGATCAACAAGGCCAGCGGGAGGGCCAGACCACCGAGCCCGGACCCGAGTCCTGACGTCCGCCCGATTACCGCAGCGGGCTGAATATAGGCCTTGGTGGCGCCTCCCGATGCGGCCCCCAGCCCCCGCCCGGCGCTGCCCGAGGCGGACCCGGATTGGCCCGACAGCGCGCCCGGGCGAGTGGTGCCGGCGGCGCCAAAAGCCCCGGATGCGGTCAAGGCCGAATTGCCTGTGGTTGCTTGAGACTCGGATGCCCCCAGGGAGGAAGAGCCCGAGTTCGGAGCCGACGCGGACCCGGCTGAGCCTGGCTTCTGGGCTGACGGGTGGGTGACGGCCCCCGGCGTGAACCCGGGGACCGCGCCATTTTGGGCAGCCACGTCCACCGCCGCGGCTTGGGTATACGCCACCTCGTCGCCCATGCCGTTGGTCGCTGTCATAGGCAGGTAGCCCGCGGGGAGCTGGCCCACCCCAGCCCCGCCAGTCTGGCCGGCGGTGGCGGCGAACGACAGGTATTCCCCGTATTCGGTGGCGTCCTGCGCAGGCAGACCGGAGGTAGGGATGTCCGCAGCCATCAACATGGTCCCGGGGTAGGCGCCCTGGGCGCTCGAGTCGCCAGGGAAGTCGGTCTCGGGCAACACCCAGGACCCCGTGGTAGGATCGGGCTGAAAGAGGGCAGCTGCGGACTGCAGCGACGCCTGGGTCGGGGCCACGAAGAGCCGACCGGCAACAAAGTCTGTTTGGCTAACCGATTCCAGTTCGGGGTTGGCATACGCCTGCAGGGCGGCGGTATCGAGGTCCAACTGCTGCGCCGCCGGCAGCGAGACCAATCCGATCAAGAAGCGGAATCCCAACAACTCCGGTCCCAGCTGCTCGTAGGACGGCGTAATAGGATCGTTGTTGCAGGTGATGAGCGACGCCGCGATCGAGTACTGCATGTTGTACGCCACGTTCGCGAGCGTGTCCTGCGGGTTGTCGATCAGCGGGCGGTCGGGCTCCTTCGCTTTGCCCTCGCCGAGCGCCGGGGCGCAGAAGGGATTACCTTCCTCGGTGTAATCCGGTCCATCAGTAGAAGTATCGAGTAAAGGCCAGGACTCGACGGGTAGCTGCACTCCCTTGTAGGCCGGGTTGACGGTCATTCCCCACGGATCCGGATAGCCGTTCAGCCAAGCCCGGGCCTCGGGATCAGCGTTGATGTACGAGGTGAGGGCCCAGATGGTGTCCGCTTGAGCCAAGATGCTGAACAGGGTGGCAGCCGGCGCCGGTTGCACGCCGCTCGGCAGTCTGAACGTGGGGTTGAGGGCCTGGAACTCGGGATCGTCGTAGATGCTTTGCGGGTTTTTGGCTATGCCGGGATCACCCGACTGGATGTTGTTCGTGCCGTAATAGGACTCCGTCATGAGCTTCGCCAGAAGTCGGGGATCGAGTTTCAGCTGGGTGTATGGAGTCCCGTCTGCGTTGTCGATGACGTAGGCGATGGCGAAGCCTGTTACCGCGATCGGCGCCTGGACCGTCGGGGTCGTGAAGAACGACTTCTTCCCGGGAGGCACGGGGGGCGGCTCACCCTGAATGGCCGCTTCGATATCACCCTGCTGGAGACTGTTCTTCGCCTGAGGCTCGGACAGCTGGACGCTGTTGACGTTGAACAGCTTGGAGTTGAGGCAGAAATGCGGGTTCCATTGCTGGGTTGCCTGCGTCATGAGCTCGGACCCGTAGAATTGCAGCGGCGTCGATGTGTTCCGGGCGCACGCGTTCGCTCCGGTGGCAAAGCCTAAGGGAACCGAGATGCGTCGATCCCAATTTGACCCGCTCCACCAGTACGACCCCTCTACCGCCTGGGCCGGGGGGTTGGCGCTCCCGCCCAGATTGAGGCTTCCAGGCGCGAAATCGCCCTCGCTCTCACAGGCGTACTGGGGCAGCGGCACCTGCGGGTTGGCGTTGCAGCTGATCCCTTCGATCGGGATGATCACCAGCGAACACGGCACGGTCTGTGAACAGCCGAGAGAGTTGTTGGTCTGCCCCGCTTCGATCGTAAATTTCGCTTGCCCGGTGCCATCGACAGCGGTCGCCGCGTAGGTCGTGTCGCTCGGAACGATGGTGGGGTCCTCACCGGTGGTCAGCATCTCCGGCGGCGCTCCCGCGCACCCAGCGGGACCAACGGGGTACACCGTTCCGCCGCCGCCACCTGCTTCGGAACCCGCGGCGTCGAACGGCACCCAGTAGTTGGGACCCGGGGCGGTCTGGCTCAGGCAGGCTGCCGGCAAAGGCAAAGGCACGTTGACGAGGTCGGACTGATCTGCCTTCGAGTTATGCGAATCGAGAGCCCACATGGGTGTGAGCCCTCCGGGCGTGTTCCCGATGCGTTCCCCCGGCGTCGCCGTCCAGCAGGTCTCGGGCGTCACCCGCTCGTCGGCAGGGACCCTTGCTGAATCGATGCCGCGGCATTCCATCAGCACAACCGGATACTCCTGCGTGGCTGCTTGAGAGAATTGCGGTGCGGACCAGATAGCGCCAGTCGGATGGGCGCCCGTCCAGGAGACGGTGACCACCTGCCCATCCTGGAGGGCGGTGGTGTCGGACACGCTCACCGCGAACTGGCGCTGATCGACAATGCCATGATCGAAGAACGTCCGGCACAGCGTCTCGGTCGCGTGAAAGGACAAACCGCTCGTCGAGGTGACGGGCGTGGCGCTGCATGGCGACGTTGACGACGCGGCGGCAACGCTGGCCCCGGTCGGCGCCACTATCGCCGGTAGCGCCAGCAACGGCACCGCGGCGACCAGGCACCAGGCCAGCCGGGCTCCCCTGCGCCTCAGCCCCATCGTTCCGAGTGGCGTGCCGTGAGGCGTCATGCCTTACCCCCGGGCACCCGGTGCCTGGCCCGGGCCAGGAGCACCGGTCCGACGACCACGAGCAGGACTAGGAGAGCGGCGATGATGGCGATGGCCAACGTTCCGAGGCCGCCAGGGTGGGCAGAAGCCAGGTTCGTCGGCGACTCTTCCGCCAAGAGATTCTGCACGGACGTGGTGCCCGTGGACCCGTTCGAGCCGGCACCCGAGGTCGTGGCTGTCGACCCACCGGTGGCCGCACGCCCCGTTCCGGCCGCGACAGCGGCGCCGCCCCCGGAGCCCGCGCCGGCGGCATTCCCAGGTCCTTGTCCGCTGCTCGACGAGCTCCCCCCGCCAGCAGACCCACCGCCGCCCGAGCCGCTACCGGAACCGCCGGCGCCCGAGCCGCCGCCCGAGCCGGTTCCCCCTCCAGACGGACCACCGGCGGCACCGGTATTCGCGGCAGGTGGGCGTCCCGCCACCGGGTTTCCATTGCGAGCGTACTGGCCCGGGCAGGGACCTTGACCGGCTTGGGCGCAAGCAGGAGGAAATGGCGCGACCTTGGCCAGATAGTTCGCGTCCGGTTGGCCCGGAATGAAGGTGGGGTTGTTGCAGAGCGCCACGTTGACGCTCGCCAAGCTCACCGCCGGGTCGGCTCTATGGAGAATGCTGACCTGCTGGAACGATGCTTCGACCAGGTTGATGGGAAGCGGCGAGTAACCGATAGTCGCCATGGACGATTGGCCCTGGCAGAGCGAGTAAGTATCGAAATCGGCCAGAGTCTGGCGTTTCGGCGTGTTGACGTGACGGTCGCACTCGCTTGCCGGCCCGCCACAGGAGGGTGCTGTCGGCAGAATCTCATAGGAGTACGACGACAACGGATAAGTGCGTGGATCGTTATAGGCGTAGACGCGGTTGAGCGTCTCGAGCAGGTAATTCGGGCCGGGCGTATAGTTGATCTGGGCCTGAGTGAGCGAAACGGCGGCGTCGTAGGCGTCCGGCATGGTGAACCACCCGGCCGAGTTCTCCAGGGCTATTACCGGGAAGTTTGCCCCGAGGGCGTACGCATACTCGTCGAAGCCGATCGAGCCCTGGCCGGCTGCCGAGGTGATGAAGCTCATGACCCCGTCAGACCCGTTCTCGGCCACCTGCGACCCCTTGCCGGTAGGCCAGAACTCGACAGGAAAGTGGTATCCAGAGAAGGACTGCCACAACGAGGGGTATTCGGTGTTGAGGTAGTCCGTGAACTGGAAGGTCGTGCCGGCGCCTTCCGAGTGGATGACGGGGACAATCGGTATGGAGGGAAGCTGCCGACCGTTGTTGTCAGCCGTGATCTCGGGATCGTCCCAGTTGGTGATCTGGTCCGTGAAGATCTTGGCCAGCGTCAGCCCGGAGAGGCGGAGGTTCGTGATCCGTTGTCCTCCCGCCACGATGTTGTAGGGGAAGGCCGTGGCGCCCCCGACGATAGGGAGGTAGGCGTAGGGTCGCGACGACGAATCGTTGCCGCCAGTAATGGGGTTCTGGCCCTGATAGCCGATGTCGCTGACCGCGAAGTCGGTCACGCCGTTGGCGTAATCGGTACGGCCCTGAGCCGAACCCGAAGGCGTGTAGACCACCTGCAGCTGCTGCAGGGCGTGGACCGATGATACCCATTGTTCGACGGCCAGATAAGCCCAGCTGGACCCCGACCCCTGGATCTGCTCGGTGCCGCTAGCGCCCGCCGGCGGGGATGCGACCAGCAGCACGGTGCCAGCAGCCACGAGTGCGGCGAAGGCCCGGGCCCAGCGGGCCCGGGTGGTCCGCAAGCGCGGCGCCTTGGTGGGGCCCGGGATGATGGACGCCGGCAGCCACCACTTTGTCGACTTCACCGGCGCCCCACCCGCTGGCGGGCCAGCAGTCGGGTGACCGCGAAAAGGATGAACACCATGGCGAGCAGGACCACCGCGGCACCGAAGGCCCGGGCGATCTCCGGCGGTTGTCCGCTGCGAAGTCCCTCGTAGATATAGAGGGGGAGCGAGTTCATAGGTTGGGCGTCGAGCGGGTTTGAGTTGTAGAAGGTCGTGAAGCCCGAGACGATCAGCAGGGGCGCGCTCTCGCCGATGCCTCGCGCAATGGCCAGGATGAGGGCCGTGGCCAGTCCCGGCCGCGCCGTGGGCAGCACGACGCGCCGAACCGTCTTCCAGTGCGAGGCACCCAATGCCAGGCTGGCCTCACGCAGGCCCCCCGGGACCACCCGCAACGCCACCTCGGCCGACCGGGCGATGATGGGCGTCATGGTGACGGTCAGGGCGAGAGAAACCGCCAAGCCGTTCCGGTGGCCATGGAAGTGCAGGATGAGCAGCACGTACACGAAGAGTCCGGCCAACAGGTCGGGTATCGCCGTCATGGCCTCGACAACGGTGCGCACGGCCTTGGCAAACCAGCCGCCCACTTCGGTCATGAAGATGGCGGTGCCGAGGCCAAGTGGCAGCGAGAGCATGACGGCGATTCCGACCGAGATGAGCGAGCCGACGATGGCGTTGGAGATTCCGCCCTTTGTGTAGGGCCCGATGAGGGAGCCCGAAGACGCGGGCTGGGTGTAGAAGTTGGCGTGACCCAGGACTTGGCGGCCCCGCCACACGGTGTACACCACCACCGTGACCAGGACGAATCCCACCAGCAGGGCGACGCAGGTCACTACCGCTCCCATGAGCCGATTCACAACTACCGGCCTTGGATGACTGAGTGCGGTCACGCCTGCATACATGCCGAGGAAGCCGAAATACCAGCACACGATGAAGCCGACGATGCCGTCGAGCGGAAGGATGTCGTAATAGAGCACCCATATCAGGGCAAACGATCCAACTACGGCGCCGATCAAGGAGAAGAGGTCGTCGGAGGTGAACTTCGGGAGGGCGCGGGGCTGGTCCTCGTCCGCCGGGTCCGGGCCGGCGGCCTCTGCTCTGGCTGCCGAGGGGGAAACGACGGGCAGCTCCGAGGTCGGCGCGATGGCGTCGGTCGTCACGTGGTCCTCAGATCTCCGTCGCCGACCCGCTCCGGCTGCGGGTGATGAAGACGGCTGCGATGGTGTTCACCACCAGGGTGATGATGAAGAGCACCAACCCGGCCGTGAGCAATGCTGCCAGTTGGGTTTTGGTCGACTCACCGAAGTCGTTGGCGATCAGGGCGGAGATCGTGCTGGTTCCGTTCTGAAGGATCCGGAAGTTGACGTTGAAGGTGAGCGAGATGATGAGCAGCACCGCGATGGTCTCACCGAGTGCCCTGCCGAGGCCGAGCATGGTGCCGCCGATAATCCCTCCTCGTCCGAAGGGAAGGACGACCGTTCGTATCATGCCCCACCGCGTCGAGCCGAGCGCATACGCAGCCTCGCGTTCTCCCATCGGCGCCTGGGCAAAGACACCTCGCATCACCGAGCAGGTGATAGGTATCACCATGAGCGAGACGCAGATCCCGGCGATGAAGGCCGAGTTGACAAAACGGGACTGGGCCCACAACGCCGCATTCGGATTGGTGTCCACCTTGAAGATGGGAATCCATCCGAAGTACTGGCTGATCCAGCGCGAGATGAGCTTGGCATGCGGCATCAGCAGGAAGAAGCCCCACGCCCCATAGATGACACTCGGGACGGCGGCCATGAGGTCCACGAGCGAAACGAGAAACCCCTTGATGCGACCGGGCGCGTACTCACTGATGAACAGGGCAGTCGCCAGCGCCACCGGGAAGGCGATCGCCAGGGCCACGAGGGCTACCTCGAAGGTGCCGAGCAGCGTCGATGAGATGCCGACTTTGTCAAGCTCGGGGTCCCAGTTGGCTCGGGTCAGGAAGGTCAGGCCGTAGCGGTGAAACGTGGGGATCGGACTGGTACGCAAGGAAGACGCCGATCGCACCGAATATCACCAGGACGAGGCCGGCAATGCCCAGTACCGATTGGTGAAAAACGCGGTCTACCCAGGGACGGGACGCTCGGAATTCGAATCGGCTGGTCGGGCCCCTCCAGCAGATCAGCCGAAGCGGCCATTCACGTAGTCCTCAGTGCGCGGATCTGTTGGGGTGGTGAAGATCTGTTCCGTGCTGCCGGCCTCCACGATGACGCCGGGCGTACCCTGCTCAGCCAGGAAGAACGCGCATTGCTGGGAGACGCGGGCGGCCTGCTGCATGTTGTGGGTGACGATCACCACGGTGACGTCGTCTTTGATCTCGGCGATCGTCTCCTCAACCCGCCGCGTTGAGGTGGGGTCAAGCGCCGAACACGGCTCGTCCATGAGCAGCACATCGGGATCCACCGCCAGCGACCGGGCGATGCACAGGCGCTGTTGCTGGCCGCCCGACAAGGCGCCGCCGGGCTGGCCCAGGCGGTCCTTCACCTCGGACCACAGTCCGGCCCGGGCCAGGGACCGCTCGACGAGTTGCGTTGCGGTCCGACCGGCTGATCCTGATGCCGCCGAGCTTCAGGCCCGCGGTCACGTTTTCCGCTATCGACATAGTCGGGAAGGGGTTCGGCTTTTGAAAGACCATCCCGATCCGCTTGCGAGTCACGGTCAGCCGTTGGTCCGGTGCGTAAATATCCTGACCATTGAGCCGAACCTGTCCGGCCAGCTTGGCGGACGGGATCAGCTCGTGCATGCGATTCAGGATGCGCAGAAAGGTGGACTTCCCGCACCCAGAGGGACCGATCAGCGCGGTGACGACACCGGGAGGCATCGACAGCGACACCCGGCTCAGGACTTTATGGGTACCGAACCAGGCGGACACACGCTCCGCGTCCAAGCGGGCACCTCTCACGTCGACGACCGCCAGCGGGCGGGAAACGTGGGCGTCAGCCTCGAGCTCGTAGGTCGCCGGGGAGGCGGACTCCATACTTCCTCCAGGTTGCGAGCTGGCAGAGACCACCGTCGACTTTAGACCGCGGTGTGCGCCGTCAAGTTCATTGGACCGGATGTTCATCTCCACGGTGGTATCCGGAAACCTTTATGCCATCCAGGCGCGGATTTCAGGCTTCGAGACGCGCATCTGGAGCCTGATGTTCATCTCGACGTCGCCTTTTCGTTACCTTGCGTCCATCTTCCATACTTAACCGATCTGTGCGCTAGGGAAAGACCAGACCATACCGCTTAGATTCGTTCGACGCGACGACGAGGCTGCCCAAATCGGATCACGGGGCGCATAAACCCCACCTTGACAAGCGTTGGACTATTGCAGCTTCGTGTACTGAACCTTCGCCCAGCCCGTGAACTCGATCGGCGTCGGGGCCGGCGCGGTGGTGAAATAGGCCAACTGACCATAGAACTTGCCGTTGGTCATGACGACGGCGTGCGCGTACTCACCGTCGTAGGACCGAGTTCCGTCCGCTTCCATGGCTCCGGGGACAGGGCCATAGGGCTTGACCGTGGCGGCGGCGAAGCTCAAGGTTTTGGGCGCGGTCTGGTTGAAGTAGGTGCCGGCGTCGCGTGCGGAACGAAACTCGAGGATCGTGACGTCGATCCCTTCCTGGGTGCCGGAGTTGATGTAGTTCTGCTTGAAGCCGGCGATGAACCCGATTTTCGACGGCGTCCCAACCCCGCCGAACTTGTCGAAGACCTCCGGACTGATGGCGCCCGTGGCACCGGGGGTGGTGTCCACGGAGTAGCCGGAGGGTGCGGCCATCACCCGGCCAGACAGCTGCTCACCGGCTTGCTGAGCGGTCGGCTTGTGGCTCGAGCAGCCAGCGAAAAGGGCCAGGGACGACAATAGGGCGAGCGTCCCCGCACCGAGTTTTCTTCGCCGCATTTGTTGCACCTTCGAGATTCCAACCCGGGCCAGCGAGAAGCACCCGTCACGTCTTCGTCCTGCAGCGGTACTACGACAGCCTCGGCCCCTCGCTGGTTCGGGCGGCACCGTAGCACACCTGGTCCCTGGCTCAGCGCGGCCGGGTGAGGCTGCCGTTGCTACGGTAAAAGGAGTGAACCGCCGGAGACTGGCTGTGGGCGCCGCGGCCACAGCCGTGCTGGCCGGCGCCGTCACGTTCGTGTTGGTCCGATCTCCATCTGACCCCGGGACCGGGGTTACGACGCCATCGGCAAGCGGGACGACGGTGCTGACCTTCCCGGCGCCGCCCGCTCAGCCTCAACCGATCGACGTGGCTCCGACCACCACCCCCGGTGTCCGTCCGAGCGGGAGAGCCGTCAGTGCGGGCCCGCCTGTCGGCAGGGATGGGAGTGGTCCGGGGGGCAAAAAGACGCCTTCGACCGTCGCCGGCTGGTCCGAAGTGCCGACGGCGGCGCCCGAGAATCCCGCCCAGCCAGTGCAGACAAATCCCGCTCCGGTCACATGGAAGTTGACCGGCTCGTGTGTCGACCGGTCCTCTGGCTATTCCTGCAAGGTCAATGTCGCTGCGTCCAACGGATTGCGCTCGGCTGGTTTTGTGTCGGTGTATCCCGATGAGGGGCACGCCGAGAAATGCAGGCAATACGCCGCACTCGTTGCTGGATCGGCCACTATCGCGGGACAGTGCGACGCACCCCTGGCCGCCAGTGTGCTGGCTGTCTATTCGCTCAGCTTCAACCCAACCCCCGGCACGACGATGGCGACAGCCAAACTGCATTGGACGTAACGTCCTGGCAACCATTCCGCTAATTCTCATGACCGGCGCCGGTGCGCCTATGGCAAACCCCACCCGCCGACGTCCGGGCCATCGGCGGAGAATCCCTGTGGCGGGCCGAGCCCATCAGTGAATGGGTCTGCCTCGGTTGCCTCCGTTCGTTCGTGAGCGTGGGAGCGCGCCTGCGATTGCAAGTAGGAGGCGCACCAAGCCGACGTAGCTGCCGTCGTAGCTGCCGTCGTGCCGCCCGTGGCCGCGATCAGTTCGGCTATCTCGGCGGCGTCACGACCGTTCTTCGATCGCGGCGCGGCGCCGCGCCGCGACCGGGACAGGAACACCAGGCAGAGCCGGCCCAGCGCTCGTTCGGGAGGCAGGGCGGGAACGACAACCCTGATGTTGCCGTCGGACCCGTCACCGCCGGCTGTTCGAGCATGGACCCGCGTCGTCGCACGGTCGGTGGTCCGCTCGACGCTTGACGAGCCGGTTCCGACCACGGCGAGCAGCAGCGCCGCGGCCAATATCTTCGGCGTAATTGCTCCCAAACGCCCGCCTCCTGGCATAAGACCAGGCAATATCGCTTGTGGTCATTTTGGACGGGTCCGGGTAGATGGCGGGTATCCGAGCGGTAAACAGTCGATGAAAGACCTCCATCTGACCAGTAAAGCTACCGCGGCGATTTGGATTCAATCGGCTGGTGGACCCGTCGTCTAACTGCGGACCTGACCGCTACCCGTAACGAGATACTTGGTGGTGGTGAGCTCGCGTAGGGCCATGGGGCCGCGGGCGTGCAACTTCTGGGTGCTGATCCCGATCTCGGCACCGAAGCCGAACTCTTCGCCGTCAGTGAAGCGGGTGGAGGCGTTGACCATGACCGCGGCGGCGTCGACCTCGCGCTGGAAGCGCTGGGCCGCCATCAGGTCCGAGGTGACGATGGCCTCGGTGTGCCCCGACCCGAAGCGGCGGATGTGGGCGATGGCCTCGTCCAGGTCTGCCACTACCTTGACGCTCAGAACAAGGTCAAGAAACTCCCGGGCGTAGTCCTCGTCGGTGGCCGCCGCCACCCGGTCCGCCCCTAGAACCCGACGGGTCGCGTCGTCGCCCCGCAGCTCGACGCCTTCGAGTGCTGGCGCCAACATGGGCAGAAGCCGATCGGCCACCTCGCGGTGGACCAGCAACGACTCGGCCGCGTTGCAGACACTGGGGCGCTGCGTCTTGGCATTGACAACGATCGAGAGCGCCATGTCGAGGTCGGCGGCCCGGTCCACGTAGACGTGACAGTTACCATCTCCGTCGATCACGAAGGGGACGGTGGCGTGCTCGAGGATCGCCTGGATCAACGAGTGCCCGCCACGCGGGATCAGGCAGTCGATGACATCCCGCAGCCGCATGAACTCCCGGACTGACTCGCGACTGGTGTCTTCGACCAGGAGGAGGGCGTCGGCGGGGAGGCCGCTTTTTTCATAACCTTCGCGAAGGAGGGCCGCGATGGCCTTATTGGAGTTGAGGGCTCCCGAGCTGCCTCGCAGGAAGGCGGCGTTGCCGGACTTGAGGCACAGGGCGGCGGCATCACTCGTCACGTTGGGCCGGTTTTCGTAGATGATGCCGACGACCCCCAGCGGGACTCGGACCTGGCGGATCTCGAGACCGTTGGGGCGGACCCAGCCATCCACGATTTGCCCGACCGGGTCGGGCAACGCCGCCACTTGACGGAGTCCTCTGGCCATGGCTGCCACCCGCTCACCGGTCAGCCGGAGACGATCTATCGCGGCGGTGCCGCTGCCGGCGTCCTCGGCGGCGGCGATGTCTGGGGCGTTGGCCGCCAAAATGTTATCGGTGCGAGCCTCGAGCAGGTCGGCGGCGGCGTGCAGGGCGGCATCCTTGGCGGCCGTTGACGCCATGCCGACAGCCAGGCTGGCTGTCCGGGCCCGGCCGCCGAGGTCCTGAAGACGAGTCGAACCCATGGTGGGCAGGCTATCGCCGTAGCCTGGCAGCCATGCTGCCCCAGTTGCCGGAGCCGGTTCGGCCGCCCAGCTCCGTGCCCGAGAGACGGGCGAGGCTGGCCCGGGCCGCCATCTCGCCCTCAGCGGCGATCGTCACGGCAGCTGGTTTTCTTATCGGGTTGGCCGCACAGTCGCTGACGCTTGCGATCGCGTTGGCCGTAGTGGCCTGGTTGGGGCGCATGGTGGTCGCCCTGATGCAGACAAGGCGCCGACTTCCTCTCGTGGAAATCGATCCCTTCGCCGTGTCTGAACCGTGGCGGCAGTACGTTCGGCAGTCCTTGGCCGCCCGCCAGCGCTTCGATGCGGCCGTTGCGCAGTGGCCACCCGGACCACTGCACGACCGCTTGGTGTTCCTCCAACCCCGGCTCGGGCAGGCCACAGCAGAGGTCTGGACCGTCGCCCAACAGGGCGCCGCCCTGGATGGAACGGTCCGGGGGGTGCGCACGGGTCCGCCCCGGCCCGCCATCGAGCAGCTTTCGACTGAATTACAAGCGATCCAAGCTGAGCGCCAGCAGAACCCGGGCGCGGACCGCGAGGCCGCCCTGGCCCGTTCGGAGGAAGCGGTGGCCGCCCAGATCCGAGCCGCTCGCCGTTCCGATGCGACCAGGACCGAGGTGCTCGACCGGCTACGACTCCTCACGGCCCGACTCGACGAAGCCGTCACCCAGCTCCTGGCCCTCGGCCTCGACCGACCAGCCCGCGAGGGATCGGTGGAGGAGGCGGCCGGGTCTGTGGAGGCGGTGCTGGAAGAGATCGGCGCCTTGCAGCAAGGCCTCAGGGAAGCAGGGGCGGCCGCGTCGGGAGTCGAGCCTCCTGGGGAGGCGCGGCCGGGCCCGGCCGGGCGCCTGCCACCGGGCGAGCCCACGTAGCGGTCGGCCCCGGCCAGCTCACCCGGTTCGAGCCGACTCACCAGATAGCCAGGACGGCCGCCGTCTCGCTCGGCCAGGTCGTAGCATGCGCTCATGGGAATGATGGATGTACTGCGAAAGCGGTGGCGGTACTTCACGGCCAAGACGGACAGCAAGTTCGAGGCCAGCGCGGACCCGAAGATCCAGCTGGAGCAGGCCATCGCCGACGCCCAGGAGCAGCACCGCCGCCTGGTCGAGCAGGCGGCCAACGTGGTCGCCAACCAGAAGCAGCACGAACTGCAGCTCAACCGCGCCATGGAAGAGCTCGAGAAGGTCAACGGCTCCACCCGCCAGGCGCTGATGATGGCCCAGGACGCCGCCCAACGGGGCGACACTGACAAGTCCCGCGAGTACAACCAGACGGCTGAGGCCTTCGCCAATCGGCTCATCGCCACCGAGAATCAAGTCAACGACCTCAAGACGCTGAGCCTGCAGTCGGCGCAGGCCGCTGATCAGGCCCGGGCGGCGGTGCAGCAGAATTCACTCGCCCTCCAGCAGAAGCTGGCGGAGCGCCAGAAGCTCCTCTCCCAGCTCGATCAGGCCAAGATGCAGGAGCAGCTCAACCGGGCCATGAGCAGCCTCAACCAGACGGTAGACCAGAGCGCGCCGTCCCTGGAGCAGGTCCGGGCCAAGATCGAAGCCCGCTACGCCCGGGCTCTGGGCTCGTCCGAACTGGGCGGCCAGACGATCGAGGCCCGCATGCTCGAGGTGCAGCAGGCAGCCATGGGTTCCGAAGCCCGCACCCGCCTCGACAGCATGCGGGCCGAACTCGGGCTCGCCAACCCGACGGGGGGAACACTGGGCTCCGGAGCCAGCGTCGCCGGCCAGCTGGGGACCGGCGCCCCAGCGCCCGAGGGCGCGGAAACGGGTGCCGGCCAGGCGCTTGAGGGATCCGAACAGACAGATGGAAGGTCGTCCTCGAACTAGCTCGGCGGGCTGGGCGGGAGCCTTGACTGGTTCGCTAAGGCACCCCCGCTTCTCCAAGCCGGCCAGGCCAGGATGAGCACGTCCGTCTCAGTTGAGTTGTTGCCAACCCTTGAAACGGATGGGCTCTTTACGGTGGAGAGTCTCTCGTGCTTCATGGTCATCAAGTCCATACTTGGCGCGAGTGGCCAAGCAGGCCTCTGAGCCCATTTCGAACCGCCCCGTCGCTAGCGCCACTTTAAAGCGAGCTTGCAACCGTCTGGAACGGGCACGGCGCAGACGTGCGACACGCCATAGCGGGGTCCTTTCGAACCAAATCCCGGCGCCTGCGTGCCGGGATTTGGTTTCATTACGGCCAGACTCTAACCCTCAAGTACACATTTCTGTGTCCCTTCGGGACTGAGCCGAGTTACGGTCAGTCCTCCGCCAGTATCTGGTACAGCTTCTGCCGGGCTTCCTTCAGGATGTCCGTGGCCCGCTCGATGCGGGGCTCGTCGCCGGCCATGGCGACCTGTTGGGCGGCGAGGTGCAACTGGGCGACCGCATTACGCAAGGCGAAACGGCCAGACGTGGGATCGCCGCCCTCCCAGGGCATGCCACCGGCGGTCTGGTTCTCGACCTCGGCGCGCCCCTGATCGGTCAGCTCGTAAACCCGCTTGCCGTCCTCCTCGCGGGAGGTGAGCAGCCCTTGCTCCTCGAGCAGCTGCAGGGTCGGATACACCGAGCCAGGGCTCGGTCGCCACAACCCTCCGCTGCGCTCTTCCAGACGGCGAATGATTTCGTAGCCGTGGGCAGGGCCGTCCGTCAGCGCCCGCAACAGGGCCTGGCGGATGTCCCCGCGGCGCATCCGGCGACCACCGCCCCAGCCGCCACCGGCAGCTGCCCACGGCGGGCCGGCCCAGAATGCCCGGTCGCCTCGATGTACTCCTCTTGGACCGTGCATGGGTCCTCTCCTTTCTGAGAACTGAAATGTTCGTCAGCACTATATCAGCGATATATCGTGAGCTGTCTGAGAACATCGAAAAAGGAGAGTGCGCTCCCACGTCGTGAGCCGTCGGACCCCTCAGTTGGCCGGTTTCTCGGCGTGGCCGCCGAACTCCTTGCGCATGGCGGACAGGACCTTGTCGGCGAAGTCCCCTTCGCCGCGCGAGGCGAACCGCTCGTAGAGAGCCCCGCTCAGCACGGAAGCCGGCACCGCTTCGTCCACGGCCGCCATGACCGTCCAGCGGCCTTCGCCCGAGTCCGAGACCCTCCCGGCGAAGGTATCGAGGGTGGGATCCTGGTAGAGGGCGTGGGCCGTGAGGTCGAGCAGCCAGGAGGAGATGACGCTCCCCCGCCGCCACAGTTCGGCGACGTCGGTGGTGTCGATGTCGTACTGGTAGTACTCAGGATTCGCCAGCGGCGCAGTCTCGGCGTCGGCTTCGCTCGGCTGGTGCTTTCCGATGTTGGCCTTGCGCAGGATTGCCAGCCCTTCGGCGTAGGCGGCCATGATGCCGTACTCGATGCCGTTGTGCACCATCTTCACGAAGTGCCCGGCGCCGTGGGGGCCACAGTGGAAGTAGCCCTGCTCGGCCGGGGCGGGCGGCCCGGTGCGACCCTCGGTCCGGGGGGCGGCGTCATGCCCGGGGCGATGGCCTGGAACAGGGGGTCCAGGTGCGCCACCACGTCGGACTCGCCTCCGATCATCAGGCAGAAGCCGCGCTCGAGTCCGAAGACGCCGCCGCTCGTGCCGACATCGACGTAGTGGATCCCGGTCGGCTGCAGGCGGGCGGCCCGATGGATGTCGTCCCGGTAGTAGGAGTTGCCGCCGTCGATGATGATGTCGCCGGGCTGCATGAGAGCGGCCAGCTTGTCGACCGTGTCGCCGGTGTAGGCGGCGGGGACCATCACCCACGCCGCTCGGGGTAGCTCCAGCCGGCCGACAAACTCTTCGAGGGTCGAGGTGCCCGTGGCGCCTTCGTTTTCGAGTGTCTTGACGGCGTCGGGGCTGACGTCGTAGACGACGCAGGTGTGCCCGGCCTCCATAAGGCGTCGCACCAGGTTGGCTCCCATCCGACCCAGTCCAACCATGCCCAGTTGCATGCCGCGCCTCCGTTCTCAATGCGTCCGTGCCGGCCGCTCTCAGTGCGTCCGTGCCGGACCCATCCTGGCACGCGGGTAAAGCCGTCGGTTTCGCTCGCGCCCCGCCCTCATCAACCTATTTTGGTATCAAGACCACCTATAAGCTGGTGAAGGTACCAAAATCGGTGATGGCCGTGTCAGTGGCGAGGGGCTCAAGGCAGCAGAACGAGATCGTCGCGATGAACCACCTCGTGGGCGACGTCAGGAGGCAGCTCCGAAGTCCGGCGTCCGGCGAGTTCCTTGACGAGATAGGCGGGGTGCTTGACCAGCCCTTTGGCGAACACCCGCCCATCGGGCCCGGCGACTTCGACGGCCGCGTCGGCAGCGAAGGCGCCCTCCACGCCGATCACCCCCGCAGGCAGCAGGGACACCCCTCGCTCGAGCAGCGCGGCCCGGGCGCCGGCATCGACGGTGACCGTGCCCGACGAGCCCACCGCGAAGGCGATCCACAGCTTCCGGGCGGGCAGGCGTGATTGGCGCGGCACCACCACCGTGCCGACCCCGGGAACGCCGGCCAGGGCGTCGGAGAGCACACGGGGGCGGGAGGCGGCCGCGATGACCGTCCGTACGCCCGACCAGGCCGCCATCTTGGCCGCGGCCAGCTTGGACGCCATCCCACCGCTGCCCCGCGCCGAACCGGCACCCCCTGCCAGTGCCTCGAGTTCCTGGTCCACGGCCACGATCTCCTCGATCAGCGACCCGGCCGAGTCGATCTGGGGGTTGGCGCTCAACAAGCCGGGCGTGTCCGTGAGCAACACCAGCAGGTCGGCGCCGAGAAGGTGCGAGACGAGGGCGGCCAGGCGATCGTTGTCGCCGAAGCGGATTTCGTCGTCGGCGATGGCGTCATTCTCGTTGACAACGGGAACCACGCCCAGGTCCAGGAGGATCCGGAGGGTCTGGCGGGCGTGCAGATACTGCTGTCGGTTGACAAAGTCGAGGGGGGCCAGCAGGACCTGGCCGCCGACGAGGCCGTATCCGGCCAGGGCCCGGTTGTAATGACCGACCAGATGCGCTTGCCCGACTGCCGACACGGCCTGCAGCACGGCAGGGTCGGAGGGTCGAGGCTCGTGCAGGCCCAGCACGGGTAGTCCGGCGGCGATGGCACCGCTCGAGACGAGCACGACGGCATGGCCGGCGGCCCGGAGGAGCGCCACATCGCCACATAACTTCTCGATGGCGTGGGACTGGATACCTCCGGTCCCGTCGGTAAGCGAGGAGGTGCCGATCTTGGCCACGACGAGCTGCCCCGGGCCGGTCATCCGGGCCCACCAAATGGCCAACCGAACAGCGAGCAGGAGGCGTCGAATGCCGTCATGGCCAGCTCGCCCTCTCCTCTCCGAGATCTACGCGTCAGCATCGGTCGCCATATTCTCGTTCAGCTGAGGTCGTTTCCCGGCAGGCCGTCGGGCTGGTACTCGAACTCGAACCCCCCCACCGTCACCTGATCGCCGGCCCGGGCGCCCGCTCGGGCCAGGGCCTTGTCCACGCCGAGGCGACGCAAGCGGCCCTGGGCGTAGGCGAGGGCCTGCGGGTTGGTGAGGTCGGACAAGGCCACGGCACGCTGGGCGGCCCGGCCGGACACGGCCCAGCCCCCGTCGGCTCGGCGTTGCACGGCGATGCCAGCCGCCTCGGGGCGATGCACGACAAAGCGGACCGGAGCCGCCAGATCGGCTCGCGCCGTCTCCACCAGAGTGGCCAGGCGTCCGAGCAGCCGGGGTATCCCGGCGCCAGTCAGCGCCGATATCCGTTCGCCGTGCCAGTCGAGGTCAGAGGGCCGGCCCAGATCAGAGGGCCGCTCCAGATCAGAGGGCCGCGTCCAGATCAGAGGGCCGGCCCAGATCAGAGGGCCGCTCCAGATCAGAGGGTCCAGGGGCCGCTCCAGATCAGAGGGCTGCGCCAGATCAGAGGGTGAATCGAGATCAGGCGCAGCCAGGTCCGCCTTCGAGCCCACTACGAGGCGAGGGCGGGTGAGCAACGAGGGCTGATAACGGCGCAGCTCTTCGAGCAGGACCGCCTCCTGCGCAGCCGGAGAGCGGCCGTCGGCTGAGGCCAGGTCCACGAGCACGACCAGCGCCCGGGCTCGTTCGATATGGCGCAGGAAGCGATGCCCCAGTCCCCGCCCTTCGCTGGCGCCCTCGATCAAACCGGGTATGTCTGCCACCACGAACTCGTGCTCCTGAAAACGGACCACACCTAAGTGGGGTTCGAGGGTGGTGAATGGGTAATCCGCGATTTTCGGTTTGGCCGCGGAAATCCGGGAGATGAGCGTGCTCTTGCCCGCATTCGGCATGCCGACCAGGGCCACGTCGGCCATGAGTTTGAGTTCCAGGTCCAACCACCGCTCCTCGCCCAGCTCGCCCTGCTCGGCGAATGAGGGCGCCCGCCGGCGGTTGGAAAGGAACCGGGCGTTCCCCCGACCGCCCTGCCCGCCCCGGCCGGCCAGCCACGTGTCGCCGGCCGCTACCAGATCCGCGACCACGGCGCCGGTGGCGTCCCGAACCACGGTGCCTTCCGGAACGGGCACCTCCACATCGCTCCCGGCCTTGCCGTGACGGCCCTTGCCCATGCCGTGAGTTCCGTTGCCGGCCCGGCGGTGCGGATGGTCCCGGAAGCCGAAGAGCGAGGCGACGTTGCGGTCCGCGATTAGCCACACGTCACCGCCTTTGCCGCCGTCGCCGCCGTCCGGTCCCCCTTTCGCGACGTGCGCCTCCCGGCGGAACGACACCGATCCCGCGCCGCCATCACCCCCCTTGACATGGACCTGGGCTTCGTCGACAAAGGCGGACACGGGGCGGAAGGGGTCATACCCGGGCCGGCCGCGGCGACCGGCACCGGGTGGGGATCAGACCTCGGTGAGGATGTCGACCAACTTGCGCCCTTTGCGGCTGGCGAACTTCACCTTGCCGGCTTTGAGCGCAAACAGCGTGTCGTCACCGCCCCGGCCCACGTTCTCCCCGGGGTGGAAGTGGGTGCCGCGCTGGCGCACGATGATGGCACCGGGCGTCACGGCGGTACCGTCGAACACCTTCACGCCGAGTCGCTGGGCGTTGGAGTCGCGGCCGTTGCGAGTGGAACCGCCACCCTTGGTCTTGGACATGTCGCTACTCCTCCGGGCCGGCGTCCCGGCCAGACTGCTCCGCCCCGGCAATGATGCCGGTGACTTGAATCGTGGTGTAGTGCTGTCGGTGGCCCCACCTGCGGCGGGCCCGGGTCTTGGGCTTGTAGGTGAAGCCGCGCACCTTCGGTCCTTTGGCCTCCCCGACGACGCGGGCCGAGACCCGGGCCGCCTGCAGCTGGTCGCGCCCGGAGAGCACCCGGGCGCCGTCTACCACGAGCAGGGGCTCGAAGGTCACCTCGTCGCCCTCTGACGCGCCGAGACGCTCGACGGCCAGGGTCTGGCCCTCCTCGACTCGCTGCTGTTTACCACCGGTCCGGATCACCGCATACACAAGAGGGAAAGTATACCGGGCGCGCGCCCCGCTCCTCGCCGGGCCCAGCCGCCGGCGTTCTCTGGGACATTTCGTGGCTTGTGGGACACGGGCGACACCACCTGTCGGTTCGGTGCCAAAGACGACGGATGTACCGAAGGTCGCGAAATGAAATGCCACGAAATGCAAGTGAGTGGCGGCGGACCCGCTACAGCAGCAGGGTCTGGTCGAAAACGATGCCCCGCCCCCCGCACGTGGGGCAGGTTTCCGAAAAGGACTCGACCAATCCCTCCGAGATCCGCTTGCGGGTCATCTCGACCAGGCCCAGCTCTGAGATGTCGAACACCTGGGTCCGGGTCTTGTCGCGAGCGAGCGCCGCCCGAAAGGTCTTGATGACCTCGTGCCGGTTGCCGGCGATCTCCATATCGATGAAGTCGATCACGATGATGCCGCCGATGTCGCGCAAGCGGAGCTGGCGGGCGATCTCCTCGGCGGCCTCCAGGTTGTTGCGGAAGACCGTCTCTTCCAGGTTGGAGACGCCCACGTTCTTGCCAGTGTTGACGTCGATGACGGTGAGGGCTTCGGTGCGTTCGATGATGAGCGAGCCCCCGGAGGCCAACCACACCTTGCGATCCAGGGCCTTGTGGATCTGCTCGTGTACGTGGAAACGCTCGAAAACGGGCAGCGGATCATCTGAGTCCCCCGCCCACTCGACCCGGTCGGCGAGCTCAGGACTGATGCTGGCTACGTAATCCCTGACCTCTTCGAACAAGGCCGGGTCGTCGATGACGACCCCTCGATAGTTGCGGTTGAACTCCTCGCGGATGACGCGAACGGCCATGTCGGGTTCGCGGTACAGCAGCGCCGGAGTGCGGGCCGTCTTGGCCAAGGAGTCGATACGACTCCACTGCTGGGTGAGGCGCGCCACGTCGCGGCGGAGTTCGTCGGCGGTGGCGCCTTCGGCCGCGGTACGCACGATGAGGCCGTGACCCTCGGGGCGGATGTCGTCCAGGATACGACGCAGCCGCTTGCGCTCTTCGTCGGGAAGACGCTTCGAGATGCCGTAGGTGTCGCTGCCGGGAATCAGCACCACGAATCTTCCGGGCAGTGAGACTTCCTGGGTGAGTCGGGCGCCCTTGGTGCCGATGGGGTTCTTGGTGACCTGGCAGACGATGGTCTGTCCGGTCTTTAGAAGCTGTTCGATGCGAGCGGTTCGGGCGGCCCCACCGAGCCGACCGCGGGTCGGGACGGCGCCACCATCATCCTCGGGAGGGGCGTCGAGGTCATCCTTGTCGTAGCGGACGTCGCCACGGTAAAGGACGGCGTTCTTCGGGGTGCCGATGTCGATGAAGGCGGCCTCCATGCCCGGCAGTACGTTCTGGACCCGTCCCAGGTAGACGTTCCCGTCGATCTGGGTGGCGTCGTCAGCTTTGCGAGAAACGTAGTGCTCGATCAGAGCCCGCCCCTCGAGCACGGCGATCTGGGTGGCGGTCGGTTGTGAGTGGACCACCATCAGGTAGCGCCCGATCGGCCGGCCTTTGCGCTCCCGTCCCCGACGCCGCTCGAGTGTCTCGTCGTCGACCGTGACGGGTTCGTCGATCAGGACCGCCTCTACGGGTCGGCGGTCCGGGCCGGACCGGCCTCGACCGCTGCGCCGCCGTCGGCGGGCGGAACGCTCACCCTCCGCCGGCTCGGAACCGGGCGCGTCCTCTTCGCCGATGCGGGCCGGCGGGCGCTCCTGACGGACCGGGTACAAGACCGGGGCCGGGCGGGTGTCGCCGATTTTGGGCTTGGTCGGGTCGCCAGCGGCACCTGCGGGGGAGACGGGGCGACCCGGCGCCGCTCCGCTCGCGGCGGTGGCAGGCTCGACGGACGCGTCGCTGGTCATCCCCGGGGAGGGCGTGGGAGCGGACCAACTTGTTGCGACAGACGGGGCGGTGGGCCTGGCGGCGCCTTCCGCGGTTTTCGAATTGGCGCGGTCCGGCGCGACAGCGGGGTCATTGGCAAACGGCGAGGTCGGACGAGGACCGGTCGTGGCACCGCTCGAACGCACGGGATCCTCGGAGGCCGCGGCCGGCTCGGCCGCATCCTCAGGCGAGGCGTTGTCTTCGGGGGCGCCCCCCCGACGGTTGCGGCCGCCCCGAGAGCCCCGGCGGCGGCGTCGGGACGATTTGCCGGCCGAAGCCGCTGATCTGCCAGCATCCTCCGCGGAGGCTGCCGGGACGCTCTCCGGGGCGGGGATCGGCTCCCCGTTGGAATCACCCGGGCCGGGACGGGCTACAAGCGGGTCAGGC
Source organism: uncultured Acidimicrobiaceae bacterium (assembly GCA_963834775.1). Taxonomy (GTDB): domain Bacteria; phylum Actinomycetota; class Acidimicrobiia; order Acidimicrobiales; family Palsa-688; genus PALSA-693. The sequence goes on from CAWICR010000008.1 coordinate 83,658, forward strand.
CGCCGAGGGGTGGCCTCCGGAGCACCCGCCGCGGCGGGTTGAGCCGCACCGGATGCATCCGGGCGGGCCGAAGCAGGGTCGGACATCTCGATATTCCCTTCTCATGACGCACGCTCCCAGGCGTGCGGCGCGCCCGTCGCGCCGGGGGGATCCGCCGCTTCGAGCGGCTCCCTCCGTGCGCCGTCGCGCAAAATCCATTGATGCGTTCTCCGCACGTTCCGTTCTTCGAGATCCGGGCCGAGCGCCACGGTCACCTCCGCTGGGCGGAGCGCCCGCGGCCGGCAGGCCAGCTCGGCTTCGACCCAGGTACCGTCCGAAGGATCGGGCCCTGCGGGCCCGAGCAGCAGCAAGGTACGGACACCGGCCCGGATGTCCTCGGTCACTTTCTCGCCCTTGCGGGTCCGGGTGACCACGACGGAGGACGCGGCCAGCAGCGCCGCAGCGCGGCCGGCCAGGTCCGCCTCACCGGGAGGGTGGTGCTGTTCTTCCGGAGCCGCCGCCCATCGCCACGTGCACGTCGTCACGTCCTCCTGCAGCGAGGGGGTGCGGGCGGCGATCAGCTCCACCGCCGTGACGTCGACGCCGACTGGCAGCGCGGACGACAGCCGGCGGGGCAGGGTGCGAACGTCGAAGTCGGTTTCCGCCACCAAATCGACGTCCAGATACTCGGCCACGGACTCGTAGCCGGTGGGGAGGGCCAGCCCGAAGCTGACCTTGGGACGCGGCGCGAAGCCGGCGCTGTAGGCGACCGGCAGCTGCTCCCGGCGAAACGCCCGCTCCCACATGCGGGCCACGTCCCGATGACTTGTCCAGCGAATCTTCCCCAGCTTGACGAACCGGAAGCGCACCCGGATCACGACCGGGCTCCTGCGTAGGGCCGCAAGGACACCGGCACTTCGTGACCCTTGGCCAGATCCTGCCCGGTGCCCTGGCTACCTCCTGCTGGGGGCAGTGACGATGCCACCACGTGTTCGAGGCCGAATCCGGTGCAGGCGCCGCAGTCGTAGCACGGCGTCCAGCGGCAATCCGGCGTGCCGGCGGCCGCCAGGGCGTCCTGCCAGTCCTGCCACAAGAAGTCCTGGTGCAGGCCGGCGGAGATATGCGCCCAGGGCAACACCTCGTCGCGATCGCGATGCCGGTGCACGTACCAGTCCATGGACAGGCCCTCGGCTGCCATGGCGGAGGTCCACAAGTCCAGGGAGAAGTGCTCGGACCACTCCTGGAAAACCCCGCCCTGGCGCCAGACCGCCTCGATCACCGCCCCGACGCGCCGGTCGCCACGGCTGGCGAGGCCCTCCACCAGCGACGCCCGGGGATCGTGCCAGCGCAGCTGGATGCCACGATCCCGCCGGGTGGCGTCGCGCAGCAGGGCGATCTTGCGCCCCAGCTCTGCCGCAGTGTCCTGACCGAACCACTGGAAAGGCGTCTGCGGCTTGGGCACGAACCCACCGACCGACGCGGTGACCGACGCCCCCTTATGGAAGCCGCGGCCCACGGCGACGCAGTTGCGAGCGAGGTCCGAGATGCCGAGGGTGTCTTCGTCCGTCTCGGTCGGTAGTCCCGTGAGGAAATAGAGCTTGACGCGCCGCCATCCCTGGGAAAAAGCGGACTCCACGGCGCCGTACAGATCCTCTTCCCGGATCAGCTTGTTGATCACCTGGCGCATCCGCCAGGTGCCGGCCTCGGGCGCAAACGTCAGTCCCGTCCGGCGCACCTTCTGAATCTGCGAGGCGATGCCGACGGTGAAGGCATCCACCCGCAGGCTCGGCAGGCTCACCGCGACCTGGCCGCGACAGGCGGGGTCGTCGATGATGCCGGTCACCACCTCATCGATACCCGAAAAGTCCGCGCTCGACAGGGAGGTCAGGCTGACTTCGTCGTAGCCCGTGCGGCCCAGGCCGTCCGCAACCATTTGCCGCACTTGGCGAGCTGGCCGCTCCCGGACCGGCCTGGTAATCATGCCGGCTTGGCAAAAGCGGCAACCCCTGGTGCAACCGCGGAAGATCTCCACGTTGAGCCGGTCATGGACCACCTCGGTCATCGGAACCAGCTGGTGTTTGGGATAGGGCCAAGCGGCCAGGTCGGCGATGGTCCGCTTCTCGACCCGTTCCGGTACATCCGGATAGCGCGGTGTCACGGCCACCAGACGCGGGCCCTCGTACGTCACGTCGTAGCAGGATGGGACGTAGACGCCGGGAAGCCGCGCCAGGTCCCGCAACACCCTCTGTCGCGATCCCGCTGTCCGCCCCCCACCCTTCCAGTCCCGCACGGCGCCGGTAATTTCACCGACCGCTTCCTCGCCGTCACCGATGACGAACAGGTCGACGTAGTCAGCGAGCGGTTCCGGGTTGAAGGTGCAATGGCCACCGGCCACGATCAGCGGATGCTCGGGCCCTCGTTGGGCGGATCGCACCGGGACGCCGGCTAGGTCAACGCAGTTGAGCAGGTTGGTGTAGACCAGCTCCGCCGACAGGTTGAAGGCGAGCAGGTCGAAATCGGCCGCGGGGCGGTGGCTGTCCACGGAAAACAACGGCAGCCCCCGGCGGCGCAGCTCCGCTTCCATATCGATCCAGGGGGCGTAGGCGCGTTCCGCCCGGGCGTCAGTCCGTTCGTTGAGGAGCTCGTAGAGGATCTGGAGGCCCTGGTTGGGGAGTCCGATCTCGTAGGCGTCCGGATAGATGAGCAGCCACCCCACCCGGCCGGCCAGCGAACCCGGCCCGACCGCCCCGTCTTCGCAGCCAATGTAGCGAGCCGGTTTCTGCACCCGGTGCAGAATCGGCTCGATCTGGGGCCACAACGACGTCATCTCCCTGGCCAGTCTAGCGGCGGGCCTCTCGGAGGCTGGGGCGCGGCGGCTACGTGAAACGGCGCATGCGGACGTTGAGGACGAGGCCGATGGCCGCAAAGGTAGCGATCACGGCCGAGCCGCCATAGCTCATAAGGGGCAGGGGGATGCCCGCGACCGGCATGATGCCCATGGTCATGCCGATGTTTTCGAACACCTGGAACACCAGCAGGGCCAGGACGCCCACGCAGATGAGCGTGCCCACGCGGTCGCGAGCCAGGGTGGCAGCCCGCCACGTGCGCCACACCACCACCGCAAACAGCAGCAGCAGCAGGCCGGATCCGATCAGGCCCAGCTGCTCGCCGACGGCGGTGAAGATGAAGTCGGTGCGCTGCTCCGGGACGTAGCCCAGATTTGTCTGGGTGCCCTTGCCGATCCCCTTACCGGTGACCCCACCATCGCCGATCGCCACCTTGGACTCGGCCAGGTTGTACTCGTTGGCGCCCGCCGCGGAACGCAAGAGCGAGGCGTTGGGCTGGTCGGGGCTGTTGACGAAGGACGCCAGCCGTTGTTGCTGGTAGCTCTTCAGGACGTGGAAATGGACAACCCCGACGCCGAGGAGGGCGGCCACCACGGCCAGGGCGGCGAGGTATCGGGCGGGTAACCCGCCGATCAGCAGAACCGCGACGAGGACGGCCGCCAGCACCAGGGCGGTGCCCAGGTCCGGCTGCTTGTAGATCAGCACGAACGGGATGGCGGAGAGCACCAGCACCACGATGAGGCGGCGGGCGCCCAGCCGGCCCTTGGCGGCCGCGCAGTAGGCGGCCAGGGCGATGATCAGGCCCACCTTGGCAAACTCGGACGGCTCCAGCTGGTACGACCCGATCTGGAACCAGGCCTGGGCGCCTCGGCTCTTGTGGCCCACGGCGTAGACGGCGAGCAGCATGAGCACGCTCAGCCCGTAGATGACCGCCGCCCAGTCCCGGAAGCGGCGGTAGTCAATGGCGGTGACGGCCGCCATCACCACCACCCCGATTACCATGAAGATGGCCTGCTTCTTCAGGTAGTACTCGGGGCTGAGGCCGGCCGCCTGCAGTGGATCCCGGGTGACCGTGTAGACCATCACGCAGCCGAAGACGCCGATGAGCAGGGTGGCGACGATCAGGACGGGGTCGAGATGCTGCCAGGTCGTCGGGGTCTGGCGCCGTCGCACCGCTCCAGGCGAGGGCTTGGTGGCGAGCATCAGTTGTTCCCCCCGGCACCGGCGCCGCCGTAGGTCACGGGCTGCAGCGGAAGATTGAACAACCCGTCGTAGATCTCTCGCACCACGGGCGCCGCCACGGACGCACCGTAACCGGCGTCCTCGAGGAAGGCGTCGACCACGAAACGCGGACTGCTGGCCGGCGCGAACGACGTGAAGACCGATGTCGGCTGTCGGGGCGCGTTGACCTGGGCCGTGCCGGTCTTTCCCGCGATCTGCATGTTGGCGAGCGGGGTGCCGGCGAACACGCCGTAGGCGGTGCCGCTCGGGTTGTTGACAACGCCCAGGAAGCCCTGGAGCAGGGCGGCCTGCCAGTCGGGGCGCAGGCTGATGGTGTGCGCCACCTTGGTGGGATAGGTCCGCACGAGACGATGGGTTGTGGGATTCTCGGCGTCGAGCGTCAGCTGCGGGACCAGCAGGTTGCCGCCGTTGGCGAAGGCGGCATAGGCGTTGGCGAGCTGCAACGGAGTGACCAGTACTTCGTCCTGTCCGATGGCGACCTGGTCGCTGTTGCCCGGATACCACTGCGCCTGGGTAAACACAGCGGGGTTAGCCTGGTGGTCCCGGATGTAGGACTCCGGCGTGGGGATCTTCCCGGCCGCCTCGTTGGGCAGGCCGACGCCGGTGGGCGATCCGAGGCCGTACTCTTTGGCGACGTTCTGCAGGGCGTCGTCGCCGAACTCGGCCCGTTCGTACCACAGGTTGAGTCCGATGGTGTTGAAGAAGTTGTCGCTCGACACCGTGATGGCCGTGGGCAGGGTGATATCGCCGTAGGCGGCGCCGTTGTCGTTGTGGGCAACGAAGTTGCCGATGGTGATCGACCCGGTGTCATCGAAGACCGTCGAGGGAGTGATCAGCCCGGTCTGCAAGCCGGCGGTGGCGGTGATGAGCTTGAACGTGGAACCCGGGGCGTACTGGCCCTGGATGGTGCGATCGAGGAGCGGGTCGTCGGGGTTGTTGAGGAGGGCCTGGTAGTTGGCCTGGCTGATGCCGCCGACGAACTCGGCCGGGTCGTAGGTGGGATTTGTCGCCAGCGCCAGGACCTGGCCGTTGCGGGGGTCCTCGACGACCGCCGATCCCGCCGGGGCGCTGTAATTACGATTGGTGCTGTCCACGTGGTCGAAGGTGTGCCGGGCGGCGTTCAGGCCCTGCTCGAGGGCGGTCTCGGCGATCATCTGGATGTTGGCGTCGATGGAGAGCCGCAGGCTGTCGCCCGGGATGGGCTGGGTGGTACTGATAGTTGTCAGCACGTTTCCGCTCGAGTCGACCTCGAGCTTTTGCACCCCTGGCGTGCCCCGCAGGACGCTCTCGTACTCGGCCTCAACTCCAGCCAGGCCGATCTGGTCACCGGGCTGGTAACCATCAACCTTCAACCTCTGGTATTGGGTCTGGCTGATCTGGCCGACGTAGCCGACGATGTTCGCCGCCGCCTTGCCCATGGGGCTGTAGGTCCGCACCGACATGGTGGTGGCCTGGACTCCCGGGAAGAGGTTCTGGTTCTCCTGGATGTAGAGGATCTGCTGTGGCGAGGCGTCGGGCAGTACCGGCACAGGTACGTAGGGGCTGTACTGAAGGTTGTTGATGGCTTGCTTGAGCTGCGCCACGGTCATGCCGAGCAGGGGCGCCAAGCGGCCGAGCATGCCCGGGTTCTGCGCCGCGATCAGGCGACTGACCTCGATGACCGGCTCGTTTACGTTGCCGACCAGCACGTTGCCGTTGCGGTCCTCGATGAGCCCTCGGGGGGCCTGGGTGTAGATCACACGGACTCCGTTGTTGGCCGCGGCCGCCTGGGCTTTGGGGGCGTTCATCACCTGAAGGAACCACAGACGGGCGAACAAAGCGGCGAACAGGCAGGCCACCACGACCAGCAGGATGGTCAGGCGGACCTGGATCGAGGGCTGCTCAGGCGCACTCATAGAGCTGCCTCGCTCATCGGGACGCCAACGTTCATCGGGACGCCAACGTTCATCGGGACGCCAACGTTCATCGGGACGCCAACGTTCATCGGGACGCCAACGTTCATCGGGATGCCGACGTTCATCGGGATGAGAGCCTCCCAGGTGGCATGACGCGATCCTTGATGTTCCCGACCCGGTCGGCACCCTTGGAGCCGCGCGCCGCCCGGGTGTACAGCCAGTGCACCGGCAGGGCCAGCAGGGCGGCCCAGCCGGCTTCGACGACGGCGACCCGGATCAGCCACGAGCGGCCGCTGTCGAGGAGCTGGCTCTGACCGAACACGTCACCCAAACCGACCCACAACACCACCGCGGCGGCCGTTCCCAGCACGGCCGTCGCCGGAATGACGAGCCAGGACTCGGGCAGCAGCCCGGTGCGCAGCGCGCCCACCGCCGCTCCGATCAGGCAATAGGTGAGCGCCGACAAACCCAACGGTGTGGCGGTCAGAGAGAGGTCGGCGAGCAGGCCCGCCCAGAACCCGATCCAGGCTCCGGATTCGGCGCCTCCGGTGAGACCGGCGCAGATGGCGAGGAGGACCATCAGGTCTGGCGCCACCCGCCCCACCCGCAGGTCGTCGCCGAAGGAGGTCTGGATCAGGATGCCGACCAGCAAGAGAAGGGCTATCCGAAGGCCGGCGATCTGGCGAGGGTTCATCTCAAGTTGAGGTTTACTCGGGCGCCCAGATGAGCACCTGGAGGAAGCTCAGCTGGGCGGGGTTGACGAGAGGGGTCAGGGTGATATCGGGTTCGGCCGCCCCGGGCTCCTGGGTTACGCTCGCCACCTGTCCCACGGGAATGTTCGGCGGAAACTTTTCCAGATCGAGCCCGCTGCTCACCACGGCCTGACCCTTGGCCAGCTTCGGCGGGGCCTGGGTGGTCGTGTCCACCGTCACCCGAAGTGGTTCGCCCCGCCCCAGGCCCTGCGCGCTCCCGACGTTGACGGGGCCGAGCCGTACCCCCACGGCGAAGGTGGGATCTGTGAGCAGCAAAACGGTGGCCGTCTTGCTGCTGACCTGCTCGACGCTGCCGACCAGGCCGCCGGCCGCTACCACCGGCTGGCCCACCGCCAGTCCGCTGTTGGTACCCTTGTCGATCGTCACGGTGTTCTCGAAGTTCGACGATCCATTGTCGATCACCGCCACCGACACCGTAGGGATGGAGCCCACAAAGGGCAGCTTCTGCAGGGCGAACAGCTGTTGGGCCGCCGACTGCTCAGCGGCGGCCTGGATGGATTGGGCCTGCAGTCCGGCGAGCTGCTGGCGCAGTCGCTGGTTCTCGTCGCGTACGGATCCGTAGTCGAGGGCGCCGGTGAAGAAATCGCCGATCGGTCGCAGCGCGCTGTGGGTGGCGCGCTGCAAGGGCGAAAAAGCGTCATGGAACTTGGCCCGGATCTGATTCGTGACACCACTGCCGCCACTGCGGGCGTCGATGGTGACGATGGTGAGGGCGGCCAGGACGAGCGCGGCCAGGATGAAACGAGTACGGGAGGAGCGACGGTAGACAGCCACGAGGGGCAGCGAGGCCGCGGTTAACGGCTCTGACTGGACATCAGCACGCCCTTCAGCACCTCGAACTCCTCGAGGCACTGACCGCTTCCAATGGCCACCGAGTGGAGGGGGTTGTCGGCGATCACAATGGGCATGCCGGTCTCTGACATGAGCCGGGCGCTGAGCCCGTGCAACAGAGCGCCACCGCCAGTCAGGACGATGCCCTGCTCCATGATGTCTGCCGCGAGTTCCGGCGGAGTTTTGTCCAGCGTCACCTTGACGGCGTCAACGATGGAGGACACGGGCTCGTTGATGGCTTCCCGGATCTCCTCAGTAGTGGTGACAATGGTCTTGGGCAAGCCGGTGATGAGATCGCGGCCGCGGATCTCGGCGTGCAACTCTTCTTCCAGCGGACACGCCGAGCCGAGGGCGATCTTGATCTCTTCGGCGGTGCGTTCGCCGAGGGCCAGGCTGTACTCCTTTTTGATGAACTGGATGATCGACTCGTCCAGTTCGTCGCCTCCGATGCGCACAGATTGGCTGGTGACGATGCCACCGAGCGAGATCACGGCCACCTCGGTCGTGCCACCGCCAATGTCGACGACCATGTTGCCCGTGGGCTCGTGCACGGGCAGGCCGGCACCGATCGCCGCCGCCATGGGTTCCTCGATGATGTGCGCCGGCTTGCGGGCCCCCGCGGATTCCGCGGCCTCCTGGACGGCGCGTTGCTCGACGCCCGTGATCCCCGAAGGAACGCAGATCACCATCCGTGGCTTGGCGAATTTCGGGGACCGTGCACGCGCCGAATGAAGTACGCCAGCATCTTTTCGCATATCTCGAAGTTGGCGATCACTCCGTCGCGCAGAGGCCGGATGGCCTGGATGTGATTGGGAGTGCGACCGATCATGCGCTTCGCTTCGAGGCCGACCGCGAGAGGCCGGTTGTCTTTGGTGTTGATGGCGACCACTGACGGTTCGTCCAGCACGATGCCGCGCCCGCGCACGTAGACCAGGGTGTTGGCAGTACCAAGATCCACGGCCATGTCACGGCCAAAAAAGCCGCTCAAGATGTTGTCCGACACGCGAGGGGGCCTCCTGTCAAAGAGCGCCGGAGGTCTCGACGAGGCTATCCGCCAGTTCCCATCGAGTCCACCCGCGCGGCTTGCGTATCCCCCATTTTTGCAGGCTTTGTGAGTAGCATGCGCGCCCTCTCATGCCGCCATTACCCGGCCAGACCGGGAAAGAACAGGGCGATCTCCCGGGTGGCTGAGGCGGCGCTGTCGGAGCCGTGCACCAGGTTCTCGGTGGTCTCGATGGCCAGGTCCCCGCGTATGGTTCCTGGCGCCGCCAGGGCCGGATTGGTCGCGCCCATCATGGCGCGCACAATCTGCCACGTGTCGTCGGGGCCTTCGACCACGAGCAACATCGCCGGGGAGCGGGTGATGAACGTCAACAGGTCTTCGTAGAACGTCTTGCCTTCGTGCTCCGCATAGTGGTGTTCGGCCGTCTCTCGTTCGATCTGACGCAACTCAGCGGCGACCAGGCGCAAGCCCTTCCGTTCCAGGCGGGCGATGATCTCACCGGATAGGCCTCGCTCCACGGCGTCCGGCTTGCAAATGACGAGGGTGCGCTTCACGAGGGAGGGAGGGTACTTGGCCCGTCCGGCGCCAGTCGTCGGTCAGTGCGTGGCAACTTGGGTGCAGTTTGCACGTCAAGGGTCACCGGGGCACGCCATCCCGGAGGGACCTCGTCAGGTCCGCACGGCGAGGGCAGCCCGCGCCGCCCCCACGACGTACAGCGACCCGGTAACCAAAATCAGGTCGTCGGGCCCGGCCCGGCCGAACGCCACCTCGAGCGCCTCGGGGACGGAGTCGGTAGCCACCGCCTCCACTCCGATGCGGGCCGCGGCGGCCGCCAGCGTGGCTGACGGCTGGGCTCGGGGAGACGGCGGAGGACAGGTGACCACGAGACGGGAGCGTTGCGCCCCGAGGGCCCGCAGCATCCCTTCCGGGTCTTTTCCCTGGAGCATGCCGACTACCAGCACGACCGCGTGATCGCCGAACTCTTCGACGACCGCAGCCGTCGCCCGCTGGGCCCCCTCTACGTTTTTGGCCCCGTCGAGCACGACTAACGGGTCGCGACCGACGATCTCCAGCCGGCCGGGGGAGCGCACGGCCGCGGCGGCCTCACGCACCAGCCGGTCGTCGAGGGGCGCACCGAAGAAGGCTTCGGCGGCGGCCAGGGCGGCGGCGAAGTTGTCCCCTTGGTAGCTGCCGTGCAGGTCGAGCCACACGTCGTCGTAGGAAGCCGCGGGGGTGCGCAGATCGAGGAGGCGGCCTCCGACCGCGAGGACGTTGCGGGTGCAGCCGTAGTCCCGACCGGACCACCACAACTCGGCCGGCTCCGCTCGCTCGAAAATGGGCAGCAGGTCCGGATCCTGCTCGCCCAGGATCACCGTGGCGCCCAGTTTGATGATCCCGGCCTTCTCGCCGGCCACGTCCGCCCGGGTCGGGCCCAGGAACTCCACGTGGTCCAAGCCGATGTTGGTGACCACCGCCACGGTGCCGTCCACCACGTTGGTGGCGTCCCACCGGCCCCCCAGTCCCACCTCGTAGACAGCGACATCCACGGGGCGGTCACCGAACCAGCGCAGCGCGGCGCCAGTGAGGATCTCGAACCAGGTCAGGCGCACGTCCCGACCGAGCAGAGGCTCGATTCCTGCCAGATCTGTCAGGACCTCGGCCAAGTCGGCGTCGCTGATAGGTTCACCGTCGGCGGCCAGGCGTTCGTTGATCCGCTCGAGGTGCGGGCTGGTGAACGTCCCGACCCGCAAACCCTTGGCCGCCAGGAGAGCGGTCAGACAGCGCGCCGTCGAAGTCTTGCCGTTGGTGCCCGTGACATGGATGGCCGGTACCGCCTGCTCGGGATGGCCGAGCACGTCGGCGAGCTGTCGCATCCGCCCGAGGCTGGGGGGCGGCCGGCGCGAGTCGGCCAGCATCCGTTCCAGGTTCTGGTGGCCGTCGAGCCAGGCCAGGGCATCCCCCAGACCTGGCGGCCGGTCGAAACTCAGCGGCCGGCTCCTCTGGTCACGAGGCGGCCCGCCGCGGGCGTGGCTGGCTGCGGGCCTGCTCGGCCCGAGGCACCAGGGTGGGCGCCACCCGCTCCAGCACCACCGAGCGATCGATCACACACTGGCCGATGTCACTGCGGCTGGGCAGGTCGTACATAACCTCCAGCAGGACCTCTTCCAGGATGGCCCGCAGCCCGCGGGCCCCGGTCCCGCGCAGCAAAGCCTGCTCGGCGACGGCAGCCAGGGCGTCGTCGCTGAAGACCAGCTCCACGTTGTCGAGCTCGAACACCCGCCGGTACTGCTTGACGAGGGCATTCTTCGGTTCGATGAGGATGCGCACCAGGGCGGCTTGATCGAGGTTGGAGACCGCCCCGATGACGGGCAGCCGTCCTACGAACTCGGGAATCAGACCGAACTTGAGGAGATCCTCGGGGAGCACCTGGGCCAGCAGGTCCCCCTCGGCGCGGTCCTCGGAGCGGCGGATGTCGGCCCGGAAGCCGATGCCCTGGCGGCCCAGTCGACTGTCAATGATCCGGTCCAAACCGGCGAAAGCCCCGCCGCAGATGAACAGGATGTTCGTGGTGTCGATCTGGATGAATTCCTGGTGGGGATGCTTGCGCCCACCTTGCGGCGGAACGGAGGCGGTGGTGCCCTCCAGGATCTTGAGCAGGGCCTGCTGCACGCCCTCGCCGGAGACGTCCCGGGTGATCGACGGGTTTTCGCTCTTACGGGCAATCTTGTCGATCTCGTCGATGTAGATGATGCCGGTCTCGGCCTTCTTGACGTCGTAGTCGGCCGCCTGGATCAGCTTGAGGAGGATGTTTTCCACGTCCTCGCCCACGTAGCCGGCCTCGGTCAGGGCGGTGGCGTCGGCGATGGCGAACGGCACGTTGAGCATGCGGGCCAGCGTCTGGGCCAAGAAGGTCTTGCCGCACCCGGTCGGGCCCAGCAAGAGGATGTTCGATTTCTGAAGCTCTACTTCAGCGTCCGCGTAACCGCCGGACTGGACGCGCTTGTAGTGGTTGTACACGGCCACGGAGAGGATTTTCTTGGCCCGCTCCTGGCCGATGACATAGTCGTTGAGAAACGTGAAGATCTCGGTGGGCTTGGGCAGCTCGTCGAAGTGGACCTCGGAGCTCTCGGAGAGCTCCTCCTCGATGATGTCGTTGCACAGGTCGATGCACTCGTCGCAGATGTAGACACCCGGCCCGGCGATGAGCTTCTTGACCTGCTTCTGCGACTTCCCGCAGAAGGAGCACTTGACCAGATCACTGGACTCCCCGAACTTGGCCACGACGCCGCTCCCCCCAGGCCCCTCAGGCCACGCCCGCAGCTTGCGGGACGACGGCCAGTTCTCGTGTGGTGATCACCTCGTCGATAATGCCGTACTGCTGCGCCTCAGCGGCGCTCATGATGAAATCGCGGTCAGTGTCGGCCGCCACCTTCTCGACCGCTTGGCCGGTGTCGGCGGCCAGCATCTGGTTGAGCAGGTCCCGCATACGCAGGATCTCCTTAGCCTGGATCTCAATGTCCGCGGCTTGGCCGGCGGCCCCCCCGTAGGGCTGATGAATGAGGATACGAGCGTGCGGAAGTGAGTATCGCTTCCCCGGGGTGCCCCCGGCGAGGATCACCGCCGCCGCGGATGCCGCTTGCCCGTAGCAGAACGTCGATATGTCGTTTTTGACGAACTTCATGGTGTCGTAGATCGCAAACAACGCCGTGATGTCCCCACCAGGGCTGTTGATGTAGAGGCTGATCTCCTTGTCCGGGTTCTTGTATTCGAGATACAGCATCTGGGCACACACGGCGTTGGCAACGTAGTCGTCGATCGGCGTACCGAGAAAGACGATGTTCTCCTCGAGCATCCGGGAGAACAGGTCGTAGCTCTTCTCCCCGCGGTTCGTCTGTTCGAAGACGCCCGGGATGTGGTACTGGGCGACGGGCTTGATCACGGTTCTCCGGTCTCTTGATTCTCTTGCTGCTGGTCGGGGGCTTCGGTCTGTTGGTCGTCGGGTTCGGATTCGAGAAACGCCCGGTCGATGGGCTGACCACTGGGATCGACCACTTCCACGTGGTCGACGAGCCAGTCCAAGGCTTTGCTTTTCTTCCAGTCTGAGCGTACCGCGGGCATCTGGTCCGCGCGCTCTAGGTTCTTACGGAGCTCACCGAGCTTCATCTGATAGGACTCCGCCAGGCGCCGGATCTCGGCGTCGATGTCCGCGTCGGTGGGATCGAAGTGCTCCGCGTCGGCGACCGCCCGCAAGGCCAGGTCCGCCTTCACCGCGGTTACGGCGCCTTCCCGGAGGCTCTCGAGGAGCTGCTCGGCGCTCTGCCCGGTCGCTTCGAGATACTGGTCAAGGGTGGCCCGCTGACCCTCGAGACGGTGTTGCAAATCGTGGACCCGCCGCTCCACCTCGCTGTCAACCAGGGCCGCCGGAGGATCGCTGTCTACAAGCTCCACCAGAGCCTCTAAGGCGCCGTTGCGGAGCGCCATGCTCGCCTGCACCCGCTTGACGAGGCGGAGACGCTTCTCGATGTCGGCACGCAACTCCGCCACGGTGTCGAATTCGGAAGATTCCGACGCCCATTCGTCGGTCACCTCGGGGAGAACCTTCTCCTTGACGTCCTTCACGAGCACCTTGAGCGCCACCGGCCCGTCAGGCAGCTCGGCATCGAAGGCCAGGATGTCGCCCGGGCGGGCGCCCTGCAGGCGTACGTCGAGCTCGGGCAGCACGGTGCCGCTGCCGAGCTCGTACAGGAAGTCGTTGATCGTCAGGCCGGGCACGTCTTGGCCGTCTCTCGTCCCCTTAAGGTCGATCGTGAGGTTGTCCCCGTCCCGGGCGGGTCGGCCCACCTCGACCAGCTGGGCAAAGTTGCCTCGCAGGCGGTCCACCTGGGCATCGATCTCCTCCTCGGTGACCGCCGGGCTGGGGATCTCGACGCGCAAGCCCTCGTAACCCGGGAGGTGCAGCTGGGGTCGCACCTCGACCACGGCGTCAAAGGCCAACGGCCCCGACTCTCGGCCGGCCGTGATGTCGATCTCTGGTGGGGCGATGGCGTCGACGTCGTGGTCCCGCAAGGCCTGAGAGTAGTAGTCGGGGAGGGCGTCGCGAAGCGCTTCGGAGCGGCCCGTCTCCTTGCCCAGGCGGGCCTCCAGGAGCCGTCGGGGCGCCTTTCCCGGACGAAAGCCGGGGACGCGCACCTCTCGGGCGATCTTCCTGAAGGCCGCGTCGACCGCCTTTTCGAACTCCTGTTCGTCAACCTCGACCGTCAGCTTGACCTTGTTGCCCTCGAGGGGCTCGACCACCGCTTTCATCGCGACCCGAGTTTCATAGAGGGCAGAAGTCTAGGGGGGTCGGAGACTGTGGCGGGTTTCTCTGGCATCACCACGCTGCGGGGCGGTCCCGCGGGGCAGCCCGCCCGTCGGTCGCGACGAGGGGAGCGACGCGGCCCAACCAGGCCCGCTCGAGACGCGGAATGGGACCGCGCCAGACCGCTACGCTGAGCGGAGGTACTCGTGCGTTCGGCCCACAAAAGAAATCCGGGGAGTAGCGCAGCGGCTAGCGCACCTGCTTTGGGAGCAGGAGGCCGGGGGTTCGAATCCCCCCTCCCCGACGGGACGCCCCCTTCAGACCGAGAACGGGCCCGTCAAGCTTGAGTATCTAGGCGCTCGAGGTATCTAGACGGCCGGTTTTTCGCCCCCACGCCTCAACCTCGCAGCGACGCCAGGTGCGCTCGGCGGTGGCCAGCGGGAAGCCGCTGCTTCCGGCCAGACGCGCCGCGAACTGGCGGGGCACGGCGAAAAGGGCGGCTATCTCATTCAGCGTGAGCATTTCCGGATCCGTCACGGAACTGTCATCGACCCTGACCGCAGCCCTCCTTAGCCCCTAAGAAGGACACGGCTGGGGCAGCGACACCATGGGGCCCGTGTACGTTGGCGGGCGCCCGCGTCTGCGGGTTTGTGCACTGTGCGTGGCGATGGCGCTGGTCCCCGGGCGCGGTCACGCGGCTGGAGGTGCCCACATTTCTGGGATTCGGGCGAGGTGCTCAAGCGACAGGCTGACAGCGGTCTCCCGGCTCTCGCAGAGATGGTCGGGGTCGCGCCAGGAGCAGCAGCAGTGCGGCATCCACCCGGACTTGAGCGAATTCCCCGCCAACTGAACCTGGATCGGCTCGGGTGCGTGGCGAAGGTGCAGGGTCATCGTTCCCCCTTTCCGAGGGGCGCTTCATGAGTTTCGTAGACAGCGTCTAAACCGGACTCTAATAACGGTGTTATCCATACCGTTGGCAGTCTCAGCGGAATCTCAGGCCTGCGGCCGGAACCCGCCGGCCGACTCCCGGTGCCTCCATCCATCGCCACACCAGCCGCCCCGTCAGACGGCCTCATAGCTCAGCGGGGCCCTACCCCGGGTGGCGACTGAGGGCGCTAGGATCGCCCTGAGCTGCGGGCGTAGCTCAACGGTAGAGCGTCAGCCTTCCAAGCTGGTCACGCGGGTTCGACTCCCGTCGCCCGCTCGACGGTCTCCCGACTCGATGAATGACGCGGCCCAATCGATGCAGCGATCCAGCCGAATCTTGTGGATCTTGCTTTTCGGCTTCCTGGCCCTCATCGGATCGTTGGGAGGCCCGGCCGCCGGCGCCTCGCCCACCACATCCGGGGAAACCGGCGCATCCGGGAACGGACCCACCCCTTCGCTCGCCTGGTCGACGATCTCCCCGCCTACAGCTCCGCCACCACTCGCCGACGCGTCCGCCGTCTACGACAGCGACAACAAGACGGTCGTACTCTTCGGCGGCATCAAGGCCGACGGGACCCTGTCCAACGACACATGGGTCTGGAACGGCTCCACGTGGACCGACTACCCGGCTTCGGAGACCCAAGCGCCTCCCGCCCGCCGCCTGGCGTCCATGGCTTTTGACCCGGGGCTGCACCAGCTCATCCTCTTCGGAGGGGAGGGCCCGGGCGGCCAGCTCCTCGGGGACACCTGGGCGTGGAACGGAGCCTCGTGGTATCAGCAATCGGTGCCATCCGGCGACCCATCGCCGAGTGCTCGGTCCGCCGCGCCCATGGCGTTCACCGGGGGCGACCATCTTGTCCTGTTCGGGGGGACGGGGCTGAACGCGTCGGGTACCAGCTCGTCGCTCGGCGACACCTGGCTGTGGACGAGCGACGGCTGGAGCGGGGTCCCCAGTCAGGGAGTAGGAAGTCCCCCGGCTCGCTCCGGGGCGTCATTGGCCTTCGACGCCAACCGAGGGCAAGCGGTGCTCTTCGGCGGAGAGTCCGCAGGCCGTCCTACCTCGCACTACCTGAGCGACATGTGGGCGTGGACAGGCGGGGGCTGGTCCCGGCTGACGCCCAAGAAAAGCCCACCACCTCGGCAGCTCGCGGGCCTGGCCGGCGACGATCTGACGAAGGGACTAGTCCTCTTCGCCGGCGCCGGGGCGGCGGGCGACCTGGCCGATACCTGGCTGTGGAACGGCGCCTCGTGGTCGCCGGCGCCGACAGGCCAATCTGCGCCCCCGGCCCGGGCCGGTGCCGCGGTGGCCTTCGACGAAACCACCCACCAGATCCTCGTCTTCGGCGGTCAGGCGCCTGACGGCAAAGTGTTGGGTGACACGCTGGCCTTCGGTCAGGCTCCCGTCGATCTCGGAACGACAGCACCCACGACGACGACGACCACGACGAGGCCCTCGACCGGCGGTTCCTCCTCGGCTTCTCACGGAGTCAAGGTGCAAGCGCCGTCGTCAGAGAACTCCGCGACCTCGCCGCCGCCAGGCAGCGCGGCTGGCACGGCAGCGACGCACTCCGCCGAAGGTGCCAACCGCCGCGTGTTGCATCGGGGCGATCTCGTAACGCTGCGAGGCGGCGGTTTTCAGGCCGGGGACAAGATAACCATAACGTTCGAGTCAACGTCGACGGTTGTGGGCGAGGTCACGGCGGATGGGGCCGGTCGCTTTGTGGCGAACGTTGCAGTACCGGAGAACGCCGTCGGCGGCAATCATCGTTTTGTTGCCACCGGCGTCGACCCGAGTGGGGCGGCTAGGCAGCTGCTGACCGACGTCAGGGTAGACGTGACGAGCGGCAACGCCACCTGGCGACAGCGTGTGGTGCTCACCGGAGCAGCCCTGCTGATACCGACGGCGACGTGGTGCGTCCTGAGCGGATGGGGTCGCTGGCGGCGCCAGCCCGCCGGGCGCCGTGGCGCCGCCTGACAGGGTCTTCGCCGGTGTGACCGATATCACCGCTGAAGTGTGCGGGTCGGCACAGAACACCCGGGCCGGTCGGGTGCATGCTGATGGTGCAGTGACGCCCCAACGATGTGGCAGTCACGGCGAAACTGAAGGGGCAACCGGATGCGACGGTCTTTGCGGCGGGCAAAGACCGCCGCCGCCGCCGAAGCCACCCGGACCCGCCGTCCCCCCGGGTCCGGGGGCTTCGAGCCGTCACTCCCGCAAGCCCTCGATGTCGAGAACACGAATCCGCCCCGCGCCAGGTCCACCATGCCGGCATCCTGAGCTGAGCGCAGCGCCCGGTTGACTGTAGGTCGAGTGCAGCCGGCCATGGAGGCGATCTCCTCCTGGGTCAGTGGAATAACGCCGTGGCCGTACAGAGCGGCCGCGTCCGCCACCCGGCGCAGGACCCGGGTCGTCGCCGGCACGAAGAGCGCCTCCACAAGTTGGTTCGTCAGGCGCAGCACCCTCTTTCCCAGCAGCTCGATCATCACCCGGTCGAGCAGCACATCCTCCCGGCGCAGGGCCGCAAAAGCCCGACCCGAGAGGAACATGGTCTCGACCGGCTCCAGCGCGACCGCGGACGCAGACCGGCGCCCGCCGTCGAACAACAAGGATTGCTCCCCGACAGAGTCGCCGGGACCCGAGACCGTCAGGCAGGCCTCTTCGCCGGCCGGCGTGGACACCAGGATCATCACCCGTCCGGCGACGATCAAGTGCATCCCATCGCTGGCCTCACCGTAATGAAAAATCACCTGCCGCCGGTGGTACCGGCGCTGGACGCATTGACCGAGGAGCTTCTCACGCTGGCTGGAATTAAGAGGCGCGAGAAGGTTGAGCTCCATTCCAGCGGCACACTAGCCAGCGCTCGCTGGTTTGATGACCGCCTGGGGCCCCCTCGGCTCTCCAGCGACGGCCACCCCGGTGTGACCCGGACTCCAAACGGGGTCGGCGCGGCGCCCTGCCGACGCCAGCCGACCGATCTCACCTGGAGCTGGCAGCCCAATCGGATCGAGTGGAGGGCACCGGCCGGCACCCGTCATGCTGTAGCGCGCCCTGCCAAGGGGGCGGGCCGTTTCGAACCAAGGAGCAAGTATGAGCGAGGAACGTCTGGTTGGGCGGGGCGCTACTCGTGATCTGCGCGGCCTGGGCGAGCGGCCCGCGCGTGGGCGAGCCCGTCCGCACGTACGCGACGGAGAGGACGGAGCGAGATGAAGCCAGTTGTGTTAATCGGAGGCCCGTCCGGGGCCGGAAAGTCGACGCTGGCGCGGACGTTAGATTGCCATCTCGGGTTTGACCATCGGCTGGGTGTCGGGTTCGTGCGCGAGGTGGTGCGGAGCCAGACGGATCAGGATCGAGATCCCCAGCTCTTTCTCTATAGCTTTGCCGGTCCCGATCCAACGTCCACCTTGTTGGGGCAGGCCGAGCGACTACGCCCGGCCGTGGAGGCGTGCATCGAGCGGGCCTACCGGGAGGGGACGTCGTTGGTGCTGGAGGGAACCCAACTGCTCCCCGAGCTTTATCACGACCATCCGTATGTCACGGACTTCCTGGTGCTCGAAGCTCCGGCAGGTCACGAGCATCAGCAACGGTTGCTGGGCTCGTCCCACACCAAGCGACAGCTTGACGACGACGCGATGGCGCAAATTGCGGCCACGAGCGCCTACTACCTCGAGCAGGCCAAGCTGTACAACGTCCCGAGCGTGCTATTCCGAACGCTGGAGGACGTGCTGCCACTGATCAGCGTCTCCGGGGACGCTTAGTGCAGTCATTGTCCCCCTGAAATCCCGACGATCCGGCTTGTCCGCGGCCCGATAACGTCAGGGCCCAAACAGGGAATTCAAGTCGGTTGCTCGGGATAGGCAAGACCGTCTCCTGAATGAGCATCGCCTTCTCTTCCTGTCCGAGCTATCCCGTCGTCGGCCGGCGTCAGCTGGGCCCCCGTGACACCGGGGTTCGCCCGAGCCGGCGGGAGAAGGTGACCTGGCGAGACTTCCGGGCCGCTGTCTGCAGGTGCGGTCGGGGGCTCAGTTGCGGCAGCCGGGGCAGGATGGCCGCGTGCCAGCAGCGCTCGGGCCAGCATTGGGTACAGGAGGACGGATAACATGCCGGCAGTAACGAGGGCCGCGGCGTTCACGGGCAGCATGCGACCTTCCTCGACGCCAATGGTCGTGATGACCACGATCAGAGGCAGACCGGTGGCCGAGAACAGCGCCAGGGGCGCCAGCTGGCGTTTTTCGAGATCCCCTCGATAAAGGAGCAGGGCGGGGGTGCCGCGAATGATCAGGAACAGCCCCAAAAACAGCGGCACGCGCAGTAGGTCGATCGGCCTGGACGTAAGGGCGTCCAGGTGGAACTGCACGCCGCTCACGATGAAGAAGATCGGAATCAGAAAACCGAAGCCGATCGCCTCCAGCTTCCCCTTCACGATAGGGGCGTCGTCGCCGCGAACCAGCAGCCGGACCACGATCCCCGCCGCGAACGCGCCGAGTAGTACGTCAAGACCCAGGCGGAAGGCCAGGTACACCAAACCGAGGATCATCACGACCGATATCCGAACAGGCAGCTGGGCGCTCGACTGGAGATGGCGATGCATGAAGGTGACGACCTTGGGGGGGTAGGGCCGGGCGGCCACCAGCGCCGTGGTCGCCGCTACAGCCACGAATGAAAGGAGGAGGAGGCCGGTCTCGCCAGGGTTGCGCTTGTCGAGGAGTATGGCCACAGCCAGGATGGGGCCGAACTCCCCGACACTTCCAATCGCCATGATCCGGCTACCAAATCGGCCTCCGAGGAGTCCGGCGTCCCGCAAGATCGGCAACAGGGTTCCGAGTGCGGTGGTGGTGAGCGCCAGTCCCACGACCACCGCGTCCAATACCGTACCGAGGGTCACCAGGACGGCGGCGGCGAGCAACGCCATTCCGAGGGAGATCCCCCAACCGATGCCGGCGAGCCGCAGCGATCTTCCCCGCACCCGGGCCAGATCGAGCTCGTACCCGGCCAGGAACATTAGATACGAAAGCCCCATTGAATCGAGAGCTGAGACCACGCTGTCCACGTGGGCGATGTTGAGAACCTCCGGACCGATGACGATCCCGAGTCCGATCTCGAACACCACGTCGGGAATGGCCAGGTTTCCGCTGATCTCGGCGAGGATGGGCGATAGGACCGCGACCACGCCGATGAGGACCAACGTCGACACGGTCGACAGCGTCACTGGCTCCACCTCCCTAGCTCAGCGATCGGGTGCGGTCCTGACATGAGTATCCCAGTTACGGCCCGGCACTGGATGGGCGAGCACAGGCCCCCGGCGGCTCCAGTGGCGGGGGGGTAAGACCCAGGCGGGCGGACAGCCACGGCAAAGCAGACGTTAATGATTGCTGCCAGACCGCCCAGGTGTGCCCTCCACTAATGCCGAACAGGCACACCTCTTCCAATCCGGCCTGGCGGGATGCGGCGGCCAACCTCATGGCATCCGCCCAGGGTTCGCGGTCGCTGGTACCGGCTTCGAACCAGGCTGCACTGAGTGGATAGTCACGTTGCGACAGGAGGGTCAGGGGATCGTGGGCGAGGTAGGCCGGCTGAGAACCGCCGTACAGGATCGGGAGAGACTCGGCAACCGACTTGTCCAGATACGTCGGTGTGGCGAACCCCGAGAACGACGCGAACGTCGGAAAGACCTGAGGATTGCGCAGTGCCAACGTCGTGGAACAGGTCCCTCCCGCCGAGAGACCGGCGACGGCCAACGAATGCGGTCCCGTCGCGGCCCTGAAGGTGGCCCGAACGTAGGCGGGAACGTCGAGGGTCAGGTAGGTCTCAGCATTGCCGTACTTGGAACTGTTGACACACTCGCTGTCTGCGTTCTCGTGCCCGGTGGCGTCCGGCATGACGATGATCGGAGCGAGTCCGTCATGGAGATCAGCAAAATTGTTGGCAACATCGTCTCCGTAACCGTCGTCTGTCCAGACCGTCGGACCGCCAGGTACGCCTGGGAGCAGGATGAGTGTCGGCAACTGGGGAGCCGATGGCGCGAACCAGGCGGGTGGCAGATAAACTTGGGCGGCCCGGGCCTGGAACTGCGACCGAACGGGCGGTATGTCGATGGTGACTGTCGTTCCCGTAGCGACTTGCCCGCCTGCCTGGCGAGCTTTCGTCTCCACCTCAGCCAGTTGGTCCATGTTTATGAAGCGGGGAGGCCGGTAACCCGACCGTTGCCCTCCGGGTGCCGGCAACGGTGGACCGGGACTTTGTCCCGACGAGCATGCCACCGCGAACGTGGTCAGCACCATAACCGTGGCCACCTTCGCCGGCCTGCCGGCGAGCCGCCCCTGCCTCACTCGCGCCCCGCCAACACACGAAAAAAAGTACCTGAAAGTAGCCGGGTGCGCCCGCGTAGCCCCCCGCGCCTCGGCTTGGCGCTCCGGAGACCCGGCTCGGACCCCTCATCTCGGCGACCCAGCTCGACCGGGTGCGGAGGTACATCAACACAGGGATCGAGGAAGGCGCCACCCTCATCACGGGTGGGCCCGATGCACCCGCCGGTCTCACGACCGGGTACTTCGTGCAACCGACTGTCTTCTCCAATGTCACCCGCGACATGACGATCGCCCAAGAGGAGATCTTCGGGCCGGTGCTGTCGATCATGCCATACGACACCGAGGACGAAGCGATCGGCATCGCCAACGACACCGTCTACGGTCTGGCGGCCGCGGTTTCAGGGAGTAACGAGCGAGCCCAGCAGGTCGCTCGAAGGATCCGGGCCGGACAGGTTCGGGTAAACAGCGGTCGCCAGCCGAAGGGCGCGCCGTTCGGCGGGTACAAGCAGTCGGGACTGGGGCGCGAACACGGTGCCTACGGACTGGAGGAATTCCTGGAAGTCAAGGCGTTATTCGTCTGACGTCCCCCAGCCAGACTGCCTGGCAAGGCCTAAAACCGCACCTCAGACTGGCTAAGCACCTCAGACTGGCTAAGCACCTCAGACTGGCTAAGCACCTCAGACTGGCTAAGCACCTCAGACTGGCTAAGCACCTCAGACTGGCTGGGCGCCCCCGGCAGGACTCGAACCTGCGACCCGCTGCTTAGAAGGCAGCCGCTCTATCCAGCTGAGCTACAGGGGCAAGATTTATAGCCTCTGACCTGCGACTTTACCCTAGATCGTACCTCCGGTGTGCGCGGCCGGCATCCCCACGCGCCGTCCCAATGGTTGTGGCTCGTTAGAAAGGGCACGCGGCCGGACCGACGTGGCGGCCAGGGCGGCGAAGGGGGGCTCCCGAGTTCGCTCGGATTAGCCGCCGGGGTTGGGCAGCGGCCAACCGGCGGGCCACCAGTCTCCCTGTGGGTCGGTGGTTTGCCCAACTTCGATGATGTAACCGTCGGGATCTCGGATGTAGCAACGGGTCTCGTACTGGTGGTGTTTCGGCGGCGTCAGGAACTGCGCGCCCCGTGCGCTCCATTCCGCGTATACGGCGTGGATATCTGTGACCCGGATATTGAGGAAGCTGCTGACCCGGTCGGGGTCGCCCGGCGTCTCAAGGGTGACCGTGGGCTTGTCGTCGGTGGGGCCTCCGCCGGCGTTGATGACGATGAAGCTGTTGGCGAGTGCGATATTCGTCGGTTGTGGGCCGAAGACCACCGTGCCGCCGAGCACCTCAGTATAGAAGCGCCGGGAGCGCTCGACGTCGTCAGAGACGATGAAGTAGGCCACTATCATCCGCTCTGCCGGCTGCGTGGGCTCGGCCACTGGCACCTCCCCTTGGGGCTCAGGCCCACTTTACGACAGAGCCTGAAGCCTTCAGTGAACCAAGTGGTATCCCGATGGTCCAGCACTGAGCCATCGGGAAGACCCGCGCCTCACTTCTCCACTACCGGCCCCGGTCGACGATGTTACCAACGGTTACGTCCGCCGCCGCCGCCGCGAGCGCGGCCACCTCCGCCAGACCTCTCCTGGGCCTCATTCACTCGCAAGGGCCGGCCGTCCAACAGTGTGCCGTCCAGTTGCCTTGCTGCTGTCTCTGCCATCTCGGGATCGCCCATGGTGACGAACGCGAAACCGCGAGGTTGGCCGGAGTCGCGGTCTGTCGGCATGGCGACCTCGCGAACTTCACCGACCGACGCGAATAATGTCTCTACCGCCTCTGGTGTGGTACTGAACGAGAGGTTGCCGACGTAGAGCTTGTTACTGACCATCTGGTCCTCCGCTTGAAACGATAAGCATGCGCCCCCACCGTACCAGCTATACGTCACGCGCCTAGGTTGAAGTGGGCACCGACCTCGTCGAGGGTCCGGGCTCACCACGGTCAAGCCCGAAGCGCAGCTGGAGAATCGCTCATTCTCGCTCGTCCGAAACGGTTAGCAATTTAGTGACTTCGCCGGAGAGCAACGAAGCAGCGGCCGCGTCGAATGGCGACACGGCGGCGCGCTCTTCGACTACGTCGCGGCGGCCCAGTATCCTTGTAAGAGCGGTCGGGATCTCGCCCTGCCGGTTAACGGCTGAGCCCGAGGGCTCGGGGAGGTGACACCGTGTCTGACCAATCTGAAACAGTCGATGACGAGGTCTTGCGGCTGCGCCGCCAGGGCCAGGCCTACGCTCGGATCAGCCGCGATTTGGGTCTTGCACGCGCCGCCGATGCTCAGCATGCGTTCCGGCGGGCGGTGCGTCGTCTGTCGGTCGGAGACGCCGAGCAGGTCCGAGTCGAGGAGTTGTCGCGTTTGGACCGTCTGGCCGAGCGAGTTCGCGCTGACACGAGCAAGAACGACATGGATCGGGCCCGGCAGTTGAAGACGATAGAGCGCATGCGCGGCCATATCCAGCAGGATGGTTAAGGTGAATGGCCGCGCCTCCCGAGGCCAACAACTGAGCCGAACAGGATCGGACTCGAGATGAGTGACAGCGCAAACAAGCGGCGCGTCGCCGCTCAGCGCAACGACCGCAAAGTTGCCAAAAACGAACGACGCGAGCAACGCCGACACGAGCAGGGCCCCGAATCGGTCGACCAGGCCGAGATCATGGCCCGGTTCCATCACCTCAACGAGCTTCGATCGAGCGGGACGATCACAGAAGACGACTTCGAGCGCCAGCGGCACGACATCTTCGTGTCCCTCGGCCTCGAAGACCCCTAGGCCCCCTCGGATCCGTCGCTCGCGTCCAGGGTCCACATCGAACCCGGACGCTTGCCCTTATCCTGGGAAGCAGCCCTCAGGTCGAGCAATTTGCTCGCCGCTCACATAGCAGGCAATGAGCGACGCGGGTTGTGACGAAGCGGTGACATCAACGTGTCGCCGTCGGACACCTCGCCCAGATGTCATGCCGGCCCGACCATGGCGTAGTAGGTGTCGCCCCAGGTTGTCACTGTAGGGGTTTGTGAGGGCACGATCTGCCCGGCGCACAGGCCGCGGCTGTGGAGCATGTTCACGATGGACGGCAGTGCTTTGACCGTCCAGGTGTAGTCGTCGTGGAACAGGAGGATCCCGCCGGGCGGCACGGCTTTGGCGTAGTTGGTGAGCTCGGCGGTAGTCATCGGTTTGCCGTTGGCCTGGGCCACGTAGTCGTACACGTCGGTCGTCCAGGTGACCAGGGTCATACCGAAGACGTTGGCCAGCGCGGCGGTCTGAGAGTCCCAAAGATCGAATGGCGGGCGGAACAGGGTGGGTGCCTGCCCGGTGATCGACTGGATGATCTCGTTGGTCCCCAGCAGTTCGTTGAACTGGTCGGTGTAGCTCATGTCGAGCAGGTCGCTGTGGCTGTAGGTGTGGTTCTCGACCTGGCCCTGGGTGGCTTGCAGCGCCACGTCGGCGGGCAACTCCTGGGCCCGGTCGCCCCAATCGAAGAAGGTGGCCTTGACGTGCAGCCGTTTGAGCATGGCGACCAGCGACGGCGTGACATCGGTCGGGCCATTGTCGAAGCTGAGGTCCACGTAGCCGTTCGGGCAGCTCGCCGGGTAGGGGCCAGGCCACAACGGGATCTGGGCCGTGAGGTTCCCGATGCCGGGGGGAGGCCAAGCGTTGAGCGGGTCGCTGTTGGCCGCCACGCTGACCCCGGTGTTCACCGGGGCCGGGAGGGTGGCCGCACCGGCCGCCTTTCCCCCAGCGAGAGCGAGCGCTCCCACCAGCGTCAGGGCGCCAGCCACTGCCGCCATCTTCTTCATCGCCTGCCTCCTTGCCGAGATTTGATCGCCCTAGGTCGGCTCGACGAGGCTGCCACCCATCAAGTTACCCACCAGTTACAAAGAGATTAGCTGTGGCTCGGACGTCAATTGCGGCGTCGAACGCTGAGTTGGGGAGCCCTTGTTTCACTGTTGTGATTGGACCTCTCATGGCCCAGCATCTGCCGACCGTTCCCGGTCACACGAGTGTTCGTCGCTGCACCACGCCAGTCGTGCCCGACCACCGGACGAACGTTCTTCTGCAGGAGACTGGGCTGACACAGCTCGGTTCAAGGCCGCTCACGGCGTGCCCGACCTCGGTAAGGTACTCCGTGAACGCCCTCAGCACTGGAACGGAGCCACCATGACTCTCAAAGGCGATTACGCACCGAGCTCGGCCCAATGGGTTCGCGACCAGGTCGAGTCCTACGAGCGCTCAGGTGGCCAGGAGGCCAACACCCTGCGCGATACCGGCCTGCCGGTCGTGATCGTTACCATGAGGGGCAACAAGTCCGGCCAGGTGCGCAAGATCGCTTTGATGCGCGTCGAGCACGAAGGCGAGTACGCGCTCGTCGCCTCTAAGGGAGGGGCGCCTACCCATCCCGTGTGGTACTACAACCTGACGGCGCACCCCGATGAGGCCACCATTCAGGACGGTCCCGCTCCCTTCGCTGTCCGGGTACGGCAGGTCGCAGGTGCGGAGCGCGACGCTTGGTGGCAGCGCGCGGTCGAGGCCTACCCGCCTTACGCGGAATATCAACAGAAGACCGCACGACAGATCCCCGTGTTCGTCGCCAGCCCCCAGGACCCGGCAACATGAGCCAACACGACTGACATTCTCCAGCAGACACCTCCGGGGGACAGGGAGGAGAGCAACCAGGCCGTGATCCCTCAAGTGTGGCCACGAATGTCTGCGCGTAGCTCGTCCCGGCAAACGTGTCAGGTGATGTCCACGCGTCGGAGTCGGTGAGCCGCCCGGTCCGAGCCCTGGACGTCTGAGCGACCCCTGGCGCGGCTGGAGTGGGCCAATATCAAAGGGTGAGCTCCGGTCAGATCCTCATCATCCTGTGCGTGGCCTCCATCACATTGACCGCCGTGGCGATACTGCGCCAGGTGGGCATACCCGCGCCTGTAGTTCTGGTCCTGGCGGGCTTGATCATCGGCTTCTTGCCCTTCGTCCCCGACGTCTCCCTGCACCCCGATGTCGTGCTTCTCGGCCTGCTTCCGCTGCTCGTCTTCGACGCCGCAGTTACATCCTCACCGACCGGGTTTCTCCGAGACGCTCGATCCATCGGCACTCTGGCGGTGTTACTGGTAATCGCCACCGCCGTGGCCGTGGCGGCGGCGGCCCACTGGATCGGCCACCTCTCATGGGCCGTCGCCTTCGTGCTGGGCACGGCCGTCGGGCCGACCGACGCGGCGGCCGCCACCAGCGTGGCCAGAAGGCTGCATTTGCCTCGGCGGCTCGTCACCATCCTGGAGGGGGAAGCACTCTTCAACGACGCCACCGCCCTGGTCCTCTACGCCGCCGCCGTCACCGCGGCAACTACAGGGCACTTCTCCGTCGGTCATGCCGCCGGAAGTATCGTGTACTCCACGGTCGTCGGTGCGGCCATCGGCCTCACCGTCGGCTTCATTGGCCGGTTGCTGCGAAACCGTATCGACGATCCCCCGATGGAGATCGCCGGTTCCATCCTGCTAGCGTACGTTTCTTATCTTCCGGCGGAGGAGATCCACGCTTCGGGTGTGCTGGCGGCGGTGACGGCCGGACTGTACCTGGGCTGGCACAGCAGCAGCGGCGCGTTTTCGGCGCGCAGCCGCTTGCAGTCCAATGCGTTCTGGGAGACGCTGGTGTTCCTTGTCAACGCGGCCCTGTTCGTACTCGTGGGCCTGTCATTTCATACGTTCACCGTGCAAGCGCGAGGGCCGTTGGGGCGTTTGACGCTGACCGCCGTGGTGGTCGTATCCACGGTGATCGTCGTCCGCTTGATGTGGATGTGGGCGTTCGGTTGGATAGTGCGATCCGGCGGCGACCCAGACCGCGGACCAAACCGGACCCGGTGGCGCGAGCGACTCATCCTCGGCTGGTCAGGCATGCGCGGCGCCATCACGCTTGCCGCCCTCCTGGCCGTGCCCACGACCACGAAGACGGGTGCCGCCCTGGCCGGTCGCAACGACATAATTTATCTGGGCTTCGCCGTGATCATCGCCACGCTGGTCGGGCAGGGCATGACGCTTCCCTTCCTCGTGCGGCGGCTTCGACTTCGGGAGAGTCCGACTGCGGCCGAGACCGAACGCCAGGCGCGGGTCGAGCTCACCCAGGCGGCGCTGGATCACGTCGGGAAAGCGTCGCAACAGAATCAGATACCAGACGACATCGCCGACGGACTCCGGGCCCAATATTTACGCCGTCTGCAACGCCTCGAGACGGCCCCGGATAACGACAACCGAGAGCCGGACCTTAAGGCCGACGCCGAGGCGGAGTTAGCTGTCCGCCGCGACCTCATCGTCCTCCAGCGGAAGGCGCTGATCCGTCTCCGCGATAGCGGAAGTATCGGCACCACGACACTCCGAACCATTCAGCGCGACCTGGACCTGGAGGAAGCTCGCCTGTCGTCAGCATGACGCCGACTCACAGAGCCGAACACCATACGCGGCCTGCCCGGGCAGCAGGTCGCGGCGCGCGGCCGAGGGGACGTCCTGGGGTCGACGTCCTCGGCCCAGACGGTCGGGCGACATCTTCCGGGCGTTCGCCAGCCTCCCCGGCGCGGCCGGCGCCGGGTGAGCTAGAAAGTCTGGCGGGCCTCACCCTTACACGAGGAGTCGGCTTCTTATGGGTAACTATCCGAAAACCTGGCAGAGGAGCATAAGCGACCCGGAGGGTTTCTGGCGCGAAGCGGCGGCAGCTATCACCTGGTATCACGAGCCCTCAACTGTCCTCGACGACACATCCGCCCCGTTCTACCGCTGGTTCCCCGACGGAGAGCTGAACGTCTGCTTCAACGCCATCGATCGACACATCGACCTGGGGCGCGGCAACCAGATTGCCCTCATATACGACAGTCCGTGACCGGAACCCAGGCTGCCTTCACGTATCAGGAGTTGCGCGACGACGTGGCGCGCTTTGCAGGTGCGCTCGACGGTCTGGGCGTAACCCGGGGGGACCGGGTCGTCATCTACATGCCCATGGTCCCAGAGGCAGTCATTGCCATGCTGGCGTGCGCCCGCCTGGGTGCAGTGCACTCGGTCGTCTTCGGCGGTTTCGCCCCGCACGAATTGGCGATCCGCATCGAGGACGCTCGACCGAAGGTGGTGGTCTCCGCTTCGTGTGGCATCGAAGTGAGCCGGGTGATCGAGTACAAGCCCATGCTCGACCGGGCGATCGAGGAGTCCGCCCACCAGCCGGAGCACTGCATCATCCTGCAGCGCCCCCAAGCACCCGCGAGCCTGGTGCCGGGGCGCGACCTCGACTGGGCCGAAGCCCTGGGAAAAGCATCGCCCGCGGCATGTAGGCCGGTACCCGCCACAGATCCGCTTTATATTCTCTACACCTCGGGCACCACCGGAAGACCGAAAGGCGTTGTTCGCGACTGCGGCGGTTACGCGGTGGCGCTGCGCTGGAGCATGGCAAATATCTATGACACGCATCCCGGCGAGGTCTACTGGGCTGCTTCTGACGTCGGGTGGGTTGTCGGGCACTCCTATATCGTGTATGCACCGCTGTTGACGGGCTGCACGACGGTCCTCTACGAAGGAAAGCCGGTCGGGACGCCTGACGCCGGGGCATTCTGGCGGGTCATAGCCGAACACGGGGTCAAGTCCCTCTTCACTGCCCCCACCAGCTTCCGGGCCATCAAGCGCGAGGACCCAGAAGGGAAGCTCCTGGGAGGCTACGACCTCAGGAATTTCCGCTATTTGTTCCTGGCGGGTGAGCGTCTCGATCCCGAGACCTACACGTGGGCGAGCGGGCTGCTCGACGTCCCGGTCATCGATCACTGGTGGCAGACTGAAACGGGCTGGCCGATCGCTGCCAACCTCATGGGCCTCGATCCCCTCCCGGTCAAGGCCGGCTCCCCCACCGTGCCGGTGCCCGGCTACGACGTGCGGGTCCTGGATCCGGAGGGCAAGGAGGTAGGTTCGGATGCCACCGGTTCCATCATGATCCGTACGCCGCTGCCGCCTGGCACGCTCACGACGCTGTGGGAAAATGACGACCAAATTCATCGAGAGCTATTTGAGCCGGGTCCCTGGCTTTTACCTGACCGGGGACGGCGGGTTCTTCGATGAGGACGGCTACCTGTTTGTCATGGGCCGGGTTGATGACGTGATCAACGTGGCCGGCCACCGCCTGTCCACCGGTGAGATGGAAGAGATCGTCGCCGGCCACCCCGACGTGGCGGAATGCGCGGTCATCGGGGTGGCGGACGACCTCAAGGGGCAGGTGCCGCGTGGCCTGGTCGTCCTGAAGGCGGGCGTGACTCGCGACGCCACGGTTATCGCGGCCGAGTTGGTCGAACGGGTCCGATCCCAGCTGGGGGCCGTCGCCAGCCTGCGCCAGATCGACGTGGTGGCCGCGCTGCCGAAGACGAGATCGGGCAAGATCTTGCGTAAGACGATGCGCGCCATGGCCGACGGCGTCGATGAGCCAACGCCGTCGACGATCGAGGACGCCAGCGTGCTCGAAGCGCTGCAGCCCATCTTGCGCCGGAGCTGACGACGCTTCCTCCGACCGACTCCACCCCGAGCTAGTGACGGGGGCTCCTCGCCGGACTTACCGCCTGAGGACTGGGGCGTCTTCGTCCGGAGACCGCAAGGGCAGCCTTGCTCCGGGCGGGTTACGATGCCAGGAGGTCTCGAGCTCCCAGGTTGGCCTGGAGGTGTCGCAGTTTTGCCAGCGCCGTGCGCTCGATCTGGCGGATGCGCTCGCGGGTCAAACTGAGTTCGAGCCCGACTTCCTCCAGCGTCCGGGGCTCCCCCCGGTCCAGGCCGTAACGCAACCGTAGGATCTGCTGCTCCCGCTCGGTGAGTGTCGAGAGGAGCCGTTCGATCTCTTCGCCGAGCAAGCCGGCGGCGGCCACGTCGAAGGGGGTTGGAGCGAACGGGTCCGCCACGATGTCCGCCAGCTCCGTCTCCCCCTCGCTACCGACGGGCGCGGCGAGGCTGACCGGCTCTGCTACGTAGCGCAGCAAAAGATCGACATCGTCTTCACGCATCTGCAGGTGGTTGGCGAGCTCAGCCGAGGTGGGAGTGCGCCCGGTCTCACCCTCTAGTTGACCTCTAGCCCTGAGGACCCGACGCACTTGATCGCCGGCGTGCACCGGCAGCCGGACGGTTCGTGCCGTGTTGTCGATCCCCCTCCCGATCGCCTGGCGGATCCACCAGGTCGCGTACGTCGAAAACTTGAACCCACGGCGCCAGTCGAACTTCTCGACCGCGTGGATCAGGCCCAGATTTCCTTCCTGGATCAGGTCGAGGAGGGGCAGTTCTGAGGTGTGGTACTTCTTGGCAATCGACACCACCAGGCGGAGGTTGGCGTTCACGAATGCTCTGGTGGCGGCCTCCCCGTGACGCTGAGCCCGGCGCAGTTGCCGTTCGCGTTCAGGAACGAGATGACCGCCCTGGGCCAGCTCTTGCGCCGCCGCCCGACCGGCCTCGATGCGCCGAGACAGGCGCATCTCGTCTTCCTTGCTCAGAAGCGGGTACCGCCCGATGCCGTCGAGATACAGCCGGACGCCGTCCTGGTCAACGCCGGCCACGCCGTATGCCACAACCATCACAACGCCCTCCCGGCGGCGAATATGCCCGCTGACCCTTCCCCTTCTGGCCGCCCCGAGCTGCCATCGGCTGTACCGGTGTGGCACACTGGGAGGCTCGTGGTGGCCGTAGCTCAGTTGGTTAGAGCGCCAGGTTGTGGCCCTGGAGGTCGGGGGTTCAAGTCCCCTCGGTCACCCCAGTTCTCCGCCTCCTCGAGCGGCCAGGTAGGGTGACGACCCGTATGCGCCTCTAGCTCAACGGCAGAGCAACGGACTCTTAATCCGCAGGTTCCGGGTTCGAATCCCGGGGGGCGCACCAGAAAACGCCAGGTCACAAGGCGGTATCTCGAGCATACCGTGGCCGCCTGAGCGCGGTGCCATCCCTACATCATCCCTAATTCGACGATGCTACGATCGACGCTCGTGGGCACCGTGAGGGAGCGCCAGCCAGGCGTGTGGGAGGTCCGGGTGTACGTCGGCCGGGACCCGGTGACCCAGGCGCCCCAAGCAGGTATCGCGGGTCGTGCGACGCCGGCCGGCCGACCAAGACGGGCCGGCCGCCCAAAGCGGTCACGCGACATGATGCACCAACTCGAGGCCGAGGCCGCCGAGGGCAAGCTGGGCGGTACGACGGCGACGGTGACCGTCTTGCTCGACCGCTACCTGGAGCATCTCGAGCGCAAGGGCCTCTCCCCGAAGACGCTCGCACACCTACCGGCAAGTACATCGACACGACCATCCGGCCGGCCCTCGGTCGACGGCCGGTCCAGAAGACTGACGGCGTGGGATCTCGACGCCCTCTACGCCACGATGACCGAGGCGGCAAAGTCTCCCGCGACGATCCGCCAGCACCACGCCATCCTGTCCGGAGCGCTCGGACAGGCGGTCAAGTGGGGGTGGTGTGCGATCAACGTGGCCACGCATGGCCAGCCCCCCGACCGTCCACCAGCAGCGGATCGTGCCGCCGACCGCCGAGGAGGTTCGGCGCATCGTCGAGCTGGCGGAACAGCGCAACCCGATCCTGGCCGCCTTGATCATGCTCGCCGCCCTCACCGGCGCTCGCCGTGGCGAGCTGTGCGGCCTGAGGTGGAGGGACGTCGACCTCGACGCCGGTACGGTGCGGATCGCCCGCTCGATCCTCGACCTGCCGGGCCGGGTGGAGGAGAAGGCCACCAAGAGCCACCAGGAGCGCACCATCGCCCTGGGGGAGGCCGGCGTGGTGCTGCTTCGCCTCCACCGGGACGATGTGTCGAGCGGGCTCAGATGGGCGAGGTGGAGCTGGGACCTGACGCCTATGTCTTCAGCGACCGAATCGAGGGTTCGACACCAATCCGCCCCGACACGGTGACCGGTTTCTTCCGCCGGGTGAGCAACGATCTGGCGCTGCAGCGAGGTACACCTGCATTCCCTGCGCCACTTCATGGCTACACAGCTGGCCTCACGAGGAGACGTCTCGGCCGACGCTGGCCGGCCGGCTGGGCCACGCGGATGCCGAGCGTCAGACTGAAGGTTTACAGCGCTTTCTTCCCGCCCGCTGAGTGGAAGCCGCCGAACACGTGGGACGGCTACTCAGCCGAAGCTAGCGGGTGTGAAACGAAATCCGCCATTCCAGTGTTGGACCGGGCCCCTACCATGGATGATCGTGTCCACTGTGCACCTGCCCGACGAGCTTGTCGATCGTCTCGCCGCCGAGGCCGCCCGGCGTGGCATTAGCGTCGACGAGCTGGCCGCCGAGGCTCTCGCGTTGCGCTTCCCGGGAGCGGACCTCCGGGGATGCTCGTAGGCAGCTCGCGTTCGTGGCCGTAGGTGCCTCCGGCCAGGCCCGGGGCGGGGCCGAGGCTGATGAACTGTTGGCTGAGGGTTTCGGGCGCGACTGAGTGCTGCTGGTCGACACCGGAGTCCTCCTGGCAGCCGCGGACATCGACGACGCCCACCACAAACCCTGTAAGGCTCTCCTCGAGAACGACCCGGGCCCGCTTGTGACCAGCCCGATGGTGATCGCCGAGAGTGCGTACCTTCTCGACCGCCACCTCGGGCCGCGTGCCGAGGCCGCCCTGTATGCCTCGATCACCGATGGCAACTTGCGCGTCGAGAATCTCATCGACGCGGACTGGATTCGCATCGGCGAGCTGGTCACTGCCTATGCCGACCTGCGCCTGGGCGGCACCGACGCCTCACTCGTCGCCCTCGCCGAACGTCTCGGAGTTACAACGATCGGAACCTTGAACCGTCGTCACTTCACCGTCGTGCGCCCGAGGCACGTCAACACCTTCGAACTGCCTCCTTGACTCGGGCCACAACCGGCGAACTTCGAGCCCTACAGGGTTCCGACGCTGGGGTCTTCTCGCCCTATCTGTTCGACCGCCGGGCGTACGTGCCGTCGCTGAGCACCCGGTGCACGAACTTCCGCTTCCCTGATCTCGACGTCAACGGCCTCCGGACGGCGGTCGCCGGGAAGAAGCAGCGACCGTCTGACGGCACGGAGTAGAGAGCGAGGCGTCTGGTTGACAGGCTCCCCTCACTCCTCCAGACGTTCGCGAGACAGTGCTCCTGTCTTGGGGAGCTAACGACCCCTCAGAAGTGCCAGGCGGCCAGCCAACCTGGCGGCAGGAGACTCCGAGCAGCTTTTCCGGCCGGGAAATCCCTCCACAGTCATGGGCGAACCGGCGGGGTTCCCTAACGAGTGGGCATAGCCGGTATGGCGCGACGTCCTTTAAGTGATGGCACCATTCGATTCGAGCGTGGTCGGGCAGTACTCATCAGGGGTTCTGGTCGCCACAGAACGTGACCAGTTGTCAGGTGGTCGCGGCGTCGGCGTAGAGATGAGGCCTCGCTGCTGGCGCCGCAGCCGCCTAGAGGTGTGTAGCGAATCGGCCAGCCCGGCCCCATCAAGTACAAGGCCGGAACGAAAGGCCTTCGACGAAACAACAACCAATCCGGTGAGCGAAAAGGATGTCCATGGCCGTACATGAGGTCCCGAGTCCGGGCGTGTCAGATGCGAGGCCGCCGAGACACAAACGGTTCGAGCCTCTCGCCGTTCCGAAAGATGACGACTCGGACTCGGCACTCAGGCCGATCCCGCCAAGGACGAGGCGGAACTCGAGCTGCTAGCTGACGGTGATGCACCGCGGAGCGTGCTTGGTCAGCTCCGCCTCCTTCGGCCCGTCGACTTCCCCAGTGGCTTGAGGCAGGGGAATACGCCAATGCTTGACCAGAAGCTAATTGAGGTTTCGCTGGACGAACTCCCCGTCTTCCTGACCGTTGACGAGGCAGCAGCGGTGTTGCGAATCGGCCGCACCTCCGCCTACGTCCTCTGCCACCAGTGGCTCAAAAGCGGGGGCCAGTCGGGCTTGCCGTGCGTCAAGGTGGGTCGGCAGTTGCGTGTGCCTCGCGCCGCACTCGTCCGGATGGCTAACGCAACGGGAAGCGGGGCATGACGAGGGCATCGCTTCTGGCCTGCACCCACTTTCCAAGAAAGACAAATCACATCCTCCTTCCGATCCCCCTTGCATCACTCATCCAAGCTCCAACATTTCTCGCCCCTCGCCCCTCACTTCCAACCTCACGAACTCCCAAACTTCACCCCCTTCTTCCAAACCCCATTTTCTCGAACACGATTGCAACCGACTGGTTGCCCTTCGCTGGGGCCCGTCTGGGCGGGCCGAGAGGTAGGAGGCAGACGCTGTGGCATGGATGAGAATGATGGGCGTCGACTCGGTCAATTATCACGGCGAGACGGTGATGGATCGAGCCGATGACCACCCCCGAGCGGCACTTGAGTACTACGCGTCTCGGGGTGAGGCACCACTGGTTTGGGGCGGCTCCGGCGCCCCGGACCTTGGCCTGGAAGGGTCCGTAAGCGAGGCCGAATACGATACCGTTTTCGGTCCCGGCGGGGCCCGGATGCCGTCCGACGGGGCCCGATTGGTGGCCGCAAAGCGGCCCGGGATGGAGCTGGTGGTGGCGGCCCACAAGTCGGTGGCGCTGCTGGGTTTGATCGGCCGAGCCGAGGACATGCACGCCATCTTGGACGCCGAAACCGACGCTACGTTGGCCTATCTCGACACCTGGATGATGGTGGGGGAAGCCGGCGCGGACGCGGCCAGACCCGCGGTCCAACCCATGG
Source organism: uncultured Acidimicrobiaceae bacterium (assembly GCA_963834775.1). Classification (GTDB taxonomy): domain Bacteria; phylum Actinomycetota; class Acidimicrobiia; order Acidimicrobiales; family Palsa-688; genus PALSA-693. Next base: position 118,463 of record CAWICR010000008.1, read on the forward strand.
GTTGATCTGGGCGTGCACCCGCCACGCCACATTTCCGATCTGGCCGGCGCGGCGCTCAGCGGCGAGTCGACGGGCCGTGACCGAGATCGACGCTGGACTCCGTCCAACAACTGAGCACACCCCGATACCCGGTCGCAGAGGGACGTCGACGGCACGCCACCAAACCGCTCAGGGTGGGTCGAGGTGGTGGATCAAGCCCGGAATCGTGGCTTCGGTCCAGTGGCACTTCTAGGCCAGTCGACGACGCCCGCGCACGTCGCTCACACCACCAGGGAAAAAGTGCAAAATTGTCGGCAAGGGCAGCGTTGGCGGCTCTGTGCGACCGGGTCGGTCACCGGGCAACGCCGCGTGAGCGTAATGTGGTGGCGTCTCCGGCGCTGAGGTCACCTTGATGACGATGCCTGGGGACGCCATCTCGGGGGCGTTCGCCGAGATCAAGACCTTCGCAGGCAAGGGGGTGATCGACGTCTCCAACCCCATGGTGTCGTACGACCGTCTGGGCTTCCTTCCGACGCGGGAGTTCGTGAAGGCGCAGACGAACGGCCAGACCGCGTCAACGTCAACTTCGCGTCGCTCTACCCGCGGCTCAGGGAGACCGGAACCAAGCCGAGCGACCCGTGGTGCGGAGAGGTCGAGAACCCGCGGCGCTGTGGAGCTGAGAGGGGATGCCGGATACGACCCCGTGTAGATTAGATGGGACCGATCGCGAAGGCGGCACTACAGGAGGGGATGCGTGCGGTCGGACGGTTGGCTTGTTCTGGGCTATCCGATTGGAACCCGCAGCGTCGGTTCAAATCTATGGTGCGACGTCGGGTTCGACTGTGAGGGTGTATCCGATGCCTGGAGCGGTGCGTATCACCGTGCCGGAGGGGTCGTTGAGCTTCTGTCGTAAGCGGTGCACGTATTCGTGCAGGTACTGCGCCTCGCCGCCGTAGCGCTCGCCCCAGACGGCCATCAGGATCATTTGGTGGGTGCAGGTTCTTCCGGCGTGACGGGCGAGGTAGGACAGGACCTCGAATTCTTTGGCAGTGAGTTCAACGTCGTTGCCTTCCAGGTGGGCCTCGTGATGTACGAGGTCAAGCTGAAGTGTCCCCAACGAGAGCGTCGTGGGAAGTCGCTCGGCGGGTTCTGGGTTGTGGTGGCGGATGGCGGTGCGGATGCGGGCTTCTAGCTCCGCCATGCCGAAGGGCTTGGTGACGTAGTCGTCGGCTCCTCCATCGAGCGCGGCGACTTTTCGGTCTTCTGTGCCGGTGGCGGAGAGCACGACAATGGGGACTTCGCTCGTTTGGCGGATCCTCTTGCACACGGTGAGTCCGTCGATGTCGGGCAGGCCGAGGTCGAGTACGACGACGTCGGGGGATTCCAGGGCGGTCTGGGAGATCCCTTGCTCGCCGTTGATGGCGGTCATCACCTGGTGGCCCCGGGCCGCCAACCCGAGACGAAGGGCCCGTAGGAGGGAGGGGTCGTCGTCGACGACGAGGACCCTGGCCACGATCGTTATCTCCTTCGCCCGTTGGTTGGGGCCAGTGGCAGCGTGAACACGAAGCGGGCGCCACCGCCGGGGGCGTCTTCGACCCAGATACGCTCTCCGTGGGCTTTGACGAACGTTTCGGCGATGGCAAGGCCGAGACCGGATCTGCCGCCGGTATCGAAACGCACGAAGCTGTTGAAGACTGTGTCCCGTTCTTGTGGTGGAACTCCGGGACCTTCATCGGTGACCGAGACCGCCACCCGGTGGCCGCGGGCCTCGGCGGCCACGGTAACGGCGCTGTGTGGCGGGGCGTGGCGGTCGGCGTTTTCGAGCAGGTTGGCGATGACCTGGCCCACGAGAAGGTGGTCGACGGCGACCGCGGGCAGCCAGTCGGGGATGTTCACCTCGACCGGGCGACCTGCGAGCGCCGGGCGCAGCCCGGCAACCGTCTCGCCAACCAGATCGAGGACCGACCAGGCCTGGCGATGTATCTCGAGCACCCCAGCCTGGAACCGGGTCATGTCAAGCAGACTGGAGACCAGGCGGGTGAGACGGTCGGTCTGGACGTCGATGAGGCCGTGTAGCTCGTCGGTGTCGGCATCGGAGAGAGAGAGGGTACGGTCGAGCAGGGTAGACGACGCCACTTTCATCGACGCCAGCGGTGTGCGCAGGTCGTGCGATACGGCGCCGAGGAGGGAACGCCGCAGGCGGTCCACCTCCTCGAGCAGTTCCGAGCGCAGCGCCTGTTCTCGCAGCTGAGCTCGCTCTACCGCTATGGCTGCGTGATTGGCGAAGGCTCGAAGCAGGGCCCGATCGCCGGCCGACGCGGGCAGGCCCCGAACGGCTAGCACGCCGACAGGGCGGCCCAATGCCGACAAGGCGACGGTTTGGAGCCGATCGGGGCTCGGGCCGGTGGTTCCCACGCTGATGGGAATTCCTGAGTCGGGATGGAGCTGGTGTAGCTGCTGTGGTGAGATCGTCTCGCCGGCCGAGGCCGCGATCGCCAAACGACCCTCGGCAGGAAGGAGGAGCACCACCCCGGGGACGTCGAAGACGGTCCGGACCGTGGTGACGATGGTCTGGAGCAGGTCCCCGATGGCGCGATCCTTCACTAGCAGCTCGGATAGTTCGTAGAGGCGCTGGGTCTCGACGGCCCGCTTTTGAGCTTCGTGGCGGGCGGACTCCAGGTGAGCGACCACCTGGGCTACCAGAAGCACCACGACCGCGTACACACCGAACGCAACCCAGTTCTGGCCGGTGCCCACGGTCAGGGTGTAGTAGGGCGGTATGAAGACGAAGTCATAGACGAGGAAACCGGCGACGGCGCTGGTGACGCCGGCTCCGAGGCCACCGACGACCACGGCGGCGACAACGGGGACCACGAACACCAGTGACGACGGTGGCGACGCTCAGATGGGCGCGAAGGGGCAGCATGGCGGCTCCCAGTCCGGCTGTGGTGAGGACTCCAACGAGCGAGCCGGCGACCGTCTTGCGCACGTCCCCATTCTCGTACCAGTTCGGGTGGCCGGGTCGGACGGGCGGGGGTCGTTGAGAAATTATTAAGGGAAACGGGAATCTGTTGAGATCCTGTTTAGACCCGCCGGCGTAATGATCGTCTCCATGGCCGATTTTCTCGTCGTGTTGGGCATCGTGGGGTTCGCGTTGGCGATGCTGGGGTTGATCTGGGCGTTGGAGCGGGTGTGACGGCCACCCAGGTCATCCTGCTGGCCGTGTCGGTCCTGCTGTTCATCTACGTGGGCGTGGCCATGTTCAAGCCCGAGTGGTTCTAGATGGGCTTCGCGCTCACCATCATCGTTCTGGTCGTCGCCTTAGGGATCGCCTGGCGGTACCTGGGCTCGTACATGGCTGCGGTCTTCGACGGCCGGGTCCGTTATCTGGCCTGGGCGGAGCGTCCGGTCTATCGGTTGCTGGGCACCGACCCCGAGCAGGAGCAGTCCTGGAAGCGTTACGCCGGCTCAGCCGTGATCTTCTCGGCTCTGTTCCTCGGCGTCGGCTATGTGCTGATGAGGATACAAGGGTCGCTGCCGCTCAACCCCCAGCACCTGGGCGCGGTGACACCGGCGCTCAGCTGGAACACCAGCGTGTCGTTCCTGACCAACACCAACTGGCAGAACTACGGCGGAGAGACGACCATGTCGTACTTCTCCCAGATCGGCGTGCTCACCGTGCAGCAGTTCGTCAGCGCGGCCGTGGGGATCGCCGTCGCCATCGCCCTGACGCGGGGCTTCGTCCGCCGCAGCTCTCCCACCATCGGAAACTTCTGGGTCGACATCACCCGCTGCCTGCTGTACATCCTGCTACCGATCGCCTTCCTGGCCGGCATCGTGATCGTCGGCCAGGGCGCGGTGCAGACCCTGGCCGGCCCAGTGACGATCCACAATTCGCTTAACGGCGTCACTCAGACTATCCCCCGGGGCCCGGCGGGATTTATGGGCTCCATCATGCAGTTCGGGACCAATGGCGGCGGGTTCTTCAACGTCGACTTGGCCCACCCCTTCGAGAACCCGACGGGGATCACCAACCTGCTCTACATCTGGCTCACCCTGTCCATCCCCTTCGCCCTGACCTACACCTTCGGCAAGATGGTGGGCAGCATCCGCCACGGCGCCGCCCTGCTGGCCGCCATGGTGCTGATCTTCGGGGTGTGGGTGGGTTTCACCAGCTACGCCGAGCATCAGGGTAACCCGGCCGTCGTTACTGCTGGCCAAACGACGCGCACACCCAGCATCACTCAGACCTCGACGGGCAACACGAACGGCAAAGAGGTCCGTTTCGGTGACACCACCAGCGCCTTGTTCAACGTGTCGATGACCCAGACCTCCGATGGTGCGGTCAATAGTGCGACCGACTCCTACAACCCGATGGGCGGCTTCGGCCCCATGACGGGCATGATGCTGGGCGAGGTCACCCCCGGTGGTGTGGGCAGCGGGCTGTACACCATCTTGATCTACGCCATCATCGCGGTGTTCATCGGCGGCTTGATGATCGGGCGCACCCCGGAGTACTTGGGGAAGAAGATCCAGGCCCGGGAGATCAAGCTGGCCGGCTTGGGGGCGCTGGTGATGCCCATCACGGTGTTGATCCTGACCGGGATCGCGGTGGCCCTCCCGGCCGGGCAGGCCGGACCGCTCAACGCCGGACCGCACGGGTTCAGCGAGATCCTCTACGCCTTCACCTCGCAGGGCAACAACAACGGCTCGGCTATGGCCGGCCTCACCGGCAACACCGCCTTTTACAACATTTTGGGTTCCGTGGCCATGCTGATCGGCCGGTTCGCCATCATGATCCCGGCCCTGGCCTTAGGCGGGGTGCTGGCGGCCAAGAACGTGGTGCCAGCCTCGCTGGGCACCTTCCGGACCGACAACGGCATGTTCATCGGACTGACCATCGGGGTGATCCTGATCATCGGCGGCCTGACCTTCTTCCCGGCCGTGTCGCTGGGTCCCATCGTCGAGCAACTCTCTCACGGAAAGTTCTTCGGATGACCACGCCTGAGATGGACGGACCACCCGCGGGCACTGCAGTGAGCGCTGCCGCCGGCGACCCCGACGGTGGCTCACGGGGTGGCCGAGGCCCGGGGCCTGTTCGACAGGGAGATTCTGGGTCGGGCCCTCATCGACGCGTTCAAGAAACTGGACCCCCGGGTGCAGGTCAGGAACCCCGTCATGTTCGTGGTACTGGTCGGCACCGTGATCACGTTCATCGAGGCCATCGCGAACCCCACCCTGTTCGCCTGGTCGATCACGGCGTGGCTGTTCCTGACCGTCATCTTCGCCAACTTCGCCGAGGCCATGGCTGAAGGTCGCGGCAAGGCCCAGGCCGACACACTGCGCCGCATGCGAGCCGAGACCGAAGCCCGCCGCCTGCGCCCCGACGGAACCGAGGAGCGGGTAGCCGCCTCGGCGCTGGCCAAAGGCGACCTGGTCGTCTGCGAGGCCGGCGACCTGATCCCCTCCGACGGCGAGATCATCGAGGGCGTCGCCTCCGTCGACGAGTCGGCCATAACCGGCGAGTCGGCGCCGGTCATCCGCGAGTCCGGCGGCGACCGCTCGGCCGTGACCGGGGGCACCAAGGTCCTCTCCGACCGCATCGTTATCCGTATCACCGCCGAGCGGGGCCACACCTTCTTGGACCGCATGATCACCCTGGTGGAAGGCGCCAACCGCCAGAAGACCCCCAACGAGATCGCCTTGACCATCCTGCTGGCCGTGCTCACCATCGTGTTCCTGCCCGTGGTGGTGGTCCTCGAACCCTTCGGCAAGTTCGCCGGGGGGACCGTCTCGGTCGTCATCCTGGTGTCGCTGCTGGTGTGCCTGATCCCCACCACCATCGGCGCCCTCCTCTCTGCCATCGGCATCGCCGGCATGGACCGCCTGGTGCAACGCAACGTGCTGGCCATGAGCGGCCGGGCCGTGGAAGCCGCCGGCGACGTCCAGACCCTGCTGTTGGACAAGACCGGCACCATCACCCTCGGCAACCGGCAGGCGTCGGAGTTCTTCCCGTCAGCGGCCACACCGAGCAGCAGGTCGCCGAGGCCGCCCAGATGGCCTCGCTCGCCGATGAGACCCCCGAGGGCCGCTCCATCGTGGTGCTGGCCAAGCAACGCTTCGACATCCGCGAGCGCGACCTGGGCGCCGATCACACCTTCATACCCTTCTCGGCCACCACCCGCATGTCCGGCCTCGACGTCGATCATCACCGCATCCGCAAAGGCGCCGCCGAGTCGATCAAACGCTGGGTGGCCGAGCAGGGCGGCACGGTGCCACCCGATCTCGACCCCCTGGTGGAGGCCATCTCCAGGCGAGGCTCCACCCCGCTGGTGGTGGCCGAGGATCAAAGCATCCTCGGGGTCATCGAGTTGAAGGACGTGGTCAAGCAGGGCATCCGGGAGAAATTCGACGAGATGCGCCAGATGGGCATCCGCACCGTGATGATCACCGGCGACAACCCCCTCACCGCCGCCGCCATCGCCCAGGAGGCCGGCGTCGACGACTACCTGGCCGAAGCCACCCCCGAAGCGAAGATGGACCTGATCCGCTCCGAGCAGGAGGGCGGCAAGCTCATCGCCATGACCGGCGACGGCACCAACGACGCCCCCGCCCTGGCCCAGGCCGACGTCGGGGTGGCCATGAACACCGGCACCACCGCGGCCAAAGAGGCCGGCAACATGGTCGACCTCGACTCCAATCCGACCAAGCTCATCGACGTCGTCGAGATCGGCAAGCAACTGCTCATCACGCGCGGCTCGCTCACCACCTTCTCCATCGCCAACGACGTGGCCAAGTACTTCGCCATCATCCCGGCCCTCTTCGCGGCCACCTACCCGCAGCTGCAGACCCTCAACATCTTGAAACTGCACACCCCCCAGAGCGCCGTGCTGTCGGCCGTGATCTTCAACGCCCTGGTCATCGTGGCCCTCATCCCCCTGGCCCTGCGGGGCGTGCGCTTCCGCCCCGCCTCCTCGCAGGCCATCCTACGCCGCAACGTCTACATCTACGGCGTGGGCGGGATCATCGTCCCGTTCATCTTCATCAAACTCATCGACCTCGTGCTCGTCGCTCTCCACTGGTACTGAGCGCCCGCACGCACACAACCTGGCCAGAAAGAGAAGGCGGCGTGGAATGACGAATACAACCATAAACTCGAACGACCAGAGGCAGCGCGGAGGCGAAGCGGTCGTCGCCGTCCTCTCGTCTTCTGCGGAGACTGGTCCGGGCGGGCAGCGAGGGAAGCCCACTAACGTGCTCGTCTACCTTCGCCGCTCGGCCATCATGATCGTTCTCGTCTGCCTGGCCTTCTTCGGGTTCGTGTACGCCTTCGCCGGCACCGGGGTGGCCCAGCTGTTCTTCGGCCACCAGGCCAACGGGTCCATCACCGCCAACGGGTCCACCCTCATCGGCCAAAACTGGGCCGCCACGAGCGTGCCCGGGACATCCCATCGGCAGTTGCGTCTTCCACGGCCGACCCGACGACACCGGCCCCTACGCCGCCGTCGTCTGCGGCTCCAACGCAAAGAACTGCACGCCAAGCTCCGGTGGTAACAACCCGTTGGTGGCCAACGGCGTCAGCGGCCAGTCCGGCGCCACCAACCTGGGACCGAGGTCCCAAGACCCTGCTCGACCAACACCAAGCAGCTGGTCGCCTACTGGCACGCCCTGGGCATCGACAACCCCACCCCGGACCTGGTCACCACGTCCGGCAGCGGCTTGGACCCCGACATCACCCCCCAGGACGCCATCGTCCAGATCCCCATGGTGGCCAAGGCCACCGGCATCGCCCCCTCGACCCTGCGGGCCCTCATCAGCAAGCACACCAACAGCGCCCAGCTGGGCTTCCTGGGCAGCAAGTACATCAACGTCCTGCAGCTCAACGAGGCCCTCGCCAAACTGCATTGAATTTGCGCAAATGAGCCCGGAGCTGCCATGAGCACGGGCGAGTTCACCGACGCCGCCAGCTGGGGTGGCCGCCCGGTGGCCCACAAGATCGCCGACGCCATCCCCCGGGGTCGGGTGGTCGTGACCGGCACCGTTCGCAGCGCGGAGGTCGTCGACCGGTACGGCACCCTCTCCTATGTCTGCGTGCTCGACGACGGCACCGGCCAGATCGGCCTGCTGTTCCTCGGGCAGCGCCGCGTCGCCGGTATGGTGGTCGGGACCCGCTGCACCGTGGAAGGTACAGCCAGAATGGCGGACCGGCGGCTCATGGTCTGGAACCCGCTCTACCGCATCGAACCAGGCAACGACTAAGGAGACCGAAGCAGAAAGAGGCCGCCGAGATGAGCGAGCAGAGGGCATCGACCTACTCAGAGGTGACCGACGAAGGCGTGAGCAACGCGGCGGCCATCGGAGGACGACGCCACCGACGTGGTCGAAGCGGCCGGCCATTTTCGCATCTACCTGGGAGCCGCGGCCGGCGTCGGCAAGACCTACGCCATGCTCAACGAAGGCCACCGGCGCAAACAGCGGGGCACCGACGTCGTCATCGGGTTCGTGGAATCCCACGGACGCCCCCTCACCGCAAGAGCTGTGCGACGACCTGGAGATCGTCCCCCGACGTGTCATCGACTACCGGGGCGCCCGCTTCGAGGAGATGGACCTCGACGCCGTGCTCGCCCGCCATCCGAAAGTGGCGCTCATCGACGAGCTGGCCCACACCAACGTCCCCGGATCGCGCCACACCAAGCGCTGGGAGGACGTCCTCGAGATCCTTGACGCCGGCATCGACGTGATCACCACCGTCAACATCCAGCACCTCGAGAGCATCGCCGACGCCGTCGAGCAAATGACCGGGGCCCAGGTCCGGGAGCGGGTGCCGGACTGGGTGGTGCGCAAGGCCGACCAGATCGAACTCGTCGACTCCTCACCCGAAGCCCTCCGCCGCCGCATGCTGCACGGCAACATCTACCCCAAGCCAAGGTCCCCCAAGCCCTCACCCACTTCTTCCGCACCGACAACCTCATCGCCCTGCGGGAACTGGCCTTGCGTTTCCTGGCCGACGAAACCGAAGAAGAGCTGCTCGAGCACCTCCAGCGTCACCAAACCCAGGTCCTGTGGGAAACCAGCGAGCGCATCCTGGTGGCCGTCACCGCCGCCCCAGGCACCGACGCCATCGTCCGCCGGGCCGCCAGGATGGCCGCCCGCATCAAAGCCGACCTTCACGTCCTCCACGTCGTCGCCGGCGACGGCGCTCGCCGATCACACGACCAACAGCTGACCGTCCTGCGCCAACTGGCCACCGATGTCGGCGCCGACTGGAACGAGATCCAAGCCGACAACCCCGCCCAAGCCCTCATCGAGTTCGCCCGAGACCACCAGATCACCCAGATCGTGGTCGGCTCCAGCAGCCGCAGCCGATGGCAGGAACTCAAAGGCGGAGGCTCCATCGTCCGCAAGATCTCACGCCTGGCAGGAGCCGCCGGGATCGACATGCACATCATCGCCCGGCGCGACGCCGACCACGAACCAGCACAAAACACCGAGATCGCCGAGGGAACCTAAGGGCCGTGCATAAATACACGATGCGTATCGTCCTTGCCGGCGCCGGCATCAGCACCGATCCGTCAACTCACAGCCACCGTTATTTATGCTCGAGCCGTAATGGTCCGGTGGCCAGTGAACGCCCGTCTGAATGATCCGAAAAATGTCCGTAGTTATGAATAGTTTCTGAAAACCATGTCCTGACGGGGACAAGCGGTCCTTCAATAGGTCAATGCGCTCCTGTTCCTTGTCCGGCGGGTGTCGAGAGAATCGCATCACTGGCGCCTTTGTCAGAACCGTGCCTCTGACGCCGCTTCTGCCCGTGGCACGCATGGAGTTCAGTGACGACGAGGCCAAGCCCACTACAGGCTTCGCTCTGATTCAGCTCATGCTGACCGATTCCTCGGCCACAGGGGTCCGGCGGTGGCGGCCAGCGCGCGTAGCCCATCCGGCGCCGACGCCATAAGACCGTCCGCACGAGAATGGCGGTGGCCGTGGATGACCAACAGCATTCGTACGGTCCCGAACGGCCGCAGTGAGCGTCACCTTCTGGCACTGGAGCGGGCGCAGGAACGAACGACATCAGTCACCGCCGCCACTGTCGCGGGCGGCACCGTCCCATCACCTGCGGCCCGTAACCGCGGTGGCGTAGGCGCCCAGAACGCCGGGGTATGCCGGGCACCCCTCATGCCCTTTCCACCTGAGCAGTGTCCCCGAACGCCCGCCCCAGAACTGACGGGTGATGCTCGCGTCCTCCGACGTCGAGCCGATACTGGGGGGGGAGCTCCTCCTTGCGACCGCTGGTGGTCTCCATCCCTACTTTCATCCCTACAACGTGGCGGTAATCGCCGGCACTGGCCGGCACCAGCCGGACCTGGCACCACACCTGACCAGCATTTTTGGCACCGGACGGTACCAGCCGGACGACTCTGAACCGACTCTTAATCCGCAGGTTCCGGGTTCGAATCCCGGGGGGCGCACAAGCGAAGCCCAGCTCGGACTGGCTTTTCCGGCTTGCTTGGTCGCTGAGCGGCGGGTGCCCTACATCACCCCACCGGCTCGAGCCCGAAGACAGACGCCGAAGACAGACGCCGAAGCCAGCCGAGGCCGAAGCCGCCAAGGGGATAGCTGGGCGGCAGGTCGGCGACCGTAAAATCTCGTGCTGGACCGCCAGCATCACGGCATCCTGTCGGGCGCCCTTGGGCAGACGGTCAAGTGTGGACGGAGCCCGGTCAACCTGGCCACCGTGGCCAGTCCTCCGACCGTCCACCAGCGGCGCATCGTGCCGCCCTCCCCGGAAAGAGGTACGGGGTGTTGGCGCCGTCTAACAGATCGACATTATTGGGCCCGAACGGTTAGTCAGAGGAAGTCGACGGGACGGGCCACTCCAAGGGAAGATTGCGCATGGCGAATACTCCGCCCGTGTAGCCTATCTGTACGTCCGGACTCACCCGATAATGCGGAATCGCGGCGTGCCACTCCGAGAGGGCCACGCCTAGTTCGTGACGAGCCAGGTGGGATCCCAAACAGCGATGTGAGCCGACCGAGAACGACAGGTGTCGGGTCAGCTTGCGATCGAAGTCGAGGCGGGTCGGATTGTCGAACACCGCACCGTCCTGGTTCGCCAAACTCAATACGGTGACGACCCGATCACCTGCCTTGATATCAACACCGTGGAAATGGACGTCACGAGTGGCCCTGGCCCCGTTCTTGGCAACAGAGGGAAACACCCAAAAGAATTCCTCAACAGCTGTAGGTATCACCGACGGGTCGTCAATCAGTCGCTGACGATCCTCGTCATGCTCCGCAAGGTAGCGGAGGGTCCACGCTATGTTCGATGGCAAGGTATCCAAACCGCCCACGAAGACGGTCGAGGCCAGGTTGACCGCCACTTCCATATCGATTCGAGTGCCGTCGATTTGCGCATGAGCTACGCCGTTCAACATGTCATCCTGGGGCGATTCGAGCCGATGCTCTAGCTCATCTTGCAGTATCCCACGGATGGCCGTCCACGCAGCCTGACGGCGCGCAACGTCGTGGAGGAAGGTCTCCGCTAGCTCGCGAAACTCCTCCCGTCGCGCCACTGGCAATCCATAGAGTTCACCAAAGATGGCGATCGGATATCTACGAGCGAAGTCCGAGACTGCGTCACAGTGCCCGCGCTTCTTGAACCGGGAAATCAGGTCCCTGCATACCTCATGCATCCTGGGTTCCAGGGGATCGATTTTGGCTGGCGTCATCAGCGGCAGGATCACCCCGCGCAGCTTGGTCTGGTACGGCGGGTCCTGAAACGAGGGCATCAAGGGGTAGTCTGTCTGCGCGCTCGGGACTGGTTGTGAATGGGTAAAGGTACGGTGATCCTGCTGGACATCCCGGACGGCGTCGTAGCGGGTGAAGACCCAGAACCCCCCGTCGATTTCGTCGCCTTCACACCAGAACGGCTCGCACTCCCGAAAGTTCAAGAAAGCCGCAAAAGGATCGTGCTCCAATTCCCGTCGATTGTGTAGATCAAAGTCACCGACTGGCGAGCGCTCAAGGATAGTCATGATCTCAACTCCCTCCACACCGATACCGGCATCTACTCCACCCTAGCACTAAGCGCTCCCGCAAGCATAGTGACTAGTGAGGAAAACCACACGTCGAGCTCGGCATGTCCTCGTACCGGAGGTCTACGTTCACGCTCGGCCATTGCGTGTATTGCCCAGCGCACTACGGTCTGAAAACGCTCATCAAATTGTTTCTGTGAGAGAGTAGGAGCGCAATCGCGCAGGCACTTCCGCAACATGTTCCACCCCTCAAGATGAACACACACATCGCTCTGACGTTCAGGTGCTATGAGACTAATGCGGGCTTCATCCGTGAGAACACGCGCCAAAAAGCCGACGTAGTAATCGTCGGGATCGGCAACGCTCTCGAGGTACGGTCTTAGGATTGCTGACAGCACGGCCTCCATATCCACGAGGCGGCCGTCCGCCTCAAGGCCCTTCAGTAACTGCATTAGTCGCTCGTTGAGGCGAGCGGCTCGGTAGATGTATATTGAGTCAATAAGGTCTTGTCGTGTACGAAAGTGGTACTGCGTTGCGTTATTGTTTCGCTGCCCTGCAGCCTGACCGATCTCGCGAAAAGAAACGGCACCGATTCCTCGTTCGGCGAACAGTCGTTCGGCCGTTCGAAGCAGCAAATCCCGCGTAGCTCTGCCGCTTGCGTTCCCTCGTTCCACGAAATTTACATCAGACACCAGAGCTTCCTCGCGCCAAGAATTCAGCACTCATGCCGCCTCGACCGATCCCGGTAAGCGGTCTGCTGCCGTCACGACTACAAGAGTCTAGTGGTCATCCAGGCCTGGGGTCGTGGAGGCCCCATACCCCGGACGGGGGCTGCGTTCGCTATTGCTTCTGGCACCGGGTCGTGGTACGAATTTAAAACCTATTACTTAATCGAACTACACTCTTGTCACCCTACCAGCGGAAGCGCGCCTCGTGCCCGCCTTGTCCTCGAAGGTCGGCACTAATGGTGGCGCGCTCAGGCTCAACTCGAAGGGGGGTTCAGAAGCTGGGACTCCGGTCACGCCCAATGGTCGTTGCTTGCCTGGTGGCTCTGTTGTTGGCCGCCTCCGCCGGTACGCGTCAGTTGTTTGGTGAGGCGGCGCCGGGGTCGCAGTCCCTTCGTGCGTCGTAGTCGGAATCGCTGGTAGGACGGTGTTGGCTGGCCCGGTCCTGCCTGGCTAGCGGACATGGGTTCAGAAGAGGGGAGAGTTCGTGATGGCTGTTGGGGAGCGTTCTCCAGTGGGCGAGTTTGACTTGTACAAGGGCCGCATGTTCGAGGATGATCCGTTCGCCGGTTTCCTCCAGTTCCGGGAACGTCAGCCGTTCTGGTGCGAGAGCGGCGGCTTCGACGGCGGCGGCTTTTGGGTGTTCACTCGCTATGACGCGGTGCGGGAGATCCAGCAGGACTACCGCACATTTTCGCACGCAGCAAGCAGGATGGTGGAGCCCCCGTTGATGCCGTCGTCCTTTGATCCGCCCTATCAGACCAAGTTACGCGGGGTGATCCTGCCGTTGATGACGCCGGGAAAGATCGACCCCTTGGAGCCGCGCATGCACCAGGTATGCCGGGATCTCATCTACGGGTTCAAGGACCGGGGCCGTTGCGACGTGGTCACCGACTTCGCTCGGAAGTACCCCATCACCATCTTCGGGGAACTGTACGGCCTGCCCGAGTCCCGGCGCCAGGAGTTCCGGGAATTGGCCGAGACCTGGCTGCACGACGAGTCAGAGCGGGATGAGGCGTGGCGGGCGATCCGGGGGATAATCCGCGACGAGTTGGAAAACCGGCTGGCGTCGCCCACCGACGACATGCTCAACGGAGTGGCCCACGCCCAGATCGACGGGCAGCCGATCGACATGGACGTGGCGGTCAATCTGGCCTCCACCGTGTTCTTGGGTGGTTTGGATACGCTGCCGTCGAATATCGCCTGGACGCTGCGCTACCTGGCGGACCATCCGGAGCAGCGTCGACGGCTGGTCAAGGATCCCGCGGTGGTGCCCGCCGCCGTGGAGGAGTTCTTCCGCGTGTTTCCCTCCGTGGCCCGTAACGGGGCGACGGCTACTCGGGACGTCCATTTCCACGGGGTGGACATCAAGGCCGGCGACCGGGTCACGACCGTGCTCAGTCTGGCCAACCTCGACAGTGCCGTGTTCGACCGTCCCACCGAGTTGGACTTCGACCGCCAAGTCAACCGCCATTTGGCCTTCTCGCCTGGCTCGCACCGCTGCTTGGGGTCCCACCTCGCTCGCCACGAGCTCGGAGTGTTCCTATCCGAGTGGCACGCTGCCATCCCTGACTACCGGGTTAGACCGGAAGCGAAGATCACCTACACCGGCGGCGCCGTCTTCGCCCTGCGCAACCTGCCCTTGGAATGGGACACCTAACCGCATCTCGTCCCCACCATGCCGGTGTGGCGCCGGGCAGCATCCGAAAGTAAGGCGTTCCTAGCGCAATGTCCCAGTACCTCGCGTACATCGTCGGTGGGCTGGCCGGCGGGACGATCTACGGCCTGGCGGGTAGCGGTTTCGTCCTGACCTATCGCACTTCGGGGATCTTCAACTTCGCTTTCCCCGCCCTGGCCACCGTGGCAGCCTATGTGTTCTACTTCCTGCACGGAGACTCCCTGTACCTAAACGTGGGGGTGCCGTGGCCGGTCGCCGCCATCGTGGCCGTCCTGTTAGTGGGCCCACTGATGGGTCTCGCCATGGAAGCGATCGCCCGGGGGTTGTCGCAGGTTGCGATACCGATCCAGGTGGCGTCCACCATCGGACTGGCCCTGGGTATCCAGGGGGCGTTGGGCCTCTTCTACCAAAGCGGCGCTCCGAACGTCGAGCAGTTCCTGCCCCAGAGCCACTTCACGTTCCTCGGCGCGGGGGTGACCTACGGGCAGCTAATCCTGTTCCTGTTCGGTCTGGTCAGCGTGACCGGACTGTACTGGTGGTTGCGGTCCAGCCGCCTGGGCCGAGCCATGAGCGGGGTGGTGGACAACCCCGAGCTGCTGGGCCTGACCGGGACCAGCCCGGCCCTGGTGCGCCGGTGGGCCTGGGTGATCGGCTCCACCTTCGCCGCGGCAGCCGGCGTCCTGCTGGCCCCCGCGCTCGGCACCCTCACGCCCAACGGACTGTTCGTCATCGTGGTGGCGTCGTGGGGAGCGGCGGCGATCGGGGCGTTCCGCAGCTTGCCGCTGACGTTCGTCGGCGGTCTCGCCATCGGCATCCTGGGCTCGCTGGCTACCAAGTGGGAGATCAGCATCAGCTGGCTGGCCGGCGTGCAAACATCGCTGCCCTTCATCGTGTTGTACCTGGTGCTGCTGGTGATCAACCCCCGCAAGCTGGCCGACACCCGGGCCATCCGGCCCAAGCGATTTCGACGCAGCTACGTGTCGCCCGCGCCGGTACGGCTGGCGGCAGGTGCGATCATCATCACCCTGCTGGCTCTGATTCCCACCTTTGTCGCCGGGGACGTGGCCCTATGGGGCTCGGGACTCATCTACAGCATTCTGGTCCTTTCGGCGGGGCTTGCCGTCAAGGAGGCCGGACTGGTGTCGCTGTGTCAGGTGTCATTCGCCGCCGTGGGCGGGGTGGCTTTCGCCCATATGGCGCACAGTTTTCACTGGCCGTTCTTCGGAGCGCTGCTCTTTGCTGGGCTGGTCGCCATGGCCGTGGGGGCTTTTGTGGCGGTCCCCGCCATCCGGGTGTCCGGGGTGTTCTTAGCCCTGGCCACGTTCGGGTTCGGGTTGGCCCTGCAGAACCTGTTCTACCCGACCAGCCTCATGTTCACGACGTCTGCAAGCGGATTAACGGACATACCGAGACCCGATTTCGCGCGGAGTGACAACGCCTTTTATTACTTGACACTGGTAGTGCTGGCTTTGACCGGATCGGTCATGGTCGCCATCGAAAAAGGACGGCTGGGACGACTGTTGCGCGGCCTGGCCGACTCCCCCCGAGCCCTGGGCACCATGGGCTCCCCGATCAACATTGTGCGGGTGATCGTCTTCAGCCTTTCGGCCTTCTTCGCGGGTATCGCCGGCGCGTTGTACGGGCCCATGTTCCATGGGCTCAGCTTGATCACCCCGGTCTACCAGCCACTGCTATCCCTACAGATATTCCTGATCGTCATGCTGATCGGCATGGGTACGCCCTGGTATGGACTGGCCGGCGGCCTGTCGCTGATCACGTTGTTCGGCTACTTCTCGAAATGGTTGAACGTTCTCTACATCCAGCCGTACCTCTCCCTGATACTGGGTGCCTTCGCGGTGGTGATGTCCTTCCAGGCCGACCGACGCCCCATTATGCCAGTGGCCATACAGCGGGGCCTGGAGTGGTTCAGGATCAGGCGGCCCGTCGAAGCGGTCCAGGTCACACCGCGGGAACCGCCGACCGGCCTCGGCTTGGAGATCGACGACCTGGAGGTCCGCTTCGGAGGGACCACGGCGGTCCACGGCCTCAGCCTGGATGCCCCCTACCGCCGCATCACCGGGCTGATCGGACCGAACGGCGCCGGGAAGACCACCACTTTCAACGCCTGCTCCGGGCTGGTCAACGCCGCAAACGGCAAGATCACCTACGACGGGCATGACCTCCGCCGCATCGGACCGTCAACCCGGGCCCGCCGGGGGCTGGGCCGGACCTTCCAGATCATCGACCTCTGGGACACGCTGACGGTACGGGAAAACGTGGCCTTAGGTGTGGAAGCACCCCTGTCCGGCCGGGGGGTGCGGAGCATTCTGGTGAGCACCCGCAACGAGCAGCGCGACATCGACACGGCGACCATCGAGGCAGCCGAGCTGACAGGTATAACCGATCTGTTGGAGCGGAAAGCGGGGCAGCTTTCCAGCGGGCAGCGTCGCCTGGTGGAACTGGCCCGGGTGCTGGCCGGCCCCTTCGGCCTGCTCCTGCTCGACGAGCCGTCCGCCGGTCTGGATCGATCCGAGAGCGAGCGGCTTGGGCACGCGCTGCGCCGCGTCGTGGCCCAGCGGGGCACCGGAATCCTGCTGGTCGAGCACGACGTTCCGCTGGTCCGAGACGTCTGTGACTACCTGTATGTGATGGACTTCGGGGTCAAAATCTTCGAGGGTAGACCGCAAGAGGCAATGCGCAGCTCGCTCGTGCAAAGCGCCTATCTCGGAACCGAGGGTGTCGAGGCTGCCGTCCACCCGCACCGGGATACCGGTGCTGCGATCTCGGCCGCGCCGCGCTACGAGGATATCGAATGAAGAGCGAGCCAGTACTACGCGGTTCACCCGGAAAACAACGATCTCCATCGACACCAGGGGTTCCTGCCTAACGACTCTTTTCCTCGGGAATGGCGTCCGGTCGACTGCCTGACGGGGTGGACCTACTGTTCAGTCAGGCGGTCAGGGTCATAGCTAACTCCCGCCACGCCCGCCGGGGCAACGTTTCCTCTTCACCGACGACCTGGATGCAGACGTGATCGGCGCCCGCGTCGCGGTGAGCACGGACCCGGGCGGCGATGTCGGCCACGTCGCCCCATGCCACCAGCGCGTCGATGAGCCACACCGCGTGCCTCTATACTGAAGCCGTGCCCCAGTTCGAAGAAGTCTCGCCCGGGCCGGCCTCGGGAATGTTGGAGAGCCTCGGTGCGGTGCTCGATCACGTAGCTCACGCCGTGCCGTCCGCCCGGTCGGCGCTGCCCCTCTATAGGGATGTATTAGGTGGACGAGTATTTTCGGCGGGCATCGATCGTGACGTGGGCCACATCGTGGTGAAGCTGGTGTATCCACAGGGCGGAATAATCGAACTCATTCAGCCCATTCGTCCGGACTCTCAGTCTGTGGGCGGATTCCTAAAGCGCTACCCGCAGGGTGGCCTTCATCACATCACCTTCAAGGTCCCCGACGTGGCGGCCGCGGCGGCCGCCCTGGCCGCGGCTGGCTATCATCCGTTTGGCACCAGGCTTGGAGTCCACTGGCAGGAGACATTTCTGCACCCTCGAGAAACCGGCGGCGTCCTGATACAGCTCGGTCACCTCGACGGCGACGAGCCGGGCTTCGTCACGCCCCTGGAAGATCTCTTAGCCGAAGCCGAGGCTCAAGGGTGAGCACCGAATCGAAGGATCTTCTGTTGGTCGAACAGCTTGACGATGTCCGACGGATCACGTTTAACCGGCCAGAAAAGAGGAATGCACTAAATAAGGAGTTGGAAGCGCTCCTCTTTGCCACAATTGACGATGCTGCGGAGGACCTGGCGACGGCAGTCATTCTCCTGCGCGGTGCGGGCGAGTGCTTCAGTACCGGCATGGATCTCACGGGATTTTCCTCTAATAGTGCCGAGTCATCTGGCGCACGGTCGGCGCCACAGGAGGATCAAAGTATCGCGGCCGACACCCTGAGCCTGAGTCGGTTCTGGACGTGTCCCATACCTATAGTCGCCCAGGTGCACGGGTGGTGCCTGGGGCGTGCCGTTGATATAGTGCAAATGTGTGACATCACGATCGCGGCCAAGGATGCCAAGCTCGGCCACCCAGGAGTCCGGAGTGGCACGGCTACCAGCGTGTATTGGTTGTATCACACTTCACCGCAAGTAGCTAAATGGCTGCTATTTACCGGTAGCACTATCTCTGGTGAGGCCGCCGCGAGGCATGGCCTCGTTCTGTCTGCTGTCGACGGTGACACGCTCGACGAGGTCGCTCTGGCTGTCGCCCGTTCTATCGCACTGCTCGGTCGCGACCTGCTGATTGCCAACAAGGCGATTCTGAATATGGGCGTGGATCTTATGGGCCGGTCCGTACTCCAGCGATTCGCGGGAGCGCAAGATGTCATCGCGCATGGCAGCCGGGAGACGACCGTCTTCAAAGAGAGAGTAGCCGAAGTAGGATTCGGCCAGGCGAGTGCTGAGCGGAATGCGCGCTTCAGAAGCGGAATCGTAGATCTAGATCTGTAAGCCGGACGTCAGAGCGCCGCATGGTTTCCGTCGCAACGCCAGAGCCGTCGGGCCCACGACGTCCGTTCCATACCGCTGCTCGTGGATAATGCATTGGGATTAGAAGCCATCGTCCAGCCGAAGGGTCGAGGTGGGCCGGCCATAGCCTCCCCCGCTTCAGTATCACATCGCTCGACCAAGATCGTCGGGGAACCCGTACGTGATGTCTGTGGTAGTCTGACCCTGGTCGGCAGAGCCGGGTCGTTAGGGGAGCCGGGGAGGATGAGTCGAGATGCTCGCATTGCCCACGGATGAGCAGTTGCTCCCCAGGAAAACCGCAGAGTCGTTGGCCGGACGAATGGTGCCCGTACCGTATGTGGGTTCGGCGGTGCTGTCGCAGGAGCTGTTGCAGGTGGCGGGCGCGCCCGCGTCGTGGTCGTCGGGCGACGCCATTGCTGATATGAGGCTGAGGTCGGCCTGATGGACTATCGGGATACGCCAGACGAGGCACAGTTCCGGACGTCGCTGCGGGCCTGGCTGGAGGAGAATATCAGCGAATGGCGAGCGGCTGGCTCTGAGTCCGCCCGCGATCGGTCCAGCAACGAGTGGCATCGACGCCTGTATGAGGCGGGATACGTGGGCATGTCGTGGCCGGTAAAATACGGTGGGCGGGGCCTGAGCCCCATGTACGAAGCGATCCTCAATGACGAGTTGGCCCGGGTGGACGCCCCGCCGTACGCGGGGGCCAACCATATCGGGCGAGCAATTTGGACGCACGGCACCGACGAGCAACAGCGCCGTTTCTTGACTCCTACCCTGCGGGGAGACATTTCGTGGTGCCAGGGGTTCAGCGAGCCGGAGGCGGGTTCCGATATCGCCTCCCTAAAGACCCACGCCGTTTTGGATGGCGATCAGTGGATCATCAACGGGCAGAAACTGTGGGGTATGCGTCCGGATACTGATTGGTGTTTCCTGCTGGCGCGGACCGAACCCGAGCTGCCGAGACACAAGGGTATTTCCGCGCTATTTGTGCCCATGGACTCGCCCGGCTTGACGTGCCGAACGATCCATTTGTCCAGCTGGGTTAACGAGGTCGGCGAAGCGTTCTTCGACGACGTGGCCGTGCCCGCCGACCACATCCTGGGCACACGGGGTGACGGCTGGAGTATCGCCATGACCACCTTCGCCTATGAGCGCGGCCCCGGCGATGTCGGATCCAGCACCAAGTACCAACGGCTGCTGGCCCGCCTGGAAGCACTGGCCCAGGAGCGCGGCCGGCTTCACGAGCCCGAGCTCAGACGGCAACTTTCGCTTGCCTACACGCTGGGCGAAGCCATGCGCCTCAACGTCCTGGAACAATTGTCCGCAACGCGTCGCGGGCAGACCGCCGGGTTCTGAAGGGTCAGTGGGCAAGTTGCTGTGGAGCGAAGCAGAACAAACGATCAATCACATTGCCATGGACCTGTTGGGTCCCGACGCCGTTCTCGGTTTGGCGCCGGATTGGATCGGCACCTACCTGTATTCCCGGGCGGTCAGCGTCTATGGTGGAACGTCACAAATCCAGAAGAACCTCCTAGCTCAACGCGTTCTCGGGCTTCCCCGATGAGCCCCCCTCGTATTCGCTGAGGCCAGGGAGGTCGTACTGGTCCCGGCAAACGGCATCCCGACGGTGAAGCTGGATCGGCACCGGAACTCACGCGGCTGACCGAGGGTGAGGTCGCCGTGCCATCTCCTCTCTCGAAGAAGGCGCGGATGGCGGCATCATTGCACCAGCGATCGGCGCCACGCAGGACCGGTGTTTGCGCCAGGTCGACCTTCGGCGGCGACGAACCGTCCTAGCACTACGCAAAGGAGCTCGGTGTCTTGACCATCTCTCCGCGTACTGGTTATGCGAGGCTCGGTCCGATCTTTGCAGCCGAGTCGATCGCGGTGGTCGGCGCCTCGAACACCGGGGTGGTGGGAAACTCCGTCTATGGCAACCTACGGGGCTACTTCCCTGGCCGCTTATACCCAGTGAACGCGCGGACGCCCCTGATACATGGAGATGCGGCATTCGCAACTATAGAACAACTGCCTGAGCGTGTAGACTTGGTAGTCATAGCTGTACCGGCCCGAGACGTGCGCGGGGTGATCGAAGGATGCATCAAGATTGGTCACCGCATCCGCGGCCTCGACGCAAAGGGTTGTCAAGACTTGGCGGACGTAGCCGTCAAGCTCGGGGAACTCGCCCTCGAGATGCCCGTAGTTTCAGCTATTGACGTCAATCCAATCCTGTTGACACCAGAGGGTCTCGTCGCAGTCGACGCTTTATTCGAGCTGACATAAGGAGCAAAGAGACCTGACGATCCGGTAAATCTCGGCAGGTTCCGCTTCCATTATCTGACCGGCTGAGACTCGGTTGACTGCGCCGACGGGGATTCCTCTCGTAGAAATAGATGCGTGCCGTATGGAAGTACGACCCCGTGTCAAACTACCGAGCCGGACGAGCTAGGGTACGCCGAATGGAGTATCGTGCACTGGGCCGTACCGGCATTCAGGTCAGTTCACTTTGCCTCGGGGCCATGATGTTCGGGGCGAACGGGAACACGGATCATGGCGACTGCGTCCGGATCATCCATCGAGCTCTGGACGCCGGAATCAACCTCGTCGACACCGCGGACCTCTACTCGGCCGGCGAATCCGAGATCATCGTGGGCAAGGCCCTGGCGCAGGCGGCACGCGAGAACGTCATATTGGCTACCAAGGTTCACTTTCCTGGGGGGAAGGATCCCAACGCCAGGGGGAACTCCCGCCGGTGGATCCTCGCCGAATGCGATAACAGCCTCCGCCGGCTGGGGGTGGACTACATCGACCTGTACCAGATACATCGACCTGATCCGACCGTCGACATCGAAGAAACCCTCGGAGCGCTCACCGACCTGCAGCGAGCGGGCAAAATCCGGCTATTCGGCACTTCGACGTTTCCGGCTTACCAACTTGTCGAAGCGCAATGGGCGGCAGATCGCCGCGGCCTCGGGCGGTTCTACACCGAGCAGCCTCCCTATTCCATCTTCGTACGAGCCATCGAAGCCGATGTGCTCCCCGTGGCAGAGCACTACGGGCTAGGGGTCCTACCCTGGAGTCCGCTCGCGGGCGGTTGGCTGTCGGGGCAATACGGTCGTGGCAAGGAGAACACCTCGTATCGGGCGACCGGACCTTTCGCCCGGTCGGGTCTGGGCCAGCGCTTCGACGTGACCCGGCCCGAGAACCAACAGAAACTCGAGATCGCGACGCGGCTCGCCGACCTGGCTGCGACCGCCGGGATAACGATGGTCGAGCTGGCATTGGCGTTCGTGCTCACTCACCCAGCGATCTCGGGCGCCATCATCGGGCCCCGGACGATGGAACAACTCGAGACGCAACTTGGTGCGCCTGATATCCAACTGGCCCCGGACATGCTCGACACGATCGACGAGCTCGTCCCGCCCGGTACCAATGTCGTCGCCCGGGAGATGCTTTATGACCCGCCCGCTCTCACAGAACCCAGGCTGCGCCGACGTCCCGCCTGACGGGTTCACGGGACGGCACGGAGAGGCGCGCGGCGATGGCGCTCGGGCAAGTTCAGTGCCAGTTCGGCCGCGACCGGTGAGCGGGTCTACAAAGAGCACTATGGCCGGTCTCCGGTCCGTGGCGCCGACGCATTGTTGGCGCCCCTTCCATCGTGATCAGCCGGCCGTCGACTGTCCGCGCGACGTGTCGAATTCGAGTACCTGGGTAAGCCGAATGTTGTTCCCCGACGGATCTCGGAAGGACGTGTCGATTCCGTAGGCCTGCTCGGTCGGTGGATCGTTGAACCTAACTCCCCTGGCTGAGAGCTCGTCGTACGCCGCTCGGCAATCGTCGGTTTCGAGGAACAACGTGCCGCCAGCGCCCTTGGCCACCAGCTCGGCCAGGTGATCGCTGCTCGCTTCGTCGAGCATAGGAGGTCCCGGGATCGGCATGAGCACCAGCCCCATGCCGTCGTGTCCGGCCTGACCAACGCAGAGCCACCGGAAGTTCCACGCCTCCACAGTCACATCGGCGCGTACCTCCCAGCCGAGCGTCTTGGTGTAGAAGGCGAGAGCCATCAACAAGTACTGGTGCGGCGATTCACCGAACGTCCGCTTGAACTCCCGGCTAAAGTACGCCGGCGACAACCCGGCGGCGGCGGCAAGTTTGGCCACTGAGAGCTGCTCAAGATAGCGCGCGTCGGCCAAGTCCTTCGCACGCAGGAGGTGTCGGGCCAGCGGAACTTCAGCCATTCCGTCCAGTATGACGTCACTTTCTGGCCAGTAGCCAGGCTCGGCCGTCCCTCTCGCCATCGGCTAGGAGGACGAGCTGCTCGAACGCTGCCTTCAACTCGCCGGCTCGGGCTCGGAACGGTCCGGGCTGCGCATCTATCTCGCTGAGCACGGCGACGGCGAGGAGACCACCGGCCTTGAGGCGCTCCACGATGGGCAGGTAGAGGCGCTGATCCCTGAACAGATGGCAGAGAACGACCTCGGCGGCCGGGCTGGAAGGCAGCCCCAGGTCAAGGTCCGCCAAGTGGAACTGGCATTGGCCGCTCATCCCGTGCTTGGCTGCCAGGCGGCGGGCCTGGTCGAGCGCGACTGGGGAAACGTCGACTCCCCACACTTCGAGTCCGATAGTGGCCAGCCAGACCGATGTCGCGCCGCGCCCGCAGGCCAAGTCGAGGGCGAATCCCGCTCTCGGGAAGAGGTCTGTATAGGGGGCGAACACGGCCGGAATCCCAGGCGGATCCAGATCGTTGGAGTCTTTGTCGGCCGAGTACCTGGCGTCCCAGTGAACTCGGTCCTCCTCGGTCATCCCGTCACCATAACGGCGCCGCGCCCGTCGACACTCTCATTACCCCATCTTCGGAGGCCATCAAAATGACTGAACCTGCCACCAAGCTCGACACCCGCTTCAGCCAGCCCGGATCGTCCGCCACCGCATGGAGCGACACCCAGCGGGTTCTCGAAAGCGCAGAGCTGTTCTGGATCACGACGGTACGAGCAGATGGCCGCCCTCACGTCAGCCCCCTGGTCGCGGTATGGCTCAGCGACGCGCTCTACTTCTCCACCGGCGACACAGAACAAAAGGCGCTCAACCTGCGCGCCAACCCGAACGTGATCCTCGCCACAGGCTGCAACAACTGGAACCGCGGACTCGACGTCGTGGTCGAAGGTCCTGCTCTGCAGGTAACCGAAGACGCCCTGCTCGCCCGGCTGGCAACAGCGTGGTCGGAGAAGTGGGACGGGCGATGGCACTACCAAGCCCACGGCGGGCTATTCCACCATCCCGGCGGGGGCGACGCCCTCGTATACGCCGTTCGCCCAACGAAGGTCCTCTCCTTCGGCAAAGGGACGTTTACCCACACCACGCATCGCTTCTAGGTGGATCTCCCGTGGAGCGCAGCAACTCCGGCCGGTTTGGGTCGGCTGGGTGGTTATCTGTCAGCTGGATTTGTTGCTGGGATGGTCCGGGAGCAGGTGCACTGTCTTGTTGGTCGGCTGGGGGCCTGAAAGGGCGAAGCGTTGGTCGACCGGGTAGTTCTGAGTTCCGGTGTTGGTGGTGACAAAAAGACTCTTGACACCCGTGCCTTGGGGCCACCAGGCGATGAAGTGGCCGTGGCCGACAGTGGCGGTCACCTCTGAACCGTCCACGAGGTGCAGCCCAACCGCGGTTACGGCGGGGCCGGTCCGACCAACTGCAACCGTGTAGACGTCGCCGGCTACCTTCCCGAACGTCACCTTGTCCAGGCTGGCGGCGTTATCCGCCACGGGCGGCTGGCCCGTGGTGTCGATCGGGCTGAGCTGGATGACCGAGGGGCTGGCGAGACAGGCCATCGTGTCGGTCCCGTTGCTGTAGAGGGCCATGGTGAGGTCGCCTCTGGTGTCGACCAGCACCGGGCTCCACGGGCCGCCAGGCGGCACCGGACCCTGCTTGTCACCGGCGGCTGGCTGAGTCCCGCCGGGCGAGCACTGTGCCTCAGCCGCCGAGATCTGAGCCGGTTCCGCTGAGGTGGGCCGGGCGGTCCAGGTGGCCAATGCGTAAGCCGGCGTCGGCGATACCGCGGGCTTCACCGGCGTGGTCCCACCCATCTCGATAAAGCTCAGCGACGCCGCCGTGGCCGCGGCAGCCAGGCCGGCCAGCGGAACGGCGTAGCGTCGAGTACCGGCCCGTCGCGAGGCCGCCGCCATTTCCGCCGGTGGCTGAACAGCGAGCGTGTCGAAGCGGTCTAGGAGAGCGTCGAGTAGCCGGTCTTCGTAGGTATCGGCGGTGGCGGTCATAGCAGGGCCTCCTTCATGGTTGGGTCGCCCTCGCCCACCTCGGGGCGAGCGGGCTGGGACTGCATGGCTCGGCGCAGGGCCCGACGGGCCCGGGACAGGCGCACCCGGAACGCGGCGGGGCTGATACCCGCCGCTTTCACCGCTTCGGCCTGGCTCAGCGAGGGTTCCCCGGCCAGGAGCAGGACCTGCCGGTAACGCGCCGGCAGGGTGTCCATGGCGGCGCGCAGCCGGGCCGCCTGCGAAGAGGCGTCGATTCGGGCCAGGAGAGCCTCGATGTCGTCGGGGCTGAGAAGGGCGCGGGCGTCGAGGCGGCCTCGGGCGAGCTGCTCGCGTACCGCCCGGCGGCGCTGATTCGCCAGAAGGTTGGCGGCGATCCCCAACAACCAAGAGGCAGGATCACCCTTAGCTGGGTCATAGGAGTCGGACCGCTCCAACGCCGCCAAAAAGGTGGCCGCCACTAGATCGGCTACCTCGCCGGGGCTTGACAACCTCCGGGCGGCGAAGCCCGTCACCCGATCGACGTGATCTCGATAGAGGGCGGCAAAGTTCTCACGCTCTAGTCCAGTCATCCGGGCTTGACCACCGCATCACGACTTCTCGAGCTCATGTCATGTATTGGTCGCAGACGACCAAGCGTTACACGCCCCACGCGGCGGTGGAGATCCGGGCCCCCGCCTCACACGCAATGTGTTAACACTTTCCGATTGGACCGGATCCGGAAAGGACAACCGATGAGCTCGCAAGAATGCCGACTGGTCGAGATTGACTACCATGACTACTGGCGGCGAGGGGCGTTGACCGGTCTCGGCGAGGACGACGGCTGGGAGCTGCGCTCGTGAGCGACTCCGCCACGCCCGAGCCGTTCACCGTCGACGTCGAGCAGGCGGTGCTCGACGACCTTGACAACCGGCTGCGGCGGATCCGCTGGCCGGACGACCCCGACAACCTCAACTGGAGGTTCGGGGTGAGTCGGGCGTACCTCGAGCAGTTCGTCCGATGGTGGCTCGATGAATACGACTGGCGCGCCGTCGAGGGTCAGATCAACGCCTTACCCAACTTTCGCGTGACGATCGACGGCCAGGTGGTCCACTACGTTCACGTGGCCGGTCGGGGGCCGGATCCGATCCCGTTGGTCCTGACCCACGGAAACCCGTGGAGCTACTGGGACTACCGCAAGGTGATCGGCCCGCTCACCGATCCCGCCGCCCACGGCGGGGACCCGGCCGACGCGTTCGACGTCATCGTGCCCAGCGTCCCCGGATACGGCTTCTCGACGCCACTGCTCCCCGGGTCCAGCGCCCAGAAGACCGCCGGACTGTGGGTGCGTCTCGTCCGCGACGTGCTCGGGCTGGACCGGTTCGTCACCGCCGGCGGCGACTGGGGTGCGGTCATCTCCATCATGCTGGGGCACCTCCACCCCGACGACCTGCGCGGCGTGTACGTGACCCTGCCCAACTTCGCCCCGGCGCTACGTAACCGGTTCGAGGGTTTCGAACTCGATGACCTCGAGCCCGACGAGCGGGTGTGGTTCGAGCGGGAATGGCGCCGGGGGGCGCGACCCGGCCGGCCGATCACGCGCGGCGATCGCAACCTGATCGCCCCCCAGACCGACGCCTACGGTCCGACCGACAGCCCGGTCGCCCTGGCGGCCGAGATCCTCCACGCCCGCCGTCGCAACGGGGACACCGGGGGCGACGTCGAGTCCGTGTTCACTCGCGAGGAGCTGGTGACCAACGCCATGCTCTACTGGGTCACCAATACGTGGGGGTCCGCAGCGCGCTTCTACTACTACACGGCCCGCGACCCCGTCGAATTGGTGCCAGGCCGCACCCCGCTGGTGCCGGTTCCCACCGGTGTGGGGGTGTTTCCCGGGGAGGTGTTCTACGTCCCTAAGCGGTTCGTCGAGCGGGATGCCAACCTGGTCCACTGGAGCCCCCAGCCCGCCGGTGGGCACTTCGCGGCCTGCGAGCAGCCCGCACTGTTCGTAGAGGACATTCGCTCCTTTGGTCGCCGGATCCGGCTCTGACGGCGGGTGGGCGTTCTGGCTGTCTTCTCCGCACTGTCTATGGCCTCGTCGGTGCTGAGGCCACAGAGGCGGTAAGGCACAACAACGTTTCCGCGCTGACGACGACCGCGACATCGAGCCGCCGCGGGGCTAGTAGTTCGGAATTGGCCGATTGGACGGCAACGGCAACGGGGACCAGGGCGTGTTCGATCACCCAAAGCCCAGGCCCGGTGGGGCCTTGGCCGGTCGCGTTACTCTCTATAGAGGGGAGTCAACTCTCATGAACAGGAGGTACGGCGTGGAGGTAACGATCGTCGGGCCCGACAGTGGGGACGCCATCCAGCTGGGAGCGGTGCGGATGCGGATCCTGGAGGACGGCACCACGACGGACCACCGCTTGGGGGTGGGCGAGATCACTCTGGACCTCTACGTGCAGTACTTCCGAGACCTCCGCGACATGATCGCTGCCGGTCGGCCCTTCACGCCCGAAGCGGTCGTCGAGGTGATGGCCCGATACGCCACTGTCCCGGCCACCGACTACGCCGACTGAAGAACCAAAGACATGGCTCTCCTCGGCTCACCCCGCATCAGCGGACTCGTGCTCCTCGACGCGGTGGGTATCGAAGTGCAGGGCCACCCCGTCACCGACGTTTCCGGCCTATCCGTTCCCGAGATCCAGGCGCTCTCCTTCCATGACCCGACGGCCTTCCGCGTCGACCTCGCTACCATCCCCGACGCTCAAAAAGCAGTCATGGCTGCCAACGGCGCAGCCTTGGCCGTCTACGCCGGCTCACCGGCGATGGCCGATCCCACCCTGCTCGGCCGTCTCAGCCGCATCACTATCCCGACCCTGGTGCTGTGGGGCGACAGGGATCAGATCGTCGAATCGGCCTACGGCCGCGCCTACGCCGCTGCCATCCCCACGGCACGCTTCGAGGCGTTGCCGGCTACGGGGCACATGCCCCAGATGGAAACTCCCGATCTTGTCCTCCAGGCGATCCGGAAATAAATCAGCTCTATACAAGGTGTTGCGGGTCCAGGTTCGTCGGGCGCGGGCGGCCGGCTGCTCTTGGACCGAAGTTGGTGACGCACTTGGCACAAGTAACAAGGCTGCCTGGGAGCGGTTCTCCCGGAGGGAGTAGGCAGTCCGGACACGCCGCTCGGCTCCCGCGACGGCGCCGCCTCGCGTCCCCGGGCGCCCTGATTGGGAACGGGAACGAGTCGTGAAGGCAATAAGAGGGTGAGGGCTGAGCCGAGAGGAGGGATGCGTGGGCCGAGGAGAGGAAGGACAGGCGATCTGGTGGGTCGGGGACCGAGCTGGGTTCGCCGGCCTTGTGCGAGAGCATGGCCCGGCTGTTCATGCCTATTTGGCTCGCCGGGCGGGGCGACAAGTCGCCGACGACCTCTTTAGCGAGGTGTGGCTGCGAGCATGGCGATCACAAGACAGCTACGACCCGTTCGCTGGCGGCGTGCTGCCATGGCTTATCGGGATCGCCCGCAACAGCCTGCGAGCCCATTTCCGGCCCAGGGCGGAAAACGTCGGCCGACCCTTCGAGTTGCCTTGCGATCCGTGGGGCGACATCGACGACCGGTTGGACGCCACTCGGCTTGCCGTAGCCTTGGAGCGGGCGCTAGGGGCGCTCAGCGAGGAATCGAGAGAGATTCTTCTGTTGGTCGCATGGGAGCAACTCTCCCCGGCCGAGATCGCCCAATCACTGCAGATGCCCTCCGGGACTGTCCGTAGCCGGCTGCATCGGGCCCGCAGCGCTCTACGGGATTACCTGCACGCCGAACTCGAGCTCGGCTTCGAGTCCGACCCTGAGGAGGTTTGTTGATGAACGACCTAGAGCTGCTGTCTCGCTACCGCAAGGTTGAACCGGTGGACCCGGCGCTGATCGACGCCGCCATCCAAGCGATAGCCCGGGCCCCTGATGGCTCTGCCAGTGCCCGGGCGTAGCTCATCTGGTCCACGGCGACGGCGAGTGGCGCGCCTGATCTTGGTGAGCGCGTCGGTGGCGGCGGCCGTCGCGGCAGCCGTGGCCCTGTTTACCGGGACGGGTGGATCGTTCTCTCCTCGTCCCGCACCGCAGGTCGCCCAGGGGCGCGGAGCCGTGCTGACCGCTCACGTCGTCCAGCACAGCCTCGCTGCCCTTGACACCACCAGCGGGTACGTCGAGCGCGTTGTCCAGCGAGACTCGAGCGGCACTCGCATGTCGTGGAGAGGGCCGACCCAGCTCCTTGACGAGGGCCCTGGCCCGACCGCAACGCTGTGGACCTGGGCCGCCGGCGTCGACACCGTGTTGAACATCGACTACCAGCACCACACCTGGTCAAAGTCGGCCATCTCGGCACCAGCCCCACCGCTCGGCCCGATCGGGGCACCACCTCCCCCCGGCGCCTACGTGTTCCCGGCAAAAGCCTTGAGCGGACCCGAGCCCAGCGCCACCTCGATCGTCGCCATGTTCCGGCAAGCCGGCATCGAGGTGATCGGAACCGCCTCCATCGATGGCACCCCCACCTACCAGCTGCGAATCCCGGCGCTGAGTCCCAACGGTAAGCCCATCATCGGCAAGGGCGTCACCGCCTGGGTCGACGCCCGTACCTACCTGCCGGTACGCCTGGCGCTGGGCCTGCCGGGCGGACAGGGCCCGAACAATGGCGTCAAGGGCGCCGTTCCTTGGAGCGAAGACTTCACTTGGGAGTCCGCCACCCCCGAAGCCCTTGCCGTATTCGACCTCACGCCGCCGGCTCCCTTTCACCAGATAGCCGACCCGGCGCTTCAACCCAATCCACCCGGCCATTAGACGACGCTAAGGAGCAGGATTGGATGCGGATCCGCTCGGATTGCGTCACCGATGAGTTGAGCGCGCCCGGACCGTCTAGGTGAGCGAAGGCCCGCTTGCCGAGGCGGGCAAGCGCCGACCCAGGGCCGGCAGTCTATTGTCGAGGAGAATTTCCATGTCACGAGTTCGGGTCCACAACTTCTCAGTATCTTTGGACGGTTTCGGCACCGGTGACGGTCAAAGCCTCCAGGCCCCCTTCGGACACGCTGGTACCCGGCTCCACGAATGGTTTTTCCCTACCCGCACCTTCCGCAGTTTCCAAGGGACGGAGCGCGACCAGGACGGAAGCACCGGCGTCGACGACGCCTTCGCGAGCAACTGGGATCGGGGCATCGGTGCCGAGATCATGGGCCGGAATAAGTTCGGACCTCAGAGGGGACCGTGGACTGACGAAGAATGGAAGGGCTGGTGGGGGAATAACCCGCCCTTCCATACCCCGGTGTTCGTGCTCACCCATCACTCGAGGCCCTCGATAGAGATGGATGGCGGAACGACGTTCCACTTCATCGACGCCAGCCCCGACCAGGCCCTGAAGCTTGCCCGGGAGGCCGCTGGCGGCCGGGACATCCGCATCGGCGGAGGCCCCTCGACGATCCGAGAGTTTCTGGCCGCCAACCTGGTCGACTACATGCACGTGACGATCGTGCCCCTGGTCCTTGGACGCGGGGAGCGCCTCTGGGACGGACTGGACGAACTCGAGTCGCGCTTCGAAGTAGAGGCCGTCAGCTCCCCGAGCGGCGTCACGCATCTCACGTTCTCCCGCCGTTAGGTGGCTGGCGAAAGGAAGCTCCGGGCGACCTGCGGGTCGTTGGTGCTTATGAGCCCGTCAGCGCCGGGTCGCTTGGGTGCGCGGTGAGCGGGGTGAACTGGGTGGTCATCCAGGCGTCCAAGGGCAGCGACTTCACGATCGTTTCAGGAACTCTGAAATGCCCCCGACGGCCGCCCGGGGCCGGGTCGTTGGGGTGCGGCCCGAGCGGCGTGACCTGGTCGGTCCGCCACACCCGCGGCGGCATCGAGGCCAGCACCTCTTCGAGTTGGCCCTCATCGTCGGCGGCGAACAGCCCGACGCTGCGCCATTCGCCCGGCTGTAGCGGCGGGCGCCACGGCCGCAACAGGTGGCCTTGGTTGGCCAGTTCCCGGGAGTGGGCCGCCTCGCGGGCACGGACGTCGTGGACGGCCTGTGGGGGGGTTCCCTCCGGGACGTGAGTGGTCATGCTGACGAAATATTCCATGGTCGGTCCGTTCCTTCCCGGGCGGTGATGCCCGGCCGTTCCGTACAAGAGTTGTTCGATCGGTCCGACTCAAGGCCACCTGGAGGTGGCCTCCGGCCAGTCGAGCCAGCTCTATCTTCCGGTCCCCCGAAGCGGCCGAGCCGAAGGTGCAGGGCACGCGGTCAGAGATCCAGCCTGGGGGGGTCGTGGTTGATTTCTCTCGAGTGCTATTCGCCGGCAAAGCGAAATTCCGCTTGCCAAGGACCATCGGAATGGACGACCTCCCAATAGCGTTCTGCGATTCTCACCGGATCGAACGCGGTCCCCGCCACGATCTGCCCGGCGATCGTCAAGGTCGCCACCCGGATGCCATCCGGCTCCAAATCGGCTCCGAGCATAGTAGCCGCGGATCGCAGCGCGGCTTTGCCGAGGGAAACGGTCGCCAGGGCGGGGATCGGATGATCTGCGAACCCGCCACCGGTCATGATGATGATGCCTGAACCGGCCGCCCGCATGGCCGGGGCTACCACCTGTGTCACGACGATGGCGCTGATGACGTCAACCGCATACGCCGTTTGCAGGTGCTCCACGCTCGAGCTCAGGAGCTGATCGGGAGCTCCCATGACGGCGTTGTAAATGATGAGCCCGGGCGCACCTTGCTCGTTGTAGAGCTCAGCCATACGAGCTCCTAGACCTTCAGGGTCACTGGCGTCTACCGCGATGGTCTCTATCTGGGCGCCGGTGTCAGCCAAACTGCCCGCCAGATGGCCGAGTCCGTCTGCGCTGCGAGCCGCCAAGGTCACTCGATAGCCGCCCTCGGCGAAGCGACGAGCCACGGCCAGTCCAAGACCCGGCCCGGCCCCGACCAGCAGAAGGTGACGGTTGTCGATCAAGGAGCCAGAGTCACCTGCTGAATCATCGGGCATGAGCCTGCTTCCTTTCGCGTCGAATAGCCTGGGAGACGACCGTCACATCTTTGCGGATGTGGACGGGTCGTCGCTGAGAAACCTGCACAGCTGTTGGCGCAGCGAAGAGTGGCCGTCAAAGTCGGAAACCGCCCAAGTGATCGCACACTTCCAAATCAGGCACCCAGAACACGTCGACTGGGTCCGGAACGCCGGTGCTGGGTGATCCGGGGAAACGAGGGGCCCGGTAGGTTCGGGAACGATTTCTTTTGGGGCGGCCTGTCGATTGTGGCGGCGCCGTTCGTGGACAGGGTGAGCGGCGCACCGGGCATCGCTCAACGACCGAAAAGGACCAAACTCAACCATGCCCCAGTACCTGCTTTCCGTGTGGCACGACAGCGAGTACGAGCTCGACTTCTCCGACGCCCGACGCCCAGCGCCAGGTCGCCCAGGTAGGCGCCTTCAACGATGATCTCCAGCAGTCCGGCACCTGGGTCTTTGCCGGTGGTCTGCGCCCGGCGTCGTCGGCAACGGTGGTCCGTTCAGCCGGTGGGGAGGTGTCGATGACCGACGGTCCGTACGCCGAGACGAAGGAGCAAATGGGCGGCTTCTGGGTCATTCAGGCCGCTGACCTGGACGCCGCCCTCGCTCTGGCCGGACGGGCCGCCGCCGCCTGCGAGTTCCCGGTCGAGGTCCGGCCCCTGGAAGGTGAGTGAGGACCTCGAAGTCGTCTTCCGGCGCGAGGTCGGCCGCTGCACCGCCACCCTGATCCGCCTCCTCGGCGACATCGACTTGGCCGAGGAGGCGGTGGCGGAGGCGTTCGCCATCGCCACCGAGCAGTGGCCAGTCCGCGGGACTCCACCGAACCCCGGCGGGTGGATAACCACTACCGCCCGCAACCGGGCCATCGACCGCCTCCGCCGGGAGGCGAACCGGGCCGATCGGCACCTCGCCTCCCGCCGACTGCACTCCGACGCCATGGAACCCGACCACCACCCCGAGCTCGCCGACCTCGACGCCTTCGTCGACGTGGTGGCCGACGACCAGCTGCGCCTCATGTTCTTGTGCTGCCACCCGGCCCTGGGCGCCGACTCCCAAGTGGCGCTGACCCTCCGCCTGCTTGGGGGGCTGGACACCAGCGAGATCGCCCGGGCGTTCCTCGTACCGGAGACGACGATGGCCCAGCGCATCGTCCGGGCCAAGCGCAAGCTGCACGACAATCACGCCTCGTACCGCATCCCGCGAGCCGCCGAGCTGCCGGATCGGCTCTATGCGGTGCTGGCCGCCACCTACCTGATCTACACCGAGGGCCACACGGCCACAACGGGAGCCGACCTGACCCGGGTGGACCTGTCGACCGAGGCGATCCGGCTCGGACGGGTCCTCGCGTCGCTCATGCCCGACGAGCCCGAGGTCGTCGGGCTCCTGGCCCTGATGCTCCTGACCGAGGCCCGCCGTCCCGCCCGGACGGACTCCCAGGGACGGATGGTCCGCCTCGCCGACCAGGACCGCAGCCGTTGGGACCAGGCGCTCATCGGGGAAGGCCATGGGCTGGTGCGTGCCTGCCTGCGGCGCAACCAACCAGGGCCCTTCCAGATCCAAGCCGCCATCGCCGCCGTGCACGCCGATGCACCAACACCCGACGCAACGGACTGGTCCCAGATCGTCGCCCTCTACGACCAGCTCTACGCCGTCCGCCCCAACCCGGTCGTGGCACTGAACCGGGCTGTGGCGGTGGGAGAGCTCCACGGTCCATTCGCCGGGCTCGACGCCCTGGCTCAGGTCGACCTCCAGGACTACCAGCCTTACCATTCCGCTCGGGCCGACCTGCTGGCCCGAGCCGGGTGCCAGGACGTGGCGATCGCCGCCTACGACCACGCGATCCAGCTGACGTCGAATCCCGCCGAGCGAGAGTTTCTCAAACGTCAGCGAGCGAACACACAGGGCAGCCACCGTTGAACGACAGGAATACGCCGAGATAGCAAGATTCTGGTTTCGTCCAATTACTCACGGTCTCAGCGGGAACGGCTCGACGCCGAAAATGGCTACGGTCGTGTCGGCGCGGTCCGTAGTTCTGTGCGCGTGCTGAGCTGGGGCCCGTCAGGGTAAACTACGCCGTCCTAATGAAACAGAACCAGTCCTAGTTACCCGACTCGGCCCGACGCCTCACTGGCTTCGAAGGCTCACGGAGTCGCACCGTCGAAAGGTGGTAATGGAGATGACCAGCGTCGAGCGCAGCCCTGAGCGCGACTTGGAGATCTTGATTGCGCCGGTAATCGAGCAAGACCCATTTGAACACCTGCTGCAGGCGCATGAGGCCGATCCCTTCTGGACCGAGTCCGACGGCGGGATGTGGATCGTAACGAGGTACGAGCAGTGCCGAGAGGTGCAACAGGACTATCGGACGTTCACCCATACCCAGGGACAGCGCCCCATGAACCCGCCGTTAATGCCCTCGGAGTTCGACCCCCCGCTCCAGACCAAGCTACGGAGCATCGTCTTGCCGTTGATGACGCCTGCAGCGATCGACCCTCTCGAACCGCAGATGCATCAGGTCTGTCAGGAGCTTATCGCCAACTTCAAGGACCGGGGTTACTGCGACGCCATCGCTGAGTTCGCCCGACGCTACCCCATCGACATCTTTGGGAGGCTATTCGGCCTGGCGCCGGCCCGTCGGGAGGAATTCCGACAGCTAGCCGAAACCTTCCTGCACGTGAAAGTCAAATCACAGGACGCCTGGACACAGATCCAGGCCATCATCTTGAGCGAGCTCGAATCACGGCGGCGTTCACCTCGCGACGACATGCTCAACGGCATCTCACACGGCCGAATCGATGGCGAGCTGGTCGACCTTGGTATCGCCACGAACTTGGCTTCGACCGTGTTTCTGGGCGGTCTCGATACTCTGCCCTCGAACATCGGCTGGACGCTGCGGTTTCTGGCCGACAACCCCGCACACCGGCAGCGAATCGTAGACGATCCAAGCTGTATCCCGATCGCGGTTGAGGAGTTCTTCCGTCGGTATCCGTCGGTCACCAGGAACAGCGCCCGGGCCACCCGAGACGTCGACTTCCATGGCGCTAACGTGAGGAAAGGTGACCTGATCACTACTGTACTTTTCCTGGCGAACTGCGACAGTGACGTGTTCCAGGACCCCCTCAACATCGACTTCGACCGCCGAGTCAACAGACACATCGCATTTTCTGCCGGCTCGCATCGCTGCCTCGGCTCACATCTGGCTCGCCACGAACTGGCCGTCGGGCTCCAGGAATGGCACGCCGCCATCCCTGACTATCGGGTCGCCGAACGGGACAAGATCACCTATACAGGCGGAGTAGCTGGAATGCACTACCTACGACTGGAATGGGACGTCCCGGTACGCTCGTAGCGCCGATCGCCGCACGAGCAGTGTGCTTGGCCCGACCCGTTTCA
The DNA here is from genome assembly GCA_963834775.1 of uncultured Acidimicrobiaceae bacterium. Classification (GTDB taxonomy): domain Bacteria; phylum Actinomycetota; class Acidimicrobiia; order Acidimicrobiales; family Palsa-688; genus PALSA-693. The sequence goes on from CAWICR010000008.1 coordinate 154,069, forward strand.
CGAGACCCTGGCCGTGCCGAGGCCGGCGAATGGCCCAACCCCTTCGTCGAAGGAAATGACCGTCTTGATTCCCGCCGGCCTTCCAAAGATAAGTTCGGTGGCTTGTTCGGCCGGATAGCGTCCGCCAATGAGCGCTTGGACCGGTTGCGGCCAGCGTCGTCTGAACTCCTGGAGGTCTTGGATGGCGGCCGCGAAGGCGTCTGGTCCGGCATTCACGGTGCCCAGCAGTACCTGGTTGCGGAGGACCATCTGCCGCATAAGGCTGGCCGGGTCAGCCTGGATGAACGACTGAAGGCCAGGCACGCCAGTGAGGACGTAGATACCGTTCTGCCCCAGGACGCGCAACACTTCCAAGGCGAAATGGGAATGCCCGACCGCCTCGTAAATGAGGTCGATATTACCGATCGACGAGGCCAGCTCGGACGGGGTTGTCAACTGTGAGGACACGTAGGTGGCCCCCAACGCGGCTACCAGATCTGTGCGCGGACTGGGAGGGAGCTCTCTCGAGTAGACGTAGGTCCGGAATCCAGCCGCCGCTGTCGTCATGGCTCCGAGCACACCAACCGGTCCGGCACCGAGGACAAGCGCCGTCAGACCGAGACCGCGCTCGCTCGGGTCAGTGCCGGGGTCCAGCCAAGGCGGCCGCTGCTGCATCAGCCGGAACACTTGGGCCATCGCTTTTTCAGCGATGGTCAACGGTTCCGTCAATACCCCCAGATCAGCCAGGTCAACGGGCACGGGGACGAGGTTGCGCGGGCGGTCGACCACATACTCGGCCATGTAACCATGCGCTTCTTTGATACCCCGCTCGGTGAAGTCGCCCGTGTAGCAGTAGTCCTGGTGGCCGGATCGACAGGCCCGACAGCTCTGGTGCGGGCAAGGGCGGCGCACGGTCGGTACGGCCAGGTCCCCGGGCCGGAACCCCTCGACTGCCGACCCGACCTCGACGACTCGCCCGAGGGCCTCGTGGCCGATCACCAGATGATCATCTCCAGGCGGGGGCGTGCCGTATTCGAACGAGCAGATTTCCCTGTCCGTGCCACAAATGCCGACATCGATAACGCGCAACACCACGTCGTCGGGCTCGACCAGGCGGGGAGGCTGCCTATCGACCAGCCTCACTTCCTGAGTGCTGGGATACACCGCCACTGCCTTCATTTCAGTTGGCGTCCTTTCGCGGAGCTACGCTGGCAGGGTTGGAGTGCCAGACGAGACGATGGTACATGGGCTGTTCCTCACCCATGACGACGCCAGAGTTGAGGGGTTGTCCGGGGTATTCTTTCGACTGAGCGTGCAAGACCGAAGACGACGTCATCGCGGTGGCCCGAGACGCGCGGGCGGTGATCGCCCAGTATGCCACCATCCGGGCGCGGGCTATTGACGCGTTCAACGCAGTGGCGGGTGATCGCCCGCTACGGCATCGGCGGCCCCACGCTGTCTACTACTCCGAGGAGTGCATCCGAACCGTCCGCCAATTCGCCGCCGAGGAAGTAGTGCGCGTGCTCAGTGGCCAACCGGCCCTCTCGCCCGTCGACGATACCTCCTAAACCCGTCGGGGCCGGTCAGGCCGGCGAGGGGACGTGTACCGGTCCCGACCGGCCCCGCAGGTCCGGGAAATCAAGCAGGCGTTGGCGTGAGGTCCGCGTTGACGTCGAGGCCGAAGTACTTAGCCGGGATCGTGACCAGGATTCTGTGCTTGGTTTCCTCATCCACGCCAGCGAAGGCGTCAGAGATGTAGCGGGATGACTCGGGGAAGGTACCGACGGAGTGGGGGAAGTCAGATCCCCACATGAACAAGTCGAGCGGCATCAGTCCCGCGAGTGCCATCTTGATGGCCGGTCTTTCCTGGATCATCCCGAACTTGCAGTGTTGGAGGACGTATTCGGATGGCATCTTCTTGAGCGGAACCTGGAACCAGTCGTTGTACTCCGTGTAGTCACGGTCCAGGTAGTACAGCATTCCGGGTAGCAGTGAGCAGTTCGCCTCGGCAAAATACAGCCTGAGCTCGGGGAACCGATCGAAGACGCCGGCGACCATCAGCTGGGTCAACGTATACCCGGGGAGATAGCCAGACGCGTGTTGGGCGAAACCGGCGGCCGGGGGCCAAAGCGAGGTGTCGGCACGGCGCGTTGTCATCACTGGCGCGTGGTCGCCGAAGTTGATGTGAGGCGACAAGGCCATCCCGAGTTCGAGGGCCTTCGCCCAGAACCGGTCGTCTTCGGGCTGCGCTTTACCCGTACCGTTGGGGAACTGTTGGAACATCACCGTTTTCAGCCCGGCCGCCTTGGCGTATTCCAGCTCGGCCAGCGCGTCATCTATGCCGGTCACCGGGATGAAGGCGTTGGCAATCAACCTATCCGGTGCCGCCGAGCAGTAGTCCTCGGCCAGGAACTCGTTGTAAGCGCGGACGATGGCCAGGTAGACCTCGCGCTCGTCGATTCCCTCAATGAAACGGGTCGCGAACACGGGCGGAAAGAGCACCTCCGCGTCGATCCCGTCCTGATCTTGTTCCCGCAGTCGCTGGGCCGCATCGCCGGTCCCAGGGCTCGGCTTTCCATCCTTGGTTGTGTAGCTGCCGAACGCAAACTTGACCGGGCCCGGGCCCGTCACGTTCTGGCCGGTGTGGAGCATGGGTTGCCCTTCGACGAGCCAAGCATCGCCCTTGTCGTCGGGCAGGTGGATCAGTCTCGGCGCCCGGTCCTTGTACTTCTCCGGCACGCGGCGTACCCAGGGATCCGGAGGCGTCTCGACGTGTCCGTCACCGGAAATAACCTTGTACTTTCTCGCCATCTTTGGTGGTCCCCCTTTCCTTCAGCCCTCTCGACGAGGCGCGATCCTCCATTTACTGGATGATGTGTTTCGTACCCTAATCCAGCGGTCAAACGGGAGCAACAGGACGCAAGCTACGGGTTCGTCAGCGGCTGCACTTGCCCCGTTACCGGGTTGATCACCTGATAGCAGCTAAACGGTACGGCCGCCACCAGTTTGCCGTTGTCAACCTTCTCCGCCATGCCACACGGGGTCTGTTGGGAGTGATCTAGCGGCCAGGGGGCAGCGCCGACGAAGCCTGAGACCCCGGGATAGGTCCAGTTCCCGTTGACCTTCTGGTTGAACGTGGTTGGCGTCAGATCGGCGCCGGTTTGTTGGAGCATGGCCACCATGAGATCAGCGCTGACATACCCGAGCAGGAGTCCGTAACTCAGCGGCGTATTGGGGTGTCCGATGGCGGCGAGATCCGACTTGACCTGCGTGACCCACGCCCCACCAGCCTCGGGGAGGGCGATGCCATCCGACGACATCAACGATCCCTGGAAGGCCGACGCCACCTGCGGCGATGCCAGTTCTTCCGGAGCGTAGCTGAGAAAGCCATCGAATCCCTTCCACCCGAGGCTGCGCAACTCCTGCATGAACGATGCCTGTTCTGATGGAATCTGGAATCCACCGAAGACCACGTCAGGACCAGTCTTGCCACATCCAGTCATGATGGCCGCCGCATAAGGGGAAAAGTCGGTTACGGGGGTGGAGGGCAGGTTCGCTTCGGCGTAGCAAACATTGAAGCCGACCGCCTTGGCCGCCGCGCTGTCGATGACCAGGCCGGCGTGCTGGGTGTCCTCGAATGGCAAAGCAAAACTGTGGCCGGTCCCCCCTTTTTGCGACCCATCAGCCGCAGGGGGCTGGCCGCTCACGAATGATCCGATCAAGCCGGCCGTTGTGGTGTCAGCTCGCATCGGGTTTTCGAGGCACCCGTTGATGCCGAAGCCGTAGGAGGTGAAGCACCAGCCCGGCGAGATGGCATACCCGGCAAAGGGAACCTGGCTCGACGTGAGGAACGTGGAGTCGAGATTAGAAAGACTGATCAGCGGCGATACCGCGACCACGTGCTTGTTGAGGACGAGGTTACGCAAATTGTCGAGCAACGTGGTCGGGTTGCCGGCGTCATCGAGCCCGCCAACATATTTGATTTGCCGGCCGTATATTCCCCCGGCGCGATCGGCCCGACTTGAGGTTGGATCGAATACTGTGTACAACCTTGCCACGCTCTTGCGCACTTCGTCAAGTGACTTGCGGAGTGATGAGGTTAAATTCAAGGGATCTGACGTGGGGCACATTGGTTCTTCTACCGTATACACCAATGGACCATGGTCAGATCCGAGCGCTAACGACTGACGGCCCCGCTGGCTCGGGACGAACGGTCCGGCAAAACTCAGGGCATCACGAGATAGGGCCTGCCCAGCCGGGCCGGATTGATCTCGCCCGGCTGCCAGCCCCCGAGGAGGGAAGCCCCGTCCAGCGTGCGGACTGAGCGGCCGAGCTCGACGAGGAGGGAGAGGCTGTACGCAACGCGTCCGGTCAGGTACTTGGGTTCGCCCGTGCAGAGGGCTAGCGCGGCCTCTGCCACGGTCTCCAACGGCTCCGATATGCGTGAATCGACATGGGCGACTGCTACTGCATTGTCTGTCGCGACCGCGGCTTCAGGTGCCAGAGCATTGACGGCGACGTTGGCGTCGAACAGCTCCGAAGCGGCTCCGGTGGTTACCCTGTCGATCATAGCCTTACTGCCGCCATAGAGACATTGGCCAAAGACCAAGGGGTTCTGCGGGTAGGGGGGCCCGTTTCGCGGTGCTGCGCCCCGCGACGAGATGGTTAGAATCCATCCGGCTCCTCGCCGCTTCATCTCCGGGAGTGCTCTCATGGCCAGGTCCCAGCCAGCCCACACGTTCACCTCGAGGGTCTCGCGGAACAGCTCAGCGGTCATCCGCTCGTACGTGTGGTGAAACCGACGCTCGGCCGCGGCGTTGTGGACAAGGATGTCAACCGGGCTTCCGAAGGCGGCTTCGCCTTGACGCAGCAGGTCGCCCCGGTCGTACGCCGGATCAGCCAGGTCGACAGCAACCGCGGTTGCTCGACCCCCATCGCCTGTGATCTCGGCCACCGTCTCCTCGAGGGAACCCTCGTAATGTCCCTCGCCCGGCCGCATGGAGCGGGCCGTGGCCACCACGCAGATACCCTCGGATGCCAACCGCCGAGCGATGGCCCGCCCAATCCCGCGACTCGCCCCTGTTACCAATGCAACATGAGGATCCGGCACCGTCACGTCCTCACTCCCGGCCACGTCCCCCTGAACTCGATCCCGCTTGACGACACCAATATATGAGTCTACCTTTCTGTAGACAATATAGAATCTTCGCTGCAGTCAGGGGGACTCGTGATCGGCGACTTAGGGGGGAGCGTAAGTCAGCGACCGTCAGCGGGCCTGTCGCTGCGCGCTAGGCGGAAACGGAGCCTCCTGCCTAAAACTGCGAAGGATTGCCGATGAGCGGCGGGTCGGAGGCGATGGAGTTCGAGAGCCTGGCTGTCGGCGAGTCTCGAAACGGTGACCAGCCCCGCTCGCCAAATATCCTCGAGGTGCGGGATGTAACTGTCGATTTCGGCGGGGTCCGGGCGCTCGACACGGTTTCCCTCCTCGTTCGAGCCGGACGGTGCTGCGGCATCATCGGGCCCAACGGTGCGGGCAAGACCACACTGTTCGATGCTATATCCGGGATCCAGCGGCCTACCAGAGGCAGGATCATCTTCGACGGCAAAGATGTCACGGGCCGATCGGCCCTTTGGCGCGCTCGAAATGGCGTGAGACGCACCTACCAGCGTCAGCAGGTCTTCCCCAGCCTGTCGGTTGAAGACAACGTGATCGTGGCCCTGGAATGGCATGGCGGCGGCGGCGGATTTTGGGCCGATCTCGTCAGGGCTCCTCTCCGTCGCCGCATCGAGGGTCAACGACGGAGCCGAGTGGCCGAAGTCCTGGAGCTATGCGGATTGTCGGATTCCAAAGCTTTACCGGCCCATACGTTGACTATCGGAAAGGCCCGGATGTTGGAGTTGGCCCGGGCCCTGGTCGACCCGCCGAAGCTTCTCTTGATCGACGAACCCACGGCCGGAATGGAGCACGGCCAGGTGGAGCGGCTGGGCCAGATTCTGATCGACCTCCGGGCCCAAACACAGTGCGGGGTTATTCTTATCGAGCACGACGTTCGCTTCGTCATGCGACACTCCGACCGGATCGTGGTCCTCAATCTGGGCCGGGTCATCGCTGAGGGAACCCCGGCGGAGGTCCAGGCGCATCGGGCGGTCCGAGAGGCTTACCTGGGCTGAGTCGAAGGGTGAGTCGAAGCCATGTGCCGGGCTAACCGCGAAAGGTAGGAGGCGATGACCCAGTTTTGGGGATTCATCATCACAGGTCTGGTGAGCGGCGCCCTTTACTCGATGATGGCGACTGGAGTCGTGCTCGCATATGCGACCACGGGACTGTTCAACTTCGCCCAGGGTGGAATCGCCTTTGTGTGCGCCTACGTTTTCTTTGAGTTGCACAGCGGTGCCCATCTCTCCACGATCCTCTCCGGGGCGTTGGTCATGCTCGTCCTGGGACCCCTCATGGGGCTCGGCCTCGACGCGGTCGCTTTTCGACGACTGGCAGGGGCCCCGGAGCAGGCGCGGATCGTCGGCACGGTCGGGCTCTCCATCGCATTGCCGGCCTTTGTCCTCCTGCTCTTCACCGAACTCGTCAACCTGGGCCATCTGAATCTGGTAGTTGGGGCCAACTCGGTACCAGTCAGTCTGGGTCCTTCCCCCGCGAAGGTTTGGCGTCTCTTCGGGAGCGCGACGATCAGTTCCGATCAGGTGATCATCTTTGCCTTCGCCGCGGTGATCGCGCTCGTGGTGTGGTTCGTGGTCCGCCACACCAGGATCGGCCTCGAGATGAGAGCTGCGGTGGACGCCCGGCGGCTCGCGGAGATCCGGGGGGTCGACATCCCTCGGGCCTCGCGCGCCGCCTGGGCATTGTCGGGTCTGTGTTGTGGCATTGTCGGTGTGGCTGGAGGCGTCGTCCTCGGTCTCAACAACGACGCGTATACGTTGCTACTGTTTTCAGCGGCCGCGGCCATGGTGATCGGCCGATTGCAATCGATCCCCCTGGCCTTCGTCGGCGGGCTGGCACTTGGCGTTATCCAGGACCTCTTCGCGGGCTATGTCAATTTTGGTTTTCTCGCTCAGATCCCCGGTTTGCGCTCATCGGTCCCGTTCATCATCTTGCTCGTCGGACTTTTGGTCCTGGGCAACCGGAAGGGTCGGAAAGCCGGGACCGCCGCCGAGGCCCGAGACGCCCCCGCCGAGCTAACCGAGAGCGATCGAACCTGGCGCCAGCGCTTGCCGGTGATTATCGCGATCGGGTTGGTTGTCGTGTACACGATGTTCATCGCCGATAGCTTCTGGGCGGGCCTAATGGCGCAAGGCTTCGTGATGGGTGTTATCTTCCTGTCCTTCGTGGTGGTTACCGGCCTCGGAGGGATGGTAAGTCTCGCTCAAGCTGGTTTCGTCACCGCGGCCAGTCTGTTTGCTGGCTGGATGACGGTGAGCATCGGGCTCCCCTTCTGGGTGGCCGCGTTACTGGGCACCATTATCGCCGTGCTCGTCGGCATGATCGTGGCGCTGCCGGCCTTGCGGCTCGACGGCCTGGCCTTGGCTCTGGCCACTCTGGCTCTGGCTCTCACCCTCGATCAAGTGGTTTTCGCCATCCCTTCGCTCGGGAACACGGGACAAGGCTGGACATTCCCGAAACTGCAGATTGGCCCTTGGAACTTGGCGGGATCGCGCGCCTTCGCCTTCTTCTGCTTGATCGTGCTCGGTGTCTTCACGGTGCTCATCCGGAACTTCGAGCGCTCACCGTCGGGCCGAGCCATGCTAGCCGTACGCGGCTCGGCACCGGCTGCACAATCGAGCGGGGTCAATCACGTGCGGATCAAGCTGATCACCTTCGGCTTCTCTGCAGCCATCGCAGGAATCGGCGGGATCCTTTTGGCGATGCTGCTCCAGAATGTCACGCCGTCTGCCAATCCGCCCCTGTCTGGACTGCTGTGGGTGACGATCGCCATCACCTTCGGTATACGACGCCCTGTCGGTGCGATCGTGGCCGGACTGGCCGCGGGTGTCTCCCCACAGCTCTTCAGCTACATCACCACTTCGACCTACCTTCCATTGATCCTCTTTGGTTTGGGGGCCGTAGCGCTGGCACAAAACCCTGAAGGGGTGCTCGCTCTGCAGGTGAAGCAGATCAAGTGGGTGGGGAATAATCTGTGGGAAGGGATAAGTTTCGCGTTCTCCCGGTTTCCTGGTCTGAGCGACCCGGCGCGGGGTGCGGCCGGTGACGGTAAACAGGTTGCCCCGGCGGGTGGGGTCCGACCGGCCGAGGACGTGCCGGGCGCGATCCCAGGCCCTCAGGACGAGACAGAGATCGCCCTTCGGCTCGTTGGGTTGCATGCCGGGTACGGCGAGATTGAGGTTCTGCACGGCGTCGATTTGGCGCTCAAGAAGGGCTCCGTCACGGCGCTCCTCGGCGCGAACGGCGCCGGCAAGTCGACCCTGTGTGCGGTGCTGGCCGGCGTGGTACCGCAGTCAAGCGGCAGGTTGCTACTCGGCGACCGCGACATCAAAAATCTGCATCCGGGCGATCGGGTACAAGCCGGACTGTTCATCGCCCCGGAATCGCGGGGCATCTTTCCCGGAATGACCGTCGAGGACAACCTCAGGATCTGGCTGACCAGTACCGAGGACTTGCAAGCTGCCTTCGCCAGGTTTCCGACTCTCGAGAGCCGGCGGAAGCTGAACGCCGGCTCTCTTTCGGGTGGAGAGCAGCAGCTGCTCACGCTGGCACCGGCCTTCGTGCGCCTGCCGCAGGTACTGATCGCCGACGAGCCCACGCTCGGACTGGCACCCTTATTGCGAAGCGAGATCATGAGGCTCTTCAGCGAACTGTGCTACCAAGGAGTTACGGTCCTACTGATCGAAGAGAAGGCCCGGGACGTCCTCACCATCGCCGACCGGGTGGCCGTACTCGAACTAGGTCGTATCGTGTGGGAACGTCCCCGCCAGGACGTCGACGAGGACGAGCTGACCCGGGTGTACCTCGGCGGCACTAGCACGTATGTCGCGACCAGCCCCTAGGAGGATAGGTCTGATCGGGTCCCGCTCCCTGATCACGACGCCGTTCTCAGGTTCCTGCGGGGTGCTCGCCAATGATGCCAGCCAACCCCAGCTCAGCCAGCCTGGCCTCGCTCAACCCGAGAAGGCCCTGGAGAACCTGGCGATTGTGTTGGCCGAGAGTGGGGCTCGGTGCCCGAAACCACGGTCCACCGTAGGACGAAAGCACGAAAGGCATACTGATGACTTCATGGGAGCCCACGACAGGATGGTCAAAGGACTCTATGAAGCGTCGGTGGCGCATCTGCGGATTGGCGAGGATCTTGGCCGGTTCGATGACGGCACCGGCCGGGACGCCCGCTGAGACCAAGGCGTCGACGATATCTTCAATGGCCACCGCTCCGAAGAAGCGCTGTAGGTGCTCGTCGATCAGATCGTGGGCCGCTCGGCGGCCGGCAGACGTATCGAGCTCAGGGCGGTGCGCCCAGTCAGGCTCACCTAAGACACGACGCAGACCTATCCAGTGCTCGTCAGTGACCACGGCCACGGCCAACCAATCCTCCGCCTCCGAGCAACGGTAAAGCCCTTGCGGAGCTGCGACGGGCCCACGATTGCCGTCCCGGCTCAACATCGCCCCGTAGGCGCCGTGCTCGATGACCATTTCTGCGGCCACGTTCAAGGCGGCTTCCACCATGGTGGACTCCACGAAATGCGCCTGACCCGAACGGTCCCTCTCGTGGAGCGCAGCCAGGAGAGCGAACGCGGCGTGGATCCCCGCGAGCGGGTCGCACGGACCTCGCGGGATAACAGGCGGCCCATCCCGGAAGCCGGTCATCCACGCCATCCCAGAGGCTTGCTCCATGGTCTGAGCAAATCCGGTCCGGTCTCGCCACGGCCCCGAGAGGCCAAACGCGGGCATCCGCACCATGACGACCCGAGGGTTGGCGGCGACCACCCGTTCCCAGGTGAGACCGAAGTTGTCGAGGACCCGTGGTGAAAAGTTCTCGATCAGGGCATCGGCCTTCGAGACCAGCGCAAGAAGGATCTCGAGACCTCGTGCATCGCTGAGATCGAGGGTAATGCCCAGTTTATTGAAATTATTACTCAGATAGACACTGCCCCATTCCCACCACAGGTCCGTGCCGGGCTGCTTCGCCGAGGTAAAGCGCATCCCATCTGGGCGCTGAATCGATTCGACCTTGATGACCTCGGCACCCAATGCTGCCAATGCCAGCGTGGCCGACGGGCCCGCCCAAAAGGCTGTCAGGTCAATGACTCGGATACCTTGCAGCGGGAGAGAGTCGTCCGGGTGGGCACGAGCCTTGGCCTTGGCGCGTGGCTGCCAGTCGACATCTCCCTGGTGAGCGCCGAGTCGCGGCGCCGGACGAATTGGTGCAGCCGGTGTGTTGTCAACGAGATACGGCGGTCTGGGCTGAAGAAACTGATCAGTTGGGTCGGGCAGATACACGCCTCGGTCGCGAAATTGGGCGAAACCGGTGACTGTCTCGGGCCGGGCTATCGGCGCTACCGGGATCCGCACTGCGGCTGCCAGCTCCTCGATATCCGCAGAGGATCGCTGGCGCGTCCAATGGTGGACCAATGTGAGAAACTCGTCCCGCCGAGCTTGACGACCGACGAAAGACGCCAGGTCTTTGTCTTCCCGAAGCTCGGCGTGATCGATGAGCACCAAGAAGTCACGAAACTGTTGCGCGGTGATGGTACAAAAACCGATGTAATCGTCCGCAGTGGGTTCTATCGACGGGATCTCGATTGTTCTCGCCGGCCGTTTAGGCATCGACATGCCGAGGCTGACGCCGAGAATGGTTGCGCCGGCCATGAAAATGCTCATGCACTCGAAGATCGAAACGTCAACAAGAGAGCCCTGGCCGGTCTGGCGGCCTCCACGCAAGACTGCGAGAGCGGCCAGCGCTGCGAAAGTTCCTCCGATCCATTCCCCCAAGCGGCCACCAGCGTAGAAAGGCTCCCGCTCAGCCGTCCCCGGCGTGGCGATGGACCCGCAGAGCGCCTGCATTACGAACTCTGAAGTAGGTCGGTCCGCCCATGGGCCGGTCCGGCCGAAGGGCGTGACGCTCACGATCCCCACGTTCGGTGCGGACTCTCGGAGCCGGGCCAGCTGATCCCCCTGAAGTCGGTGGTCGACAACTATGAGGTCAGTCCCGGCGAGGAGCGGGCGTACCTCGTCTGAGTCAAGGTTGCCGACAATTGACCGCTTTGACGCATTCAGATACAGGAACAGGGCACCATCCGCTTCGCCGAGCGTCGACCCCGAGGCCGTCCACCGGCGAAGCGAATCGCCGCGATCGGACTCCACCTTGACGACGTCAGCGCCGGCGTCCGCCAGAAGCTTTGTGCAATAGGGGCCAGCAATTTCTTCGCTAACGTCTCAGCACGCGGACGTCAGACAGCAACGACATTGTACGTCAGCGGGGTGACGGCCGGAAGTACGGGAGAGCTACGTCGCCGAAGGACGCAAAGGTGGCCTCGACCCGCATCCCAGTGTGGATATCCTCGACATCACAGTCGATCATGTTGCTCAGGATCCGGTAGCCCTCGTCCATGTCGACAATGACCGGCGAGTAGGGAGTCTCGAAGGTGGGGGCTTGAGGACGCCAGGCGACCGTCCAGCTGTAGATGGTGCCGAATCCGGCGCTGCGTTGCCACTCGAGCGCATCCGATGTGCACCAGCGGCAAATTACCACGGGGTCGAAGTTGGCTCGCCCGCAATTAAGGCAACGCTGGTACATGAGCTCGCCCCTGGTGCAACCATCCCAGAACGGGCGGGATATCGTTGTCGGTTGCGGCATAGGGATGCCGAGCGATTGCGCCTTCAATCGAGTCACGGTCGTTGGACTCCAAGCAGAATGACATCATTGAACAACGCGCCGGCACCGCCGTTTGAGCACAGTGCTACCTCTGCGCCGGGAACCTGATTCGACACGCACGATCCCTGTAGTTGCTGAACACCACGAACCACGCGTTGCAGAAGCTGCACGGTCCCACCACCATGACTGAACGACATCAAGCCTCCGTCGGTGGTCGTCGGGAAGGCCCCGGTGGGAGCGATATTTCCGTCAAGAACAAAGGCAGGTCCCTCGCCCGGCTCGCAGAACCCGAACGCCTCGAACTGACGGATTATCTCGAAGGAGAAGGGGTCGTAGAACTCACAGACATCCACGTCGGAAGGCGAAAGACCGGCCATTGCGAAAGAGCGCTGTGCTGCTCGGCGCCCCACATAGCCGTTGACTACCCCATCCGCGGCCCGACCGCACAAGTCCCAACTGGGCGCATGCTGGTAGGCGGGGCCAAAGTGATCGAGGCCTCCGCCCAGGATGTACACCGGCGGTCGGCGCAGATCTGCGGCTCGCTCCGCGGTCGTGATCAGCAGGGCGGTCCCCCCCTCCCCCGTCATCGAGCAGTCGAGGAGATGGAAGGGATCGGCCACCATTCTCGAGGCGAGCACATCCTCGACGGAGAACGGCCCCCGCCCGTAGTAAGCCGCCTCCGGATTGACGTGACCATTGTTGCGTATGGTGGCCGCAACGGTGGCCAGATGCTCCGGCTTGGTGCCGTACATCTCCATGTGGCGCCTGGCGATCAGGGCGAACTCGAGTGCCGTGTACATCCCAAACGACACGACGAACTCGTTCGACGGCCGAGTCCAGGGCGCAGTCGACGCCCGCTCGGAGTAGATGCTCGCACCACCACCGGCCAACAGGACCGTGTGGCAATAACCGGCAGCGATGGCGGCCGCCGCGTCCAGCACGGTAGGGATCCCGCCGCCGAGCGAATGAGGTATCCAGACTGGACCCAGCCCCAGAGCGTACCCGATTTCCGAAGAAAACTGCCCAAAGACGCCGTCGACCGCGCTGGCCTCGATGCCGACGTCGCTGAGGACGCCTCTGGCCGCCTCGAGCGCGATCGTAAACGAGTCATAACCCTCGAGAACCTTTGCCTGTCGCGTGTTGTGAACTCCTGCGATGGCGACGTTGTGATACGGATGCCCAGTCATCGACCCCCCGGCCGACTATTGTATATATTGCGTGCAATCGTAGCGGCGAGGCCGCATCAACGCAACAGACCTGGTGGAATGGGGGTTAAGGTTACCTCCAGACAACACGTTTTTCTCCGGCCTCGAGGACCACATCGTGAGCGAAGCAATCGGCAAGATCCCTGAGATGTCGCCCCTCGAGTCCGGGTGACCGACAAGCAGAAACCCGCCGGGCCGGCTCGGTCGAGACGGACTTCGGCGCAGCTCGAGCGCAGAAGCAGCGGCGAATACGTCGCCGACCACCTGCGACGCTGGATCTTCGACGGGTACCTTCGACCCGGTTCGCGCATTCCCCAGGAGGAGATCGCCAGGAAACTAGGGGTGAGTCGCATCCCGGTCCGGGAGGCGTTGGTCGCACTGGAGAAGGAAGGTCGGGTGCGGATCGAGATCCATCGCGGAGCCCGTGTTCTGCCGATGGATGAGACCTCTGTCAGAGATAACCACGAGTTGACAGGGCTTATCTACGCGTTCGTTGTCCGACGGGCCGCCGAACGGGTGACGCCGGAGCTCCTCGTCAAACTGACCCGCATCGCCAAGACGCTCGAGCGTCCAGTGGATCCGACAGCGATGTTCGAACAGAACGAAGCCTTCTACGACACCATTATGGAGGGCGGGGCGGCACCGCGCATGGCCTACGCCCTCCGAGATGTGCGTGCGCTGGTGGTCGACAATTTCTTCGAGGTCACCCCCGGTGCCCTCGAAATCAGCCGAGACGGCATACTGGCCATCATCAAAGCGATCCGGGAAGGCGATGGCGACGGAGCGGTAGCCGAGGTTTCTCAACTTCAGCAGCGCAGTTCCGAATGTGTCATTCTGGCCTTTCGCCAGCGAGGAATGTTTGCCGAGGACCCAGAGACGTGCACGGCGACAGACTCCTGATTCTTACACCCTGCTACTAAGGAAGCGCCTGGCAACCCCATGCGAGACGGCGCCCTCGTCAGCCCAGCCCTCGAGTTGACTGCTTGTGACGCCGGCCACGACATCGGAGCCAAAGCCGAGCTCAAAGCCCATGCTGTCTGGCGCGCCGTTGTCAACCAGTCCGTCCTTTACCGCCCGAGAACCCAGCAAGGAGAACAGTGTGACCAACCGCGACCAACGAGTAGTTGTCATCGTCGGCGCCAGTCTGGCTGGCGCCAAGGCGGCCGAGACCCTTCGAGCCGAAGGCTTCACCGGACGGGTAGTCCTGATCGGCGAAGAGCCGGTACTCCCATACGAGCGCCCGCCCTTATCAAAGAGCTATCTACGCGGCGAAGCCGGCCCGGAGATAGCTTTCGTCCACGATCAGCCCTTCTACGAAGCGCACGACATTGAGCTACGGCTGGACACGCTAGTGCGCGCCCTCGACTGTTCCGGCCACGAGGTCGTTCTCGATTCGGGCGAGCGTGTCGGCTACCACATGCTGCTGTTGACGACCGGGGCGGCACCTCGCAGATTGACGGTTCCGGGCGCCGAGCTGAATGGTGTTCACTACCTGCGCACCATGGCCGACTCGGACCGGCTGCGGGCTGCTATCAATGCAGCGAGCCGCGTGGTTGTCATTGGAGCCGGCTGGATCGGCTGCGAAGTCGCCGCTTCGGCCCGCCAGATGGGCGTCGACGTCGGCATGATCGATGTAGCCACGCTCCCCCTCCAGCGGGTACTTGGTCCCGAGCTCGGCCAGTTCTACCGGGACGTCCACTCGGACCACGGCGTCGACCTACACCTCGGGACCGGCATTTCAGAGCTGCGCGGCGCGGGCCAGGTCGAGGAGGTCGTACTCGCCGATCGCACCGCCCTGGCTGCCGATGTGGTCGTTGTCGGTGTGGGTGTGACGCCACGCACCGAGCTGGCCGAAGCGGCGGCGCTCACAATCGACAACGGCGTGGTCACCGACGAGTGGTTGTCGACCAGTGCTGCGAATGTGTTCGCAGCTGGCGATGTCGCCAACGCGTGGCACCCGATCCTGCAGCGGCGCATCCGCCTGGAACATTGGTCGTCTGCGCTCAACCAGGGTCCCGCCGCGGCACGCAACATGCTGGGGATCACGACTCCGTACGATCGTATCCCTTACTTCTTTTCCGACCAGTACGACATCGGGATGGAGTATTCGGGTCTGGCCACCGAGTGGGACGAGGTCGTCTTCCGCGGCGACCCGGCCAGCCGAGAGTTCATAGCCTTCTGGCTGAAAGATGGTTGCGTCGCAGCCGGCATGAACGTCAACGTGTGGGACGTCGCCGATCAAGTGGCCCATCTGGTGGCCTCGAAGCGGACCGTCGACCCCGAAGCCCTCGCCGACCCCTCGGTGGCGCTGCCGTCGCTCGTCGACCCCTGATTGGATTCGAGACAAGAAAGGACTGACCGTGACCCGACTCGATCTGGAGATGGTGAAGTGCGAAATCGTGGAGGACCACATTGCACTGGTCACGCTCGACAACCCGCCCGTTAACGCCCACTCGGCCCAGATGCTGAGTGACATTCAGACGATGTTCGATCGGCTGAGCGATCTTGACGATGTCAGGGCGGCCGTCCTGACCGGCCAGGGCCGGGTGTTCTGCGCGGGCGCCGACATCAACGAGCGATCCCGTCCTGGTTCCGAGCCCGGAAACCAGTGGCAAGCCAGTCGGGCCAGCCGGGAGGCTTACCATTCCATCAGGGAGTGCCAAAAGCCGGTGGTTGCCGCCATCAATGGCGCCGCGCTGGGGGGTGGGCTGTCGATCGCGGCCTCCTGCGACATTCTCATCTCCTCCGAAGTCGGGAATCTCGGTCTGCCGGAGATAGATGTAGGCCTCATGGGCGGCCAGCGTCATGCCATGCGGCTCTTTTCCCACTCCCGATTGCGACTGATAGCGCTCACTGGTCAGCGGGTCTTCGGACCCGAGCTTTACCGTACAGGCGTTGTCGAAGCCTGCGTTCCTCCCGCCGAGCTGATCGAGGCAGCCTTGACGATCGCCCGGTTACTCGCGGCGAAGAGCCCGGTGGCCATGCGCATGGCGAAGGGCTCGCTAAACGCGATCGAAGAGATGAGCCTGCGCGACGGGTACCGATACGAGCAGAGCCTCACCGCGGTCCTGCGGAAGACCGAGGACTCACAGGAGGCCATGCGGGCCTTCCTCGAGAAGCGCCCGCCCCGCTTCACGGGCCGCTAAGCCGAAACCGCACGGCGGGACTCGGCGTCGGGGGGCACCTCTATCAAGCGCGTCAGAGCGGGCGGGCGGCGCCGAGGGCGTCCCGTTCGGGTGGGTGCTGGCCAACCTCGCGCCGCCCATGCCCAATAGCTGACCGGGCTGGAGGAGTTGCCGCTAGCCCACGGCCCCCGTTCACCCAGACGAGGCCAGTCAGCTTCCCCGGGACCTCACTGTTCCTTCAGCCACTCCTGGATGTCATTTGTCATCTCCTGGGCCGCGTCGACGCGCACATACTGGAGAGACGACGCCCGCCTGCGCTGCTCGTTACGGACGCCGTCAACTATGGCGAACAGACCGCCGCAGCCGATGATGGTGGCCACCACGAAGATCAGGACGTTTGCCACAGCAACAGCCCCTCCCGGGCTCGGCCCACGCGTCGAGGACCCAGGATGCAGTTTAGGGGTTCGGTCCCGTAGGTACCAGTGACCCGCGTTCCTGACCTCAAAGAGTGTCGACTCATCCTTACGCGCCCGACGCGGGTTCAAAACCCAAAAGCACCGGTCCAGTTGCGGACGGAGCCGCAGGATTATCCAACCCTTGATCGAAAACCCGTGTCACTGAATTACCCGCCACGTCCTCCAGCACGGGATCGACGGTCACCTGGTGCACGCCGGGCTGCCAGGGCAGAGACGGTGTCAACGACCAGGCACGTTCACCCTGAGCGATCGAGACGCCGCCTCGAAGCGATCGCCCGGCTGGGTCTGTGATCCTCAGGCAGCGCAACAGCAGACCGTGATCGAGGGGTCGATCAAAGGTGATGTGGACCGGATCGAGAGAGTCGACCCGAGGCGGGCCGATCAGCCAAGTCCCAGGATCAACTTGGCGGCGCTCGTCACCGCTGACCCTGTAGCGCCGCTCTGCCCGTGCCCGCATGGGGACACCCCGGGCGTCGGGAAAGGCGACGCCTACGCTCACGCTGAACCACTGTCCTTCGCACAGCGGATAGCCCATCTCCTGGTGGGGAGCCAGCCCCCGCTTGATGCGAGCGGGATCGAGCAGCACGGTCAACCGGCAGCGATCGGAGTCCCACAGCTCGTACTCGCTGGGCATGATCGACCCCTCGATGACCGCCCCATCGCGGTCGACCAAATGGACGTGCTCCGCAGCCACGCCTTCGGTCATCGGTACGGAAAACCAGAGGTAGATGCGGAGCAAATTGCGGGGAACCTCCGTGGTCGAAGGCCGAATAGCGATCACCCGGGCTGTCGAAAGCTCGTCATCATCCGGGCGAACGAGTTGAGCCACGGTCTGGCCCTGCGTCTCGATCACGTATCCAACGCCGTCGACGAAGGGAAACCGGGGAATGAAACAAGCGTCCAGCCCATCCGCTACCAGTCGGCCGGCCATGGACGGCAATCCGGTCCGCCCGGCGACACTCGCAGGGCGCACCTCGATGGCGGCTTCGGGAGTGAGGCCGCGCATGCGGATGCAGGCCTCCCCCCGGTAGCTCGACCACCGGGCCTCGACCACGCCGAAGGTCAGCGTGCCGTTAGAGCGACGCGGTCTTGAGCGACCGCAGATGACTGCCCCCCGACTCATCGACCTGAAGGGCCAGCACATGGCTGCCGTTGAGATTGGCCAAACGGACGATGCCTTCGAGATCCTTACGCTCCCGGGGCACGCCGACCGGTTCTCGGGGCTGCGTCAGGCCCTCCTGGTGGTCGATGTCCGTGCAGTCGATCTTGATGAGCCCGTGCGACGAGTTGGCGACAAGCAGGTGCTCTTCGCCACCCTCCGTGAACGCGACCATGTCCAGGGGCTGATTCATGGCGCCGAGCTCGGCGACGGTGCGGCCGACGGTCTTGGTGCTTGGCTCGGCGTCGGCCAGTGCAAAGTGGACAACCGGGGTACAGGTGTAGGTCGCCAGAATGCTGCGTCCGTCCTGGTATGGAACGAAGGCGCGGATCGGAGCGGCCGTTTCCCATTTGCCGTGTGACACGTGAAATATCTCGAGATTGTTGGCAACAACCTCGGCGGCGAAAGGGAACGGAATGCGGCGCAGCTTTGAGGAGAACTCTTCGTTGGACAGTCCGGCCACCAGAAGCTCGCCGTCCACGTAGGCCATATCAGTGACCGTCGAAGTGCGAATGGGCTGCCGCAGGATTCGGATGGTCCGGGTTCCAACCGTCAACTCCTCCCCCTCGTCGTCGAGCGGGAGGATTACATCGGTGCGCTCATCGTCGGCCGCGGGTGCATCCGTAATGGTCGTCTCGGCTATCGGCAGGTCGCGCAAGGACACGTCTGACACGACGCCGTCGAACCGGTTGATGCGCACCAGCACTGCCCGACCAGAATCGCCTTTGCCGCGTTGGACGGACAGGAAGACATTGTGCGTGACCGGGTGGACGGCCATATCCCGAATGCGGATGTCGGCAGGGTCGCACCCGAGAAAAGCGGCCAAGCGGGCGTCGATATCGGCAATATCAAACGGTTCGGTGCCGGCCGCCGAACCATCCTCGGGAACGGCGACGGCGTATATTTTCGCCGCGGCGTTGTCGGCCAGGAAAAGGATCCCGTCCGGACCGAACACGATGGGACCTGCTGAACGAGCTTCGACCGATCCGACCCGCAACCCGTAATCACTCATCAGTTCCTCCGTCGATCGTTGGGACGATCATACGACAACTGGGCGCGAGCAGACACAGCCCGTCGTAAACCGGGAACACCGACGCCCTAACGCAGCTAACAAACCCCGATCGACCGAGGGGTATCCCTCGAAGCAGGACCCCTGGCGACCCGCTCTACTCGCTTGCCTCCGGGCTGCCGCGCGCCGGTATCGGGCCGCGGGAGCTGGCCGCATCCGCGAGGCCGTCACACCCCTGCTGCACAATCGAGTCCATGGCGAAGGAGCCCGGTTGGCGAATTGTCGGTGTGATCGGGACCTGTTCGGCGGGGGCCTGCGCCCGTCCCGCCGTCCATCACATTGATCTCATGACGCTCCACGGGCGCATCACGGGTGTGGTGTGCGACCAGTGTGCTAGGGCAACATCCTCAGCCGCGTTCCTTCTGGAGTTGATCGCCTAGCTGAGCCTGCGTCGCTGGGCAGCCCGGCCCGGTCGGGAACCACCAGCTCGATGCCCTCCAGAAGCTGATCCAGACCCGGCCACCACCTTCCTGCGGGTAGGGTCGGCAGAGAGCTTGCCACGTCGGCATCGGCTCCCTGGGTGACTACCCGGGCCGCGCAGGCGCCCGCCAGAACTCCGAGATACCAGTCCCGGCGTACGGGCGACCACTCCTCCGGCGCGCAAGCGACGTAGTAGTCGGGTAGTTCGATCGAACCGGCCTTCCAGCGAGCCAAGGTTGCACTCACGGCCAGCTCCAGCTCTCCGATGGGGCCGGCGCCATCGAAGTAACGACCCCAGGCCTCCGCCACCACGGCCAACGGATCGGCGTCATGCACAAAATAGGTCGTACGCGTGCGTCGGGCCCGCTGCCACGCCGCAACCGCTCGGTCCATAGCATCGGCGCCCACATCCGGCTGGTAGACGGCGATGTTGGCCTTCCCGCCGAGTCGCGCCACTGTGAATTGATCGGCGCCCACCAGCGCCACCACCGTGGTCGAGACCCGCTGCACCACTTCATGATGCCCAACGCTGCGGTGAACGGTCTGGTTAGAGTCCGGATTCGTGAACCCCTACCGGACGCTCCGGTCCGTTGTCCGCTTCGGCGGTGTCCATACCGATCTGAAGCAGCGTCGTTTGGCGCGGACCGCGTCGGTCGAAGACCTGCGCCGTCTGGCCCGCCGCCGTCTTCCCGGCGGGGTATTCGACTACATCGACGGCGGGGCCGAGGACGAGCGCACCCTCGCCGCCAACCAGGCGGCCTACGCCAGGGTCACGTTCCGGCCCCGTGTTCTGCGGGGCGTCTCGGAAGTAGACCCGTCGGGAAGCTTGCTGGGGCATCCCCTCGCGTATCCCCTCGTCCTCGCCCCCACCGGGTTCACCCGCATTGCGGACCCCGAGGGCGAACTAGCCGTCGCCCCGCGGCCGGGAGGGCGGGGGTGCCGTACACCCTCTCGACACTCGCGACGCGCTCCATCGAAGCGGTGCGGCGGGTGACCGCAGGCCGGCTTTGGTTTCAGGTGTACGCCTGGCGGGACCGCGCATTGGTCAAAGAGATGGTCGATCGGGCCGCCGCGGCGCGCTACGAAGCGCTGGTCCTCACGGTGGACACGGCTGTTTTGGGGCGGCGCGAGCGCGACGTCCGGCGTGGCTTTTCCCTGCCGCCGACTCTCGGCCCGGGCACCGTCGTCGAAGGCGCTCGCCACCCGGCCTGGACCTGGGCCTTCTTGCGAGCCGAACCGATTCGCTTCGCCAACGTGGTGGGCCGTGACGTCGGCGACGGCGCTTCCCCCGTAGCCCTCTCGGACTACATCAACGACCAGTTCGACCCGAGCCTGTCTTGGGGCGATGTCGAGTGGTTGCGCAGCGTGTGGGATGGCCCACTCGTGGTGAAGGGTATCCAGAGTGTCGAGGACGCCCGACTGGCTGCCGACGCCGGGGTCGAAGCTATCGCCTTGTCCAACCACGGGGGCCGCCAGCTCGACGACGCCCCTGCCCCGCTCGAGCTGGTTGCCCCGGTCGCCGACGCCGTCGGCGGGCGCACCGAGATCATCTGCGACGGCGGTATCCGTCGCGGGAGCGACATCCTCAAGGCCCTGGCAGCCGGCGCCAGCGCCGCCATGGCGGGCCGGGCCTATCTCTACGGCCTGGGCGCGGCCGGTGAAGCAGGCGTCGAGCGCGTGCTGGACTGGTTCCGGGCGGACCTACTGCGCACCATGACGCTCCTCGGCGTCGCCACCATTGCCGACCTCGACCGTTCTGTCATCGCCTTCGAAGACGTGTCGAAGAGCTAACGGCCTCCCTTTGGCCCGTTTGGCGTCACAACTGACGTCAGAATAGTGTAGCCAATGACATCACTATGATGTTACAGTGGTGCCATGCACGTCGAGGAGTACGTCACCCAGGTCCAGGCCCAGCTCGGTGCGGCTGCCGCCCTTGGCGATGACCGCACACGCGCCACCGCCGACGCCCTGGCGACCGCGGCTGGCCCTGCTATTCGATTGGCGCTCCTGGCTGCCACCACCGCAATGGCCGACGAAGCGACGGCCGCATTGCTCGACCTCCCCGGTGCCCCGGCAGTGTCGGTCCGCCTCGACGACGACGATCTGCGGGTCGACGTCCGGTCCTCCGAACCAAGAGAACCGGACGGGCCCATGGTGGCCGGTCCTGCGGAGGACAGCGAGAACACCGCCCGGATATCGCTGCGGCTGCCTGATCCCCTCAAGATGCAGATCGAGATGGAGGCACGCCACGACGGAGTCTCTGTCAACACCTGGATCGTGCGTGCTGTCACCTCAGTGCTGTCGGGCTCGAAGTCGGGCAGCAGGTGGGCTGGCGGTCACAGCCACCGAGTCACCGGATGGATCAATGGCTGACCGTCCGTACGCCCGTAGAAACCCGTAGAAAGGAGAAGCTTCATGGCCTTCGAATCCACTGTCTTTCCGATTAGCGGTCCTATCGATCTGGTGGTCCGACTTGGCCACGGCCGGATCAATGTCACCGCCTGCGACGACCTAGTCGAAGCCATCGTCCGGCTCAGCCCTGGCGACCACCAGAGCGACATACTCGAGCGGATCACGGTCGAGATGCAGGGATCGACGCTGGTGGTCGCCGGGCCCCGGCAGGGCGGTTGGGCCGACCTCATAGGAGGTTGGCGGCGAAGCCACGACCGCGTCGACACCGAGATCGAGGTTCCCGCCGGGACGCCGCTCAAGATGGCGTCGGCAAGCGAGGCTATCACGGTGAACGGTTGTTGCGGTGATACGGACATCGCCACCAGTGCACCGCGCATATCCCTGGAACGTGTGGCCGGCAACCTCCGTTTACGATACGGGCACGGTGACGGCCGGATCGCAAGCGTCACCGGCTCCGTGCAGTTGAACGCCGCGGGAGGGAGCGCGCATTTCGGAGAGGTGGGCGGAGCCTTGCGGTGCAAGTTCGGCAGCGGAGAACTCAGTGCCGAGGTGGTACGCGGCGACTTCCATGTTCGGGCCGGCACCGCCTCAGCCCGCCTGGGCGCCGTGTACGGGAACGTGGATCTGG
This sequence comes from uncultured Acidimicrobiaceae bacterium, assembly GCA_963834775.1. Lineage (GTDB taxonomy): Bacteria > Actinomycetota > Acidimicrobiia > Acidimicrobiales > Palsa-688 > PALSA-693. The sequence goes on from CAWICR010000008.1 coordinate 176,376, forward strand.
CCTTTGGGACCGGACCGGTCGACATCGGGTTGCCCGCCGGCGTGGCGGCCCGGATCGACATCACCAGCGGGACCGGCGACGTACACACGGATCTGCCTATCGAGGAGGCGCCTGCTTCCGCCGAGAGGACCATCACCATAAGGGCTCGAACCGGGAGCGGCGACATGCGCATTCGGAGAGCCGTAGCCGCCTGAGGCGTTGCCTCAGTCTGGCCATGCGAGAGTTACCCGGTGGGTTGGCGTCGTGGGGCGCAGCATGCACGCCACTTCCGAGGTGCCGGCACAATCCGCTCCAGCCAGGCCCGCCCCACCACACGGACGCCAGGGCCCGCCATTACGGTAGGAGGGCTACGGCTGGCACGCAGCCCGGCGTGACCGTCTGCATGGCCACCTCCGGCCTTCGGCCAGACTGGCGCCGTCGAGGAGTCACGGACCGCGCCGGCCGGGCGGAGCCGGCAATACAGCCGCGCACGCCGGCGCCACCTCGGACTACCGGAGTACGAGCCTCCACACGTCCACGCTTCGCGCCCCGCGACACCCGAAGTGCGAGGAATGGACGTCAGCCCGCCACTCCGGGCCGAATTCGCTCCAAGCGTCGCGGCCCACGGCAACCCGGTCGCGAACCCTGGACGGCTCGGCGCGCCGGCCCGGTGGCAAACGGGTCACGTCGTCGCCGGTGCCCCGCGCGCCGAGGAGCCGACCAATTCCCGGCCGCCTGGCACTGGCAGCACGGCAATCTCGGGCCTCCGGGCCAGACCGGCGCCGTCGAGGAGTCACGGACGTTCCGGCCGGGCGGAGCCGGCATACAGCCGCGCACGCCGGCGCCACCTCGGAGTAGAAGCCTCCACACGTCCACGCTTCGCGCCCCGCGACAACCGCAGCGCGAGGTATGGACGTGAGCCCGCCACTTCGGGCGCAATTTGGTCCAGGCGTCGCGGCCCTCGACAACCCGGCCGCGAACCCTGGACGTTTCGGTGCGCCGACCCCGCCGCGGACAGACCCGGGCGCCGCCAGTCCCGCCGCCCGCCGAAGAGCCGACTCCCGGCCGGCTCGGCAGCGCCGACGCGGCAGACGCCGCCTCCCCAAGCCGCATCGGGCACCCCGGGCAAGCGCCGCCCAGGTCAAGAGTCGTCCGGTCAAGAAGCGGCCCCGTCAAGAAGCGCCGGGTTCAGGAAGCCGGCAGGCCGGCCCGAGACGCCGACAGCCACCCGATCTCAAGCCCCGGGGCCTCCCCTTCCGCCAGGTTTGCCAGCATGGCGCCGAGCAGCGGCCCAAACTTGAAGCCGTGTCCCGAAGTGCCCGCACCGACAACGATGCGCCCGATGCGGTCGACGACAAAGTCCTGGTCGGGGCTGTTGTCGTAGAAGCACCGCTCGGAGCCGACCGGCCGGGTGCCGAAGCCCGGCAGGAGTCTCTTCACGGCCGCAACCAGGGATCGGTCGTCGTCCGGGTGGGGCGTCAGGTCGGCACGCGCCACGTCCACCCGCGGAGACGATTGGTGCCGCCCCACCTTGAACAATCCTCCATCTGGCGTCGGCAGCGCGTAGATCATCGGCTCAGCCCGTTCGACAATGACCGGAAGCCCCGCCGACACGTGGTGGCGGGACGCGAAGTACGCCACCTGCTCGAGGGATGCGTGTAAGGAAAGGCGGACCCCGGTAGTCGCCAGCAGCGAGGCGGTACCGGTCCCTGCGCAGCAGACCACGACGGAAGCTCGCAGCGTCCCGCGGGTCGTCTGCACGGCCACCGCCGATCCGCCGTCTGCCAGCCCCACCACCGCGACCTCCTCGTGGAGGGCGGCGCCGACTGCAAGACGCAGCATCTTCAGGCATTGCTCGGCATGGATCACACCCGAGTCGGGCTCGAACACGGCCGGTCCGGGCGCGGCGACGTCCGGAAAATGGCGCCTGGCTTCGGCGCCAGACCACCATTCGAAGTTGGCGCCACCGGCCGCCAGCCCGGCGCTCAACGAGCTAAGCCCGGCTCCGAATGTGAGCTGGCCGGTTGTTCGCAACAGGTCCGAGCCGGTCTCGGCTTCCATTTCCCGCCAGAGCGGCAGCGCCCGCTTCGCCATGGCCACGTAGCGTGGATCGTCATAGCCCAGACGAAAAATCCGGCACAGCCCCCGAGACCCGGCGCCCGGATGCCCGACCCGGGCGCCTTCCAGCACGAGAACGTCTCGACCCCGGCGTGCCAGCTGCCAGGCCGTGCTCAAGCCCAGCAGCCCGGCGCCGACGACCACGAACTCGGCCTCGGTTCGACCGAGGGGCCGGCTTTCGCTCACGGGAAGTTCACACTAAGCACACGGCCGTGCGGCCGGCTCAAACCGACAGCTGCAGGCCGCTGGTTACACGTCAGGCCGCCGACGGTTCCTGGTGGGCGCTAAAAATTGCTCGGAGGAACCGATCTACTTCGGATCGGGTTTCGGTAGCGCTGTAAGCGTCGATAAACGCGGACAGAAGTTCCTGTTCGCGTGCTGTTGGAATTTCAAGTCGAGCTCGGCGCACCGTCGTCTCAGTTTCACACGGTGACGTCCGGCGCCGGCCCGCCGGTCTCGTTTTCGGCGGCACGGCGGTCTTCGTATGCCGCCGGCTGTGACGTCGTTCCCATCCTCCGGTCCGGGGTGCCCGTCTCGTCGTAGCCGGCGTCCCGCCGGGCGGTCCCCGCCGGAGTAGCGGCCGTCTCGTCGTAGCCGGCGTCCCGCCGGGCGGTCCCCGCCGGCACAGCGCGTGTGTAGCGGCGTCCCGCCGGGCGGTCCCCGCCGGCACAGCAGCCGTCTCGTCGTAGCCGGCGTCCCGCCGGGCGGTCCCCGCCGGCACAGCGGCCGTCTCGCCGTACGGCGCGGCCGAACGGGCGGTTCCGCCCGGGGCCACAGCCGGATCCACGGCTCCCGCCGCAAGGGCGTCCTCAGGCTCGCCTATTGCCAGCGCCGGCCGGGCGATTCCTGCCTTTACGGCCATGCCACCGAAGAAAGCCAGAAGCAGACCGGGTCCAAGATTGGCGCCCAATTGGTTCCAAAATGACGTCCATGCCCCCGTCCCGGTGGCGTACGCCGGTGACGACTGAAAGGTCGGCCAAATGGCTGGCCCGATGACAAACCACGTCCCGGAAGCAGCCAGCAACAAGCCCATCAAGCCGATCCCGCTTCTGACGCCGCCTCCGGCCCGCCGCATCGGGCTGAGTGTCAAGATCATGAAACCGGCGACTACCGCTACGGCTCCGGGCACCAGGTGCAGGAGCCAATTGTTGGTCGTCCACTGCCACGTGGTGGCGGAGGTAGGCCGGTACCCGAAGTAGGGCCCGACAAAAACGCAGATACCGCCCCAAGCGCCCACCAAGACGGATAGCAGTCCGACGATTTCGGCTCCAAGCGGTCGAACGGTGGCACGCACGCCGCTCGGGCTGATCACCTCCGAGCGGCGGACCCACCGATGCTGTTTGTGCTGATGGACAGCCAAGGTCATGTTTTGCGTCCTCCTTTGGCCGGCAGGGCGAATGGCGAAGCCAGGTAGTACTCGACAATGGTGTTATTCCCCGATTGACGGTCTGGCACACAGCCGGGGGACGCCCCCTCCGAGAGCCGGCGGACAGCCCGGCGACGCCCGCTCCGAGGGCCGGCCACCATCTGGCCGGCGACATGCGACCGAGCGGCCGCTCGGGACCGTACGAGCCCGGACGGCCTCGCTTTCCGGTCGACGGGTCAGGCGCCGCGTGCCACAACCGGCGAACGGAGGGGCGGCGCGTCGAGGGCGCAATGAGAATCGCTGCACGCGTTGTCCTGATCCCCCAGCGGCGCATTGCGAATGGTGAAGGCGGCCAGCACTCCCCCGGCACCGCAGACTGCCGCCGCCAGGAACATGGCGGTCCGAAATCCAGAGGCGAACTCCGCGGGGTGGACGTAGGAGTCGCCGGTAATACCGGCTGCAACGGGCAGGACGGCCACGGCAATGAGTGAGGCTGTCCGGGCCACGTCGTTGTTGATCGCGGACGCCACGCCAGCGTGTTCAGCGGGTGCCGCCGCCAGCACGGTGGCGGTGAGAGGGGCCACGGTGAAGGCCATCCCGAGGCCGAAGACCACCACGGCCGGAAACACGTCCTGGAAGTAGCCGCCTGATCCTGTCGCCCGGGCCAGCAGCGCCAGACCGGCACCCGCGACAAGCGGGCCGACGCTCATCTGCAGGCGTGGTCCGATGCGGGCTGCCAGGGCGCCCGATCGGGCCGAAAAAAGCAGCATGAGCACGGTGAGGGGCAACAGGGCCGCACCGGCCTCGAGCGGGCTGTAGCCGGAGACTTCCTGCAGCGCCACGGGCAGCAGGAACAACGCCCCGCCGAGCGCTCCATAGACCACGAAGGTCACGCCGTTGGCAGACGAGAACTGCGTGGAGCGGAACAGACCCAGTGGCATCATGGGGTCGCCCACCCGCGACTCGAGCCACACGAATGCGGCCAGGAAAAAGAGGCCACCGAACAGGGTCACGATCGTCTGCAGAGACACCCAGCCGACCACCGGTCCCTCGATGAGGCCATAGACCACGCCTATGAGGCCCAGGGTCACCAGGACGGCGCCGCCGATGTCGAGACGGCCAGAAATAGACGGGTCTCTCGACTCAGGAACGTGGCGAGCCGAGATGAGGACCACGGCAAGAGCAACCGGCAGGTTGATGAAGAAGATCAGCCGCCACGACACGGCGCTGATGAGCCACCCACCGAGGAACGGACCTATCGCCCCCGCCACCCCGCCTAGCCCGGACCAGGCGCCGATCGCTCGGGAGCGGTCCTCCGATGAAAACGACGCCTGGATGATGGCCAGACTGCCCGGCGTGAGCAGCGCCCCACCTACGCCCTGCAAGGCGCGGGCTGCGACCAGCGCCGGGGCCGTCGGCGCCACCCCGCACGCCAGTGAGGCCACGGCGAACCAGATGGCCCCGATCATGAAGATCCGCCGGCGGCCCAGCCGGTCGCCGAGCGTCCCGCCCAGGAGCAAGAGCCCGGCCAGCGTGAGGGTGTAACCGTTGACGACCCACTGCAGAGTCGACACGCCGGCATGGAACTCGCGCCCGATGGCGGGCAAAGCAATCCCGACGACGGTCCCGTCGAGGAGCGCCATTCCCGAACCCAGGACGGTGGCGACCAGGACCCACCGCCCGCGGGCGCTCCGGTAGGCGAGGTCGATCATGGCGGGTTCGTGCTCAGCAAGGCTCGCACCGTACCCCCCTTTTTCAGCGCCACAGTCGCCCGGGGTACCCTCCCGGACGTGGCCAACCTCACCCCGTCGAGAGTCATCGCCGATGTGTGGGTCGTCGAACCGGAAGCGCACCACGACACCCGGGGCTGCTTCTACGAGACGTACCGCCGTTCCTGGTTCCCGCTGGGGAGGGAGATGGTGCAGGGCAACCGCTCGGACAAGAGCGCCGGGGCCCTGGTCGGCCTGCACTACCACCTTCATCAGGCTGACTATTGGCAGTGCCCCCGAGGTACGGCCCGGGTGATACTCCACGACCTGCGGCAGGGCTCGCCAACCGACGGCGCCACCGAGGCCATTGAGATCAGCGAGCAGAACTGCCGGGGGCTGTACATCCCGCCGGGGGTCGCCCACGGCTTCGCGGCTTTGACGGATCTCACCGTCACCTACCTCGTCGACAGCTACTACAACCCCGATGACGAGCTCGGCGTGGTCTGGGACGACCCCGAAATCGCCGCTGATTGGGCCGTCCGGGACCCGATCCTGTCGGGCCGCGACCGGGCCAATCCCCGGCGCGCGGACATCGACCCGGCCCGGCGCCCGCACGCCGGGCTGCGTCGCTGACGGGGCGGAAGCGGGGTTCGGAGCAGGCTCCGGGCTACCATCGCGCCCGTGAGCAAGGTGTTACCCGCCGCGCCGCCGGAACGCAGCGCCCGGACCGGCTCGTCCTTGCCGGCCGGACTGCTGCGAACCGCCCGCATCAAGCAATGGCCGAAGAACATCTTGGTGTTCGCCGCGCCCGGGGCGGCGGGCGTGCTCACCCACCTGGTTCCGCTGCTGCACACCCTGGGCGCCTTCGCCGCCTTCTGCGTGGTCTCGTCAGGGACTTACTTCATCAACGACGCGGCCGACGCCGACACCGATCGCCACCATCCCACCAAGCGGTACCGGCCCATCGCGGCTGGCCTGGTCAGCAAACGCCTCGCCGTCGGAGTAGGTGCCGCCCTCATGATCATCGGCATCGGTGGCGGCTCGGCTATCGCCTGGCGCCTGGGCCTGGTACTGGCCATCTACGTCGGGGTGCAGCTGGGCTACACCTTCTACTTCAAGCACCAGGCCATCTTGGACCTGGTGGCGGTGGCGGGTGGTTTCGTACTGCGCGCCATCGCCGGCGGGGTGGCGGTACCGGTGCCGGTGTCGGAGTGGTTTCTCATCGTGGCGACGTTCGGGAGCCTGCTGATGGTCACGGGTAAACGCCTTGCCGAGCACGCCGAGCTGGGGGACAGCCGGGGTGCCCACCGCGCCACCCTCGACATGTATAGCTCCACCTTCCTGCGCACCGTGCTGGCCATCTCCGCGGCTGGCGCCATACTCGGCTACTGCTTGTGGGCCTTCAGCCTTCAGACCGCGCTGGCCCACCATCGGGATCCCGTCTGGTATCAGCTGTCTATCGTGCCCGTGATCATCGCCCTCCTGCGCTACACCTTCCTGGTCGAAGGTGGGCGGGGCGCCAAGCCCGAGGAGCTGGTCTTCGCCGACCACCCGCTGCAGGTCCTGGGCGTGGTGTGGGCCGTACTGTTCGCCCTCGGCGTATACGCCAGTTAGCGCCCCTGGGCGAAGGGCCTGGATCTGGTCGCCACCGGGCTCGGCGTCGGGGTGACCCCCGCGTTGGCGCAGCCCCCGCTGTCCCCACGTCACCGTCCGCCGGCTGGCCGGTACCCCCGCGCCCCGCAACACCTTCGCCGCCGCCCGCCGCGGGACCGGGGAAACACCGACCGGGAGCGGAGTACGGGAAGCTACGGCGGCCCCGGCCCGGCGCCCTACGCTGAACCGCCGTGCCAGGCCAAGCGACGATGACCCGAGAGATCAGCGGCTGGGGGCGGACCGCGCCGACGACGGCCCACCTGGTGGCGGCGCGCTGCCCGGATGACCTCGCCACGGCGCTAAAGGAGGCGGGGCCGCGGGGAGTCATCGCCCGAGGCCTGGGCCGCAGCTACGGTGACGCGGCCCAGAACGCCGGTGGCGACGTGGTCGTCACGACTGGCCTCAACCGCATCCTCGAGGTCGACGTGGCAGAGGGCCGGGCGAGGGTTCAAGCCGGCGTCAGCCTCGACTGGTTGATGCGAACGCTGGTACCGCTCGGGTTGTGGCCCCTCGTCACGCCCGGCACGCGGCAAGTGACCGTGGGAGGCGCCATCGGCTCGGACATTCATGGCAAGAACCACCACCGCGACGGCACCTTCATGTCCCACGTGGAAGCCCTGGTGCTCGAAGCGCCGGCCCTCGGAACGGTCAGCGTGAGCCCGACCCAGGACGCCGACCTGTTCTGGGCGACGGCGGGTGGCATGGGGCTCACCGGTCTGATCTCGGAAGCCACCATCCGGCTGCTGCCGGTGGCGACATCCGTCATGCGGGTCGACAGCGAGCGGGCCCCGGACCTGGACACCACCATGGCCCGCATGGCGGAGGAGGACCCGCGGCACCGCTACAGCGTGGCCTGGCTCGATTGCCTGGCCCGGGGCCGGTCACTCGGGCGGGGCGTGCTCGAGTTCGGTGACCACGCCCAACTCGACGACCTGCCCAGCGGGCACCGTTCCCCTGCCCGCGCTCTCCGGTTCGACCCTTTTGACCGGCTCGAGGCGCCACCGTGGGCCCCTTCGGGCTTGCTCAACCGGTGGACGATCGCCGCCTTCAACGAGCTCTGGTACCGCAAAGCGCGGCGACGGGCCGAGGGCCACCTGGTCCCGGCGGCCCGTTTCTTCACCCCCTAGACCTGGTTGCGGGCTGGAACCGTGTCTACGGTAGACGAGGCTTCCTCCAGTACCAGATGGTGGTACCGGACGGTCACGAGGACACGCTGCGTGGCGTCGTGGAGACGTTGAGCGCCGCCCAGAGCGCCTCCTTTCTGGCGGTGCTCAAGCGCTTCGGCCCTGCCAATCCGGCCCCGTTGTCGTTTCCTCGCCCGGGGTGGACGCTGGCGCTCGACCTGCCGGCTACGGCACCGGGCCTGGCTCCCGTACTCGATCTCCTGGACGAGATGGTCGCCAACGCCGGCGGCCGGGTGTACCTCGCCAAGGACTCCCGCCTGCGCCCCGAGCTCCTGGAAGCCATGTACCCGGGGCTGCCCGCCTGGCGGGCGGTCAGGGAACGGGTGGATCCCGAGCGCCGCCTGGCGTCCGACCTGGCCCGCCGGCTGCCGGTGCTGGTCGATCCTCCCCGCGCTGGAGCCGAGCGATGAAAGACGCCCTCGGTGCCGTGCAGTCGGTTCTGGTCCTGGGCGGCACTTCCGACATCGGCATCGCCATTGCCGCCCGGTTGGCCGCTCCTCGCCACGCCACCGTCGTCCTCGCCGGCCGCCAAGAGGAGGGTTTGCGAGCCGCGGCCGCCGCCGTGAAGGCCGCGGGTGCAGCCCGGGTCGAGACGCTGCCGTTCGACGCCGACGACACCGCCAGCCACGACAAGGTGATGAGCGCGGCGGCCGGGCTGGCCGGCGGTGACCTGGACGTTGTCGTCTTGGCGTTCGGTCTGCTCGGCGATCAGGAGGCGGACGAAACGGGCGGAGATGGTGCGGTGCGGCTGGCCCGTACCAACTATGTCGGGACGGTTTCGGCGGGCCTCGCCGCCTCTCGCCTCCTCCGCAGTCAGGGTCACGGGACGATCGTGGTGTTGTCGTCCGTCGCCGGCGTGCGGGTGCGGCGCGCCAACTTCATCTACGGCTCTTCGAAGGCGGGCGTGGAAGGATTCGCCCAGGGCCTAGCGGACGCCCTGGCCGGGAGTGGGGTCAGCGTGCTGATCGTGCGCCCTGGCTTCGTCCACACCAAGATGACGGTTGGTCGGCCCGCCGCCCCTCTGGCGACCACCGCCGACGCCGTGGCGAACGCCACCGCCGAGGGTCTGGCAGCCGGCCGTCAGGTCGTCTGGGTGCCTGCTCAACTGCGATTGGTGTTCGGCGTCCTCGGGCACCTGCCCCGGGCGCTGTGGCGCCGCCTGCCGGGGTGAGCAGCTGCCGCGGCGTGGCCGCCTTCGACTTCGACGGCACGTTGGTTCCCGGCGACAGCCTGGTCCGGTTCCTGACCCGCCTGCTGGGCCGCCGCCGCTTCACCCGGGTCCTGGCCGAGGCCGCCCCGGCGATGCTGGCGGGATATCAGCGGGAGGGGCGTGACGGCTCCAAGGCGGCCCTGCTCGCGCGAGCCCTGGCGGGTCAAGCCCGAAGACACGTCGCTTCCGTCGGGCAGGAGTTCGGCGCCGGGCTCGCCAACCGGATCCGCCCAGAGATGGCGACGCGACTGGCCTGGCACCGCCAGCAAGGACATCGCCAGGTCCTGGTTTCGGCCTCGCTGGCCGTATACCTGGAGCCATTCGGACGGTTGGCCGGATTCGACGAGGTGATCGCCACCCGCCTGGAGACCGGCTCGGACGGATTGTTGACCGGACGCATGGACGGCCCCAACGTGCGCGCTCAGCAAAAGGCGTTGCTGTTGCGGGCCGCCCTCGGACCCGGCCCCGTCGAGGTATGGGCCTATGGCGACAGCGCCGGTGACCGGGAGATGCTGGAGATGGCTGACCACCCCACGCACGTCACGCGCCGCGTCCTGCGGCGAACGCGTATCGCACCCGACGGCGCCGGTCGGTCAAACTGTCGCCGTGACTAAGACCGCGCTCATCACGGGAATCACCGGCCAGGACGGGTCCTACTTGGCCGAGTTGCTGCTGGACAAGGGCTACGACGTGATCGGGCTGCACCGGCGCAGCAGCACCGTGACGTTCGAGCGGATCTCGCACCTCACCGACCGCCTCACTCTGGTACCGGCCGATCTGCTCGACGAAGCGTCCATGATCCGCGTCCTCCGGGATCACCGTCCCGCCGAGGTCTACAACCTGGCCGCCCAGTCTTTTGTCCAGACGTCCTTCGCCCAGCCAGTGCTCACGGGCGAAGTGACTGCCCTGGGCGTTACCCGACTGCTGGATGCCATCCTGCTCACCGATCCCACCATCCGCTTCTACCAGGCCAGCTCCAGTGAGATGTTCGGCAAGGTGGTCGAGGTGCCCCAGAGCGAGCGCACCCCCTTCTACCCCCGCAGCCCGTACGGGGTAGCGAAGGTGTATGGGCATTGGCTCACCGTCAACTACCGCGAGAGCTACGGCCTGCACGCCACGTCCGGGATCCTCTTCAACCACGAGAGCCCGCGCCGCGGCCTCGAGTTCGTCACGAGAAAGGTGACCTTCAGCGCCGCCGCCATCAAGCTGGGATTGCAGCGGACCGTGTCCCTCGGCAATCTCGACGCCCAGCGGGATTGGGGCTTCGCCGGTGACTACGTGCGAGCCATGTGGCTGATGCTCCAACAGGACGCGCCAGGCGACTACGTCATCGCGACCGGCGAAACGCATCCCGTGCGCGAGCTGTGCCAGATCGCCTTCGACCAGGTGGGCCTCGACTGGGAGGAGCACGTGGTCGTGGATGAGCAATTTTTCGGCCGGCGGAAGTGGATCTCCTGATCGGCGATTCCTCCAAGAGCCGGGCTGTGCTCGGCTGGAAGCCGGAAGTCGGTTTCGAGGAATTGATCCGCATGATGGTCGAGGCCGACCTGGGCGCGCTGTCAGCGCGGTAGCACAGGTCAGCCAGAGAAGATCTGGTCTGACGAGTTGGTCACCCATGGGTACAGGTCCGGCCCTACCGCGATGCTGACCGCACCGCCGGTGACCGGGGCCCACGAGCCGCCCGTCCAATGGTAAATCCCGTATCCACCAGGAACGGTGTTGGTGCCGACGAGCCACACCGACCCGTCACGGCCGACGGCGATATCGGTGCCGTAGCCCGGGTATTTGACCCAGCTGGAACCTGACCGGTGGTAGATCTCGTGAGCCGAATTGATAACCCAGGGCGAGCCGTCAGGCCCGACGGCGATTCGTACCCCTGCACCCGACACGCCCGCCCAGGCGGTCCCGGTCCATTCGTAGATCCCGTACCCATCCGGGACCGGGTTGGTGCCGATGACCCACACGGAACCGTTGGCACCAACGCCTATGTCGAGAGCGTAACCGGGGAAAGGGATCCACGTCGCCCCCACCCGATGGTAGATCTGGTGCACCGAGTTGGTTACCCATGGGGAGCCGTCGGGCCCGACCGAGATCCGGGTGGCCCCGCCCGCAACGGAAGCCCAGGCACTGCCCGTCCACTCGTAGATCCCGTAGCCGTCAGGGACAGCGTTGGTGCCGACGATCCACACCGAACCGTTCGCACCCCCGCCGATATCCTTGGCATAACCGGGGAGCTGCCTGAATTCGAGCGGCGGACGGGGCGGCGGAGGCGGAGGGGACGCCAGGCAGCTGGCATAGTGATTGGCCGTGCTGTCGTCGGTCTGGGAAACAGTGCTGCACGTGGCGTCGAGCACCCACGGCGGCGTGCAGGAAACCACGCGGCAGGCGATGCGCCCGCTGCACCCGATCTCCTGGTGGCACTGCCCGTAGCGAAACTCGGCGCAGCCCACATGTCGGTTGTTGCAGTTACCTAGGGCGCATTCGCAAGGAAGGCTTTCACACCCCGGGCAGAAGGTGCCGCCGCCGCACTCGCACGTCTGGCAGTCCCCCATGCAATCGATGTAATACCGGGGGCCGGCGCAGTAGATCGACCCATCCGCCTTCCACCAGCCGCCTGCAAAGGTGCCGGGGGGGCAGGCGTTGAGTCCCTTGTTGATGGTGCAGCAGAACTGGGTGTAGCCGTCACAGCACAGCGCGGAGCAGTCACATTCGTAGCCGGGTGCGCACTCGCAGATGGCCGCGTAGGCGCTGCCCGGCTTCAGCATGAAGTCGAGGGGAGCCACCGACAGGGCGGTGGCGGTCATCGTCGACCGGGCCAGGAAGCTGCGCCGGGACGTGCGAGCCATCAGGAAACCGCCGAGCTTCTCGGTGACCGTCATGTGTTGTCCCCTGCCGTCGCGTCGTTCACCACCCAATTTGTTAGCGCATCCCGGCGCGGAGGTGGGCATCGTGACCAACGGGCGTTTTTGGTCGAGGCGGTATGCTGCCGAGGTCATGACGAGCGCAACCTCTGTTGACGCTGTCGGAAGCGCTGGCCCCGCGAGGCCCAGCTGGAAGCATCGACTCCGGCACTCCGTTGGCCAAGGGCTGCGCAGCAGCCCGCAACCCATCCAGGAGGCCCTCCGTCGCGGCAGCCGCACCCTTCTCGCCGCCTTGGACCGCGCCGACCCCACGGGCCAGCCAAGGTCGGATCCCGGGTTGGTTTGGCAGTCCCCGCCGATCCCCCTCCCGGACCGCGTCTCTTTTCCAGACCTGGAGCGGTGTCTCCGGTCCTGGTCGGTCAATGGCGAACCGGTCGGCCATTTGGATGCCTACGTGGACGATTCCATCTGGCGTTTCCTGCATACGTGGGGGATGGTTCGGGCCGATGCGGGTCGTTGCCTGGAGCTGGGCGCCAATCCCTATTTCACGACCTACCTCCTCGATGCACATACCCGCCTGGAGCTCACGCTCGCCAACTATTACGGCGAGCGCGGCGAGAGGACCGAGACTGTGTCCTTCGTGGCACCGGGCGGTGCGGAGCACGTGAAGGTGGACTGGCCCTGCCTGATGTTCAACGTCGAAGAGGACGATTTCCCCTTCGATGACGGGACCTTCGACCTCGTCTTGTTCTGTGAGATGCTCGAGCACCTGCTCATGGATCCGGTGGCAGCCCTGCGCCAAATTCACCGGGTGCTCAAGCCCGGTGGCGTCCTGGTGCTGACCACACCGAACGTGGCCCGGCTGGACAATGTCCTGGCCATGGTCAACGGGGTCAACATCTACGATCCGTACTCGGGCTTCGGTCCTTATGGGCGTCACAACCGGGAGTACAACCGCCATGAGCTTTTCCGCCTGCTGACGTTTGCCGGTTTCGAGGTCGAGTACTCCTTCACGGCGGATGGCCACCCCACCGACCACACCCGGTGGCCGGGCTATCAGGCTGCCGCGCCGCTGGTCGGGTTCCGAGGCCCGGATCTCGGTCACTACCTCTTCTTCCGGGCGCGTGCCGCCCAACCACCCCAGCCGAAGCTCCCGAGCTTCCTGTACCGGAGCCGTCCCGAAGGCGAGATCGTCCCCTACGACTGAGCGGGATTGCGGGCCGGGCCCGCGGATCGTCACCAACCCGGGCGTGGTACGGTGCCTGCCTCAGCGGTGGAGTGTGATCGAGGGGGGCGATGAGACCCAGACGGGGGCGGCAGGCGGCGGCGATAATGGGGGCATTGGGGCTGTTGGTACTGACCCTGTCTGCCCTGGCCAGCACCTCCGCGGACGCCAGTGTCCCGGCCGCTACCCATCATCTGACGGCCGCGTCGGGCCCCAGCTTCGTGGCGCGTCATCCCCTGGTGCGCGTACCTGGCTTGTCCAGCCAGCCCTCCACTCGCGCCTCTTCCGTACCGGCCGAAGGCGCGACCGCGCTCTCCGGTTCGGGTCTGACGAGCCCACAGGCCGTGGCTCCGCTGTCGACCCTGTCACCTGCGTGCTACGGCGATTCCCGCTCCATCACCCCGGTTGGTGGCACCCTTGACCCGGCGTCGTTCGGCGCTTTTTTCTACTCACCGACCACCCCGAGCCAGCCGCCGTGCACGCCGACCGCAGCCAACTCGCAGTGGACGTTCGAAGTGCAGACCGCGGACACCTGGCCGCGGGCGTCCTTTGGCGACTGGACGGTGTTCCTCGGCTTCGGTACCACCCAGGCCAGCCTGTGCGCGGGGCAGTGGAGCTACTTCGCGCAGCTCGCCCAGACGACCCAAGGCACCCTGATCGCCCAATTCGGTTCCCTGACCTCCACCTGCTCCTTTGTCCCTAACCCAAAGGTCACCGCCAGCGACTCCCTGAACGGCAACACCGTCTCCGTGAGCTTTCCCGAGAGCGCCATCGGCAACGCTGCGACGCTGGTGTGGTATGGCGAACTGCAAAGCTCGACCGAAAAAACTCAGGGCGGAGGCGACTTCGTGCCGTGCGGTGGCAACCCGACGTGTGGGGGACTGACACCAGACGGCCAGTTCCTCCAAGGCGCCGTGGCCGAGTCACTGCCGGGTACCACGCCGGCTTCCTGCACGACCAGCCCCTCCACCACCCAGGTCGTAACCCTGTCCACTCCTTCTCAATCCGAGGATTCCAACGCCGTCGCAGCCTTGACCAATGCGGGGCTGACCAACGTGCGTGACTACGGCCCGTCCGCCCCCGCCACTCCTGAAGGAGTTATCTCCTTTACCGGGAGCGCAGTCACCGCTCAGACCGCGCTGGCGACAGCGGGCATCCCGATCCAGCAGGTAGGCGGCCAGCCTGCCATCGGCCCCGCTCAGGCCTACACACCCCAAGCCATCATCAGCCCCGCAGACAGCGGATCTCCGATCGGAACCCAGTGGAACCTCGGCGTCATCGGCGCTGCGGGCGCCCAATCGGTCACCAAGGGCAATGGCGTGGTGGTGGCAGACATCGACACAGGGGTCGATTACCTCGATCCCAATCTCGGCACCAACGTCCTCAACGGCTTTGACGAGAGCACCGGGGTGCCGATGGGGCTCGGGCCGAAGTCGGCGAGCCTTCCGGAAGTCGGCAACACGGACACCGGTCAGCTCAACGCCGGCGCCGGCAGCGCGACGGCCGGGGTCATCGCTGCGGTCACGAGCGGAACCGGTCTGACCTCCCTCGGCCTCGATACCCACGTGCTCCCCGTCAAGGTCGACTTCGACGACACCGCCGCGTCCGCGGAGATCGACGCCGGTATCCGCTGGGCTGCGGATAACGGCGCCCGGGTCATCAACCTGCCCTTCGCCGGCGGGTGTCCCGACCCGAACCTGCAGAGCGCCATCCAGTACGCCCAGAGCAAAGGCGATCTGGTGGTGGTGGCTGCCGGCGACGGTGCACTCAGCCCCAATCTGGACCAGGACAACGGCACCAACGACGCCCCGGCTTACCCGGCCGTCTACGCCACCAACCCGCCTGCATCCACGCCAACTGGCCAGGCCGCCGTGGTGGCCGTCGGGGCGGCGGGTGCTGACGGCGTGCGGGCCTCGTACTCCGACACCGGCAGCTACGTGTCGATGGTGGCGCCCGGCGGAAGTGACATACCCGGTGATACCGCGGCGGACCTCTCGTTGCTGGCCCCCGGCGATCAGTGCCCCGGCGAACCGTGCTACACCACGGGGGACGGGACCGGGTTCGCCGCCGCCCAAGCCTCGGCCGAGTCCGCCCTCATATGGGCCGTCAACCCCACGCTGACCGCCTCGCAGGCCCGCGAGCTGGTGACGTCGACGACTACCGACCAGGGCGTGACCGGTACGGACGTGGAATACGGCACAGGCCTGGAGAATGCCAGCGTGGCTCTGACGGACACGCCCCCAACCACCGCCGGCTACGGGACCTTCTTCAGCGTGTCACCGTTCCGCCTCCTGGATACACGGAACGGTACCGGCCTCCTTAACAACACCCCAGCCAAGCTCGGCCCGGGGGGCACCCTGGCGTTGACGGTTGCCGGGGTCCCCGGTAGCGGGGTCCCCGCGAACGGCGTGACCGCGGTAGTTCTCAACGTGACCGTGACAAACCCTTCCGCCAGTTCGTTCCTCACCGTCTGGGAGGACGGACAGACGAGACCGAACGCGTCGAATATCAACTTCACCCCCGGCACGACACTGCCAAACCTGGTCACCGTCAAGGTCAATCCCTCCAACGGACGGGTCGATATCTTCAATTCCGGGGGCACGGTAGATGTCATCGCCGATATCGGCGGTTATTACGTCGACGGAAGTGGCGGGACGGTCGGCAGCACCTTCGTACCGGTCTCTCCTGCTGTCAGGCTTCTCGATACTCGCTCGTGCGCTGCCCTCGCTCCGGGTTGTCCCGCCCCTGGGCCGATCGGAAGCAAAGTGTCGCGCACCCTGCAAGTCACCGGGGTCGGCTTTCCCGCGGGCAGCCCCACCGTTACCGTTCCCGATAGCGCCACTGGCGTGGTCCTCAACGTAACGGTGACCGGTCCGACTATCAGCAGCTTCCTGACGGTTTATCCGTCCAACTTGGGTTCCCCGCCGACCGCATCCAACCTCAACTTCACTGCCGGACAGACGATCCCGAACCTGGTCTCCGCCCAACTGGGCGTCATCGGAGCCGGACCGGCCAAGGGCGTGACCCTGTACAACGCCAGCGGGAACGTCCAAGTGATCGTCGACCTGGAGGGCTACTTCACGGCGGCCAAGGACACAACCGGCTCTCGGTTCTTCCCGCTCGTTTCCCACCGCATCCTCGACACGCGAGCCAACATCGGCATCCCACCGAACCCGGTCGGAGCCAACACATCTATTGCAGTTGCCATCGTCGGTCAGGGTGGTGTTCTCGATGGGGGCTCCGCCGTCGTCATGAACACGACCGTGACGGCGCCGACGCAAGCGAGTTTCCTCACGGTATTCCCGTCGAACCCCCGGCCTATCACGTCCAATCTAAACTTTTCGGCGGGACAAACCATTGCCAACCTGGTGTCGGTCGCAATCAGCCAGTCCAGTGGCCAGGACAACTTTTACAACGCCGCCGGCGCGGTACAGGTTATCGCCGACGTCCAGGGGTGGTACGGGACTCCCGGGACGTAAGCCCTGATGACGGTCTGGCATCAGCCGTGGGTTGGATCGAGACCGTCATTTCGAACCGAGGCTCGGACTCGGATCGACCAGGTGATCGGACCAAACCATCTCCTCGGCGTGAGGTGTCAAACGGAGGAGAAACTGGTAGCCGAATAGCGACGGTCGGGCCTTCACCAGAGTCTGGTCGATGTGACCGATCGTCCTGCCAGCCGCCCCCTTACCGGCCGTGATGACACCCAGCGGCAATCCCGTGGCCTTCTCTTCGAGGATGTCGAACCCGGCGGCTTTTACCGTGCGCCGCAGGGTTGAACGCGTGAAGAATCGCAGGTGGGTGGCGTCGAGTATGCCTCGTCGGTCATAGCCGAAGAGTCCGAGGGCTACCCGCGCCCTGGGATACCAGTGGGCGAAATTAGGCACCGAGAGGATGACCTGGCCCGCAGGCCGCAGGATCTCCCTGATCTCCCGCAGCGTCTCGAGCGGGTGGGCCAGGTGTTCGATCACGTCTCCTGCGATCACGACGTCATACCCTGCGCCTACGTCCGGGGGAATGCCGCCCTCGAGTTCGGCCACAAAAAAGTCGTCCGTACGGTCGCGAACCCCGCTGATCTCAACCCGATCAAGGCCGACAACGTAGTGGCCTAGTTCCCTGAGCTTGGCGGCCAACAGGCCGCCGGAGCAACCAAGGTCGAGCACCTTCGCCGACGAAATTTTGTCGAACATTCCCAGGATGACTGCGTGGGACGAGCCGTCGTTTTCCTTGAAGGCGTACTCGGCCGGATCAGGCACCCATTCCGAGGTACCAAATCCAGCAATCGACAGACGATATTCGAGGACATCAGCTACGACGTCCTGGGCGTACTTCAATCCATTAACGTAGCAAATCTCATCGCCGTAATAGGTAGGAATCGGGACCTCAAGGATCTGACCGCCGGCGTGGAAAATCTGGGCAATAATCTGAGTGTCGAAGTCAAATCCGTCGCTATTGGATTCGAATGGTATGCGACGCAGAATATCAGTTGTGTACGCCCGGTACCCGGAGTGGAACTCCGATAGATCGCTTTCCAGCATGCGATTCTCAAATGACGTAAGAATCCGATTTCCCCAACGTTTATATAGCGGCATTCCACCCCGCCTCGCCGCACCCTGCTCCATCATCCGGGATCCGAATACGGCGTCACAGTTTCCGTTTTGGAACGGGGCTACGATGGCAGGCATGACTTCCGGGGCGTACTGCCCGTCACCGTGCAAGAGGATGACGATGTCCAGTTCGTGGCGGATGGCAACAGAGTAAGCAGCCTTCTGGTTGCCTCCATACCCGAGATTCTTCGTGTGTCGGATCACGTAAGTCTTAGGTGACCCGGTCTGCAGGGCCCACTCTCTGCCCAGCTGGAATGTGGAGTCGCTACTGGCGTCATCAGAGATAATTATCTCCGAGACCATCTTTCGAAAGGAGGGGGGAATGCGGTTGAGCGTTCCTACCAAAGTGGATTCGGCGTTATAGGCAACGACTACGATCCCGATGCGGGGATGTTGAGGGCCGGGGGACATGGCGCGGAGTCTAGCGGCGCAAGGCTGGCGGGCCGGGTTATGCGGGCAGCCCGGCCTGCGCACCTGGACTAATCGACCGCACGAACTCTGCCCCTGGCTGGGTCCTTGCTGGCACTGGAAGCGGGCGGGCTGCCAGGACCCCATTTGCCCGCACCGCGCTGATCGCGGTCACGGTCGCGGCTGACGCATCCGCGGGTCGATCTGGCACAAAGACGCTGAGAATACCGGAGAAGATAGCTGGTTACGTTGAGAGAAAGGTTTCTTTGGGCGCTCCCGCGGCCTCTGACTCGGGTTGTCACCCGCACGGGCCGGCCGGCGCCGGGCACCGATGAGCTCTTCAGGCAGGTGTCCCAGCCGTTCGTCGTCGTAGGGCCGACCAGGCCCGGGCGATCCCCCATTGGGTCACACATACCAGCGCTTCCACGACGATGGCGCCGGACATTTTGGAAGTGCCGTGCTCACGGTCGACGAACCGTATGGGAACCTCGAGAATGCGGCCGCCCAGCTCAGCGGTCCGGTACGCCATCTCGATTTGGAAACCGTACCCATCTGCCCGCACTCTGTCGAGATCCAGCGACCTGAGGGCGTCGGCTCGGTAGGCCCGGAATCCAGAAGTCATGTCGCGGATGGGTACGCCTAGCGCCCAGGCGGCGTACCGATTGCCGCCCCAGGAGAGCAGGCGGCGGTGCACAGTCCAGTGCGGCACCGACCCGCCCGAGATATACCGCGACCCGATGGCCAGATCGCAATCGGCGAGCGCGGCTATCAGCATCGGCAGGGCGGCTGGATCGTGGGAGAGATCAGAGTCCATCTCGACGAGGGCGTCGAAGCGGCGCTCGAGCCCCCAGGCGAAACCGGCCCGGTACGCATCGCCGAGACCTCGCCGCCGCTCGCGCCGTAGCACCTGGACGCCACCGACCTCGACTCCGGCCTTCTCGGCGAGATCGGCCGTGCCATCGGGACTGCCGTCGTCAACAATGAGCATGTGCGCCTCAGGGAGCGCATGGCGCGTACGACGCAGGACCGCTTCGATCGTTGCCGCTTCATTGTAGGTGGGCAGGACCACCAACACGTGCATCGCCCCCACAGTACAGTTGTCGTTGTGAAGCTGGTTGTGCAGATACCCTGTCTCGACGAGGCAGACACCCTGCCGATGGTGTTCGAGAACATGCCGCGGCGTATCCCGGGCATCGATTCGATCGAGTTCCTCGTGATAGACGACGGATCCCGTGACGGTACCGCTGACGTGGCCTCACGCTTGGGGGTGCAGCACATTGTGCGTCATACCCGCAACATGGGCCTGGGGCAGTCCTTCCATGATGGGGCCCTGAAGGCGCTCGGACTGAACGCCGACATTCTTGTCAATACCGACGGGGACAATCAGTACCCCAGCGATATGATTCCCGAGCTTATCCGGCCCATCCAGGAGGGCCGTGCCGACATCGTGATTGCCGACCGGCAGACGCACACGATCGAGCACTTCTCGCCCACGAAGAAGTTCCTGCAGCGCTTCGGGAGCCGGGTTGTGAATCTGGTTGCCGGCACCGATCTGCCCGATGCAGCCAGCGGGTTCCGCGCCTATTCACGGGAAGCCCTGATGCGGCTCAACCCCACGGCGCGGTTCAGTTATTGCCTGGAAACCATCATTCAGGCGGGCAACAAACGATTGGCTATAACCAGCGTCCCTGTCACGACCAACGAGAAGACCCGCGAGTCTAGACTGTTCGCTACCACGACCGAGCATGTGGTCAAATCAGCCTTGATCATTCTGCGGGCCTACATCATGTACAAGCCCATGATGCTCTTTACTTCCATCAGCTCCGTGCTCTTTGCCCTGGCGCTCGTCCCCTTCGTGCGTTTCTTGGTGCTACTGGAGTGGGGGCACAACTCGGCCGGACTGCACCATATCCAGTCCTTGATCGCCGGTACCGTACTGGCCATTGCCGCCGTGCTTTTCTTCGCGCTGGGCGTCATCGCCGACTTGATCCGGATCAACCGCACGCTGACGGAGGACTCTCTCGAGCAACAAAAGCGAGAGCGTTTCCAGACGTCGTCGTTGGCCGCCGTCGGGGTGGACGATATGGAGCTCACCACCCGGTCCTGATCACGATTTGCCTGATCACGATTTGCCTGATCACGATTTGCCTGATCACGATTTGATAGATCTGCTCCAGCCCACCGGCAAAGACGCCCGGCTCGCGCAACGCCTGTCGGCCGTGGCGGAGATCCTGGTCTCGCCTTCTCCGGCGGGCGAGGCCCGTGGAGACGCCGGGCGCCTTCTCCACTTGTGCGTCCGTAGCACGCAAAGCAACCCGTCACTGGATCGGGTGTGGCTGCTCTGCACGGGCGTGTTCGGTGCCTTTCCGGGACCGGAAGATGTCAAAGCTGCGGCTCGTTTCCTGGAGCTCAACTCCCCCGACGCGACAGGGGCCTGGCTTCTGGATCGGGCCCGAGCCGTCCAGGCCGGGATAGCCGAGGAACGGTGGCGTGTGGCTGTACAGGAGGCAATCGCCCGCCGCGCCGCCGTCAATCAGATGTCCGGGTCATCCGGCGTCGACCGGGCCCGGGCCCGGGCCCGGGCCGCGGCCATCCTGGTGGCGGTTCGGGTTCCCCCGGCGCGTCGGCTGGCGCAGTTCGCGCAGCGCCGCCGGCGGACCGCCCAGGTCCGGGCCCGAGCGCTCAGGCTCCGGTTGCGAGGCCGGTTCCACCCGCCTCGCCCCACCGAGGAGGCGTTCTTCAGCTCTGATCCGATCGGCGGTCGAAGCGGCGAACTGCGAGTGGTAACGGACCGGGTCCTGGTTGACGTGGATCATTCCGCCCGCCATGACCGGCATACCGGCATCCAGCAGGTGGTTCGGCGCACCCTGCCCCTCTGGGAGCGCGATCACCCCATCTTGCCCGTGGGTTGGACCGATGACCGGTCCCTGTGGCGAACCCTGGCGGGCCCCGAACGGGGTCGGGTGTTGCGTCGAGGCCGGGAAAGCCCGGCGAGCCGGGACGTCTCGGAAAGACTGGTGGTGCCGTGGGGCACCGTGGTCGTTCTGCTCGAAACACCTCCCTACCAGGCCGGCGAGCGGCTGGCCGCACTCGCTCAGTACTCCGGAAACCAGGTGGTGGCGGTCGGCTACGACTGCATCCCCGTGGTCAATGGCGACCTGGTCCCGGCCCGCGAACCCCAGCGCTTCGCCCGTTACCTGACGGTTCTCAAATATGCCAGCCGCATCGCCGGGGTGAGCGAGTCCGCTACGAGCGAGTTCGCCGGCTTCGCCGGCCGCGTTATCGGCGCAGGGTTTACGGGGCCCGACCGTGCTGGAATGCCCCCTCGCGGTAGAGGGGCCCTCGAGCCCGGTCGAGCCACCCGAGCTCCCCTCGGAACCCCCTCTTGTGATCTGTGTTGGCAGTCTGGAGCCTCGCAAAAACCATCTGGCCCTGCTCTACGCCGCCGAGCGGCTTTGGCGGGAAGGGCTGCAATTCCAGCTTCTCCTCATCGCCGGCAGCGGTTGGGGCGCGGAGGTTCCCGCCCGCATCCGCCAGCTGCAGCACGCCGGGCGGCCCATCACCAGCCGGCGCTCGGCCACCGATGGTGAGGTGGTAGCCGCCTATCGCGCCGCCCGGTTCAGCGTCCTGGCTTCGCTGCACGAAGGCTTCGGCCTTCCCGTAGCCGAATCGCTCGCCTGGGGCACGCCCGTCATCACCAGCAACTACGCCAGTACCCACGAGATCGCGGCCGGCGGCGGAGCCCTGCTCATCGACCCCCGCGACGATGAGGCCCTGACCGACGCCATGCGCGCCCTGCTCACCGACGACATCCTGGTCGAGACCCTGCGACACCAGGCCCGCAACCGGCCGTCGCGCACATGGGAGCATTACGCGGCGGACCTCTGGGACCGCCTCGTCCGGCCCGTGCTGGCCAGCCCGACGGACCGGTGCCCCTGAGGAGACGTGGCCGAGCCGGATAAAGGCTCGGCCGAAACCCTCGTGCCGTGAGGGAACGACCGTGCGAAAACTGGCCGTGGCCTCGCATAACAGCCGCGAGCGCACGGCCGGCTGCTAGTCTCGCCGGCGCGTCCCAGCGGGCGTGACACGTCAACCACACGTTGACCACCAGATCCAACGACGAACGGACTCCTAGGCTTGAGGTTGCTCACTCGTTTGCCGCGACCTGAAATTCTGTGAGCGTTCACTCAGCCATCCCCAAGGAACCGGAACAAGCTCCCGAGGGCGACGGGGAGGACACGCCCGGGCGGCAAGGAAGGTGGCCTGCCCACACCGGGCCGGGTTCCTCACTGAGTCCCCGGACTATGCCGCTGTGGTTCGAATACATCGTGGTCGTTGGCTGCTCGGGGGTTATCTCGTTCGGCGGCTTCGGCCTGCTCCTTGCCGTCGCAGGAAACTACTCGGCCGGTCCGGCTCTCTTGCTCGGCGCCGTGGGCACCGTGGCCTGCACGTTCCTCGCCCGTCCGGTAGGCAGCCCGTCACCCGCCCGCGCCACGCCCGGGGTCACCCTGCCGGCCGTTGGCATGTGCGTGGTAGCCGCCACCGTCGCAGTGTGGAACTCGATTCTCATCGGCCACAACGTGGTGGTTGCCACCGACCCGGGGGTGTACCTCGTCGCCGGCCGTTGGCTTGCCTCTCATGGCAGCCTGATTGTCCCGGCCGGGCACCCGTGGAGTGGCACCACGGCGAATATCACGACGGTGTCGGCCGGTATGTACCAAATGCCGAACGGCACCCTCCAGTTCCAGTTCGCCCACCTGCTGGCCGCGTTGCTGGCCGAAGCTCACGGCGTCGGGGGCGATGCCCTCATGTTCCGCGTCCCCGCGTTGCTCAATGCCGTGGGGCTGTGTGCCGTGTACGCCACCGGCTGCCGCCTGATCAGGCGGCCGTGGCTGACCCTGGCGGCGGTCACTGCCCTGGCGGTGGCGTTGCCGCAGCTGTACTTCTCGCGGGACACGTTCTCCGAATCGGCTACCCAAGTCTTACTTTGGGGCGGGATCTGGCTGCTGCTGCGGGCCTACGAGACCCGCCGAGTGACCGTAGCGGTCGTCGCCGGGCTGGCAATCGGGGGGACGTTGATGACGCGGATCGACGCCGTCGCCTACCTCATCCCGGTGCCCCTGCTGGCTGCGGCCGGCTGGCTGGCCGCCCATTCCCCCGACGATCGACGGTCACTCCTGCGCGTCTACACCGCCGTCCTGGCGGGAGCGCTGCCCCCTGCAGTCCTCGGTACGATCGACGTCCAGCGACGGTCGACGCTTTACTATGTCGTGCTCCGCAACGAGACCCTGGAGCTGTACATCCTGCTCGCGGCATCGATGGTGGCGGCCGTCGTGATGGTGCTGGCGCTAGGAGGACCGTCGCGCCTGGCGTCGTGGTTGTATATCCAGCGCAACCGGATCAGCATCGGCGCCGCCTGGGTGATCGGGTTGGTCTTCCTCGTGGCCTGGAGTTTGCGTCCGGCCGGACCGACCACGTCCGAGGGGGGAGCCGTCGGCATTGGCATCGCCGCGGTACAAAAGAGCGAGGGCCTACCGGTCCATCCCGAGACGTACGCGGAGCACACCGTGCAATGGATCTCGTGGTACATCGGGCCTGTCGCCGTCATCCTGGCCATCGTCGGACTCTGCCTGCTCACCGTACTGGCCATTCGCCGGGGGTGGCCGGCCGCAGTGGTGGTGCTGGCGATGGCCGGACCGCTCACCATCCTGTACCTGTGGAACCCCAACGTCACCCCCACCCAGATATGGGCCATGCGACGGTTCGTTCCCGCGTCGCTACCGGCCCTGCTGTTGGCGGCCGGCGCGGCCGTCGACATCGCCGCAACGGCCAGCGGACGTCTGTTCAGGGGGAGCGCCTGGCCCCGGCGCGTCGCCGCGGTAGGTGCGGCGGGCATGATCGCCTTTCCCCTCGGTACAACCCTGCCGGTAGCCAGGTTTCAGGTCCAGGCCAACTTCCTGCCGGTGGTCGAGCGCATGTGTCAGGTCGTGGGCCCGAACGGCGCCATGCTGTTCCCGTACGGCGACTACGACGGGCTGGTACTGATGCAAACGGTGCGCAGCTGGTGCAATGTGCCCGCTGCCCGCCTCTTGAGCCCGGCCACCTCACCGCAGTTGTCCGCCATGGCCGCTTCGATGCGCGCCCAGGGCCGGACCCTGTGGGTAGTCGGCACCGCGACGCTTATCCGACAGACCGATCCGGCGCTCACACCCGCGCTCATCGGCAAGGGGACCAGCCCCCGTGAGCTGGAGCAAACGGTCGACCGACCACCCCAGCATTACAGTCAAAGTGTGCTGACCGTGTCTGGGGCGAAAGTGCCATGAACGGCTTCGTCGACCGATGATTCAGGTCGTCGAACCGTCGGTCATCACAACCAACCTGGCGCAGCGCCTCCGCGCCGTGAGCGCTGTCCTCCTCGCGGAGCCCGGGCCGCCCGCAAAGGATGAGGCCAGCCGCGATGCGGGCAACGTGCTGGACCTGCTCGTGCGCGCCATCCAGACGAACCTTTCTCCCGACCGTCTCTGGCTGCTGTTGACGGCGGTTTCGTGTGTCTATCCCACCCCCGAAGACGTGATGGCCGGGGTCCGCTTCTTCCAGCTGGCAACGCCGGTCGAGGCCA
This sequence comes from uncultured Acidimicrobiaceae bacterium, assembly GCA_963834775.1. Lineage (GTDB taxonomy): Bacteria > Actinomycetota > Acidimicrobiia > Acidimicrobiales > Palsa-688 > PALSA-693. The sequence goes on from CAWICR010000008.1 coordinate 201,315, forward strand.
CCTTGTGGCTACTCGACCAGACCGTGGCATCCGACCTCCAGGATGCCGCGTCCGGCGAATTGCAAGTGGTGACGGATCGAGTGGTGGTGGACGTGGATCACTCGGCGCGCTACGACATGCATATTGGCATCCACCAGGTGGTTCGGAGGACTTTGCCGGTCTGGGACCGTGATCACGACATTCTCCCGGTGGCATGGACCGACGATCGAGGGGCGTGTCGAACGCTTTCGAGCGTCGAGGAGGACCGCGTCATGAGGTGGGGAATGAGGCCCGATGACACGGGCGGCAGCGACATTTCGCCGCCAGGGCGGATCGTCCCGTGGCGCACGGTGGTCGTCTTGCCGGAGGTGCCCCCTGAGCACGCCTGGCGGCGTCTGGCCGCCTTGGCGCAATTCTCGGGCAACGCAGTGGTGGCCATCGGCCATGACTGCGTCCCGGTGGTGAGCGCCGATCTGGTTCATCCCGGCGAGCCACAGTCCTTCTGCCGGTACCTGTCCATCCTGAAGCACGCCCGCCGCATTGCCGGCGTCAGCGGCTCGGCGGCGGCAGAGTTCCGCGGCTTCGCGGCCACCCTGCCGGCTCAGGGCCTGGCCGGTCCCACGGTATTGGAGTGTCCCGAGCCCTCCCGCCCCGTGACCGCCGCGGGCCCGGCCACGCCCGGCCCAGTACGCGCCGACACGGGTGGGACACCCCTGGTGCTATCGGTCAGTGGCCTGGCGCCGCGCAAGAACCAGCTGGCCCTCCTTTTTGCGGCCGAGCGACTCTGGCGAGACGGGCTGGATTTCGAGGTTCTGTTGATTGCCGGCAGCTGGTGGGCTCCCGAGACCTCCGCCATGATCGACCGGCTCCAGGAAGCGGGCCGCCCGCTGAGGCTTCACACACTGGCGACCGACGAGGAGGTGGCAGCCGCCTACCGGGCCGCACGCTTCAGTGTTCTCACGTCCCTGCACGAGGGCTACGGACTGCCGGTAGCCGAGTCGCTGGCATCCGGGACGCCGGTCATCACCACCAATTATGGCAGCACCGCCCAGATCGCCATGAACGGCGGCGCCCTGCTCGTCGACCCGCGGGACGACGAAGCTCTGGTCGATGCCATGCGCAGTCTGCTCACCGATGATGAGCTCCTGCAACGACTCCGCCTGGAGACCCGGGCCCGACCGGACCGGACCTGGGGTGACTACGCTGTCGAACTTTGGGACGGTCTGGTCGAGCCCGCCCTGCGGGCCGTCGAGTCAACGGACAGCCCATGAACCTGGGCCAACGACTGAGACGCCCGGGGCGGATCTCGGTGCCGGGACCGAGCGACAACCATACCCTCGCCACGCTGCTGCAAAGCGGCCCTCCGGCCCGGCGGGCGGAGGTCAGCCGGCGGGTGGAGCACCTGCTGGATGCGTTGGGTAGCTTCCCGCCCGAGCGCGAGCTCGCGGCTCTTCAGGCCGCGCTCGAGGCCGCCCTCGTGGGGATGGGGCCGGAGGAGGCCTGGCTGGCGCTGTCGGTGCTCTCCGCCCGCCTGCCCGACGTGGCCACCGTGCAGCGAACTGTCCGCGCCGCCCGCCTCGACGGGCCCGTCCCGGCCATCAGCGCCGCCCTGCGGGACGCCGGCCTGTTCGACGCCGCTTCCTGGCCGAGTGTAGAGGTGGCCAGCGGGCGCGTCCTCATCGATCTCCACCACACGGCGCATCACCTGATCGCGACGGGGATTCGAGCGCGTCGGTCGAGAGTCGGTTCGCCGGTGGGCCCGTGACCACGAAGTGATGTTCGTCGGCTGGAACGACGACTACACCAGTTGCCGGCAGCTGTCGCCGCCCGAGGTCGAGGGCGTACTCGCCGGCGAGCTCAGGGTCCACGTGGCCCCGCCCGCCCCAAACGAGCCGGTCGTCGTGCCCTGGAAGTGCACCTTTCTGGTCCCGGAGCTGCCAGCGGAGGCGGGGCGGACGGCGCTTTACGAGGCCCTGGCCATGTTCTCAAGATCCACGACCGGCCAAGTCGGGTTCGACTGCGTTCCCCTAACAGCATCGGAGACGACGGCCGAAGGCATGTCAGGCGGCTTCGCCACCTATCTCGCGGCCGTCGCCCACATCGACCGCGTCGCCACGATCTCCGAGGCCGCCCAACTGGAATACGAGGGCTGGCGGGCCATGCTGGCCGGCGCCGGCCTGAAAGGCCCCGACATCCGCTGCGTACCCCTACCCGTGCAGGCCACCATCCCCAATGACGCCTCCATGGCGCAAGCCCGCGAGCTTCTCGCCATTGGCTCCGTCCCCATCGTGCTGTCGGTCGGCAGTCACGAACCCCGCAAAAACCATCTGGCCCTTCTGCATGCCGCCGAGGTCCTCTGGCGAGAAGGGCTGCTGTTCAGCCTTGTCATCGTGGGCGGCAATTCCTGGAACAGCGCCGGGTTCGACGCCCAGGTGGACACGCTCCGCCGGGCCAACCGGCCGGTGCAGACCATCCTGGCCCTGCCTGACGGCCTGCTGTGGGCCGCCTACCGCCTGGCCTACTGCACCGTCTTTGCCTCTCTCCACGAGGGCTTCGGGTTACCGGTGGCGGAGTCGCTGGCTAGCGGTACACCGGTGATCACCTCTAACTACGGCAGCATGCGGGACCTGGCCAGACAGGGCGGTGCCCTGCTGGTAGACCCGCGCAGTGACCAGTCGATCACCGACGCTCTCCGCCGGATGCTCACCGACCCAACCCTCCGTGATCAGCTGGCCGCCCAAGCATCGAAAGTGCCGGTGCGCTCCTGGGACGACTACGCCGCCGATCTCTGGGCGTACCTCGTCGACGGTGTGAGTCTCGACCGACCAACGGGCGGTCGGTGATGGCGCCCCACTTTCAGTCGTACACCACGAATGGCGAAGATGTCATCCTCTGGCGAGCGCTGCAAGGCGTGACCCCGGGCCGCTACGTCGACGTGGGCAGCGAAGCATCCCTGCATCGGCTCGGCGAGCATGGCCTTCTACGCCAGGGGCTGGACGGGTATAACCGTTGAGCCTGACCAAGAATTTGCACAGTTGCAACGGAAATTCCGACCGGACGACCTGCTGATCGAGGCCGCCATCACCGCGGAGGACGGCGACGCCACCACGCACCCCGTCGTCGAAGGGATAGGACTCTCGACTCTCGACGAGTCCGTCGGTCGGGCTGGGCTGCGTGGCGCGGCCACGCACACCCGTTCCAGTTTCGAGACCTACGACGCGGTAGTCCCCACACGAAGCCTGGAGTCCATTCTCCAGGAGGCGAACTGGGCGGCCCAGGACATCCACTTCATGTCCGTTCACACGGAGGGCTCCGAGCGCGCCGTCCTCAAAAGCATCGATCTCACGGTGTGGCGACCCTGGGTCCTCGTCGTCGAAGCGACGACGCCGACCACGACACACTCGACGCGACACCTCTGGGAACACCTGGTCCTGGAGGCGGGCTACCGGTTCTGTCTGTTCGACGGGTTGTCGTGCTTCTACGTGGCCGAGGAGCGAGATATCCAACTCGGGAAGGCCTTGAGCTATCCGGCGTGCGCCCTCGACAAGTACATACCCCTGGCTCAGCGCCAATCCGAGGATAGGGCTGCCCGCGCCGAGTCGCTCGCCGACGAGCGAGCGGCCGAAATCCGGGCCTTGGTCGAAGAGGTGGTGCGCTGGAGGGGACAGGCAGTCTCGGGATGGGCGACGACCATCAGTCAAGCCAACAGGAGCTCGGGACGCGACGAGGCACAGGCGCTGCGCCAGCGCGTGGCCGAACTAGAGGCATCGACCTCATGGCGGGTGACCGCGCCGCTGCGGTCGACAAGCGGGTTACTCCAGCGGGTCCGACGGTACGTTCGATCGACATCTTGATGGGGCCGCCAGCGTGTCGGTCCTGGTGGGTGGCGTAGTCGTCCACTTGCGGCCGTGCAGTCAGAAACCTATCGTAAGGATGGCGTCATTCGGGGCCGGATTCTCCGACACCCTGGTATACACCTCCATCATGGCGAGAAGACTGTTCCGGGTTCCTCTCTTACACGTGGGGATTTTCGGATAGTGACGGCGGCTTTACTACTTATTACGCCAGCAGCTACTCGTACCCTATCCCGTGGATAGACCTGCTTCCGGGGGACGCACTACTGTTGAACGGGGTCCATATTGGCGGCGTCGTTTACAATCACATGGGCTTGTTCATGGGGTGGAACATGGACGGCACCTACAATGTGATGGACGAGACCCAACCCGGGACAGGAACTCAATATCAGACGGAGATACCGGCCAACGATGGGTTCTGGCAATATGCCCAGCCGGTACGGTTTGACGGCGCCGATCCTCCGGCGCCGGCCATATCAGGGGCGGCCACATCCATGGCGGTCGCCGCCAATAACCTGCTGGTGGCGGCCGTGGAAACACCCCAGAACGGCCTGGATCTCTACTGGCAGACTCGTCCCGGGCGGTGGAACGGTCCGACTCATGTCGGCGCCGACGGGACAGCCTTCTCGGCCCCCTCACTGGTGATGAACTCGAGCGGCTTGGGTGTGGTGTCGGCCGAAGGTCCGAACCAGAGCCTCAACATGTACTGGGAAGCCGGCAACGGCGTGTGGTATGGCCCCCGGAGGGTCGGATCGGCCTACTCCGCCCCCTCCCTCATCAACAACTCCCGCAACCTCCAGGTCGCCGCAGCCCAAGGCCCCGGCCACACCCTCGACCTCGACTGGGAAGCCAACAACGGCCTCTGGCACGGACCCGTAACGGCGGTGGGAGGGGGCAGCGCCTTCTCGGCGCCGGCACTTACCAATGACTCGAATGACCTGGAAGCCGTTACGGTAGAGGGGCCCTACGACGCCTTACTGTACGGCTGGGAGGGCAGCACAGGAACCTGGCAGGGTCCCATCCACGTGGGCGGCAGCGGTACAAGCGCGTGACGCAACTGCCGCCCGATTCCACCGAGGGCGCAGGACCGGGTCACGTTGGCTGGCACCCGATCGACCTACGATGGCTGCGTGTTGCCGCCACCCTTCCAGTCGTACAGCCAGAACGGCGAGGACGTCGTACTGTGGCGGGCCTTGCGGGGGGTGGATCACGGGCGGTACATCGAGGTGGGCGCCAACCACCCCTGTCATGATTCGATCACTATGGCCTTCTACCAGAGAGGCTGGAGTGGCATCACTGTCGAACCGGACCCGCAGTTCGCCGGCCTGTTGCGAGAGCATCGGCCAGGCGACGTCGTTGTAGAGGCCGCTATCACCAAGGTGGATCGCGACACGGTGGCCTTCCACGTGGTCGACGGGACGGGCCTGTCAACGCTCGACGACGCCAGGGCCCGCGTGCATGGCCAGTCCGAACGGCAGACGCACGACATACGGGTCTCGACCCGGCGCCTCGACTCGGTGCTGGAAGAAGCCGGCTGGTCAGAGGAAGAGATCCACTTCATGTCCGTCGACACGGAGGGCTCGGAACGGACGGTACTCGAGAGCGTCGATCTCACCAGGTGGCGGCCCTGGGTGCTGCTTGTTGAAGCCACCGAACCGAACACCACCCGATCGACCCGTGGGGAGTGGGAGGACATCGTCCTGGAAGCCGGCTACCGGTTCTGCTTATTCGATGGACTGTCCTGCTTCTACGTCTCGGCCGAGCGAAGCCAGCAGCTGGGGGCGGCCTTGAGCTACCCGGCTTGCATCCTCGACAATTACATCCCGCCGGCCCAGCGCCGGTGCGAGGAACGAGTCGGTCAAGCTCAGCTGCTGGCGCAAGAACGAGCCGACGAGATTCACACTCTGGTCGGGCAGGTTGTACGGTGGAGGACCGAGGCCATCACCCGGTGGGCAGCCGCTCTCAGCCGGTCCGCCGATGAGCTGAAGGTCCGACAGCCCCAACTGGAAGCCGAGTTGCGTGCCGCGCAACACCAGCGCAACCTGCTCGATCAGGAAGTGCAAGCGCTGCGTCACCGGGTATTGGACCTGGAGGCATCGACGTCGTGGCGGGTGACCAAGCCGTTACGTTCTGCCAGCGGTTTGGTGATGCGTGCTCGAGGCCGGCGGCCCGATTGAGGCCTGGCAGGTCATGGCCGTGCTGACGGCGCGGCTGCTCGACTGGGCCTGCCCCTGGAGCCGGGGGCCCGCTCGTTAGCGCTCGACTGCTTGTGGGCTGACGGGGCGGATGGAGGGCAGACCCAGGTTGCCCACCTGCCAGCGGCCGCCGAGGGCAACCACACCGCCCGCCTGCCGGTCCCGTCCTCGTTCTATGTCGAAACGCAGCACGTTGTCCCGCACGTCGTAGGCGTGCAGCGCGGTGTAGTCGGTCAGGGACGCCGTCACGTCATAGGTACCTGGCAGAAGCCGCATCTCCGCGAAGGTGATAACTACCTGACCGGTACCGGACAACGTCTCCGGCACGCAATCGACATCTCGATTCGTTAGAGCGGAAATCTCGAATCCATCGACCGTGCGGATCGAGACGCTGAAAACCGGTCGCTCGATCGCCCGCTCCATCTGGTAATACAACCGCAACGCGGCGGCTTCCCCAGTGTGGATCCGATCGACAGCTCGACCTGCATCATCCAGGAGCTCAACACCGACTATCCGGCCGTCACCGGAACCCCACCGCGAGTGCCCGTCGTCATCGACTTGACGGTCGACGTGGACGGTATCGGTGTACGCCTCGATGACTTCGCGCGGGGACCCTATCTGCATGAGGTGACCGTGGCTGAACCAGGCAGCTCGGTGGCACAGGTTCTGCACGACACCCATTCCGTGGGTGACTAATACGATCGTCTTGCCCTGTTGGCGCATCTCCGCGAACTTCTCGTTGCATTTGCGCTGAAAGCCCTCGTCGCCGACGGCGAGCACCTCGTCGACCAGGAGCACGTCAGGGTCGACGTTGATCGCCACCGAGAAGCCGAGGCGAACGTACATCCCCGACGAGTAGTTTTTGACCGGCTCGTCTATGAAGGGCCCCACACCGGCGAACTCCACAATGTCGTCAAATCGGCGCCTGAGCTCCTTCTGGGAGAGACCAAGAATAGCGCCATTCAAGAAGACGTTCTCGCGACCAGTCAGCTCAGGATGAAAACCGGCTCCCAGCTCCAGCAAAGCCGAGACCTTGCCGTTGACCTTGACCGTCCCCGCATTGGGCCGCAGGATCTTTGTCAGGCACTTGAGCATGGTGCTCTTACCTGATCCATTCTCCCCGATCAGCCCGAACGTTTCACCCTCGTACACCTCGAATGAGACGTCCTTTAGCGCCCAAAAGTCCTCGGCTATGGTCCGCCGGCCGCGCATGACGGTGGCCTTGAGTGAATTGTTACGCTCTTTGAAGAGCCGAAATTTCTTGGAAACGTTGACGGCCTCGACCGCCACGGGTTGCGTCGTCATAGCTCTTCCGCCAACCCCGCCTCCAGGCGGTTAAAGACAAGCAGGCCCACGGCGAGCATCCCTAGCGCCCAGGCGGCAAAGTACCCCAGCTCCAACCAGCCCGGATGGGTACCGTCGTACCAGGCCGCTCGGTAGCCCAGGGTCGCGTCGGTCATGGGGTTGAGCTTGAGCAGCGATTGGTAGCGGGCCGGAACGACGGACAACGGATAAATGATCGGCGTCAGGTACAGCCATGCCAGAAAAAGGATACCCATGAAGTGCTGAATATCCCGGAAGTACACATTGAGGGCGCTCAACATGAGGCCAAACCCGAGCGCGAACAAGGACATCAGCAGTGTCAGCAGGACGACGAAGGGTAGATAGACAATCGCCCGCCAGTTGCCGAACGCTAGCAAGGCGACGAGCAGGAGTCCCATCTCGATGAGGTGGAAGACCAGATTGGCGCCGACGGTCGAGCCCGGAAGTATCTCTCGGGGAAAGTACGTCTTCTTGATGAGGGACTCGTTTGCGGTGAGGCTGCTGATGCAGGTCATGACGCTGATCTGGAAGAAGTTCCAGGGAAGCAAGGCACACAACAAAAACAATGCAAAAACGTTGAGACCGCTTGGAGAACCAGGAGCGGGCTTGACGTGCAGAAAATACTTGAAGACCAGGGTGTAGACGACCATCATCGCCAGCGGGTATGCCAGCGACCACGCGAAACCGAGGAAGGAGCGCTTGTACTTGGAGCGCAACTCCCGCAGGACGAGATTGTTGAAGAGTTCCCTCGAGGACCGGTAGGTGGCAAGGCTGGTCATAGGGCGCTGGCGTCACTGGCCATTTAGACGATGCTAGCTTCCAGCTACCGGCCGGTACCGGCACCGGGACAGCGCTTGCCGTCAGGCCGCGGTGGGCTCGGTCACATCTGCCGCCCGCTCGATCACCTGGTCGATGAACCCGTAATCCTTGGCCTCCGCGGCCGTAAACCACCGGTCCCGATCCGAGTCGGCTTCGATCCGCTCCACCGGTTGACCGGTGTGGTAGGCGATGCGCTCGGCCATCATGCGCTTCAGGTAGACGATCTGCTCGGCCTGTATGGCGATGTCCGCGGCCTGCCCCTGGGCCTGGCCGGAGGGTTGATGCATGAGGATGCGGGAATGAGGTAGCGAGAAGCGCTTTCCCTTCGCGCCTGCGCAGAGCAGGAACTGGCCCATCGACGCGGCGAGGCCCATGCAGACTGTGGAAACGTCGCACGGCACGTACTGCATGGTGTCGTAGATGGCCAAGCCGGCGGTGACGGACCCTCCCGGGGAGTTGATGTAAAGGCTGACGTCCCGGTTGGGGTCCTCAGCGGCGAGCAGCAGCAACTGAGCACAGATCAAGTTGGCACTCTGGTCTTCGACCTCGGTGCCAAGGAAGACGATGCGCTCCCGGAGCAGTCGCTGGTAGATGTCACCGGCTCGATCGGAGCCCATCATCTGGGCGGTAACGGGATCAACCGTGGACGCAGGCATACGACGAGGGTACTGGCTCCAAGCCGCCTCGCGTCCGCCCCTCCTCCTGCCGCGGGGCTCCCCCAAGGCTATGCTCTGGCACTTGCGCGGGCGTGGCGAAACTGGCAGACGCGCCAGGTTTAGGTCCTGGTCCCGAGAGGGGTGGAGGTTCGAGTCCTCTCGCCCGCACCCGTCCGACCGGTCTCGACGGCCGGACGGGTGGTGAGCGGTCCCCGGGTGCCGGGCGCTCACACCCTCTCCACCGGCCGACCACTATCTTTGCAGCTGGGACTCCGGCTGCCTTCGCCTGCTAGGCCGCATCTGAGAACCGTCCCGACCAGCATGATCCCCGAGAGACCTCCAGCCGCGAATCGTGTCACCCTCACCGACTGAGCATCGACGCCCGGGTTCTGGCCGCGCCGGGATCGACCCATGAGCAGTGACGCGCCGCCCGCGAGCGGCTCGGCAGACCAGGGTCCCGCAGTCCCGGCCGGCGAGACTGGCTGCGGCGACGACGGGACGCTGCGAGCCAAACCCGCCGGGCGATTTGCCTCGCCGGCCTCGATGGTCTTCCGACTCCTGCGCTCCCGGTCGGTCCGGCTGCTCTTCATCGCCGCGGCAATCGCCCTGCTCGTGGTGGCCCTGGTCCACGAGGGCCCGACCTTGCGACGGGAGTTTCGTGACCTGTCGCCGCCCGTCATCCTCGCCGCATTCACCGCCGGTCTCGCCGGACTGACCTGCAGCATGATCGTCTGGCGGTGCCTCCTGAGGGACCTTGGCTCCGCGTTGTCGTTTGGGGACGCCTGGCGCGTCTTTTTATCGGTCAATTGGGAAAATACATTCCTGGCAGCGTCTGGCCCATGATCGGCCAGATGGAGCTTGCCGCCGAGCGGGGCGTCCCCCGCAGTCGCTCGGCCGTCTCCATGGTGCTCAGCGCCGGCATCATGGTATTGACAGGCAGCCTGGTGGCGGCCGCGACAGTGCCGTTTGGGGCGCGGGGCTCGGTCGGCCGGTTCTGGTGGATTCTTTTGCTCATTCCGATCGGCATCACGCTGCTCTCTCCTCCGCTCCTCAACCGCATGATCGGCTACACCCTGCGCCTTCTGCGCACCGGCACGCCACCGTCGCGCCTGACCACGCGAGGCCTGACAGTCAGCGTGGCGTGGGCGACAGTCGGCTGGCTCTCGAACGGCGGCATGACCTACATCATCATGCGACGCCTCGCCGGCGGGGGTCACGCCGTCGTGCTGGTCTCGGTGGGCGGCTTTGCCCTCTCGTGGGTGGCCGGATATCTGGCCGTCTTCGCTCCGGCTGGCGCGGGCGTCCGCGAGGCGGTCATGGTTGCCATTCTCGGGACTCAGACGAAGACGAGCGTCGCTTTGGCGGTCGCGCTGATAACCCGAGCGCTTACGGTCGCTGCAGACGCCTTGACTGGCGGCCTGGCTCTGGCCCTGGTCGGGCGGCGGCGGTTCCGCCAACTACGCGCTGGGCGGGCTGCCAAAGCCGCGAAACCTGGCTGACCCGGCGGGCGGTAGCCGGCGGCGGCTACCGCGCCGGGGCGACTTCGTCGGCGCTCGCCGCCTCCTGCCCGGCGCCTATTGGCAGGTCGTCGAGCGGGACCAGCAGAGACTGACGAAATTCCCGGAGGTCGATCTCGACACCCAGCCGAATGCTCTCCTGGGCGGCAAACATGCATGTGGTCGCCAGGGATGCGTCCTCCCAGGACAGCAGGTGGTTGGGTTCGCCCTTCACGGCCCGCACGAATTGCTCCAGCTCTTCGGCGTGTCCCATCGACTTGTGCATGCCGGTGCCTCGTTTCTCCACGCCCTGGCCGTACAGCGTCAGCTTGGCGAAATCATCGAGTATCGCCACCTGCCCGCGGGCCAGCACCGTCAGACGCTCCCGGGGGAAGTGCGGCGCTCCGCTCTCGTTGAACACGACAGTGGCGGCGGCCCCCGGGTAGTGCAAGGTCACCGCGAAGTTGCACAGCGTGCGGATGTCATCAGGAACCCTGCCCAGGGCCCGGGCCGTCACCGAGACGGGCGATCGGCCGATGAGCAGATTGCAGAGGTCGATGAAATGCTCACCCTCTGTGATCAGCCGGCCGCCGCCATCGACCGGATCGAGGGTCCAGTGGTCGGGCGGCACGAACGGCTGGGTGATGATATATTCGACGAAGTCGACTTCCGTGTCGATACCCCGGCGAAGCTTTTCGACCAGCGGCGAGTAGCGACGGTTGAGCCCGAGGGTGATCAAGCCCGGTCGGTCTTTCACCAGACGCAGCAGCTCGGCGAAGTCGTCAAGCCTGGTGACCATCGGCTTTTCGACGAAGACGGCCTTCCCCGCCGAGACCGCCGCCCGGATGTGGCCGTAATGCTCGGGCTGGCTGGAGCAGATCATGACCGCGTCGGTCCCGGGATCGGCCAGGAGCTCGTCGACGTCTGTCGTGATGAGCGTGGCCCCCAGGCTCTTGGCCACGACGGACGCGTTACGGGCCGTGGCTGAGGCGATGCCGCGGAGCTCGACGTCGCGCATGGACTGGAGATTGGGCATGTGCTTGCTCAGGACGTGGTTGCCAAAGCCGATAAGGGAGATACCGACTTTGCCCTCCCGCTTGGTTCGGGGCGCCACCTCGATCGTCCGCCTCAGGTCAGGCGCGGAATCGTAGGAGATCAGGGCCGCCACTCCGGGCAGGGTGCCGGAGCGGATGGCATCGAAGGCCTCCTGGGCCCGGTCCACGGGGTAGACGGCGGCAATGAGGGGATCCACTGATGAGACGCCAGAAGACACGAGGCGGATGAACTCCTCCAGGTTGCGCTTCTCGGTCCAGCGCACATACCCGAACGGATAGTCGATTCGCCCCTTCTCGTAGCTAGCGTCGTAGCTGCCCGGGCCGTACGCACGCGAATAGCGCAGGTCGATCTCGCGGTAGAGGAAGTTTTTCGGGTGGATGTCCAGCTTCACGTATCCCACCACAACCACCCGGCCCTGGCGGCGCGTGACCTCCATGGCCGCGTTGATAATGTCCGGCGAGTCGGAACTGGCGCAGATCACCGTGGCGTCAACGCCGTGCTTGCCGGTGAAATCGAGGATGCGCCGCTTCCAGTCTGCTTCCCCGGGGTTTACCACCAGATCGGCACCAGCCTGGCGCGCCAGCTCATTCGCTTTCGAGTTGATGTCGATGCCGACGACCACCGCGCCCGCGGCCCTGGCGATGCGCGCGCAGAGCTGGCCTACCAGGCCCAGACCGTAGATGGCCACCGTCTCGCCGAGCTGGATGTCGGCGCGGCGGAGCGACTGCATAGCGATCCCGCCGACGGTGACGAAGGCGGCCTGGCGCAAGTCGATGTCAGGGGGAACCGATACGACATGGTTCACATAGGGAGCTGCTACTTCGGCATGGCCGCTCGCCGCGAACGCCACGGGCTGACCGATTTCGAAGCCTTCCACCCGTTCTCCGATGGAGAGAACGGTGCCAGATCCGCTGTAGCCGATTTCCCGGGGCGTGATCATCTCATGCCAGACGCGGCGGGCGGTCTGGCTGGGGCCGGTCGCCAGCACCGTCTGCTTGACCACGTGGCGCATCCAGGGGTCCGAGATTGTCTGCTTGACCAACTCCGTGGGCGTTTTCGCAACGGTGCCCATCTCCGTACCGGAACTGATCAGTGAATAGTGGCTCTGGACCAGGACCTGGTCGGGTCCCACATGGGGAGTCGGGAGGTCGGCGACGAGAACGCGACCGCGCCGATCGATAACCCTACGGAACACCTGCTTCATCCGGGAACCTCAACCTTCGATCCGGGCACGCCTACTTGGGGGGGAAAGGCGGCGATAGCGGTTCTTTGCAAAGTCAGCACCGTACCAGAGTCCCCACCGGGCATCAGGAGCATCGAGGACCCGGACAACACCAAAATCTATGAGCTACCCCCCCTACGTGGGCGCGGGCTACGCTGTACCCAGCACCTGGTCAGACCTATGACAGACTTCAAGGCGTGTCGGAGATGCGAACCATGCACGCCACCAGGGAGGCTCACCTCTTCGGGCTTCCGCAGTTCGGCGAGGCGACGCTCGACTGCGGCAAACCCGCCGACGACCTCCACTGGCCCCAGGGCCCGCGACCTCGGTCGATGTGAGCGTTCCGTTCGGAGGGCCCCGCTGACACCTGTATCTTCACCTCCGTGGCACCCGATCATGACTGCACCCCAACCGATGCCAAGTCGTACGGAGCGACGACGTTGATCCCGAAGAATTCGGCGACTGGGAGCGACCTGCCGTCACGTAGCCGGGATCTTCTCGCCGTGCTCGATCGCGTGTTCGTGACCGCCCGATCCGACCAGTACGAGGGCTACTCCAAGCACGACGCCTTGAATGCTCCCTGGCTGGAACGTGTCGCAGGTCGGTCCCGGGCGCCTCGCCTGGTGGTCACGCAGGCGATCACCCGCAGCCCCCTCGATCTGCGTCCCCTGGTCGGCGTCCGCAAAGCCAGGAACCCAAAGGGGATCTCCCTGTTCGCCCGGGCTCTGCTCAGCCGCTACCGGCTGACCGGCTCGCGGGCCGACTCCGCCGAAGCGGCCGACCTTCTCGATTGGCTGGTGACGCATCCCTCCCCCGGGTTTCCCTGGCGGTGTTGGGGTTACCCGTATCCGTGGCAGGACGTGGGGTTCTTCGCGCCCCGCCACTTCCCAAATCGAGTGGTGACCTCGTTCGTCGGTCAGGCCTTGCTCGACGGGTTCGAGACTCTTCGGGATGACCGCTATCTGGACGCGGCCAGCCAGGCCGTACGATTCCTGCTCGACGCGCCGAGAACACTGTTCGAGGACGAGCGGCGCCGCTGCGTGAGCTATGTCCCGGACCAATCCGTCAACTGGATCGTGATGGACGTTTCCGCCCTAGCAGGGACCCTAGCGGCCCGCCTGGCTCGCCTGGTGGGTGACACGGAACTCTTGGTCGAGGCCGGCCGCCTGATGCGCTACGTGGTCTCCAAGCAGACCGAGTACGGCGCCTGGTTCTACGCCGATCCCCCTGCGGCCAGCCACATATCCCACGACAACTACCACACCGGCTTCATCCTCGATGCCATCTTGCAGTACGGGTTGGCGGCGGAAAGCCGCGAGTTTGCCGATGCCTACCAGCGGGGCATCGACTTCTACGCCCGGCGCCTCTTTGAGCCAGACGGCTCGGCGCGATTTATGAGCGACCGCCATTACCCCGTGGACATCCACGGGTGCGCCCAGGGGATCATCACCTTCTCGCTCGAGCAACGACACCTTGGCACCGGCGCAGACATGGCGGGGCGCATTCTCGGTTGGACGCTGACCCACATGTGGGATCCAGCCAGCGGGTGGTTCTACTATCAACAGCATCGTGGCTTCCGAACCTCGATCAGGGAGCTGCGTTGGTGCCAAGGCTGGATGGCGTGGGCCCTGGCCTCGTATCTGGAGAGTTCCGGAGCCGCAGGGTGAGAGGTTTCCCGGGGCGTGAGCTGTCCCTCGATCCCCGACGCAGTCAGTTTGAACGGGCGTACGCCCGGCTGCTCGGGGCGCCCGCCAATGGCCTCAGGATCAGGTTGCGCCGGGTCCTGCCGGCGACCGACGGACGGTACCAGACCATCTTGGACGCGGGCTGCGGTTCGGCGGTCTTTTCTTTCGAGCTCGCCAAGCGCCATCCGGAGGCGACGGTCGTTGGAGTGGACAGCGATGCGGGGCTGGTGGCCCGGGCCCAGGAGATCGCCAGCCGGGCCGGTCTCCACAACTGCTCGTTCCAGCAGGGTGATGTGACGACCCTGGGTTTCAGCGGTGCCTTCGACCTGGCCCTGAGCGTCGACAATCTGGAGCATGTGACAGACGACGTCGGGGCGATGCGCACTTTGTGGCAGACCCTGCGGCCGGGCGGGACGCTTGTCGTGCACGTCCCCGGCTACCAGCGCCGCTGGCTCCTTTTCGGCCGGCGGGTCAACTTCGACGTGCCCGGTCACGTTCGTCCCGGCTACCGGGCCGAGGAGTTGGTCAACAAGCTCACCGCAGCGGGCTTCGAGGTCGCTACGCATGGATACACGTACGGAATACTGGAGACCTTCACAAACAACATTTCGTACCTGATTACCCGCGCAGATCAACGCCACCGGCTGCTGTATGCGGCCGCGTTTCCGGTGCTGCTCGCGGTCTCCTACCTGGGCCAGTTTTCGCGGCCTCGCTGGGGTGCCGGGGTGCTCGCTATCGCCCAGCGCCCTACCATGCCGCTCCTGGACCAGACGGCCTGAGTGCATGCGAATCCTCATCGACATTCTGCACCCCGCTCACGTGCACTTTTTTCGCCATTTCCATGCAGAGATGACGGATCGAGGCCATCAAGTGTGCATCACTGCTCGTGACAAGGATCGCTCCATCGAACTGCTGGACGCATTCGGTCTTCCGTACCGGCAAATCTCCACTCAAAAGTCCGGTGGCGGCCTCGTGGTCGAGATGGTCCAGCGCACGGCCCGGCTCCTGGGCGTGGCCCGCCGGTTCCGCCCGGACGTGATGACCGGCATCATGGGCCCGTCTATCGCACTGGCTGGCGCCGTGACCCGGGTGCCGGCCATCGTGTTTTACGACACCGAGTTCGCCGTGCAAACCAATCGCTTCGTCTATCCGTTGGCGTCCAGTATCTGTACTCCCGACTGCTATCAGGGCCCGGTCCGGGGTCGCCATGTGCAGTACCGGGGGTATCACGAATTGGCCTATTTACACCCTCGTCGCTTCCGTCCGGATCCGGCCCGGCTGTCACAGTTCGGGGTCAGTGCCGGCGAGCCGTACTCGATCGTCCGTTTTGTGTCCTGGCAAGCCGTGCACGACCGGCGGGAGCGAGGCCTCACGCCCCGACAGAAGCGCCAGTTGACGGAAGTGCTCGGCAGGCACGGGCGGGTCCTCATTTCCTCGGAGGCGCCCTTGCCTCCGGAGCTGGCCGATTTGGCGGTGCGGGGACCCGTAGAGGAGATCCATCACTTGATCGCCCACGCCCAGCTGGTAGTGGGCGAATCCGCCACGATGGCGTCGGAAGCCGCCGTGCTGGGCGTACCGGCCGTCTTCATCGCCACGACCAGCCGAGGGTACATCGACGACGAAGAACGTCGCTACGGCCTGGTTCGTCATTTCATCGAAGACGACTACGACGCGGCGGTGACGACGATCGAGGAGTTGCTGATAAAGCCACGGGCAGAGTTCGCGTCCGCCCGGAGCCAGCTGATCCAGGAAAAAGTAGACGTCACCGCCTGGATGATCGACTACTTCGAGAACGTGGTCAAGCACGGCACCGTGACCACCTTTCAGTCCAGCTAGTCGTCGTGTGCGGGATCGCCGGTACAGCCGGATTCGGTAGCGCTGCCACGCTTCGGGCTATGACCGACACGATCGTTCATCGGGGCCCGGATGGGGAAGGTTTCTACTCCGACCAGGGGGTTCACCTAGGTAACCGCCGGCTGAGCATTCTCGACCTGGCGGGTGGCGGCCAGCCCATGGCGAACGAGGACGGCTCGGTAGTCGTCGTCTACAACGGCGAGATCTACAACTACCCGGAGTTGCGCCGGCGGCTGCTGGCACGCGGCCATGTCCTGAAAACCCACTGCGACACCGAACTCATCCCGCATCTCTATGAGGAAGACGGGATAGACGGCGCCGCCCAGCTGAACGGCATCTTCGCATTCGCCTTGTGGGACCGCCGTCTGCGCCGACTCTTCCTGGTCCGGGATCCACTCGGTGTCAAGCCTCTTGTCTATGCCACCAAAGGCTCCAGGCTGGCCTTCGGCTCTGAGGCGAAAGCCGTGCTGGCGAGCGGGATCATCGCAGCCGAACTCGACGAAGCAAGCCTGCACCTTTCCATGAACGTTCGCTATGTGCCCGGTTCGCGCACCTTCTTCCAGGGCATTCGGCGGTTGCCACCCGGCCACGTCCTGGAGTTTTCCGAGGGGCGAGCGTGGGAACGCCCGTATATGACTATTGACTGGTCCCCTGACGAGACGTTGACCCGGGATGAGTGGATGGAGGGGATACTCCACCACTACGAGGCGGCGGTGCGACGTCAGCTTCTGTCGGACGTGCCCGTGGGCGTCTCCTTGTCCGGCGGTGTCGATTCCAGTTCCATCGTCGCCATGCTGCGCCGAATCACGACCGGCCCGATCCAGACGTTCAGCCTGGGTTTCGACGAACCGACAGATGAGACGGGTGACGCCAGGTTCGTATCCGAAGCTTTCGAGACCGAGCACCACGAAGTGGTCCTCCGCGAGCCCGCTCTGGGTTATCTGGGCGAGGCTATCGAGCACACGGAGGAGCCCAAAGTCAATTGCCTCCAGCTCTACCTTCTTCACCGCTTTTTGAGCCAGCACGTCACGGTAGCTCTGTCCGGCCTGGGCGGCGACGAACTGTTCGCAGGTTATGATTTTTACCGCTACCTCGCCCGCGGGCGTCGTCTCCGGCGCGGAGCCATCGGGGCAGGCATGCGGGGTTTGGCGCCCCTCCTCGATTGGTCCGCCCGTCGAACTGCCGCCCTCGACTGTCCTGCTCTCGATCTCTTCGCCCGCAAGCTCGAATGGCTGGCCTCCACGTCCGACGGCAGTCGCCACTACCTTCTGCTTCGTAACGCCTGGGATTTCAATCCTTGTCTCCTGCGCCGGGTGTATACCGCGGACTTTCTCAGCCGGCTGCAGGAGGCCACCCGTACCGAATACGATGTCTATTTCGCCGACGGCTCACCCGACCTCGAGGAGCAAGCCTTACGTGCGGAGTTTAGTACCAAGATGGTCTCTGATCTGTTGCACAATGAGGACACCATGTCCATGGCCCATTCCGTGGAGTCGCGAGTCCCCTTGCTGGACCTGGAATTAGTACGGTTCGCGGCCCGCATCCCGCCCCGCATGCGCTTTGCCAGTGGTCCTAAAGGCTTGCTCAAAGATGCCCTGCGTAACGTCCTCCCGCCCCGGGTCCTCGGAAAAGCCAAATGGGGTTTCACCTTCGATCCGGTCCAGCAATTCCAGAAGGATCTCGGGCCGTTGGCCCAGGAGTTCTTGACACCTGTCCGGCTTCGGCGAACGGGAATTTTCAATCCTGCCTTCGTTCAGAGCGTGCTGAACGCCCAACCGCACCAACGGCTGCGGTGGCATTACTTCCTGCTCTGGCAGATGATCGGGGTGGAGATGTGGTATGCGAGGTTCGTCGAGCGAGAAGCGGTCGCGGCGTGAGCGACGGACACAAGATGAGTCCCGGCGCATGACAAGGAGCGTGAGGGTGTGAAGGCTGAGCCGAGCCCGAGTGTGGAGACCGTCCGCACCTTCTGGCAGTCCCATGTCAACAATGAGTACTACACGAACGCGGCCCGGGCCTCTGATGAATACTTCGACGAGATCGAAGCCCGCAGATATCAGACGCACTACCACCTGCAGGATCTGTTTGACTCGCTGGACGGGCGGGGCCAGTCACTACTGGAGATCGGGTGCGGGATCGGCGTCGACAGCATCCGCCTCGCCGGACGAGGGTTCGACGTCACCGCGGTCGATCTGACCGAGAACGCGCTCCACATTGCCAGGCAGTTCGCCGCCCGACGCGGCGTCGAGATCGAGTTCCGACTTGGTAACGCCGAGCGGCTCGACTTCCCAGACGGCAGTTTCGACACCGTATATTCCTTCGGGGTTTTGCACCACACGCCGGACATCGCACGATCGGTGTCAGAAGTCCATCGCGTCCTGCGCCCCGGAGGGATCGCCTACATAATGCTCTACCACCGCGACTCGCTGGTTAACCTGGCCCACCGCCTGCTGCGGCTGCCCTACGAGTCACCCCGGGATCGCAAGGACCACTGCCCGGTCGTGTACACCTTCAGCCGGGCGGCCGCGCGCCGCCTGTTCAGGGACTTCCCGTCCGTATCGGTACACGCCGACTATCCGTTCACCTTCGGCTTCGGGCCGCTCGCCACCCGGTCACCCCTCGTTGTGCGGCGGGCGCTGGGCCGGGCTATCGGGTGGCACCTGATGATCACGGCGACACGCTGATCAGTACCTCAGAGCGATGCGGGCCCCGGCTAGAAACCGATGAAGGTGTGCCAGAGGTTGCCGTCAGTTCCCCGCACGAAGACGTCCAGTCGCCGGTAGGAGCCCACCGCGGCCGGGGCCGCGGTCAACGATCCACCCTCGCTGTCCTCTAACCAGGCGCCGACCCAGTAGGCGTGTCCCAGAGGCTGGCCGGCGTTGCTCGAATCGAGAAACACGTCCAACCGACCAAAGGCCGCCGACGCCGCCGACGGCCCGGAGAACCAGTAACCCGGCGCATTCTGATACCAGCCGCTCCATGACCCGTTCCAGTATTTCTGATAGAGCAGGTTGTTGACACCCAGCGTGAAGACGTCCACACGGTTAGGACCCCACGACACGGCCCCGGGATCCTGTAACGCGTAGCCACCGAGGTCCTCGAACCCATTCCACTTTCCATTCCAGAACAGGTGGTACATGGCGTGCTGGGCGCCGACCACGAAGATGTCGAGACGATTGGGCCCCCACGATGCCACTGCCGGTGCGGACAGGAGGACGCCGCCCAGCCGTTCCCAGCCCTGCCAGGCCGTGCCGTTCCACCATCGGTGCCATAGCTGATTATCCGCACCACGCACAAACACGTCGATTCGGTTCGGCCCCCACGACACGGCGGCCGGACTGCTGGCCAGACCAACAGAAGGCGCGCCCAACGACTCCCAGGCGGAGAAGGACGTCCCGTTGTTCGTTGACCACCGGTGGTAGAGCAGGTGGTCGCCGCCCTGTGCGAACAGGTCCAGGCGACCCGGTCCCCAGGATGCCACCGCCGGGGCGGCTGCAATGCCGGTTGGCGGGGCGGCCAGGGGTGACCACGGCGCCCACCCGTTACCGTCGCCACACGAGGGCGAGCCGCCCGACCCCAGGTCGCCGGGGCCGACAACGGCCCCGTCGTCGTAGTCGCGATCGATGTTGAGCGTGACCCCGCCCCACGTCTCGGTGGCATTACCCACGTACTGATGCAGGCGTTGATGATTGGACCAGTATTCGTTGGGGAAATAGCCGGGGTCGGCGTTCGTGGCGCATCCGTTCCAGTTGGCGAACCAGATGTCGTCGGGACGGTGATACGCGGCGTTCAGGTAGATGCTCGCCTGATCGGCGATCGTCGAGGCACTACTGCCGTAGACGCCCGACAGGTAGCCATGGAGATGCAGCGCATCGGTCCAGGCGCTGAGAAATGTCTCAACCGCCTGCGAGCAGCTCGGGGAACTGCCATACCCTTCCATGTCGAAGTAGATAGGGCTTCCCGCTCTCAACCCGAAGTTGGCCGCCCGAGCGGCCGCGTCGCCGGCCGCCTGGACACCCTCGGTCGCTGCTGCCGACGGCGCAATGGTGGCCAGTCCACCCTGGGACACGCATGGCGCCTGCAGACCCACGTAGAGGGGAGCAAGGTTCCAACCCATCCGCTGAACCTGCGCAACCCAGGCAGCTGACAAGTTGCCGTCGCCGCAGGCCCGGTTGACACCGCCAATGTAGATTCCGATACTGCGATAGGGAGAGCTCAGCCAGGCCGACATCTGCGTGAGCGAGGGCGCCGCGCACGTGTCGAAACCTCCGCCCGTATAGAGGGCGGTCGCTCCCGCGCTCCGGGCCGGCCCCACCAGAAGGGGAAATAACAGAGCAACGGCAGCAACGCACCTCAGGATCCTCATCATGAACTCCCCGACGCGCTCTGCACGCTGTCCACAATCCGGTTGGCGGTCGCTGGGTCACCGAGATACGTCGCGGTAACTGTCACGCCGAGCCGCGAGAAAGACGCCACCACGCTCAGGGTGGCGCTCGCATCGGGCTGCATGACGACCCGCTGGCCATGGATGGTGGCCACGGCCGCCGACGGCAGAAGGTGGGGCTGGCTGCGCGTATCGAACGGCTCGACTTGCACCGCGTCGGTGCGGCCGATCGCCTGGGCCGGACAGACTGCTTCGGCGCCCTGATGGCCCAGGTAGGCGGCATGCACATCGAAGAGCGCGCAGCGACGAGGGTTGGCCGTCAGGTCGATGACCGGCCACGCCGACGGGACCTCGAAGACCACATTCGAGTAACGGACTTCCTTCCAGTTACCGGATGTGGGGACGGTCGCGCCAGGTGGGGCAACGACTGTGGTATGTGAGGATGCACATCCGGCGGCCGTCACAGCCAAGGCGAGTACAGCCCCCAGAGACAGGACTGTGGCAGGCTTACCTAGTCGTCCACGCATGCATCCACCCGACCTTGATCTCACAACACGCCCCATCCCCACCACGCCGTTCTCAAGGATGGTAGCTCAGGCCCAGAAGCGGTTCGGGGATCAGCGTTCCCGACGTTGGCTAAGGGACCAGCGGTTCAGGACTCGGCCGGCCCGTGAGGCGTTCGACCGCGGCCCAAGCGGACCCTGCCCAAGTAGTGCCAGGTCGTGCCCCGCCGGCCGACCGGTCTGGCCTTTTCAACCTGCAGGGACAAATAGGAGAGTCCCCCCAAGGGGATCGGCAGCCAGAAATTGATGAGACGGTAGGCAACCACACCAAGGGTCGCGGCGCCCCTCGGTGTGCCAAATCCGACGAGGACGGACGTCAGGGTCGCTTCCACCACGCCCAGTCCACCAGGTGTGATGGGCAGCACGGCCAGTACGTTGGCGAGACCGAAAGCCACCAGTACGCCATCGGGATTGACCCAATGGCCGAATGCACCTACGAACACCGCGAGGGAGGCGGCGTCCAGCAACCAGTTGGCGCCCGCCCACAACCCGGCTCGGATCAGAAGACCGCGCTCGTGCTGGAACTGGTGGACGCGATTGGCCACCCGGGCGAACGAGGTCCGCAAGGCCATCCCATCGACGAAGGGGATTGGCCGGGCCACCCGCTCGAGGGCGGCCCCTACGCGCTCCTCGCTCCGGCTGAAGAGGAATATGAAACACGCCGACCCCGCCAGCACCACCACGCCGACAAGTGCGGCGGTGAGGTAGACCGCGGAGAAGCCCCAGATGGGGATGGAGATGATCAGGGCGACCCAGAGCAAGACATTCAGGACGACCGCCGAGCCGATCCCCTGGGTGGCCAGGGCGAAGCCGACGTCGCTGGACCCGACCCCAGCCTGCGTCATCAAGCGGAAGCCCAGAGCCGCACCCGTCGCCGATCCGCCCGGGGCACAATGACTGATCGACAGAGTGGCCATCTGTATGCGAATCACGGTGCCCAGGCTGAGCGACCGCTGGGCCGGCAGCACGGTCCGTGTCAGTTGCGCGTAACAGAGAAGGGCGCCGGCTTCGAGACCAACGCCGGCCAGTAGAAGGAGCGGGTTGACCTGAGTGACCAGGTGGGCGACCTTCCTGGGACCCGCCAATTGCGGTACCACCAGGTATTCGACGATCAGGGCCAGAATGAGGAGTCGCCCGACGTGCCAGATGGGGGCAGGCAGAACCGATCGCAGCCCCCTGCGCTTCGGAGCGGGCGGCGCCGGCACCTCCAGGCCGTCGGACCTTGCGGCGCCTCCGGCCCCCTCTCCTGCGTCGGCGCCAGCCATTTCCGGCCCTGGTCCGACGGGCTCCATGTCAGGCGATTCCGGAGATGGGGCCGACTTGCCCACATTGATCAAGGGCCGAACACCCGGTCCCACAGCCGGGAGTAACGAATAATGCACCGGGCGGCGTGAAGGCCGTCCCGCCAGCCGATCTTCTTACCCTCGGCGTAGGTACGCCCCGAGTAGCTAATACCGACCTCGTAGACCCTCCAGCCCCCCTTGGCCACTTTCGCCGTTACTTCCGGTTCGATGCCGAAGCGATCCTCCCGTAGGTCGAGATCCTGGATCACCTCCCGTCGGAACACCTTGTAACAGGTTTCCATGTCGGTGAGGTTGAGATTCGTGAAGGCATTCGACGCCGTGGTGAGTGCCCGGTTGCCGACCGAGTGCCAGAACAGCAACACCCGGTGCGGGCGGTCGCTCAGAAAGCGCGAACCGAAAACCACGTCGGCCTTCCCGCTGAGGAGAGGCTGCAATAGGACCCCATACTCGGCCGGGTCGTATTCGAGGTCGGCGTCCTGGACCATGACGAAGTCGGCTCTGGCCTCCTGGAAGCCCCGCCGCAGCGCGGCGCCCTTACCCATGTTGTGCGGCTGCTGGACCAGTCGCATGCGAGGATCGGACACGGATGCGACGATCGACGAGGTTTCGTCCGTGGAGCCGTCGTCGACGACGATCACCTCCGCCACGTAGGGCGACTCAAGCACCAGAGACAGGAGCTCCTTGACCGTCGCAGCCTCGTTGTAACAGGGCACTATTACCGATAGACACTGCATTGCGGCTGGGACCTCCGACGCGGATCTTCCTCAGATGCGGGTGGACGACCTAGGGTCTTGCCGTAGCAAGGGCCGCAGGTGTGTGAGAACTGGATTCCAGCGGGCGGACTGCGACGGCGAAGACCGACTGCCCAAATGGTGGTGGGCGGCGAGACTCCAAGCGCCGGACTATGGGGATCACGTAGCGGTCGAAGGCGCTGACCGACTGGCGCCGGGTTGGCGTGGCGCCCAGTTGGCGGGCCACCACCCACCAGATCACGGCCCCGATGGCGTTGGCGTAGTGGATCTGCACAACCACGAAGCCGGCCCGTGCCAACTGGGCGGCCAGACCCTCCCGCTGGTAGCGGCGAAAGTGGCCGACTCTACGATCAAAGTCGGCGTAAAGGCCCTGGAACGCGGGTACCCACAAGACAAGCCGACCGCCGGGTCGTAGCGACTGGCGCAGATGTTCGAGCGCCAGGTCGTCGTGCTCGATGTGCTCCAGCACGTTGATCAAGATGGCGGTGTCGAACGGTCCTTGGCGGGCGCTGACGCTCGTATCGCCGGGCAGGATCTCGACGTTCGACCTGGCCGAGAAACGCTCTCGCAAGGCGCCGACGCAGCGCTCAGAGAGATCGGTCGCAACCACCCGGGCATCGCGGGCCGCCAGCAGATCGGTAAAGGTGCCGTGGCCGGCTCCGACTTCGAGGATGTCGCGGCCGAGATACGGCTCCAGAAATGCAAAAATCCACTGAGCGTAGTTCTCCGCACCATCGAGATTATCGAGCGTGTCCTCAAGTTCGGAATCGGCCGCGGAGAACGTCGCCGGATTCGCCGCCGACCTGCGTTGAGCTGCGAACTGCACAGAGGTACTGTAGCGGACCGGTTCCAGCTGTCACGATCATCAGTCCACGGTGGCTAGCTCGAAGCGGAGGCAGCCGACCACCGCATGGTGGCTAGATCGAGGCGGCACAAGCCGGGACCGAGCCCGTGGGCAGACGCCCACTGCGAGACGGCTGCGGGGTACTCCGGCAACCAGGGTGCGAGCAATCCCCATCCGGGCGGGAAGTGGCCGGAGTACCCGTTGATCGTCGGGATCGAGAGCTTCTGGGACGCCAGCAAGGCGTCGACCTGGTACTCGTAGTAGGCGAGTCGCTGAGCGGAGTCGACTACGAAGAACTCCCGACAGCCCGACGGCGGCCTGGACACCGATCCCAAGAAGGCAACCTGAGTGACCCGATCCACAGAGGAGGTGCGGTTGGTATTGACCTGTTCGCCTACCGCCACTGCGAGCAGCACCAGGCCGATCGCCTGCCAGATCCGGGATCGGCTCCGGCTGATCGAGAGCTGAGAGACTTCGCTCGCCGCGGCCGCGATGGCCAGGATCGCCAGCATACCCATGACCACCTGGATCCGATCGACGGCCCGCAACGCCGATGCGCCCGGCAGGTGCCAGATCACGGCCCAGGCGCTGCCGAACCGGGTGCGAACGGGCAGGATGGCGAAGATGACGGCGGTCCCGGTCAAGGCAACGGCCAGACGCGCCACACCTAACCGATAGGAGCGGCGTGACACCAGCAACCATATCGCCATGACAGCGCCCGCCAGCGCCAACAGCATTACCGTCGGCGTCACGGCATACGACAACTCGTAGTTCGATATGTGACCTTTGAAGGTGCTGGCCAGCGCATGGCTCCAGAGGACGTTGCCATAGCCCACGTTGAAGAGGTCGCGCAGGTCCCCTGTGATCACATCGCCATAACTGTTGGCGTGTCGAACGGGCAGGTACGTGCGGGCGAAGGGAATCAAGCCTATGGCCAAGCCCAGGCATCCCCAGCCGATCGTCGTCCCGGCCGCTCGCAAGGCCGCCCACGCCTGCCCGATGAAGGATCCTCCGCCGATCAGGAGGAGCAGGACCACAACCAGTCCCAGTGCCAGGGATGAAAACCACCCGATGTAGTACGTGGAATACAGCAGTAGGGACCAGAGCAAACCGGCGATGCCAGCCAAAACGCCGGCCCGCAACCGGCGTCCGGACCGAACCGCTCGCCAGCTCAGCAATGCCATAAGAAGAATGCCGGGTACCAGATAAATACCACTGAGCTGGGGCGACCCCGCATGTATCCATAGGGCGTTCGAGAAGGTAAAAATGAGTGCGCATCCGAGCGCGGCCGGCAGCGGTGTACCGAACCCCAGCCGCACCAGATAGACAAACGTGACGAAGCCAATGAGGCTGAAGATGATGATCGTGAGTTGCAGCGCCAGGAACGGGTCCGCACCCAGGAGCCGAAGGGGGGCGTAGAACACCTCGTACAGGAAGAAGGTGTCAGACCAGCCCAACACGCCCTTGATCGGGTAGAAGAGGCTCGGGTTCAGCCACGAGGCCTTCCCGTGGAGAACCTGAAACCAATGCTCACAGAGGTAGACCGCCAGGCGGGTATCGCCGTCGTTGCCCATCAACCACTTGAAGCTGCTGTCCCACTGCTCGCGGAAGAACACGAGGGCGCCCACCAGCCAGACCCCAAAGATCCACAGACCGTCGAGCGGTAACTGCCGACGGGGCGGCGCTCGGTGAGCCACGAGCCGCCAACTTAGTGGCCCCGACCGGCACCACCGGTGCACACGTAGTCCAGGTCGTAGGGGGAACCGGGCCCCCGGTAGGCGCCGGGGAAGTCGCCGGGTAGCCCCACTGCACCATCGCCAGGTGCCCTCCTGCAAAGTTCTGGCCGCCCGACCCGCAGTACGCCGTCGCCGTGAATCCACCACCCCTAAGGTTGCCCGCACCCGGCACCCATAGCGGCACGCCCGGGAACGTCAGGCTACCGGCGATCGTCGCCCACTGGTACGACGTCGAGTAGATGCCGAGGCTCACCCCCTGAGAACGCAGGCCGTCAGCGGCACCCCTGATCACGCCGTCGTTGACGGCCGGGCCCGCCCAGCCGCCGCCCGGCTCGACATCTAGCCACCAGAGCCTCGGGTTAACGCCGTGCTGCCGGGAGAAGGCCACCCAGTGGCCCGCCCAGACGAAGCCAAAATCGTAAGCCCGGCAGACCAGGTCGGTCCGGGCGCATCGCCAAGCCGGCCCGGTCAGCGCCTCACGAGGGGCCGGATTTGGCAGCCCGTTCAAGTAGATGTAGGCCGTGAGATGGGCGCCAGCCCAGGCCGCTTCCTGTGCGTAACAAGGATTCGGTGGATTGTTGAGCGCCCCGCCCGTGACCTGGACGACCGCGACGGCGGCTGGCGCCGAGGGGATGTCGGCGCATTGGTACTGAGAGATGTCGAACCCCGCGGACCCGGCCGGATAGCCGACCGGATTCGCCCGATCGGGAACGTTGACGGCGTCCGGTGACGGACTCGCCGGCACCCAGCGGCGCAGGGCCTCCGCCGGCGTCACCCGCCCGCTGACCGCCGGTCCGGCGCGCCCGGCCCCCGTCACAGGTGGGGGCGCGGTCGGCGCTTCCGGTCCCGGGGCGGGCCGTGACATCGGTGGGCGCGCTGCCACGGTCGTCGCTGGAGCGGTGATGGTCGCCTCATGGTGGCGCCCCCAAACCAGCGACGCTGGGGCGGTAGTGGTGGTAGGTGCAGCCGACGATCGCTGCGGTCCCGCCGCTACGACCCCGGCGGTCAGGACCGACAGCACGCCCACGGCCGCCGCCCCGCCGGCGCCGGCGCGCACCAGGGCGCGACCGATTCTCTTGTCCATCTCTCCCTTCCGCCCCAAAAGGGACCGCCCCTTCAGGTACCGCGACCGGCAGACTAAACCGTGACCCTCAGAGGATCATCAACCCCCGGTCAATTTTCGTGTTGGTCGTCCCAACTCATCGGACGCGTACGGTACGGGCTTTAGTGCCGCTCAGGACTCGTCGGCCAGCCGGTGGGCCAGGACGCGAAAGGCCCGGCCCCGGTGCGAAATCCGGTGCTTCTCGGCGGCGGCCATCTCGGCAAAGGTACGGCCGTCGCCCTCGTCTGGGACGAACACCGGGTCGTAGCCAAACCCGCCGTGGCCCCGGGCACCAGAAGCAATCGTGCCCTCCACCACCCCCTCCGCCACCTCTTCGCGCCCATCGGGCCAGGCTGCTACGGCCACCGTGCGAAAACGAGCCCGGCGGGGCGCCCCGGCGGCGGACAGGGCCTCCACCAGCTTGGTCACGTTGTCGGCGTAGCTGGCCCCCTCGCCGGCGTAGCGGGACGAATAGACGCCCGGGGCGCCGTCCAGCGAGTCGACCTCCAGGCCCGTGTCGTCGGCAATGGCGGCGTCGCCCGTTGCCGCCACCAAGGCCCTGGCCTTCAGCCGGGCGTTATCGAGCAGCGTGGCTCCGGTCTCCGCTACTTCGGGTACAGACGCCGGCCGGGGCAGCAGGGTCACCGCCGGCCCCAGGATGTCGTGTATCTCCCGGGCCTTGTCCGGGTTGGCCGTGGCCAACACGAAGCGGGTCACGATCTCGGCGGCGGCGGCTCAGCGAGCAGGGCAGCCTGGTAGTCGAGCAAGCTGGCGATCCCGTGTTCCGCCAGGGAGAGCAATTCGTCCAGCTCGCTGCGCGTGAAGGGGACCCCCTCGGCCGTGCCCTGGACCTCCACGAAGCGCCCGCTGGAAGTCATGACGACGTTCATGTCGACCTCCGCTTTGCTGTCCTCGCTGTAGGCGAGATCCAGCATCGGCAGGGCGTCTACGACGCCAACCGACACCGCTGCGCACGCCTCACGCAGCGGGTGAGTGCGCAGCCGGCCCACGTTCATCAGGCGGCGTGCAGGCGTCGTGCAGGGCCACATAGGCGCCGCAGATGCTGGCCGTGCGGGTGCCGCCGTCTGCCTGCAGCACGTCGCAGTCGAGGGTGATCTGGACCTCGGGCATGGCCTCCAGATCAGTGACGGCCCGCAGGGACCGCCCGATCAGGCGCTGGATCTCCTGGGTCCGACCCGACTGTCGGCCGCGGGCCGCCTCCCGGTCGATGCGTTCGGGCGAGGATCCCGGCAGCATGGAATACTCCGCGGTCACCCAGCCCCGACCCGTGTTCCGCATCCAGCGGGGAACCTCCTCGGCAACCGAGGCCGTGCACAGGACCACGGTCTTTCCTACCCGGATCAGCACCGAACCGGCCGCGAATTCGGTGTAGTCGCGGGTCAGCTCCACGGGCCGCAGATCGTCGGGTTCGCGCCCGTCCGCCCGAAGGCTCATATCTCGAAGTGGTTGCCGACCGCCGCCACCGTCACGTCGTGGCCGTAGGCGTCGGCGGCCTCGGCCCGCGCCGCCTCACGGTCGACCCGGGGAGTGACATGGGTGATGATGAGCCGATTGGCACCGGCGGCCCGGGCCATGCGACCCGCTTGCCGGGCGCTCAGGTGTTGCACAGAGCCCTCCTTATCGGACAGGAATGTGGCCTCGCAAAGGGCGGCGTCGAGCCCAGGGCCCAGCGTCGCCAGCTCCCATGCCGGACCGGAGTCCGCGGAGTAGGCCAGGGTGCGGCCGCCCCCCTCGACACGAGCGGCCAGGGTGGTGACGGGATGATCGGTTTGGGAAAAAGACAGCCGCAGGGCGCCGATCGTCACCTGATCTCCGCCGGCGATGACGTGCCACTCGAACACGTCGACAGCGCTACCGATCCTCGTCAACTCGCGCAGCCCCCTGGGTGCAAAGACCGGGACGCCCGTGCGCCCCAGCACCCAGCGACAGGCCACCCCGAAGTGCTCCAGGTCGGTCCAGTGATCCGGATGTTGGTGGGAAACGACCACGGCGTCCACGTCCTCCATGGCCACGTGTTGCTGGAGGTTGGCCAGCGTGCCGCTCCCGCAGTCGACCCAGACCGCGGTGTCCCTCACAGGTCACGAGGTAGCCGCTGCACGCCCCGCCTGGTCCGGGGAACGAGCCGTCACAGCCCAGCACCGTCAGCGTCAGCGTCACGCCGTGACGTCCCAGGCCTCCACCCGGTCGATCTCCGGTCCGAGCAGCCGGCGGCCGAGTCGCCGAAACGTCTCGACGTCGCCGGAGGAGATCCAGGTGTGCGTTGCCGCCACGCCGGCCTGTCTACTCAGATCGGTCCCGCGCAGCGAGGCGCGTAGCTCGAACGCCGTTTCGTCGGCCGAGCTCACCAGCACCACATCGCGGCCGACGACGTCGCTGATGGTCCGGGCCAGGAACGGATAGTGGGTGCAGCCCAGCAGGACGGTGTCCACCTTGGCGTCGCGGATCGGCGCCAGCAGGCGCTCGGCTAGGACATAGACCTGGTCAGAGTCCGTCTCGCCTCGCTCGACGAACTCCACGAAACCCGGACACGCCGCGCAGGTGAGCTCCACGCCGGTCGCCGCCGTCGATCCGGGTCAGCGCTCGCTGGTAGGCGCCGGAGCCGATCGTGCCCACCGTGCCGATGACGGCGATGCGACCGGACACGGTCGCCCGCAGCGCGGCTCGCAGGCCCGGTTCGATGACGTTCAGGACGGGGACATCGATCGATTCCTGGAGTCCGTCCAGGCCGGCCGCGGCGGCGGTGTTGCACGCCACCACGATCAGTTTGGCGTCGTGTTCGCTCAGCAGCTTGGTGGTGATCTGCCGGGCGAACCGGCGGACCTCGTGCAGCGGCCGGGGCCCGTACGGGTAGCGGCCCGTGTCACCGATATAGACAAGGTGCTCTTCTGGTAACAGGTCGATGACCGCTCGGGCCACCGTCAGGCCGCCGAATCCGCTGTCGAACACGCCGATCGGGCGGTCATCCATCGTGAGGTCAGCCTAGCCAGGCCTTCACACGCCACCGGAGGTAACCGCCTGGGGCGTCGTCCTGGCGGTAGCCACGCCCCCACTCGGTGACGGCAAGCGGGCTAGAAGTAGATCACCCGCTTGGCGCGCTCGGTGACGGCGTCGATGTCGTCGGTCCAGACCCCGGTGGACAGGTACTTCCATCCGCCGTCGCACACGATGGTCACGATGACGCCCTCCTCGATCTCGGCGGCGCACCTGGCGGCGGCGGCCATGATGGCGCCGGACGAGATGCCGGCGAAGATGCCCACTTCCGCCAGCCGGCGGGTCCACTCCACGCTCTCGCGGGGGCCGACGATGCGGCTGCGGTCGAGCAGCTCGAACCCGTCGTTGTCCGTGAAGACGGGCGGGATGAAACCCTCGTCAAGGTTCTTGAGGCCGTCGACCATCTCCCCGGCCGGGGGCTGGACCGCCCAGATCTGGACGCTGGGATTGCGCTCTTTGAGGAAGCGGCCCACGCCCATCAGGGTGCCCGCGGTGCCCAGGCCAGCGACGAAGTGGGTTACCTCCGGGCAGTCACGCCAGATCTCGGGGCCGGTGCTCTCGTAGTGCGTCTTGGGGTTGGCGGGGTTGGCGTACTGATAGGGGAACCACCACTCGGGGTGCTCGGCTGCGAGCGCCTGGGCGCGGCGCATGGCGCCGTTGGACCCCTCTGAACCGGGCGACTCGATGATCTCGGCGCCCCAGGACTCCAGAAGCTGCCGGCGCTCCACCGACACGTTTTGCGGTAGTACCACTTTGAGCGGGTAGCCCTTGACTTTGGCGATCATGGCCAGGGCAATGCCGGTGTTCCCCGAGGACGATTCGATGATCTGCTGGCCGGGCCGGAGGCTGCCGTCCTTTTCCGCCTCTTCGACCATGCCCTTGGCAGCCCGGTCCTTGACGGAACCGCCCGGGTTCCACCCCTCCAACTTGGCCACGATAGCCACCCGGGGATTGGGGCTGAGGGAGCTGATATCGACCATCGGGGTGTTGCCGATCAGGTCCAGGATGCTCTCGTAACGTGCCATGCCGCTTACCCGCCCGCCACCGCGGGCATCAGGGTGAGTGTGTCTCGGTCGGCCACCTTGGCGTCGAGCTTGCCGAGGTAACGGATGTCGTCGTCATTAAGGAAGATGTTGAGGTGGCGGTGTAGCTCGCCATCCCCGGTGAGCAACTGATCCCGAAGGGCGGGATGCTGACGGATGAGGTCCTCGAAGACCTCGCCGACGGTGGCTCCTTCCGCGGCGATCGTGGCCTGCCCGCCGGCAGAGGGGCGCAGGATGGTCGGCAAGCGGACATCTACGGGCACGGCATCTCCATCTGCAAAATGGGGGTCGGCGCGAAATCCGACTCCTCTTGTCACCATTGTAGAACGACCGGCTCCTCTGTGGGCCTGCCGTCTCGAATCCACCAGCTTCGGACGCTCGGGTGGATGTCGCGCAGCGACACCAGCACGTAATGCCAGTCAGGGTCGGGGGCCTGCCCGATGTCGGTCGGTGACGGCCGGGCGTCGGTGTGGGTGTGGGAGTGATAGACGCCGACGAGTTGCAGGCCCGCCGCCTCGGCGGCCCGATCGGCGCGCAGTAGACCCCGGGGCTCGACCTCGTAGATCCGGGCCGAGGCAGCCACGTTGACAGTCCGATAACACGTGGTGACCGCGGCGGTTCCCCGCTCATCCACCGTCCCGGCCAGAAGCCCGCACGCCTCCAGGGGGTAGCCATCCAGGGCGTCGGCGACCACCGCAGCGAGGATCTTTTTCTCCACCAAGAGCACCCTGCGAAGCTACCGTGACTTAGCCATGTCGCCTGCCCGCAAAGCGGCCCCGAAAGGATCCGAGGGCCGCCCCGTCGCCCAGAACCGGCAGGGCTCGCCACGACTACGACATCGTCGAAACGTACGAGGCCGGTATCGTGCTGGTCGGCAGTGAGGTCAAGTCGCTGCGAGAAGGAAAAGCTCAGCTCCGGGATAGCTACGCCCGGGTGGTCGACGGAGAGGTGTGGCTGTACGGCATGCACGTCCCTCCTTACGCGTTCGCCTCCGGATTCGGGGTCACCGATCCTGATCGTCGCCGGAAGCTGCTCCTCCACCACCGCCAGATCGACGAGCTCCAGCGCCGCACCACCCAGGATTCCTTCACCCTGGTGCCGTTGTCGGTGTACTTCAGGGACGGGAAGGCGAAGGTGAACGTGGCGCTCGCCAAGGGTCGGAAACGCTACGACAAACGCCACGCCATGGCGGCCCGGGACGCCGACCTGGAGGCCCGCCGTGCATCTGCGGCCCGGCAGCGTAGCCTGGACACATGAACGACTCCGTCCGCCTGGGCCGAATCGCCGGCGTGCGGGTCGGACTCAACTGGACACTGCTCGCCATGGTGGCGATCGTCGCGGGCGGTCTGGCGGATAATCGCTTCCCCTTCGAGGCCCCGGGCTACTCGACGGCGTCCTATGCCGTCGCCGGGGCGGTCACGGCGCTGGTCCTGTTGTTTGGCGTCCTGTTGCACGAACTTGGCCACGCCGTGGTCGCCCGTCGCGGGGGCTTGCAGGTGGACGGCATCACCCTGTCGTGGATGGGAGGCGTCACCCGCATCGAGGGCGACGCTCACTCCCCCGGCAGCGAGCTCGCCATCGCCGGGGTAGGGCCGCTCATCAGCGCAGCCTTCGGCGGGCTGTTGTGGCTGGTGCGGGTCCTGGTCATGGGAGCGGGTGGCGGCCGGCTGACCGGGTCCGCCCTGGCCTGGCTGGCGGCCATCAACGTGGTGCTGGCCGTGTTCAACCTCCTTCCGGCGTCACCGCTCGACGGTGGGCGCGTCCTGCATTCGATCGTGTGGGGCGTCACTCGGGACCGCTGGCGGGCCACTCGGGTAGCGGCCGCTGCGGGCGTGGGTCTCGGGACGTTGCTGGTGGCAGCCGGCTTTCTGATTCTGGTGCGGAGCAGGGACGCTCTTGACGGGTTCTTCATCAGCTTCATCGGCTGGTGGATTCTCGGTTCAGCCCGGGCCGAGCGCCAGATGGGCCGGATCCGGCAATCGCTGGAGGGGGCGCCGATTTCCGAGTTCATGCGACCGGTCGGCGCCGCGCCGGGCTGGATCACGGTCAGGGCCTTCGCCGACGCCTACGCCAGCGGCCGGCCGGGTTGGGTGTGGCTCCTCGAGCGATGGGAGGGGGGCTACGGGGGGGTGCTTCCAGGCGACGCCATCGGTTCGGTGCCCTTCCCGCAGTGGGACCTGGCCCGGCCCCTGGATGTCGCCATGCCCATCTCGGCGGCAACAGGTGCGGCGCCCGAGGAGGATGCCCTGGACGTTGTAGCCCGCACGGGCGGTAAGCAGGTGATCCTCGTGGTCGACGGCGGACGGACAGTCGGGGCGGTACTACCAGCCGACCTGGAAGCTTTGGTGCGCCTGGGCCGGCGGGGTCCGATACCATCTAGTGGTTGGACCTTGACAAGACCCTGATCACCCGCCGGCGCGGCCGGCGGTATGTCATGGGGGTGACTGGCTTCGACTTCGGTCATCGATGCGGGAGAAGCGAGCCGTGGTCTCCGGAACCACGTTAAAGAGCCGGAACTATAAACAAACGCCAATAAGGCAAAGAGCGTCTCGCTCGCCCTGGCTGCCTAATAAGTAGCCCGTCCGTCCGGCCCCAGCCCTGCGGGTCGGGTGCGGGCGTCATCCAGTAGGGCTAACCCGGCGGTTCTCGTCGACAGGCCGACGGGGACACCTTAGTCGACTGGGGCTCCTCGCCGATGCCGGCGGCGAGCGAGGAGCCCGAGATCCCATCGCCGGCTGCGCTCGGAGAAGGCCCGTTGCGGAATCGAAGGACGCGGGTTCGATTCCCGCCACCTCCACTCGGGGATGTTCTCGAAAGAGAGCGTCCCGTGATCTCGAAACCCCGCCGATGGCTTCGGCTGGCGGGGTTTTGTCGCGTCGGGCCCTCACGCCGTCTCGATGGCCCGCATACCCGCTCGTCCTTCGGCCGGCCGTCCGCCGGTTGGCACCCGTTTCCGGGCAGCGCGTTGAAGCCGGCCGCCGTCGGCAGCCGTCCCGACCCTGGGCTTCGTGGGCTTACGTCGGGCGGGCTCGTCGTCGCGCTCGCTCCCGTCAGCCTCAGGCGTGCCCTCGACGATGTCCTGCCAGGTGCCCCGCCGCCGCTTGGGCTTGCGGCCGGCTTGGCCTCCTGCTTCGGGCGCGTTGCTTGGCCCGGAAGCTGCGGATGCGGTCCAGGTTGTAGCCGGCGATGGTGAAGCCGAGCAGGACGGTCATCTTGGTCTGGCCGCATGACCCGGAAGAACCCCCGGGCCAGATCGGCGAAGGTGCCCTTGAGGGCGGCGTTGACCGACTCGACGACCTGGCGGCGACCCATGGAGAGCCGCCAGGCGGTGGTGCCGAACGGGATGCGCTGCCACCAGGGCAGCTCGGCCGGCATGGCGGTCAGGATGCCGTCGCAGCACTGCTCGCAGCCCTCGTCGACGGGGACGAGCGGCACGGTCTTCGGTCGTGCGCATGGTCTTGGGGAACTGACCGGGCGCGGAGCAGGCCGGCGCAGAACGGGCAGCGCCACCGGGTGGCGCCATCGGCGTCGGGGCCGGCGTGGCGGACCATCCGCCACCGGGCCCGCAGGTTGAACTTGGCCTCGTGCTCGAGCTTGATCGGCCTCGCGGCGCGCCGCGGGGCGGCATGGGCAGATCCCGCAGCTCGTCGGGCAGCAGGCTCGAGTAGAGCTGGCCGTCCAGGAGCAGGGCGTCGCCGGAGAACGGGCGGACGCCGCGCTGGTGGGTGACGGGCTGGAAGGTCTGGTGGATGCCGGCCTGGGCCAGCTTGTGATGGGTGGTGCCCGGCTGAGCACAGGCTGTAGCCGGGATCCCACACCACGTCATCGATCGGCGCGCCGGCCTGCTTGGCCGCGACCAGGTCGTCGACGATGGCCCGGCCCCGATGCGTGCCGGCCGGGACCAGCGACAAGCAGGTGATCACGCCGGGCACCTCGTCGGACAAGGAGACCTTGTCGATGCAGTTGGTCCACGTCACGTCCCGGGCCTGCACGGCCAGGTGCAGCTCGTAGCCGACGTAGGGTCCGGCCGGGCGGGAGTTGGTGGCCGAGCGGTGCCCGGCCCGGGCGTCCGGATCGGCGGTGTACTGGTTGCGGCCGTCCGCGCCGACGCCGAGGACCTTGGCTTTGCGGGCCGGCTTCTTCGGCTTGGGCACCGACGCCGTCGTCCATCAGCTGGGTCTCGGCCGCCTCACCGTCGAGGTCGACGGTGACGGCGTCGCCGTGCAGGGCGCCCCACGTCTCGACGTCGGTGCCGTCCACCGCCACCGAGCTCGAGATGTGCGGAACTCCTCGGGCACGGCCGCCTGCGGCCAGGGCGTTGGCGAACCATTTGGCGTCGATCACCGGGATGGCCGGCGTCGAGGACCTGGGCCAGCTTGGTGAACAGTCCGGTCCACCCGGTCGTAGGTCTGGGCCGGATCGTGGCTGTCGATCCCGAGCCGCTCGCGCTGGTCGTCGGTGAGGGCGTTGATGATCCGGGCCACCTCGATCAGATGGCCCTTGTGATGGCGGGCCAGCGCGTTGAGCTGGCAGGCCACCAGCAGAGCCTTGCAGGCTGATCGTGCGATGCCGGCCCGTCTCGGCGGTGAAGTAGCGGCTCCAGGACCGGGACGACGCCGGCGCGGTCGACGATCCCGCAGGCCAGCTGCAGGTCGTGCCCGGTCGTGGGCCGTCCACCGGAGGCGTCCAGCGGGGCCCGACGGCGCTCACGATCGCGCCCCGCAGCATCTCGACGCGCCGTCGCCTCATCGACGGCCGGGACGAACGCGAGCAGATCCGACAGCACGGTGACGCCTTGCAGCCCGGCGGCCCTGGCCAGCTCCGGCAGCCGGGTGCCCATGGCCAGATGGGTGACCAGCCAGGTCGAGCGCAGCCGGGACGCCGAGAACTTCGGATGACCGTGGGCGACCACGAGCGACGCCGCCAGCGCCCCGGCCCGGTTGCGGGCGGTGGAGCGTGCCGCCGACCAGGAACTCGCCCCCGGCCGTCGTCGGCCAGGTCGACGACCTCGTCCTCCCAGCCGGCCAGGACCGGCACCACCCGGGCGGCCGGCTCCCCCACCCGCACCAACACCGCCCCGGCCGCTCGATGCACGTCGGCGGCGGCGACCCTGGCCACCCACCGCCCATCCAAGCCCGGCCCCCGCACCCAGCGCCAACAGCGCCCGGGCCGCCCGCACCCGGCCCGGCGTCGGCTGCGCCCAGCGCATCGTCCGCAGACCCGTCGATCTCCTCGTCGCGTGTACGGCGCGGGCCACCTGCCGGCGGGCCACCGCCGGCGACCGTGGCCTCCCACGGCGCCCGTCGACGTCAGCTGCGGCCCGACCCGCCGCAACACCGACCGGTACGTCGCCCGAGACCGATCATCGGCCAACCCGACGGCGACGAACCGCTCCACCGTGTCCGGATCCAGCACCACCTCGACATCGAGCGGCAGGCCCTCCCCCACCGCCCACGCCGCCAGCCGGGCCAGCACCCGCACCACCCGCCGAGCAGCCGGCCCGTCATCCAGCCCCAGCCGCTCATGGCCAATCGACGACGAACGGCCGCACCGCCCGCCACAGTCGCCGCGTCCGATCCCCTGCGGCCGGTAGGTCGCCCAGCCACTCCTGGCCGCTGCGCAGACTCGTCGCCGCGCGCCCGTAACCTTGTCCATGTCGAGACCTCCAATCAGGTCTTGGCCAGGCCCCGGGGTGTTGCCGCACCGCCGGGGCCATCTCTTGCCTATACGTAAAGACTAAATCTATCCTTGCTTGTACGTCAAGACTTTTCTACCATCAGAATGTGACCTGCAACCCGGTCGGAGTGATCGAGATCGCCGAAATGCTCGGTGTCAGTCGCCAGCGCGTCCGTCAATCAGCTCATGTACGCGCACCTGGAGATTTTCCCGAACCGATAGTTGAACTGGCGATGGGCAACTCTGGCGGCGCGCGACATTGAACACTGGATGGCGACCATCCCCGCCCGACCGGTCGCCCCAAAGCCACGACGCTGACCGTCGAGTTCGATAACAACGGCCCCCCCGCTGGGGGGGCCGGCGTTAGCAGGGGGGGTCGAAAGCCACGTGCTCGACAAAACCGCTCGCGGAGTCGCCCCGAAGCACCAGATTGACGAGTCCATCCTTCGGGCAACCAGATGCCGGGGACCCCCGCCCGGCACCCCCCTGGGCAACCGCCCCTCCGCTTCCCTTTGGTGCGGTTATCGGGAACTTTGACGGCCAAGGCTGGCTTCAGGCACAGGAACCAAACTGTGTCCCAGGGAGCTGCCGGTCGACCCTGGCCGTAGGGTCCAAGAAATGATTTTGGTAAGCAGGCCGCGGCCGAACTTTCTCAAGTGAACTCCTGGCCCGCCTTGGGAATGAGCAGGTCACCTATCCCGAAGTCGGGCAGACAAAAGCCCTCCTGCTTCCAGCGGGCTATCACCACGATCGCCGGACCCGCATTGTCGGACACGGTGAGGTCGCCTGGAAGCGAGCACAGGATGCCCTGCGCACATGGCAGGCCCACCGCCACGCCGGCATCCGCATTACGCCTGCCCAAGCGTCAGTGGAGCCCGGCACCACCGTCCTGGTCAGCCTCGCAATCGGACCACTGGCGCTCGTTGCACCCTGCCGGATCATCTATCAGACCAACGAACCCGACCGATTCGGGTTCGCTTACGGCACACTGCCAGGGCACCCCGAACGGGGCGAGGAGGCATTCCACGTCCTGCGCAGGAGCGACGACATTATTCACTTTCAGATCGTGGCGTTCTCGCGCCCGAGCAGACCTGATCGTGAAGGTCGGCGGCCCGGTCGCTCGGCTAGCCCAACAAATGGCGACTCGCCGATACCTGCTCGGTGTCCAGTGCTACGTCGAAGTCGGGTGTGAGGCAAGCCCACCTCGGCCACCCTTGAGCGCAAACTCCAACGTACCTGAGCGCACCCCGCAGGTCGAGTCAAGAGTCGCCGATAACAGATAACGCGATATTTGGGGATGCTGCGCCCTCAAGGCTCGACCCAAATCCCGTTGGGAAACTACGGCCGAGTGGCTTAGATTTAATGGTTCTTTGCTCTTTGGCGGGAACGTTTGGCAGCAACTCACTGTCGAGCGTTTCATCGGCGGCAGTCAACGCAGTTCTCTCAAGGTGATCATGACAGCTCTCGATGCCGGGTTTCCCACCTCCAATAAGATCAGATCAACGAAATCCTTGCTCCTGCCGTCAGCCTGCAATCGTACTGAAGTCGGTGTCCATCGATACAGTACTCGGTAAACCGTGTATTTCATACACGGAGGCCAACTCGCCGCCGGGTACCACTCGAAAACGCCGCAGTAGTTCGGGATGCGCTTCCTTCACGTGTGCTACCACCAACTGGAAGAGGCGATCCCGAGATAGCGGGGGATCAACGTTCCTGCAGCGATGGATGCGATTAGTCCACTCGTCAATTTTCAACCCTTCGGCTCACTTCAAAGCCTCGCACCTCTGAGCGAACCAACGCCCAAACGTTGTCCGCAAACCTGGACCAACTACCGGGCGTCAGCCGACGCTGGTATTGCACCGTCTTCAATAAGGCCTTTCAGTGCCATGACTAGTCCAGCCTTTGCGTCAGTCTCCGGATACGGCGAGGGCGGCAGCGTGGCAGCGCTATCGATGAAATTCGCCAGCTGGGCGTCGATCTGCTCGACCTGCGAGCGGATGGCGACGAGCCGAAGCTCCTGCCACTTAACTTGCCCTTGTAGGTCAGATCATGAAGTTGCAACGGACCAGGCGTGCTCGAACGCGCATAATCTGCACTTCGAATAGTACGGAATACGCCTCGGGTGTCACCGGCGGAGGTGGATCGCTGCGAACAGTTCCATACCATCGCGGACCATTAAACCGAAATACATCCGGGGGAGTCTGAGCCGTAGATCTACTGCGGACCATTCTTTCGGAGAATACGGCACCTAGATGCTGCAGGACAGATGCCTCATATGTGAGGTTAGGAATCACGATAGTTGCGGCCACGAAGTCGACGATCTTTGCCCAGGCATCGTAGCGACCTGACTCCAGCTTCTCAGCGACAGACATCTCCGGCTTGACCCGATGGCTGAATCCAAAATGGTGGTGGTCACAATAAGGAATCAGGGTGTGCTGAACATATCTCTCCAAAGATTCAAAAATAGGACGACAACGAGCGTACGCAGTCGATACTTCAATGGGAACGCCCATCGATGCTCAGCTCGCTGCGATGACGTCTCTGAGCACTTCTATACGGATTGATCTTTGCCGCGGGTCGTTCGCCGCCATTGTGTGGCGTCGTAGTACCGTTTGGTGGCCAGATGCTTTGAACGAGCCTCTTCGATAGACACAACATCGAAGAATTCCATCAGAGCATCCGCTGCCCGATTGGGCGGAGGTAGCTCCTTGGGCGGAATGGCGACGATAGCTCCAAAGAGGGCATAAAAATCGCCCTGGTTCCGCAGTCGGCTCCCCTGGAGGGGCGCTCCGCCTGCCTCCGCAACCTCCGCGAACGTACGAAACAGCTCGACGAAAGCGGCTCAACACAGCCCGGCGCTCCTCCCATTCCTCGTCTCGTGCTGCGTAAACCTCGTCAAGGTAGTACTGCGGCGTCGATTGGGGTCCGGCAACCAGCAAGCAGTGCCAAGAGGGCGGTGAACTCAAGATCCTTCATCTGTCGACGTGAGGCCTCAGCGATATGGGGGAAGTGCCGCGGGAAGTGCGTCGAACAGTTCGGCCGAGAGTTCTTCGATGGTCGTTGCAAATGCGCCGCCGAATTTGCGTGCCGCAGCTCTTGTTGAGACGACTGACGTTCCGGTTGATACGGTCAAATATCTCATCAAGTGACGTCTCATCACTTGTCGGCAGGACCTCCACCGGCAAAATATAGGAGTATGTCGCCTGCTTCTCCTCGGCAAAGAATTCGGAGAAATACTGCCCGCGTAGGCGTTCGACTTTCGACGAGTCAGAAACTGAAAATAGGGAATCAATGAAGTCAAATATCGTTGTGTTCGCCGTTCCCCATCGACGACCGAATACGACAACACCCCCTCTTCACTGATTTCTTCGAAAAGGAAGATCGCCGGAGCAGGGAGATTCAGGAGGACCGTCTCCACAAAGTACTGACGAAATTGGCGATTCCAGACACTCCTACGCTGGTAGGGAGGATTCAGGTCGAGACCGTTCTCTCGTCGTCGCAGGTCGAGGAACCATGCGATGTTCCGCGTTGTCGTCTCACGTTTCTCGGTCATTGGACGAGAATCATAAGATTCTGCGGGAGCTGAGCTTCTATTTCAGCCAGCCAGACTCCTGTCTCGTCCCTTCGCGTGTGTGTGGAGCAGCGTAGCGGCCGGCACTCAGTCCTCAGACCAGACCGACGCCGAGCAGGCGCCAATCGCCTACCTGCCTATCCGCCGAGGTTCCGCGGTCCCCGCGTGCTGACGTGTACCAGGCCATCCCCTC
Source organism: uncultured Acidimicrobiaceae bacterium (assembly GCA_963834775.1). GTDB lineage: Bacteria > Actinomycetota > Acidimicrobiia > Acidimicrobiales > Palsa-688 > PALSA-693. The sequence continues at coordinate 241,634 of CAWICR010000008.1, forward strand.
CCGGAAGACGTGGTAGCCGAATGGTTTGGTAACATTGCGTCTCCCGAATCGCCTCGGACGGAGAAATTCGTTGGTGACCAGGTCGGGGAAGGTTCATCTAGCTCTCAGAGCTCGGACCGGCGCGGCGCCACCTAGCAGTACGGTCAGTGTGAATCGAACCTGATGAACCATCGCCAGCAGGCCTCTCAGCGATCGGTCATCAGAACGCCGTCAGCTGGCTGAGCTGGCAGCGAGCGGCGTCGAGAAGGCCAGACGGAATCGAAGCGAGCTACGAGCGGCTCGGCGAGGAATCCGGAGAGGGCGCGGTCGGAAGCGGCCGAACCGAGTGGTCTAGAAACTCGTGTAGGTGTTGGTAGTCGCACCGCTGTAGGCCAAAGGCCAGCACCGACACGGTGGGCCTTGTGGTCTCGCCCCCAGGCGGCCTTCGGCCAGGCCTCCCCCGGCTGAAAGAGGTCATACTCCTCGCCTTCAAACGATGAGGTGGCCCCGGGCCCGGCTGCCAGGCCACTTGGCGACGGGCACGCTGACGGCGTTGCCGACCAGCTTCCACCGGTGCCCGGGCCGGGACCCGGCGTCTTCGACGGCCGCGGCCGTCCACCCGGCGGGGAAGCCCTGCAGCCGTTCGGCGTCCTCGATCCCGGGGGTGACCAGCCGCCGTCGCTGGCCAGCCGGACCGCGGGCGGGCTGGCGATGCCGATGGTCGATCCGCCCTTGAGCGTGGGGACGGCGTCGACCGCCCATCCCAGCCCGCGCAGGCCCTCGGTCCAGTAGAAGCCGCAGGCATGCTGATCCGGGTCCGGATCGGGCCGCGGCTCGGCGTCGTCGGCGAACAGCACCTGGCGCGGGTCCTCGGTGCGGGAGGCGAGCAGAAGCACCCGGAGCCGGCGCTGGGGCAGGCCGAAGGCCCGCGCGTCGACCACCCGGTAGGCCCAGCTATAGCCATGTCCTCGAGCGCGGCGGTGAGGTGCCGCATCGCCCGGCCGCGGTCGAGCTGCAGCATGAACGGGACGTTCTCGAGGAACAGCCAGTCGGGCCGCCGCGGCGTCGGCGCACGAGCCGGAAGACGTGGTCGACCAGCCCGCTCTGCTGGCCGCGGATCCCGGTCGTGGTCCCGGCCTGGGACAGGTCCTGGCACGGGAAACCGGCCGCCACCAGGTCGACCCGGGGAGTGAGCGCAGCTTGCGGATGTCGGTGTGCAGGCGGACGGCCGGGAATCGCGCCGCTTGAGCACCGCCACCGCGCCGGGGTCGATCTCGCAGAGCAGCTCGGTCTGCACGCCCGCGGCGGCGAGGCCGCGCTCGATGCCGCCGATCCCGGCGAACAGTCCACCGCGGTCAGGCCGCTCATCTCCCCTCCTCCTTCGGATCATCCTTGCGCCGTTGGGGCTCAGGCTGGTGGATGCTGTCGGGGAAGGATACGGAAGGGGTGTGACAGACCCCTCGAAAGGCGGTCGCCGGCGGGCGTCGAGATGTCGGGTGACGCGGTCGGCGGCCGTGGCGGGTGTTCGCGTTCCCACACGACGACGAGCCGCCAACCCGCGGCTTCGAGCTGGCGGCCGGTGTCGGCGTCACGCTCCGCGTTGTTGGCCAGTTTTTCTCCCACCAGTGCTGGTTGGCCCTAGGCCGGGTGGCATGTTTGGGGCAGGAGTGCCAGAAGCACCCCCGCACGTCTACCGCCACCCTGGCGCACGGGAAACATCAGGTCGTGGCGCCGTCGGCTG
>CAWICR010000009.1:0-269117 GCA_963834775.1 uncultured Acidimicrobiaceae bacterium
CTCCGTAGAGGATGATCCCGACGACGAGGAGTGCTACACCAAGCCAGAAGAGGCTTCCGCTGCCAAGCAGCACGACGCCGAGGCGGCCGAGCAGGTACGGCGGGGCGCAGATCGTCGCTCCCACGGCCCCGCCGATCGCGGCCGACGCCAGCTTGTCCCGTGGTGACGCCGTGCTCTTCTTCGCCCCGAGGATCCGGGCGGGCACCGTCGTGTAGCAGACCATCATGACAGCCACGACGATGGTCATGAGGACCACGAACCACAGGAGCCCCCATCGCGGCGCCAGCAGGGAGGCAACGCCGAGGGCGACACCGACGCCGGCCCCCCACGAGAGGACCACCCGTGCATCGGCGCGTGCCTGCTCGAAGCCGATTCGTATCTCGGGATCCCCTGGTTGTGACACGGCGAAGCCGAACACGGCGTTGAGGTAGAACGACGTGGCCGTGATGGCGATCACGGCGGCCAGCAGGACGAGGACGAGGGGTCCCCTGATGTCGTGGAATGTCTCGCCACGCAGCACGTGCACCTTCAGGTCGAACATCGCAGCCCAGATCCACATCGCCGGCAGGACCTGGATGAGTGTCGGCCGCCAGTTGTGGACCAGCAGCTTCAGCCCGCTGAAGAGCATTACGAGGGCGCCGACGAGAAAGGCGAGCGGGGCGAGATACCTCCGGGTGCTGCTGAGGCGGATAACGGCCGCCTCGACGGCCTGCTCGTCGCCCTCGCGGATCGCGGCGATGAGATGGCGCATCTGCCCGCGCACCCGCTTCCGGCGGGCACGTCGGGCAGACCTCCAGGAGCCCTCAGCCACCCTGGGCGTCATTCAGGATTCCCGTCGCGGACGGCACACGGCAGATTGTCCCCGACCGGTGTCTCACGCAACGCAACCACTTGGTCGCGGTCGGCTTCGCCGTTTGTCCCAAACGGCTCCCACCACAGCCCCCAGCATGAGGACAGCGCCGACGGCAATGAACCACGTGACGAGATCGAAGACCACGCCAATCGACCCATACAGCTTGCTGTCCGAGATCATCGACGAGGAGAAATAGAAGTGCGAGAACACCCCCAGCCCTAGCCAGAAGACGGCAGTGGTAACAGCGGGTCGGAACAGCCGTCCCCAGGGTTCCCGTCCCGCCAACAGGAAGTGCATCGTCCACCAAAAGAACAAGGTCAGTGCCAGCAGGGCAACTGCTGCGGACACGACGGATCGATCCGGAGTGCCCCGTAGCTCCCTGCTGGTGGCACCATCGGCGATCAGGCTCGCGGCCACGACGACCGCCCAAACCGAGCAACGGACCACGTTCCGCAGCGACCGGCGATGCGGATTGTCGAAGACTTTCTCGTAGATGATCTGGATCGTGATCGCTACCGTGATGGCGCTGGCCACCCCGATGATCAGGCTGAGCACAAGACCGGAATCGAATCTGACCGGCGCTGATCTGAACAGGCCGTCCAAGATCCGGGACCCCGTCGGTTGAGGTCCAGATGCCGAGCGAGATCGTCATCGACCCGCAGACTGGCCAAGCTGCTCAAGAGCAGGATGATCGGCAGGATGGTGAGAAGGAGTGTGGCCCCGAAGATCAGAATCCAGTTGCCGAAATCCAGAGCGCCGAGTCGCTTGAACAGGTCTTCTGCTGCCGACCCTTCGTAGCGGCTTCGCCAGGCGGTGGAAAGCCTCTCGTGTCGAGACGTTCGCTCTTCACCCTTGACTGGACTGGCATCGGCTTCATCCATGACGGCCCCCGTACAGGTCGTTCCGCGGAGAGTGGATCCCTACTCCACCCTCCGCAATCGTAAACCTCACGGCCTCGTGTCACATCGAGGCTAAATGAGGAGAACGGCCTGGGCGAATGCGACCGACCGCCGCCAATGCACGGTCGCTGCCAACTTGAGGGATCGGCGTGTCGCCACCGGCACACTCTTAAGGCCGAGCTTAAAGTGTGGGCCAGGCTGCGACGGTCAACGCGGAGGGCGTACCCCCCGGCGCTTCGGACGATGATCGAATGGTCGTGCCTCTGAGGCTCAGCTGCTGATCGGTCTGCGTTGCCGCTACTGGTTGGTGAGCGTTTGGGTGGTCTGCTGCCCGTCGTGGGTGACGACGAGGGGGATGCCCTGGCCGGTGTTGGTCCAGTTGCCGAACTGAAGGTCCACGCTGTCCCCGCCGGTCAGGGGGATGGCGTCGTGGCTGAAGTTCTGTACTCCCTGCTCAGTTTCGCGGGTCATCTGGAGACTCACGCTCGACGCCGCCGTGGAGCCGGCGTTGCTGATGATCAGGCTGCCACCTTCGGGAGGGACGCTGAGCTTGATGGTGCTGCCCGGTTGCTCGGAGACGCCGGCGATGGTGAAGGCGTAGTGGGCTCGGGTGTCTGACACCGTGGCCTCGATGGTGGGGGTCTGGGCGCGAGTGGTGTGGTAGGTCAGCGTGGTGGCGTTCGGGTCGACGGTGAGGGTGTCCTTGTCGCCGGGGTGCATGGGGATGTCGTTGATGGCGATGTGCCAGCTGGGCCCGATGACGCCGATACTTTCGGTGTCAGGGGCGGTGAGGGGGGTGCCGTCGAGGGTGATGGTGTAGGCCATGTTCGCTGGTACGTACAGGATCGGTTCCAGCTTGTTCTTCCAGTCCTGATCGGAGGTGAGCAGGGCATAGTGGGCGCCGGGGATCTGGTTGACCAGCTGGCCGTTGAGGTAGCCCAGGTGCTGCCCGGCCTGGTCAGTGACCAGAACGTGGCTGTGGTTGGTGACGCTGCCCGTGAGGTAGATCTCGGCGGTGCGCGCCCCCCCGGTGGTGCCCGCGGTGGACCCTTGGCTGGGCACCGTGCCGCAGAACGGGCAAGGTTGGGTTCCCCGCCCGGGCTTCGTCGGGGACAGCGAGATGGTCTTGGTGTTGGCGTCCCCCTCGTACAGCTCGCTCGGGTCGCTGGGATTGGAGGCGGCGTCGTAGGACCAGGTGTCCTTGTTGGTGTCGAACGAGATGGCTCGGGTCTGGTCCGGCCAGTTGTTGTCGTAGATCAGCACCTGGTATTGCCCGTCGCCGTTGTACTTCACCTCGTACGGGGTGACGGCGTGGCCGCCGGTGCCGTCCCGCTTCCAGATGGTGATGGTGTAGGTGTCTGACGGATGGGGCTTGAGGAACTTCTCCAGGTCGCCCAGGATCTGGTTGGGGGTCCCGGTGATCCTCTTGGCCTGGACCGAGGCCAGGGTCTGGTACACCCAGCCCTCGGCGATGGTGCTCTGCAGGTTGGCATTGTTCTCGAGGGCCAGGCTGTTGATAGTCGCTGACCCAAAGGCGCTGGTGTTTATCTTGTCCCCCCAGACCAAGTCGGCGGCCACCGAGAACCCGAAGCAGTGGCCGTCGGCCATCTCCTGGTTCATCTGCGCCAACCAGGCCTGGGCTTCGGGGATGAGGTCGCACTTGGCGTCGGCGCACACGGCGTTGCCGAACAAGGCCCGCACGTCAGCGGCGGTCAAGTTGGTCGGGACCGCCCCGTCGGAGAGCGTGGTGCCGTAGTTCGCGAACGCAAAACCGTTCGGGCCGGGACGAAACCCCGAGTCGGCCACAACGCCGACCTTCGGCGGCGACGAGGAGCTGCCACACCCGGCCAGCGCCAGCAACGGCAGCGCCGCGGCCAGGATGGCGATCCCACGCACAAGCCTCATGACGGTCCCTTCCTGTTGGGCGCGCCGACCAATCCCTCCCGATCTCGGGTGCCGAAGCCACCGTACCAGCATGCGCCTCACTTACGCCCCGCGGCCGTCCCGGCGGCTTGCCCAATCGGTCTGACGACGAGTAGGTCCAAATACCGCGGTAGATGCCCACTGTTTCGGCCCCAGAATCCCTTAGCGCAACACGACGCCGGGTTGAGCCGCCCACCCCGACGGTGTCGGGGGCGAGGCGGTCCGCAGGTTGGATGAACTGCAACGGCGCAGGCCCCCAACGGACCTTGCCTTTCAATCCGTGGACCACGTGCCGGGTCTCGACCTAGATAGTCGAGGCTGGCTGTATTCGTTGGTCTCAGCTCGAAGTCGAAACGAGCGGCGAGGGGGTGGCCTTGGGTCGTCGATGAAACCACGGGAAGAACGATCCAACAACAAGACCGCCGGCAAAGGGGATCAGCAGCCACAGCCTCCCGGCCGGAGCCTGTTCGATTCCGGCTCCGCTGCCGTGGTGTCGCCAAGGTGAAGCAGTTGAGCCCGTCGACATCGCCCCCATCCTTGGGTTACCATCACGGGGCTTCCAGTGAGGAGGAGTCATGGGGAACCTGAACGTGGTCATGATCAACGTCACCTCGCGTGACGATGGTGTTCGCGTGTTGGACCGCCTCGATACGGGGACCGAGACCGGCGAGATCCACGTCGAGGATGTGGCGATGGTCTATAGGACCGATAATGGGAAAGTGAAGATCCAGCAGAGTGCTGATGCGACCGCGGCCAAGGGCGCCGTCAAAGGCGGTGGGCTGGGTCTGCTGGTCGGGATCATCGCCGCGCCGCTGGTGCCGGCGGTGGCGGTGGGCGCCGGCATCGGGGCGCTGGTGGGGAGGGCACGGGAGAGCGGGATCTCCGACGAGCTCATCAAGCAAGCCGGCAAGGCCATCGAGAACTCTGCTGCCGTCGTCTTCGTGCTAGCCGACCAGGCCAACAGCCAGGTCGTCACGAGGCTGATCGACGACGCCGTCGCCCGCGGCGCCACCGTGGAGTATCAGGTCCTTTCCGAGGATGCCCAGGACCTGCTTCGCATGCAGCTCAAAGAGGGCACCAAGGTGGGCGTGGGCGTACAGGTCGAGTTGAAGGGGGTGACGCTCGACCAGTACGACGAAATGGTCAAGCAAATGGGTTACGAGCCCCTTGGTGCGGGCGCACCAGGTTGCCTGTTCCACTGGGTAACCAAGACGCCTGATGGGATCAGGGTGACTGACGTCTGGGAGAGGCAAGCGGACTACGAGACGTTCGCGACGGAGAAGCTCGGACCGGTCACTCAGAAGGCCGGCATCCAGGCGCAGCCTGAAGTCCAGTATTGCGACGTCCACAACTACCTGACAGCAGGCTGAACGACCGGGTCGGCACCGAGGCGGTAGCCGCCCGGGTCCACACAGACGTGGCGGTCGGATCTTCGCCCACAGGTTCGAGCAGCGCGAGGCGTCGGAAAGGCGACCGACCCCAGGCGGCGATTCCATAATGACCCCACACCCATAGCGGTGCATCCGGACCGGCTTGAAAGGGTCTCGTGTAAACTGAACCTTCTGCTGTGCCGCACTCATCCCGGGTGGCGGTGCCGTCTCTGGATGCCCCCCGCGCTGCCAGTCCTCCGCCGCGTGGCGGCCCACCTCGCCTGACTCGATCAGATACATCCACGACCCACACCGCGTGCAAGTGGGTTCCCCGTCCCGGAAAGGTCACCGTGTTTGGCAGCTGAGACAGGGTTTGTCGAACGCTTGTTCGGTTAGCGCCGGACGATGCTACCCCGCCGGGCGGACTGCCACACCCCAGACGATCAGCGAATCAACATAGTGGCGGCTCGTCGGATTGAACGGGCCGGTGCAGGTGATCAGCCGGATGGTGGGCCCTGATGTTGGGCCGAAGACGGCGGTCGATGGAAAGGCTGTCTTCTTTACCTCGGTTACCCTCGAGATGACGAATCTGGCCTGGGAGCCGTCCGCTCGCAGTACGTCGATCTGCTCACCGGTTCGCACACCCGTCAGCCGGTAGAAGACCGCCGCTCCCTGGTATGTATCGACGTGGCCCACGATTACCGCTGGCCCCACCGCACCGGGGGCCGGTCCCAGTCGGTACCAACCAGCAACTACTGGGGCGGGCATCTCAATCTGGCCGACGGCGTTTACGCCGATGGGCACGACCTGTGCCGACAGGCCGACCGCCGGGATAGCCACCGACACTGGAGGGGCCACCGGAGCAGGCAGAGGCGGCGGAGTAGTTGGTGGCGTTGTCGTCGTGGGACCCACCGGCGTGTATGCCGCCCGGAACGGGACCAGATGTCGCTCTCCCGCTGATCGAGAAGCCTCCACAAAGCAGCCACCGGCGACCACGAAGCAGACCACCGCCACGGCGGCGAGCATCTTTACGCCCATCGCGCTGCTAGGCAGAGCGACGGCGACGCCACAAGGTAAAGCTGGCTGCTCCGCCGCCGAGAACGAGGAAGATTCCGCCCGTCGTTAGCCACCCGGAACTAAGGCCCTTGCTAGTGCTCTCCCCGCCCAGCCCCGCCTGGGGAGCGCCGGACGGCACCGGGGTCGTGGCGGCATCCACTTCGCTCTCAAGCTCCACGCGCTCGGTAGGGTCCAGCGGCCCCAAATCGACCACCTTGGTTCCCGGGTCGATGACCTCGGCCTCCGTGGGAGGCATGATCTCGGCTCCGTCGGGAGGATCAACCAGCGGCGGAGGTCGTTCAGCGGGCGGGGCTGTGGTCGGAGGGGTGCTCGGCACCTCTGCCGGAATGGTGGTCGTGGGCGCACCAGGCACGGTGGTCGCACCGGGAACGCTGGTGGATGCCCCTGGGGTCGTGGTGGAGGCCCCTGGCACGGTCGGAGTAACTGGAGCCGTCGTTGACGCCCCAGGCACGGTAGGAGTGACCGGCGTGGTGGGCGGTGCTGTAGGGGAAGGCGGCGAGGTGGTGGGAGCCGACGAAGTCGGCGGTGCCGACGTGGCGGGTGGTGAGGTTGGCGACGAGGTGGTCGAGGGCAACGTGGTCGTGGTCGTCGGAGAGGACGTGGTGGGCGGCAGCGTGGCCGGCGGAGTGGTCGTCGGTGGCACGGTGGTAGGGGGGGTAGTAGTGGCCGGAATACTGGTGGTCGTGGATTCCTCCGGCTCCGGCGGCTGGATCGGGACGAAGTCCACATGGCAGCCACCGTTGAAGATGGCTTGACCATCGGCGCTCCAGTTCATGCCCGGATAGGTGGAGGTGCCCCCCTGATCGTTGTTGTACTCAAACGACGGGATGATGTCGCCCCACCCTGGCGTCGGGTAGAGGGGACCGGTATGAGTTCCGTGGCCGGTGGGCGTCCCGTCTGGTTTCACAATGGAGTTGGCACTGATCGTGATCTCGTCGTAGGGGTTGCCCACGGAGCTAGTCCGATGACAGATGGTCACCTTCGGCTGGGGTGCGCTGGGCTCCGGTGCGCCGTAGGCCGGGGCCGAACCCACCAGGCCAAGAGCAACGAAGGTGATGCCGACGCCGATGCTCACGAAGAGCCGCTTCACTGGTGAAAGAGTATAACACTCCCAGAGATGGCACCACAAGTATCGTCAGTATTCTCTTCATCCTGTTTCAATACCTCTGTTAAGTAGGCGTTACTCGCTTGCGATGCCGCTTGTTGGTACGACACCGACTCCCAGACAACGCTCCCACAGCGGAAGCAGTGCCAGATCAAAGCGGGACCGAGTCTGCCGCTCAGCCCAGCCACCGGTCATCCCTTTCCCCGAGGTTAGGGAAAATGACAGAGCACGAGTCGGAAAACGACGGGTGACAGAAGCGCCCGAAACCGGGCCGCCGTCCTAGAACGATGACCTCGGGCGGGAACCGGTAGCCGGCAAACGCAGACCTGTTCAGCTGGACCGGTCGGCAGGATCGACGAAGCCTCATCCCAAGATTCTCGCCGGTCGACCACCGCAACAGAGCCCTTAGGACAGCCGGACCGCACGCCCTTAAGCGGTGCCCTTGCGGCGGAGGCGTTTAGGACGGTCGCCAAGCCCCCTTACGGGGCTGTCTCCGCCTACCGGTAGTGGTGACCAACTCGTCTCCTCCCCCTCAGACTGCGGTGCGTCCGCCGTCAACGTGGATGATTCCGCCGTTGATGTCGCCGGCCGCCGGGGATGCGAGGAACGTGATGACGTCGGACAGCTCGTACACGTCAGCGACCCGGCCGAGCGGAATTTGCTTGGCGAACTCAGTGGGTGCATCGGGCGTAAGGCCATTCTGGGTTTGACAGCCCACTTTACGGCTGCCAGAATGGGCTACGCGACTCACTCCTACTACTACTACTACTACTACTACTACTACTAGTACAGATCTCCAAGGAGAGACCATGAGCAAGTTCGACGCTCAGTTCGCGGGTCGGCTGGACGGACAGACCGTGCTAGTCACCGGCACCAAGGGCGGTATCGGCCATGAAACCGCCCAAGGCATTGGAAACAGTGGGGCGACTGTGCTGGTGCACGCCCGCCGGGCCCACGAGGCCCGACGCGCTGCCGACCTGCTGGTCACCAACGGCAACGGCCGGTACCTGCCCGTAGCCGGAGACCTCGGATCCTTAGCCGGTGTTCGGGAACTGGTCGACGCTGTGCACGCGGCCGCGCCGAAGGGACTCAACGGACTGGTAAACAACGCGGGCGCCGCGTTCGCCAGCAAGGCGCTGTCACCCGACGGGTACGAGCGGACCATCGCCATCAATCACGTTCGCGCTGGCGGCACTGACCGACGGGCTGCTCGACCTGCTCCGGAAGGGCGCTGCTGATTTCGCCGCGCCCTCGCGGGTGGTCAACATGACCGCCCTGATCGAGTCGCGGGGCAAGCCGATCACCGACTGGAGCTACCCGGGTAAGTACAAGCAGATCCAGGCCTACGCCGATGCCAAACTGCTGGCCCTGATGTACACCTACGCCCAAGCTCGCCGCCACCAGGGCGAGGGCCTGACGTTCAACGCAGTCAGCCCGGGCGCGGTCAAAACCACTCTCGGCAGCAAGGCCGGCGGGCCGTTCAAAATTATCGAGGCGTTGACCAATCCGTTCGTCGGGCCTCCGGAGAAGGGGTCACGCGGCTGTGTGCGGCTGATGGCCGATCCGGAGCTCGCGACCGCGACCGGGGGCTATTACAGCTCTGCGAAGTTGAAGAAGTCGTCGAAGAAGTCTCTCGACCCCGAGGTCCAGGAGCGCATCTACGCCCAGACCGAACGAGAATTGCGCGCCCACTCCTGAGCCGGCGGTCCGCGGCGTGGGCGTGAACGCCGTCGCGCGCGGGCCCACCATGCTGCGTGGCATTGAGGAACTCGCCCAGACGATCGCTCAGCCCATCCCGCTCCGCTGGACCGCCGACGCGGCGGAAGTCGCGAACAGCATCGCGTTCCTCGCCGGGGACGGCGAGCTGGCCCCCGATTTCGGGAGATGAAGCGGTGGATGGCCTCGTTGGCGTGGACCTGAAAGGTTGGGTTGGGCCACACGAGGGAGGTCCTGATGGATGGAGGCGCCGACGTCGCCGTGAACGGCAACGTTGAAGCCCACCGCATTGAATTGATCTCCCTCGGCTGCCGCGATGACGTGTCCGGCTAGTCCTCTTGAAGCAGGGACGGCAGGGTGACCGGCCGGTCAAGTAGACGACCATCGAGGAAGGTGTCGACTTTCTCGTTGTAGAACGCAATCAGCCCAGCGATCGGCAGCAGTTGGGGGGTCGGGAAGTCGTAGACCCAGGCGATATCGGAGTAGCTCGTGTCACCGATCTGCACGGTCCAGTAGCCCGCTGGTGGTGCCCTGTAGGGGCAGGCGCTGACGGTGTCGGTCGGGGCGAGGTGGGTGAAGTCGACTTCGGTGCGGTTGAGGTAGTAGCGAGTCGGCAGCCCGGTCTCGAACACCAGCACCGGCGAGCTGGATGCGGCCAAGGTCACGCCGTCGAGTTCGATGCGGACGCTGCGGGTCGAGCGCAGCGCGTCGGCGCGGGTGTAGGGGTCGCGGGGGTGGACGAAGACCTGCTCGTCCTCCTCGAACCAGGCATCCAGGGAGTCCCACTCGAACCGGGCCCGTCCGGCCAATCCCTCGACCGTGGCGTCGTTGCCGTAGATCCGCAGCGCGGCCGGCCGGACAACCTCGCCGACCTGTAGGGGGTAGCGGCGGGCGGTGCCGCGGCTGAGCTTCTGTTCGTGCTGCTCGTCGACCAGCACCGCCGGGTCGATGTCGTCGACCGGGACGTCGTACTGCGGGTAGTGCGACCGCTCCTACAGATACAGCGCCGACGTCGTGTCCACGACTACGTGCCCATCGAGGACGGCCCGGATCCGCCGTGGGACCAGGGCGGTGTGGTTCACCGGCGGCAGCGCCAGCGGATGGCCGGCGGTCACGAGGTGGCTCTGGCCGACGGTGAGGAGGCGGAATCTGGAGTCACCTCGATCAGCCAGGGAGGCCGTCGAGCAAGCTAAACCGGGCATCCATCGCGACACTTCGGACCTCGATCAGCTGCTGATATTCGGGCGAGTTGTACCACTTGATAGCCGTCTCATGGTCGGGAAACCGCATGAGTGCCCCTGAAGTGAGCGAGCCATCGCCGTGCAGGATCTCCCAGTTACTGTTGGCGAGAACCTCGCCGCCGTGCTCTTTGGCCGTCCGCCCAGCGTTGGGGCCATATTTCTCACGATAAACATCCGGGTCCTTGACCGTGAATTCGACAACTACGTATGCGCTCATGTGGATACTCTCCAGTTGTTAGTTGTGATTTGTGCTCTAGGTCTTCACTGCTAAGCGGCGCCGCCGACAGGCTTCACGTCGCCGCTCGGCCTCCATCGACCGCAAGAGTGACGCCCTGGACGAAGCTGGCGTCATCACTGGCGAGGAAGACGATGGCCGCAGCCAGTTCCTCGGGCTGAGCTACGCGACCTGCTGGTGCTAGCGCTGCGAGCTGATTCACCATCTCCTCGGGGACTGCTTCCATCATGCGGGTGCGCGTCGGGCCGGGGGCAACGGCGTTGACCCGAACACCACGCGGTCCGTATTCGGCGGCCCAGGCCTTCGTCAACAGTTCGAGAGCGGCTCGGCTGGCGCCGTACAGAGCCATGCCGGCCTGTCCGAAGCTCGCGACCATGGTGGAGATGTTGACGATCGAACCCCATCCGCGTTCGGCCATGGCTGGCGCCAGTGAGGCGACGAGGAAGAACGGAACCTTGACGTTCAGCGCGAAGGTCTCGTCGAACTCTGCTTCGGTGGCTGCGTTAGTTGGCCCGAGCAAGGCGACGCCGGCGTTGTTGATGAGGATGTCGACATGACCGTCCCCCGCCTCAGTGGCCCACTCGACCAGCTCACTGGCCGATTCGAGGTCGCTCAAAGTGGTCCGCCTGAACGATGCGTTGCCGCCGCTGCGTTCGATCTCGGCGACGACGTCTTTGGCTCGTTGTTCATGGCGCCCGACTACCAGTACGTGAGCGCCGCGGGCGGCCAAGGCGATGGCCGTAGCCTCGCCGATCCCGCTCGTCGAGCCCGTCACCAGAGCCGTCTTGCCTTTTAGGTCAGTCATGCGGTGTGTCGTCCTCTCACTCCAAAATGGGTGGTGCGACTCACTCTGACAGCTGGGCACTGGGCTGTCAAACCCAGAATCCTGCTACCATTGATGCATGGTCGACGAGACGGGTGACCGGCCGAGGCTCACCCCCAAGGGAGCACGTACCCGGGCACGCATAGTGGAGAAGGCCGCCGCCCTGATCCACGAACGAGGGGTCGCAGCGACCACCTTGGAGGACGTCAAGGTGGCGGCAGACGTCAGCGGCTCTCAGATGTACCACTACTTCCCCGACAAGAACGACCTCGTGCAGGCGGTCATCGACTACCAAGCCGACGGCATCGTCAACCGCAATCGGCGCGCACTCAGCAGCACAAACGGCGTCGAGACCTGGCGGAACATGGTGCTCGCCGCAGCGAAGCGCACCAAGGGTAAGGGGGGCTGCGCTCTTGGCTCGCTTGCAGGTCAACTCGCCGAGAGTGATCCCGAGGCCAGAGCGCTCATCGCAGCTGGGTTCGATCAGTGGGCTGCCGCCATCGCCGATGGACTCAGATCCCTTCATGCCGACGGGAAGCTCCCGTCCGGTATCGACCCGGACGACCTCGCCATTACTCTGCTCGCCACGCTCGAGGGGGGGCTTCTGCTCTCCCAGGTGCAACAGAGAAGCCGTCCGTTCGAGACTGCGATCAATACCCTGCTCGCTCTCGCCATCGGAAGATGAGCCCGAGCCAGGTTCATTCACAACCATCGCCGAGGTCATCTCACGGCACTTGGATGATGCACGTCCATCCACACAACGCGCCTGCGGGCCGGTTGCCATTCGTCGGGAAACCTCGTTGCGCCCGGTGGCTTGCCCAGGTCTGGCTTTCCGTGAGCTCCGCCCAGCGACCCTGACTGCTCGTACCTCTTGGACATGGACCGGCCCCGTCAAGGCCGACGAGATTTCGTGACAGCTCCTCGCGTGGGGGACACGTTCCACCTCGACCTCGACGGGACGGTGATCGCCGGCCGCTGCATAGAAGTCGATCCCCCGCACCGCCTGGTGATTGGATGGGACCGTCAAGGAACCGACAAAGCGACATCGACACCTGCATTCATCGAGATCACGCTCACCCCAACGGACGGCGGTACGGATGTGAAGGCCCAGTTGTGCCAGGAAACCGCAGCATGCGGGCCGCTCGCGTCCCCGCCACCCTGCACATGCTGCATACGCAGCGGCTGAGTAGGTCCCCACAAACTGTCCCCATAAACACAGAAGCCGCCGACCAAACATGCTGGTCAGCGGCCTGTGCATACGCAACAAGGCGCGAAAAACACCTGTACTTGGTGGCGGCGGCGCTGTCAACTCGCCATAGGCAGGCGCCTCAACCTCCGCGAAAGGGCTGGTCACCATGGTCGCGCCTATGCACCGCCATGGCGGCCACCTGCTCAATGTCGGGCAGTCACGGCTGATCTGCCCGAGAAACTCTCCCCCGTTGCCCGGCCATCACTGGGCGCGCACATATTTATCCCACTCCTCTGGCAAGCCCCAGTGGGCAACGAACATCGCCCGCCCGGTCAGTGCGTACAGGACGTCTCGCTCCTTGAACCTTCTCGGATGGGGAGGACCGTCGGCCAAGGGATAAGTTCGGTTATCGCGGTCCGCGCGCACCATTGCCAGGTCGGTCGCCGATCGCACATCGCCCCGATATCCCAAGTGCCGGTGCACCTTGAGGTGCTTCCGATAAGTGCCGGTAGGGGCGTTGTCCTGGTCATCGGGGCCGATAGGGGAGTCGTGCCATCGCTCGCCGACTCGATCACCAACGACCGCGGCATTTCGTGGTTCCGGGTCGCCTCACGGGCCGATGAGGTCGCGTGTCCAACTCAGATTTGGTGAGTCCAGACTTCTGATCGATTCTTGCGTGTGCTCGCCATTGGTAACAGGTGCAGGTGCCTGGCGGCCGGAGGTACCCACAATCCTCCCAGAATCCGACGACGACCGGCGAACAACGGCAACCTGCATCCCAGCGTCGCCAGGCGGCAAAGCGACGGCATGATCGGCGGTTTAGGCGGTCTACCAGGACTTTCGTGCGGCACGGCTAGGACCGATGGTATAATCCGGCACCAAGGAGAGGTGCGAGAGCGGCCGAATCGGACTCACTGCTAATGAGTTGACCTCTAACCGGGGTCCGAGGGTTCAAATCCCTCCCTCTCCGCTCGCAACCAGAGTTGCTCGTACGCGGAATCAGCTCGCCCCGACCAACTCCAGCCTCCGATCCCGACGACCTCCCAACTAGGCCTCCGGTCCAGGTCGGTTGCGCAACGTAAGGTCATGGCGGTGCCAACCCCGACAAGCGCCGGCCCTGCCCAGATCGCCTCGAGCGAGGGCGGTCGAGGA
Organism: uncultured Acidimicrobiaceae bacterium; assembly: GCA_963834775.1. Lineage (GTDB taxonomy): Bacteria > Actinomycetota > Acidimicrobiia > Acidimicrobiales > Palsa-688 > PALSA-693. Next base: position 13,584 of record CAWICR010000009.1, read on the forward strand.
CCCAGCAACGGCAAGGTGCTGGTAGTCGGAGAGGCGCTGGTCGATGTCACTGTTGAGCCGGGGCCGAGCGTCGATTCGCTACGCCTCGTGGCCCACCCTGGCGGGAGTCCGGCCAACGTGGCGGTAGGACTGGCGCGGCTGGCCGTCCCGACCGCGTTCGCCGGCCGCTTCTCGACCAGCGGATTCGGACCCTGGCTGCGCGCCCATCTACAGGCCAATGGGGTCGATACCGATACCTCGGTTTTCGCCCCGGAGGATGCGTCCCTGGCCGTGGTTATCCTGGACGAGGCGGGGGTGGCGTCCTATACCTTCTACGTAGAAGGCACGTCGGATTGGCAATGGCGGGAGTGGGAACTTCCCTGTCTGCCATTGCCTGACGTAGCCGCAGTCCACACCGGGTCCCTGGCGGCCGCCCTGGAGCCGGGCCGGGCTGCCTTGGAGAAGTGGCTGCGCGCCCTTCGGGCTAGCGGGCACACATTCATCTCGTTCGACCCCAACGTGCGTCCCACCTTGATCGAGGATTTGCCTCTGCATCGCGAGCGGTCGGCCGGGCTGGTGGCGCTCGCCGATCTGGTCAAGGTCAGTGACCAGGACCTACACGAGCTGTATCCCAAGGAGGACCCGATCACCGTCGCCAGCGGGTGGGCTGCGTCCGGCCCTCAGGCAATAGTCGTCACCCATGGACCCGACGGCGCCACCGCAGTTTGGCTCCCACTGGAGGGCAAGACGAACGAGGCTGTCCAGGTGGTCCACCGGCCTGCCGCGCCGACAGCGGTTCTCGACACGGTGGGCGCCGGCGACGCCTTTATGGCCGGCCTGCTGGCCTGGTTGGTCGAGCGTGACGCGCTGGGCGCAATCGCCACCTTTGACGCCGCTGACATGACTGCCTGGCTGGACTTCGCCAACCGGGTCGCAGCCCTAACGTGCGCTCGGTCGGGAGCAGACCCGCCCCGGCGGGCAGAGCTTTGATCGAGACTCACCCAGGAGCACGGGCCTGTGAGTCGACCACCCGGCTTTTGGCCTGCCGCACCAACGCCCGCTGGTATATCCCCACCGGTAGGCGGGAGAAGAGATCGATAAAGTTGCCGTCCGGGCCGATCACCGCCCGTCGCCGGTTCCTCGCTACCGCAGCCAAAATGTGGCGGGCGGCCTTCTCGGGTTTTGTCAAGGCGACACGATCGAAGCTGCCGCGCACTCTCTCAATACCGCCGGCCGCGGCCGCTTCCCGCTCGTCGAGCCGGGCGTTTCTGACGATATTGGTCCGGACCCCACCTGGATGGACCGTGGTGCAGCACACGCCGGCGTCCTCAGCGTCGAGTTCGATCCGCAAGGCGTCGGTAAAACCTCGTACGGCGAATTTAGAGGCGTTATACCCCGACAGCGATGGCACGCTGATGAGCCCAAAGACGCTCGAGAGGTTGATGATATGACCCTCGCCAGCTGCTTTCAGGTAAGGCAGAAAGGCCTTGGTGCCATGAACAACTCCCCAGAAGTTCGTGCGCATGACCCAGTCGAGGTCAGCGTAGGACATGGATTGGACGCTGGCTATCAGAGCTACGCCGGCGTTATTAAAAATGAAGTTGACCCGACCGTGATCTTCGACCACCCGGTCTGCCCAAGCGTGGACTGCGTCCTGTTCGCGGACGTCCACAGAGGCGCACGTGACGCGGACGGCGCCGCAAAGCCTGGCGGTCTCAGTGAGGCCCGGCTCGTCGATGTCCGCTAAGGCGAGGTTGGTACCACGGCTTGCCAACTCGCGGCCAGGGCTCGCCCGATCCCAGACGCCGCGCCCGTTAGCAGCGGCCACCCGGCCGGGGAACGCCGTCATGGTTTCGCCGCGGCCGTTGTCCGCTCCATCCTGGCGGGCTCGTTCATGTCCGGGTGAGCTGGCGACGCCAGCCATCGACCAGCGCTCTCGTGTCCCGTCCATTGGGGTGGAAGTCGGGACGGTTGTACTCCCGCAGCTGTGCCCACAGTCGCTTGTCGGCGAACGGCGAGCGTCGAAACCGGCGCCAGCTGCGTCCGAGTGTGCCAGGCCGGTAGGTGTACGGGTCGCCTAGCAGGGACAGAATGACACCGGCGCTCATCACGATCAAGAACGAGAAGCGAAGGATGTTCATCGTCACGACCCGAGTGCGCTCACTCCCGCCGACAGTCCGGTAGACATCGAAGGCGACCGCTTTGTGCTCGCACTCCTCGAGAGCATGCCAAACGAAGAGGTCCTGCATCGCCGGGTGCCCGAACAGATTCCGGGTTCGCTCGCTGGTCAGCAGGAGCTCGGCCAGGGTAGCGGTGAAGTGCTCGAGGGCTGCCGTGGCGGCCAGATTCGCCCGGGGGGTGAACACTCGTTCGCGGATCGACAGGTAACCCCGCGTGACCCGCTCGTAGCGTTTGGTCGGGTACCCCAGCTCGTCCAATCGGTCATTGAGGAGGCGGTGCCCTCGGCCGTGCCGGGACTCCTGCCCCATGAAGCGCGTCACCTGGGGGGCGAGGTCCGCGTCGTCGACCTGGTCGCGAAAGCGGCGGACCGAGCGCACGAAAAAAGCCTCCCCGTCGGGGAACACCGAGGAGAACGTCGCAGCCAGATGGCTGATGATCAGGTCCTCGTCGGCGGCGAAGTGTCGGGGCAGGTCGTGCCAGGACGCCGCAAGATCCAGGCCGAGGGTCGCTACCTGGCGCTCACCCCTGGCACTTCCGGACATGGTGGCGTCACGCTACCGCGCCTCCTTGACCGGCGTCGGATGGCGTCAGGGCGTGGCAGACTCCACCATGGCTCCCGGTCTGTGCCACTAGGGCTCGACATATGGCTGCGCCGACCACGCCCGCCAGAGCTCCCGTAGCTCCTCGCCGTCACCCTGCTGTGCCGGTGGCAATGGCCTCTTTGCGGCCCGTCTGGTCCACGCCGGCGGCCTTCCGGGCCGCGCGAGCGACCCTGGTGATTCCGGCCGTGTTCGCGCTTACCTACGAAGTCATCGGGGATCTGCAGATGGCCACCTTCGCGGCCTTCGGCGGATTCGCCACGCTGGTCTTGGCCAACTTCGGCGGCACCCGCCGCAACAAGTTGGTTGCCCACCTCACCCTCGGCGTCGTCGGCAGCGTCCTCCTGGTGATCGGCACGGTCGTGACCTCGAGCACAGCCCTCGCCGCCGTGGTGACGGTTCCCGTGGCGTTCTGTGTGCTCTTTGCCGGTATCGCCGGGCCCAACGCCGCCTCCGGTGGCACGGCAGCCTTGCTCGCCTACGTGCTTCCCGCAGCTTCGCCGGGGACGGTCGACATGATCCCGTCTCGGCTGGCCGGATGGTGGCTGGCCACGGCCGCCGGGACCATCGCGGTGCTGGTCCTTTCGCCCCGGCCCGCGTCGGACCGTCTGCGTGCCGCCGCCGCCGACTGCGCGTCAGCCCTGGCTGACGAACTGGAGGCGTCGCTGGCCGGGCGGGCCACGGTGGCGGACGCCGATCGGACGCTGGCCGCCAAGCACACTCTGATGGCCACCTTTGCGGCTACCCCGTACCGGCCCACCGGGCTGGCCCGATCCGATCAGGCCCTTGCCCTCCTGGTCGAAGCCCTGGAGTGGTGCACCTCGCTGACCGCGGACATGGTTCGCGAGGGGACTGATCTCACCGCCATCACCCCGGTCGACCGTGAGTTATTGCAAACTACCAGCGGGGTGCTGGCGGACATCGCCCGCGTGCTGAACGGCGCTGATGTCCGACCAGCGTGGGAACAGCTCGGGCAACTGGAGGATGCCAGCGCATCCCGCGTCGCCGCCCTGGCCGAAGAGGAATGCAGCGAACGTGAGGTCCACGTCTCCTTCCACGCCCGCATCGTGGCGAGGGCGGCTCGAGCGCGCCGCCCTGGACGCCATGGCGGCGGCCGGGCGGCTGGACGTTTCCTTTGTCGACGGGGTCCCCGTTCAAGCGGGCACCGGTGGCGGTCGGCGCTGGAGACAGCACCAGTGGGGGACGCTCCGCGCTGCCGAGCGACTGGCTGGTGGACACGCCAGCCTGCGCTCGGTGTGGTTTGTCAACAGCATCAGAGGCGCCGTCGCTCTGGCGGCGGCAGTCGCGATCGCCGACCTGGCCAATGTCCAGCACGGGTTTTGGGTCGTACTCGGAACGCTGTCGGTCTTGCGCACCAGCGCCGCATCGACGGGTTCCACGGCGCTACGGGCTCTACTGGGTACCGCTATTGGATTTTTTATCGGCGGCGGCTTCATTCTGCTCATCGGCAACGACTCTGCGGCGTTGTGGGCGGCCTTGCCCATCGCGGTGCTCGTGGCTGCCTACGCGCCTGGGACCGCGCCCTTCGCCGTCGGCCAGGCCGCGTTCACGGTTACAGTCAGCGTCCTCTACAACATCCTGGTGCCAGTTGGCTGGAAAGTGGGCGTGTTGCGCGTCGAGGATGTGGCCATCGGGGCAGGGGTTAGCGTGGTGCTGGGGGTGTTGTTCTGGCCGAGGGGTGCGGCCTCGGTGGTTGCCGAGGACCTAGCTGACGCCTTTCGCGGTGGCGGCGTCTACCTCGTGCAGGCCACGGCCTGGGCGGTGGGCAATCGGGAGAACCTGCCAGACGCCGGCGTCCGGGCCGGAAATGCCGGCGTTCGCCTCGATGACGCGTTGCGTGGCCTGGTCGCCGAACAGGGCACCAAGCGGGTAGCGAAAGAGCACGTGTGGCGTCTGGTCGGCGCCACTATGCGCCTTCGGCTCACCGCTCAGTCCCTTGCCACCATCGGCCGACCCGAAACCGCCCCAGACCCGGCTCGGCCTGCTCTGGTGGAGGAAGCCGCCCGGCTCGCCGACTGGTGCGACGATGTCGCCGCCACGCTCGGGCGGACCTCCGCGACCGTCGCTGGCGAGTTGAGAGAGGCTCTGGGGGGCGAGACGGCTACGTTACGTTCGGCCCACGGTTACCTGCTGTGGGTCCGTCATCACCTCGATCATCTTCGTCACCACCTGGGCGAACTCGAGGAGCCTGTGGCCATGATCGCGGCACGGCGGGGCGTGCCCTGGTGGCGTTGATCCCTCAGCGGCCACCGCGAATAGTGCCGGAAAACGTGGCTGTAGAGCCAGCTCGAGACTCGTCACCCTCCTGTGTCCGCTGACGGTCTGCGATTCTGTCTATCCGGTCACAGAACAGGTCCCAGGCCCGGTTGACGTCCTTGTCCCGGTAGCGCTCGCGCCCTTGCAGGATGTCCCATGCCTCGTTGCGCAGTTCACACGCGGCCCGGCTTCGACACGCGGCCCGCTTCGACGGCTTGAGCCACTGGCTGAACGTTTGACAGGCGGCGATGGTGACCCCGAGGATGATCGTCCACCCCTTCGGTGACCCCGATGCCGCCAGTAGTGACGCGCCGATTCCCGCCCCGATCGACACCAGATTGAGCGCGGTGTCGAGGTAACTGTAAAAGCGGTCGCCCAGCTGGTAGCTGGCCAGTGGAGCCATGAAGCGGTGCCGCAGGAACGCGCTGCGGACCGCGAATATGTCGGCAGCCGACTCGTCGTCGTCGGGGGTGTCGCGGGCGAGCTTTTGCAAAAGCAACGCGGTCACCTGTTTGGCTTCTGTACCTGTCGGGTGCTGGCCGCCAGCCGGTTCGAGTAGTCGTTCGCTCCGGTAGACCTCTGGTATGCCGCCCAGCGGGTCGCCAAGGGCCGGTCGTGGTGCCGTCAGTCCGATCGGCACGGGAAAGCTTCCTAGGTGCTGTTTCTCGATCACCACCTACCTCCTGAGACCGTCCCTGTTATTGAGAACGGCGCAGGAACGACCTGGATACGGTGGGGCGTTCACTGCTGTCAAAGTCCCAGCGCCCGAACAGAACGATCAGCAGGAGCAGCAAGAGGACGACGACCTCGACGGTCATCCCCAGGCCCGTGAGGTAGGCCGCATGCTGCACTGCCGCCGACTTCGTGGCGGTCGCGTGGTGCTGAAGGTCGCGCAGCACCCCAACCAGACCCCAGCCAGTCCCGACCGCCGCCGCCAACGCCACGGCCCCGAGGACGCCGATCGCCCACATCGGAGTGCCCCGGTTGGCCCGCTCGACAGGGCGCAGCCAGGCCATGACTCCTGCCACCGCCGTCACCGAACCGAATGCCAAGAAGGCCGCCCCGATGGCGTCGCTCGGTTTGTGCCACCCGGCCAGCTCGACCTGGGCCGCGGTGGCCCAGCCGTAGCTGCCGGCTAGGACGGCGGCGATTCCCCGCCACGCCGGCCGGCTGACGAACAGCAGCGCCATGGCGCACGCCACCGCGGTCGCGGTGTGTCCACTCGGAAAGCTCCTGGTGGGCGCGCCGAATGGTCTGGTGGTGAAGACGTGGGCTTTGGTGAGGTTTGTCAACACCACGGCCATGCCGGCTGCGAAGGCGGCGGCCAGGCCCAGGAGCGGCCGCCGTCGGAACCCACCGATAGCAACCAAGACCAGGAGGACCACCACGAGGGAGTACGCCGTGATCTGCTGCAAAAGGGTCTGGCTGAGGTTCGTGACCGCGGATCTTTGGCTTACGCTGCCGAGGAAGGCGGCCTGATCGAAACGCTGACCCAGTGACGTCCGGAGCATCAGGACATAGCAAGCCACCGTGGCGCCGAAAGCCAAGAGGGACGAAACGAAGAGTCGCCGGGCGAGCTGGGGATTGGGCGCCCGTCTGGTGGCCCGGCCCGGAAGCGCATCGGCGGCCCGCATCCTTCGACGATAACCAAGGAGATCGTTGCACCCCGGGTCAGAGCGCACTCGGGGCCGCGTAGCCTCCCATGGGCGGGACCGCCGATGCCTGCAGATAGGTAGAAGTCGCGCTCGCCAGAGCGGGGACGCGCCTGGTGCGTCCGGGTGTCACCGACTCCGATCTCAACCCGCCGCGGCTGAGCTGACGCTCGCCCGGCGACCCGCCTAGTGTGGCGAGAAAAGGAGGTCGCCTCGATGAGACTTGGGCTGCGCACTGGATACTCCGGCGCCACCTTGCGGGTGCCCATCGAACGCGTCAAGCTGGCCGAGGAGCTCGGCTACGACTCGGTATGGACGGCCGAGGCGTATGGTTCCGACGCCGTCACGGTCCTGGCCTGGATCGCCGCCTTCACGTCGCGGATCCGCCTCGGGACCGGAATCATGCAGCTTGCCGGGCGGACGCCGGCCATGGCCGCCATGCAGACACAGACGGTCGACGCCCTGGCAGGGGGAAATCGAGTGATCGCTGGTCTTGGCGTGTCAGGCCCCCAGATCGTCGAAGGCTGGTACGGCGAGCCCTGGGGACGCCCGTATTGGCGTCTGCGCGACTACATCCAGATCATGCGCAAGGTCAATCGCCGCGAAGCCCCGGTCCGCCACGAGGGCCGGGAGATCTCGCTTCCGTATATCGGCGAGGGCGCGTCCGGCTTAGGGAAGCCCCTCATGTCCATCTTGCACACCAACCCTGACCTCCCGATCTGGTTAGGTAGCGGTGGCGAGTCGAACGTGAAGCTGGCCGCTGAGCTGTGCGACGGGTGGCTCCCCCTCGGTTTCGTCCCGGGCCAGATGGCCGACTATGCGCCCTGGATAGAAGAGGGATTCCGCCGGGCTGGGCACGGAAAATCCTGGCGGGACTTCGAGATCCAGGCCGGTGGCGAGGTGCTAATCACTGACGACATCCCGGCGGCCCTCCGAAAGTCGAAGCCGCACACCGCTCTCTACGTGGGTGGCATGGGCCACCCCACGATGAACTTCCACCACCAGCAGATGTGCCACCGCGGTTATCCCGAAGCGGCGGACCGTATCCAGGAACTCTTCCTTGCTGGTCGGCGGGAAGAAGCGATCGCAGCGGTGCCGGACGAATATGTCGACGAGAGCGGTCTGTACGGGCCACCCGAGCGCATCGCCAAGCGCTGGATAGCCTGGCAAGAGTCGGGCATCACGGGATTCACCGTGTCCACCGACCAGGTGGAAGCGCTGCGTCTCATGAGCGAGCTAGCCCGGGAGTAAAGGGTTGCAGCGACGGGATGCACTGACGGGTCGGAAGGGCCGGCTGGAGCAACGGATTTCGGCGCTTCACCCGATCGAGCCACGCCGCGGAGCCCGCGTCGCTTACCGGCGTTCGGTTCGCCGCCGTCGAGGTGGAAGCAGAAGCTCGGCTAGCCAACTGAAGACGGCGATGAGCAGTCCACCCAGCACCGTGGCCCCGAAGTTTTTTACCGACAGGTGGCTGGTCAATGCCGCGGTGATACCCAGCAACGCGGCGTTGATGACCAGCAAGAAGAGCCCGAGCGTCAGCACAATGAGCGGCAGGCTGAGGAGCCGAAAGATCGGCCCCAGGATCAGGTTGACAATCGAGAAGATGAACGCGACCCAGATGTACCATCCGAACCCCCCGTAGACGGTGATGCCGGGGACGACCTTGGCCACGATGGCGATGATGGCCGTCAGGACCAGGAGGCGGGTCACCATTCGAAAGAGCAGGCGCATCGATTCTCCCGGTAAGGCGGTCGTCCGCGGCAGGTCTCGTGACATTGTTTCAAAGCGGGGAAAGACCCGCAGAGGTGTGACATCGCCGGTCGAGGGCCTATCCCCACGGGCGCGCCCGAGCGGTCTACTTATTATGCGCCGGGTCGCCTCGACGACCCGACCCCACTGGTGCCGAGCGAACTCCGTCATGTTTGGGACCGAGATCTGGTGAAACGGCGATCGGGCACGAACCACACCAGGGCAACGGCGAGATAGATGCCATAGGCGATCCAGGGACTTACCCAAGCCAAACCGATCGCGGTGACGTACAGACCAATGGATACGTTTCCTTTGACATCCGACCCGATTGCGGTGGCCACGGCCGAGTGGCGACCGTTGGTACGGATAATCGCCTGGACCAGGATTCCGTACGCCAAGGCCGACCCGAGCAGGACGATCCCATATATGCAGGCCGGCAAGTGAGCCTGATGTTTCTGACCGACCCACTTGGTGGTGACGGGAATCAGAGACAGCCAAAACAGCAGATGCAAGTTCGCCCACATCACCCCGCCGCCGATCCGTTCCGTGGCGCGGAGGAGTTGGTGGTGATTATTCCAGTAGATGCCGATCATGACGAAGCTGAGCAGGTAGACGAGTAGCGACGGAACCTCAGCCGCGACGGCGTGCCAGGTAGTGTCCTTCGGTACGTCGAGGCCGAAAGCCATGATGGTGATGATCACCGCCATCACCCCGTCGCTGAAGGCCTCCAGGCGTGCCGCCTCCCGGCGTCCTTCGGGGTGAGGAGCGCTCACGCGCCATTGTCCTTCATGACCCAGCTGTCCTGGGTCATGAGGAAGTGACCTGACGCCAGGGTCAACAGGACAACTCCAGCGACGCGCCGCACCCCGTCGGTCATCGCGCCAGACTAGAGGCCCAATCTGAAGGCAGGCATCTCCCTGCCGGCCCAGCCGGGCGTTGGCAGGAAAGGCGGCCGAAACAACCGTCCTTCATACTCAAGCGGCAGCGTCGACCTCTTCGAGCGCTACCCCTTGGCCGAACTGTTCGGGCGGTCTGCATGGGACGAGATGTCGATTCGCCTGAAATCCGACGACCAGGGCACGCTGAAATCCGCCTATGGCGCCCCGAAGGGGTGCCAGCCGCTCCAGGCGCCGCCGGGGTTTTCGTAGTCGACGTAGACCTGGTTGTTGGTGGCCACGGTGAAGAGTTCTTGTAGGGAGCCGTTGGTGCCGGGGGCGTCGGTGATGGGTCCGTAGGTGGCGGGGCCGGGGAAGGGGTGCCAGCCGCTCCAGGCGCCGCCGGGGTTTTCGTAGTCGACGTAGACCTGGTTGTTGGTGGCCACGGTGAAGAGTTCTTGTAGGGAGCCGTTGGTGCCGGGGGCGTCGGTGATGGGTCCGTAGGTGGCGGGGCCGGGGAAGGGGTGCCAGCCGCTCCAGGCGCCGCCGGGGTTTTCGTAGTCGACGTAGACCTGGTTGTTGGTGGCCACGGTGAAGAGTTCTTGTAGGGAGCCGTTGGTGCCGGGGGCGTCGGTGATGGGTCCGTAGGTGGCGGGGCCGGGGAAGGGGTGCCAGCCGCTCCAGGCGCCGCCGGGGTTTTCGTAGTCGACGTAGACCTGGTTGTTGGTGGCCACGGTGAAGAGTTCTTGTAGGGAGCCGTTGGTGCCGGGGGCGTCGGTGATGGGTCCGTAGGTGGCGGGGCCGGGGAAGGGGTGCCAGCCGCTCCAGGCGCCGCCGGGGTTTTCGTAGTCGACGTAGACCTGGTTGTTGGTGGCCACGGTGAAGAGTTCTTGTAGGGAGCCGTTGGTGCCGGGGGCGTCGGTGACGGGTCCGTAGGTGGCGGGGCCGGGGAAGGGGTGCCAGCCGCTCCAGGCGCCGCCGGGGTTTTCGTAGTCGACGTAGACCTGGTTGTTGGTGGCCACGGTGAAGAGTTCTTGTAGGGAGCCGTTGGTGCCGGGGGCGTCGGTGACGGGTCCGTAGGTGGCGGGGCCGGGGAAGGGGTGCCAGCCGCTCCAGGCGCCGCCGGGGTTTTCGTAGTCGACGTAGACCTGGTTGTTGGTGGCCACGGTGAAGAGTTCTTGTAGGGAGCCGTTGGTGCCGGGGGCGTATGTCACACCCGAGCACACGGTGATGCCCTTGGCCCTCAGAATGCGGGTGACCGAAGCGTCGAGCTGACCCAGCGACAGCGCCCCGCTGCTCACCGCCTGCGACAGGGCGCTCACGGTCGGGCTCCACTCGGAGGAGTCGATCATCACCATATCGGCGCCGGCTTCGACGGCCTTGACGGCGGCCGCGGACTGCGTGTATCCGGCCGCCGAGATGGCGACGGCGTCGAGGTCGTCGGTCATCGTCACGCCGCCGAACGACAGCTGGCCGCGCAACAGTTGGTAGGTGCTCGGGGACAGGCTGGCGGGCAGGCCCCCCGTCAGGCCGGGCACGAGGGGATGACCGACCATGATCACCGGCAAGCCAGCAGCGGCCGCTTTTTCGAAAGGAATCAGATCATCGGTCTGCAATTGGGAGAGCGGCGGGTCGACGGCCGGTGCCGTGTCGGTGTCCGCACTGGCGTGGCCGAGTCCCGGGAAGTGCTTGGCGACCGGAACGATCCCCCCGGCCCGCAACCCGTTGGCGTAGGCGAGCCCGTAGCTGGCGGCCACCTGCCCGTTTTCGCTGAACGACCGGTAGTTCTCGCCGGCGACGGTGTCGTTGGCGTTGGCCGTGTCGACGACGGGAGCGAGATCCATCGTCATGCCCAGCGACCGCATGGCTGAGGCGTGGCTGCTGAGGACGGATTGCACCTGTGCCGGGGTCCACTGGGCGGCCATTTGGCGAGGGGACGGCAGGGCACCGATCACGTTCGAGAGCCGGGCGATCGGCCCACCCTCCTCGTCGGTCGACATCCACGGTGCGATCTGTCCCCCCTGGGCGGCCGCTGAGTCTAGGGCGGCCAGCCCCGAGCGAATCGCCGGTCCCGACCCGGCGGCCGGCTGACCGAAGAAGACGAAGCCGCCCACGCCCGCGGCGGCCTGCGACGTCGACGCCCCCAGATTGGCGAACTGACCTCCCACCATGAGGAGCTGCTCGAGTCGCTGCGAGACCGGCCAAGTGTCGACAGGGGCGGTACAGGACGGAGTCGCCGCCGCGGCCGCTGTGCCGGCGCCGAGTGGGCCCTCGGTCGCGCCCAGGGAAACCACTCCGCTCGCCAGGAGTACCAGCCCCGCCGCTGTCCGTCTCGATCGCTTCACCATCATCATTGCCCTAAGATCCCCCTCGCCAGCGGAACAGTTCCGTCCGTCGTGCAATCCATTGTTACCGACTCTCCTCGGGCTCACACATCGTTGCGAGCTGACTCCGCCGGCCGGCCGAGGTAGTCACATCTCGGCTGCGAGACGGCGCCTGCGGCGCCTTCACGTTGATCGTTGGCGGCGTGGCCGTACGGTCCTGCCGGATCCTCTCCCTGCGGGACCACATGCTGTGGCTCACCCCAGGAAGATCAGCAGTCGTGGGTCGAGCCAAGCTAAACACGACGCGTTCTTGGGTCCGTCGGTTCACTGCGTGATGACTCCCTCCCGCCCCGACCTGGACCCCCCGGAGACAGGTCGAACCCGAGGGCAGCTGGGATGCAACCACGGCGACTCAGGGACACGACGTGCGGTCGGGGAGGAGTGGCTGGCTTCTGTGAGGCGGAACAGGAGGTCGAGAATAGGATCACTGTTCGTGCATCTGAGGTGCCGTCTCTGCAATCCGACGTGGCGCAGTTGCGCGACGTCGAGGCGTCCCAGGAAGTCCCAGGCGCATGACACTCAGGGACGAGTGCCAAGGCGTCTCCCGAGCGCCCGCACGGCACTGGGGCGAGCGTCCACGACTGGCGCAGACGTGACACCAAACTGGACGGCATACCCGAGCCTCATCACGACAGTCTGCGGGCTCGAAGCCCATTTCATCGACCGGGTTCGGCAGGAGAATGCGGTTTGCCGCCCGGGAGTGGGTCGAGGCCGTTACCGAGCTGAGCGCTAGATGCTGCGCCACCGCAACGAGTTCCCCGTCGAAGGTACACTGCCCACCTTCGATGGGGCAACCGTTTGGTTGAACTCTCGATCGCTCACTCCGGATGACCTCGCCGGCCGCGTCGTCATCGCCAGCTTCGGCACCTACACCTGCATCAACTGGATACGGTCCCTTCCCTACGTGCGGGCGTGGGCGGATAGGTACGCGAACAAGGGACTCGTGGTCATTGGCATCCAGACACCCGAGTTCGACTTCGAAGGCGAGCTCGGCAACGTCGAGCGCGCCATGAAGGCGATGGACGTCCGTTATCCGGTCGTCGTCGACAACGACTACGCCGTGTGGGAGGCGTTCCACAACCACTACTGGCCCGCTCTCTACTTCGTCGACGCCGAGGGTCACATCCGCCACCACCACTTCGGAGAGGGCGAGTACGAGGAATCCGAGATGGTCGTGCAAATGCTCCTCCGCGAGGCGGGTGCCGAGGTCGAACCGGGCCTGGTGAGAATCGCACCCCACGGCGTCGAGGCCGCGGCGGACTGGCACAGCCTCGGGTCGCCCGAAACCTACCTCGGCTACCGCAGAGCCACCGGCTTCGCCTCGCCCGGCGGTGCCGCACCCGACGAGCCTCACGTCTACTCGGCGCCGACGCTTCTGCGGCGCAACCAGTGGGCGCTGTCAGGGGACTGGCAAGTCGGGGAGGTCCCAGCGCTGGACGAACGATGCCGGCGGTTCCATCTGCTACCAGTTTCACGCCCGTGACCTGCACCTGGTTATGGGCCCCCCCGTCCATCACTCGCCCGTGCGCTTCCAGGTGACCCTTGAGGGCGAGCCGCCAGGACTCGCCCACGGTATTGACGTCGACGCCGGAGGCAACGGCCTAGCCGACTTTCAGCGCCTATACCAACTGGTCCGCCAGCCGGGAACGATCGACGACCGGCTGTTCAAGATCGAATTCCTCGACCCGGGCGCCGAGGCGTTCGTGTTCACGTTCGGATGAGCGGGGTTCGCTCGAAGCGGTCTGCCCAGGCGACCGCGGAGCGAGAAGGATTCGAACACCGAGGATTGCGTTCCGCAGGGCCGGGTGCCTCTATCGGCATTGCGGCGGTAAAACCGGACGTCCTCGCGCCTCTCTGGGCGGCGCGGCCGGGGATGCCGAAAACACGGGACGGTCACGGTCCTCAGGTTGTCGGACACGGTGACCGGGTCGCCAAGACCAGGTGGGCGCTGCTGTTGGAGGAATAGCTGGGGCCCAGGCCAACCGTTCATGCCCTCACCGTCGACCGATGGATAGGCCGCGCAGACTCGTCGCCTCCACACGGCTCGGCAATGAAGCCTAATGAATCGAGGGGTCCCACGCCAGGTTCTGAGCGCGTCGGGAGGAGGGTGAGTAGCCCGTACCGACCGGGCCTCGAGGCCTGAGGCACCGACAGCTGGGCAACTCCTCTATTGCCGCACTCGAGGGCGGACGACGGCGACCCGATCAGCCGATCCCTGTTGGGGTGCGACGAGACCTTGATGAGCTCGGAGACTCAGAAACGAGTCGAACCCGCCAGGCGACAGACCTGGAGTGCCTGACCGACGGCGTGGAACCTAACGCGCTCCTCCCACTGTGGCTGAAGGATTTCGTCAATTGAGTCTGAGAGTGCCTCGCCTGGAACGGTGTGGAGATCCTTCCGCAGGTGACCGCCGGCAAGGGGCTCCTGTGAGACCCTCTTTGGCAATCTCTGTGGACAACGTCGTTGGCAGCGAAGATGTCGCAAGGCGTGAAGCTGGTAAAGGCCGCTGGTAAACGTCAAAACGGTGCTGCCTACGGTTTGCTCGGCCCAGCCGAAGCCATGGTGTGAGTGCTCGTGACTATTGGCGGACAGAATCAAGGGAGTGCAGCGGATCTTGCTGGCGGGTGAGCGCTGCTGACGACCTTCCGCCGCTGATCCTCCCGATCCTTCTATTTCACCGTCACATGCTCACTGAACATGCCTACTGGGGACCGGTGGCGTGACCCGACGCTGCACCGCAACGGTCATTCCAACGGTGTCCGTGTTCCAGAGTTCGGATTGTTGACCGGCGCAATACGTCCAACGCGCACCTGGTTTGTCGATCTCCCAGCAGAGACCTTGCGGTCACCCGCATCGGGTGAGGCGGAAATGGAACTGAGAAAGTAGCCATCCAACTTCAGGCTTCACCAGCATCATTTTCGGCGAGCTGGACAGGTCAATAGAGCACATTAGCTGGACAGGTCAATAGAGCACATTAGGGGGACGGCCATCGACATCGGCTGAGGCGGCTGACCGATAGATCAATCACCGTCAATAACTGCGTGATGCAGAGCTGGGGTACGCGCAGCCCCGCGGCCATTTGCTTGATTGGGTGCCGATAAGTTCTGGACTTTCCCGTTTTCAGCCGCTACACTCCGGCATCGCCCCGGGGCGGTGCCACTCGTCCGAGGTCGACTTTCGTTCAAGGCGGATTGACGAGAACGAGAAAGGGTCCAATGGCGGTTCCGTCGATCCCGAAGAATGGGTGGAAACGTCAAACTGGTGCGCTCGCGGGTGCCGCGACCGTCACGGGGATCCTGGTCGCGGGCAGTTTGGCCCTTTCCTCAAATTCCAGCCCCAGTCATACCAGTCCCAGCAGCTCACAGGCGAAAGCAACTGTCCCAGGCGGCCAGGGCTACTGGGTGGTGACGTCCGCCGGAAAAGTCTATGCGTTTGGTAGCGCTGGATTCTATGGGGACGCGTCCGGACAAAAGCTCAGCGGGCCAATCGTTGGAATCGTCCCCGCAGCAGACGGCAAGGGGTACTGGCTGCTGGCGAAGGATGGCAACGTCTTCGCGTTCGGAAGCGCGCGCTCCATCGACAGCAAACCCAGCACCGGGCCGAGTTCCGTCGTTGGCGGGGCGGCACCACCCTCTGGGAGCGGGTCGCGGGGACCGATCGGGCCGGCCGGCCCTGCAGGCGCTGCGGGCACCAGTGGCGGCACGGGTGCCCAGGGTCCCCAAGGTGCGGGAGGATCGCAGGGTACGGCGGGTCCTGCAGGGGTGGCCGGCCCGCAAGGAGCGACCGGGCTGCAGGGTCAAAGTGGTGCCGGCGGTCCAAACGGCGCCCAGGGACTGAGCGGCGCTCCGGGGGCCCAAGGTGTCGCTGGTGCCAACGGCCGGGCCGGGCCGCCAGGCGGCCCGGGTGTTCAGGGTCCTCCGGGTGTCAGAGGCTCGCAAGGCGCGACCGGTGGGCAGGGTGCGCAGGGTGACGTCGGCGCCCAGGGCGGTCAAGGTGCGGTCGGGACGGAAGGCGCTCAGGGCGCCAATGGAGCTCAGGGTGCGAACGGTGCTCAGGGACCGGTGGGCGCTCAAGGGCTAATCGGGGCGCAGGGTGCGCAGGGTGACGTCGGTGCCCAAGGCGTTCAAGGCGCGGTGGGATCTCAGGGCACCAGTGGGGCACAGGGTGCCCAAGGTGCGGTGGGAACACAAGGTGCTGCTGGATCTCAGGGTGTTCAGGGTGACGTCGGTGCCCAGGGGGCCAACGGGGGTCGCAGGGTGTCCAGGGGGCCACGGGTCGAACGGTGCTCAGGGTGCGACGGGTCTCAGGGTGTTCAGGGTGCTATCGGGTGCGCAAGGCGCCCAGGGTGCGAATGGTGCTCAGGGCCCGGTAGGCGCTCAAGGACTAGTCGGGGCGCAGGGTGCAACGGGGCCCAGGGAAGTGATGGAGCTCAGGGTGCCGTCGGTTCGAATGGTGCTCAGGGTGGTGTTGGTGCGCAGGGCGCCCAGGGTGGTCAGGGTGCGGTGGGGACGCAGGGCGCTCAGGGTACCAACGGGGCGCAGGGTGGCGTCGGTTCGCAGGGCGCGCAGGGTGATGTTGGGGCGCAGGGTGCGAATGGTGCTCAGGGATCGGTGGGCGCTCAAGGGCTAGTCGGGGCGCAGGGGGACGTCGGTGCCCAGGGCGTTCAAGGGGCGGTGGGATCTCAGGGCGTTCAGGGTGACGTCGGTGCCCAGGGGGCCAATGGGTCGCAGGGTGTTCAGGGTGCTATCGGGTCGCAGGGCGCCAGGGTGGCGTTGGTTCGCAGGGTGCGAATGGTGCTCAGGGTGGTGTTGGTGCGCAGGGCGCCCAGGGTGGTCAGGGTGCGGTGGGGACGCAAGGCGCTCAGGGTGCCAACGGGGCGCAGGGTGGCGTCGGTTCGCAGGGCGCGCAGGGTGATGTTGGGGCGCAGGGTGCCAACGGGGCGCAGGGATCGGTGGGCGCTCAAGGGCTAGTCGGGGCGCAGGGGGACGTCGGTGCCCAGGGCGTTCGAGGGGCGGTGGGATCTCAGGGCGCCAGTGGGGCACAGGGTGCTCAAGGTGTGGTGGGAACACAAGGTGCTGCTGGATCTCAGGGCGTTCAGGGTGACGTCGGTGCCCAGGGGGCCAATGGGTCGCAGGGTGTTCAGGGTGCTATCGGGTCGCAGGGTGGCGTCGGTTCGCAGGGCTCGCAGGGTGATGTTGGGGCGCAGGGTGCCAACGGGGCGCAGGGAAGTGACGGAGTCGCAGGGTGCTGTCGGTTCGCAGGCCGCCCAGGGTGGTATTGGTGCGCAGGGCGCCCAGGGTGCGGTGGGATCGTCAGGGCGCTCAGGGAACCAACGGGGTCCAGGGTGCGCAAGGAAGCGACGGAGCTCAGGGTGCCAACGGGGTCGCAGGGAGTGGCGTCGGTTCGCAGGGCACGCAGGGTGATGGTTGGGGCGACCAGGCGTGAGAATGGTGCTCAGGAATCGGTGGGCGACTCAAGGGCTAGTCGGGGCGCAGGTGGGACGTCGGTGCCCAGGGCGCTTCAAGGGGCGGTAGGATCTCAGGGCGTTCGAGGGTGACCGTCACGTGCCCAGGGAGGGCCAATGGGTCGCAGAGTGTTCCACCAGGCCAGCCGGTGCTATCGGCGTCGCAGGGCGCCCAGGGTGGCGTTGGTGCGCAGGGTGCGAATGGTGCTCAGGGTGGTGTTGGTGCCGCAGGGCGCCCCAGGGTGGTCAGCGGTGCGCGTGGGCGACGCAAGCGCAGCTCAGGGTGCCAACTGGGGCGCAGGGTGGCGTCGAGTGATCTCTAGGGTCGCGACAGGGTGATGTTGGGGCGCAGGGTGCGAACGGGGCGCAGGGAAGTGACGGAGCGCAGGGTGCTGTCGGTTCGCAGGGCGCCCAGGGTGGTGTTGGTGCGCAGGGCGCCCAGGGTGGTCAGGGTGCGGTGGGGACGCAAGGCGCTCAGGGTACCAACGGGGCGCAGGGTGGCGTCGGTTCGCAGGGCGCGCAGGGTGATGTTGGGGCGCAGGGTGCGAATGGTGCTCAGGGATCGGTGGGCGCTCAAGGGCTAGTCGGGGCGCAGGGGGACGTCGGTGCCCAGGGCGTTCAAGGGGCGGTGGGATCTCAGGGCGCCAGTGGGGCACAGGGTGCTCAAGGTGTGGTGGGAACACAAGGTGCTGCTGGATCTCAGGGCGTTCAGGGTGACGTCGGTGCCCAGGGGGCCAATGGGTCGCAGGGTGTTCAGGGTGCTATCGGGTCGCAGGGTGGCGTCGGTTCGCAGGGCGCGCAGGGTGATGTTGGGGCCAGGGTGCCAACGGGGCGCAGGGAAGTGACGGAGCGCAGGGTGCTGTCGGTTCGCAGGGCGCCCAGGGTGGTATTGGTGCGCAGGGCGCCCAGGGTGCGGTGGGATCTCAGGGCGCTCAGGGAACCAACGGGGTCCAGGGTGCGCAAGGAAGCGACGGAGCTCAGGGTGCCAACGGGGCGCAGGGTGGCGTCGGTTCGCAGGGCGCGCAGGGTGATGTTGGGGCGCAGGGTGCGAATGGTGCTCAGGGATCGGTGGGCGCTCAAGGGCTAGTCGGGGCGCAGGGGGACGTCGGTGCCCAGGGCGTTCAAGGGGCGGTGGGATCTCAGGGCGTTCAGGGTGACGTCGGTGCCCAGGGGGCCAATGGGTCGCAGGGTGTTCAGGGTGCTATCGGGTCGCAGGGCTGGCGTCGGTTCGCAGGGCGCGCAGGGTGACGTTGGGGCGCAGGGTGCCACGGGGCGCCAAGGAAGTGACGGAGCTCAGGGTGGTGTTGGTGCGCAGGGCGCCCAGGGTGGTCAGGGTGCGGTGGGGACGCAAGGCGCTCAGGGTGACGCGAACGGGGCGCAGGGTGGCAGGGTGCGGTTGGTACGCAGGGCGCTCAGGGTAGCCAACGGGGCGCAGGGTGGCGTCGGTTCGCAGGGCGACGCAGGGTGATGTTGGGGCGCAGGGTGCGAATGGGGCGCAGGGATCAGTGGACGCTCAAGGGCTAGTCGGGGCGCAGGGGGACGTCGGTGCCCAGGGCGTTCAAGGGGCGGTGGGATCTCAGGGCGGCAGTGGGGCACAGGGTGCTCAAGGTGTGGTGGGGAACACAAGGTGCTGCTGGATCTCAGGGCGTTCAGGGTGACGTCGGTGCCCAGGGGGCCAATGGGTCGCAGGGTGTTCAGGGTGCTATCGGGTCGCAGGGTGGCGTCGGTTCGCAGGGTGCGCAGGGTGATGTTGGGGCGCAGAGCGTCAGGGTGCTGTGCGGTTCGCAGGGCGCCCAGGGTGGTATTGGTGCGCAGGGCGCCCAGGGTGCGGTGGGATCTCAGGGCGCTCAGGGAACCAACGGGGTCCAGGGTGCGCAAGGAAGCGACGGAGCTCAGGGTGCCAACGGGGCGCAGGGTGGCGTCGGTTCGCAGGGCGCGCAGGGTGATGTTGGGGCGCAGGGTGCGAATGGTGCTCAGGGATCGGTGGGCGCTCAAGGGCTAGTCGGGGCGCAGGGGGACGTCGGTGCCCAGGGCGTTCAAGGGGCGGTGGGATCTCAGGGCGTTCAGGGTGACGTCGGTGCCCAGGGGGCCAATGGGTCGCAGGGTGTTCAGGGTGCTATCGGGGCGCAGGGTGGCGTCGGTTCGCAGGGTGCGCAGGGTGATGTTGGGGCGCAGGGTGCCAACGGGGCGCAGGGAAGTGACGGAGCGCAGGGTGCTGTCGGTTCGCAGGGCGCCCAGGGTGGCGTTGGTGCGCAGGGTGCGAATGGTGCTCAGGGTGGTGTTGGTGCGCAGGGCGCCCAGGGTGGTCAGGGTGCGGTGGGGACGCAAGGCGCTCAGGGTGCCAACGGGGCGCAGGGTGGCGTCGGTTCGCAGGGCGCGCAGGGTGATGTTGGGGCGCAGGGTGCGAATGGTGCTCAGGGATCGGTGGGCGCTCAAGGGCTAGTCGGGGCGCAGGGGGACGTCGGTGCCCAGGGCGTTCAAGGGGCGGTGGGATCTCAGGGCGCCAGTGGGGCACAGGGTGCTCAAGGTGTGGTGGGAACACAAGGTGCTGCTGGATCTCAGGGCGTTCAGGGTGACGTCGGTGCCCAGGGGGCCAATGGGTCGCAGGGTGTTCAGGGTGCTATCGGGTCGCAGGGTTCGCAGGGTTGCAGGGGCGCTGGGTGGGTCGGTTCGCAGGGCGCGCAGGGTGATGTTGGGGCGCAGGGTGCCAACGGGGCGCAGGGAAGTGACGGAGCGCAGGGTGCTGTCGGTTCGCAGGGCGCCCAGGGTGGTATTGGTGCGCAGGGCGCCCAGGGTGCGGTGGGATCTCAGGGCGCTCAGGGAACCAACGGGGTCCAGGGTGCGCAAGGAAGCGACGGAGCTCAGGGTGCCAACGGGGCGCAGGGGGTGGCGTCGGTTCGCAGGGCGCGCAGGGTGATGTTGGGGCGCAGGGTGCGAATGGTGCTCAGGGATCGGTGGGCGCTCAAGGGCTAGTCGGGGCGCAGGGGGACGTCGGTGCCCAGGGCGTTCAAGGGGCGGTGGGATCTCAGGGCGCCAGTGGGGCACAGGGTGCTCAAGGTGTGGTGGGAACACAAGGTGCTGCTGGATCTCAGGGCGTTCAGGGTGACGTCGGTGCCCAGGGGGCCAATGGGTCGCAGGGTGTTCAGGGTGCTATCGGGGCGCAGGGTGGCGTCGGTTCGCAGGGTGCGCAGGGTGATGTTGGGGCGCAGGGTGCCAACGGGGCGCAGGGAAGTGACGGAGCGCAGGGTGCTGTCGGTTCGCAGGGCGCCCAGGGTGGTGTTGGTGCGCAGGGTGCGAATGGTGCTCAGGGTGGTGTTGGTGCGCAGGGCGCCCAGGGTGGTCAGGGTGCGGTGGGGACGCAAGGCGCTCAGGGTGCCAACGGGGCGCAGGGTGGCGTCGGTTCGCAGGGCGCGCAGGGTGATGTTGGGGCGCAGGGTGCGAATGGTGCTCAGGGATCGGTGGGCGCTCAAGGGCTAGTCGGGGCGCAGGGGGACGTCGGTGCCCAGGGCGTTCAAGGGGCGGTGGGATCTCAGGGCGCCAGTGGGGCACAGGGTGCTCAAGGTGTGGTGGGAACACAAGGTGCTGCTGGATCTCAGGGCGTTCAGGGTGACGTCGGTGCCCAGGGGGCCAATGGGTCGCAGGGTGTTCAGGGTGCTATCGGGTCGCAGGGTGGCGTCGGTTCGCAGGGCGCCCAAGGTGGTGTTGGTGCCCAGGGCGGTCAAGGTGCGGTAGGGACGCAAGGCGCTCAGGGAACCAATGGAGCTCAGGGACCAATGGAGCTCAGGGTGCTCAAGGTTCGGTGGGAACGCAAGGTGCTGCTGGATCTCAGGGTACTCAGGGAGATGTCGGGTCCCAGGGGGCCGTCGGATCCCAAGGTTCTCAGGGGACCACTGGGTCCCAAGGCGCGCAGGGAGCTACCGGCGCTCAGGGGGAAACCGGCGCTCAAGGACCGGTGGGTGCTCAAGGACTAGCGGGGGCTCAGGGCGCGCAGGGTGCGACTGGGTTCCAGGGTGCGACTGGGTCCCAGGGTGTTCAGGGCGCAACTGGTGCTCAGGGCGGAGCCGGAGCACAAGGTGTTCAGGGGGCCGTCGGCGCGCAGGGTCTGGTAGGTGCGCAGGGTGCAAACGGTGCGCAAGGGGCTCAGGGCGCCACCGGGTCGCAGGGGGGGCCGGGCGCTACTGGTGCGCAGGGCGCCACCGGTGCGCAAGGGCCGAACGGGTCGCAAGGGTCGCAGGGGTCCACGGGCGCGCAGGGTGTGGTGGGGTCGCAGGGGTCCACAGGCGCGCAGGGTTCGCAGGGTGCGACCGGGTCGCAGGGGGGGCCGGGTGCCACTGGTGCGCAGGGCGCAAACGGGTCGCAGGGTGCGGCCGGGTCCCAAGGGGCTCAGGGCGGCACCGGATCGCAGGGTGTTCAAGGCGTCCAAGGTGCTCAGGGGGCCGTCGGGGCGCAGGGTCTAGCAGGCGCGCAAGGTGCTCAGGGAGCCACCGGTACCCAGGGCGGGCCGGGTGCCACGGGCGCGCAGGGAGGCATCGGTGCTCAAGGGGCTCAGGGTGCCACCGGAGCGCAGGGGGGGGCGGGTGCCACCGGCGTACAGGGCGCTAGCGGTGCTCAAGGTGCTCAGGGCGCCAAAGGTGCTCAAGGTTCGCAGGGCGCCAACGGCGCAAACGGGTCGCAGGGTGCGATCGGGCCACAGGGGCCCGTCGGAGCCCAGGGTACGAGCGGGCCGGCTGGCGCCCAAGGTGCGACCGGCGCCGGGGGTGCTCAGGGATCGTCGGGTGCTCAGGGGACGTCGGGTGCCCAAGGGTCGCAGGGCGCGGGTGGCGCCCAAGGAGCAGCCGGCGCCCAGGGTCCCCAGGGTTCAGTCGGGGCTCAGGGTCTGGTTGGCGCCCAGGGACCTACTGGGGCGCAGGGTACGAGCGGCGCGCCGGGGGCGCAGGGCGCTCAAGGGGCGACGGGCGCATTGGGAGTGTCAACTCCCCAATCGGCGGTCGGCGGCGCCTGCACCTACTCGGCAACTTCGTATGGAAGCGGCACCTGTGCCCCGAGTCCGTCCTTGACACTGAGCCGAGCGACGACGACGCAGGTGATGGTAATCGTGACCGGTTTGATCGCGCCGAATAACGGGGCTAGCGCCGGTTATCTCAGCTACGCCGTCAGCGGTACCAGCGCCATTCCTGCAACTGACACCACAGCCGCGATCTTTATGACTTCAAACGCCGGATCTACCCCCGCACAAATGCAGGCCAGTACCGTGTCCACGATCACCATTACGGCCGGCTCGAGTAACACGTTCACTTTGCAGTACAAAGAGTCGGGAGGGAGTGTGTCCTTTTCGAACCGCTCGATAACGGTCATCCCCCTCAACTGAGGTGGAACGTCCGGTCACGTCCATCAGAGGTTTTCGACCATCCAACGCATATTTGACCGTATCCGCTCCTTCTCGGGGTTGCCCTGAAGGGCTTTTTGTGCCGCGACCAGTGCCTCGCTGCGGCGGCCCAGCCGGTCGAGGCAGACGGACAGGAAGTCCCATGGTGCATAGGCGTAATCTACGGTGCGAACAAATCCCAGCGTCGGAAGGACGACCGACGTGGCGGCGACAAATAAGGGCATCGCCTTGTCCCACTCTTCCCGATCGAAGAAAAGACGGCCCAGAGTCATGTAACCTTCCGCGCGACTTGGGTCTTCGGCAATAGCTCGCATAGCCTCCTCGCGCATACCGTCCTCTTCGCCCAGTGCGCGTGCTGACTCTGCCAGGTACACGTGCGCCCAATAGCGGTCTGGGCTCATCCTTCGGTCTGCGTCGAGATAGCCCCGATAAGCGTTGGCCGCTTCTTGGTAACGACCGTGGTCGTATAGTTCATTCGCATAATAGAAAAGCGTCCTCGGCTCGGGATGACCACTGGACACTTGTCTTTCGAGACTCCGAAGATTGCGATCCGCGTTCAGAGCGCGCCGCTCAGCTGCTGGGCGATGTTCGACAACCAAGTCGGGCACCAAAACAGACCGAGCCCCTTCCAACGGGATGGCCTCATGTATGCGCCCAACCCAGCGGAGTCCAGACTCACGCCGAATCAATCGCTCCCGAACCACACTCAGCAGGACGGTATCGTTCGCATCAATAATGTAATGATAAGGACTCATCACCACGTCAACGTCATCGTGGAGCCAACCCTTCAAGCCCATAATCGTTTCTTTTGTCTGGTGGGGGAGGATGTCGTCGGCATCCAACCACAGAATCCAGGGGCAAGTACACCATGCGAGGGAGGCATTGCGGGCGGTAGCGAAGTCCTCGCGCCATACGATCTCGTGGACCTGAGCGCCCCGTTCGCGCGCGATGGCCCGAGTGTTGTCAGTCGAGCCCGTATCGATGACAACTAGCTCGTCGCAAACCCCGCTGGCATCTCCAAGTATACGACCGATCAGGCGCTCTTCGTCTCGGACAATCATCGCTAGCGACAGCTCAACCGGCACTGGATCGGGCCGACGCGATCAGCGCTAAGACGTCACACGGGTAGTAGTCGTCTCCCGCGCCGGAGTGGTAGTAGTGGCGTGACTCACTGGCACGCTGGTCGCGGAGGTGACCGGCGTCGGAGGCACCCTAGAAGCTAGGGCGGGCTTGAGTTGAACCGCCTTCGCTATATAGGAGTTGCCTTCGTCGACCTTCCCCATCTTTCGTAGCAGTAGACCAAGGTTTAGCAACACATTGGGATCGTTGGGATCGATCGCATTCAATTGCTGGTAGTTAGCAAGAGCGGAGGTTGGCGCCGTAGTGCTATCTAGCACGGCCAAATTAAAGAGAGCAGGTCGGTACTTGGGATTGATCAACAACGCCTTTTGATAAGCTGTCGAGGCATCCGCCACATCATTCTGGCGTTGATACATGACGCCCAGGTCGTAGTAAGCGTACGTCTGAAGGGGGTTCAGCTTGATGGCCGCCTGATAGTCCTGGATCGCTTGCGCAGCGTTTCCCTGCTGGGCGGCCTTCAATCCCTCATTCACCAGCTGGTCAGCGCGATTTGAGGATTGGTTAGAACTGCTCCCGCATGCCGCAAGCGTAACAGTAACGATGCTGAGGACAAATGTGAGGCGCGCAACCACCCTCACCACCGAACGTGGCGCGGGCTTGGCGTCTTTCATAATCTTGGGCACATCTCCGTCGATCAGCTTCATCCCCGGCCCTCAGTCACAACGCTTAGTCCCTGTGAAGTGGCGCCCGGATGACGATAGCAGGCCTGACGACACCGGAACGGCAGTCCGTTTCCGAGGTCCCGAACAGGCACTCGGGCGAGCTAACAAGTGAAATCCGCTCGGCAATCGAAGACACTCCGCCTACTTCTCCTCCTGTGCCCGCCTGTCGTCGGCAGAATCAGCAAACAACAGAATGATGGCGGCGATAGTGGCACACCCCGACGCGGCGATGGCCAGCCATCCGAGATAGTGGTTGCTGGCGCCACGCTCCAGCTCGATTCCGAACACGAGTCCAATAATTGCCGCCGCGAGGACAAGAACGCGAGCAGCGGGTCTCCACGGCACGACCATTCCCGGACTAGTGGCGACGGATATGGGCTGGTGTTCGGCTCGTCGAGGGAGTAACGGCCATCACCGAACTCGCTCAGCGTGGATACGTGGCCATCCCATATCTTGATTTGACTTCGACATCGGCCGGAGGTCTTCGTCCATGTGAGCCGACGCTCGTGGTACGACTGCCTCCCATTCAGCGACTGAGGCAGCGTAGGTAGTGGGCCCGCCGGAGGACTTAGTGCGTGTCATCGAAGCTGTACAGTATCAGGACAATATAGACACATTCTCCACCCACCCTCCTGGCACCCGTGGGCCCCAATGGAACCGTGAACCATTGTATGTTGTCGGGGACGTACCGCTCACGAACCGAGCAGCCGCCTGCCTGGTGACATCGAACCGAGCTGGTCGTGGAGCCGTCCCTTCGAGTCCCGTTCGTCGCAAAGTTTCGGCATACTGTTGGGGTGGAATGGACTCGCAGCTTGGTCATGCGGCCGATGACGACATCGGCTCAAGGCCTTCCGTCGGGCGCTTCGAAGGATCGAGCTGGCTGGTGAGGATCAGCAATGACGTCCACTCCTGACGGTCCCGTCCCGCGGGTATCAGTTTTTACGCCGAGTCACCATCCCCGTTTTCTAGATGATTGCCTTCGGAGTCTTCTGGCCCAGACTAGAGACGACTGGGAGTGGGTCGTAGTGCTGAACCAGGGTGCAAGGTGGCGTCCTCTCAAGGACGATCCAAGGATTCGGGTGATTGTCAACGACTCTCTCTCTGGAGTCGGAGCGGCCAAGCGCTTCGCCTGCGATGCTGCTCGCGGCGAGATCTTGGTTGAGTTGGATCACGACGACGAATTGCGATCCGATGCCCTGGAAAAGGTGGTCGCCGTCTTCGACGACGATCCATCTGTCGCCTTCGTCTACAGCGATACTGCTCAGATTACGGAGAGCGGCGAGCGCGACGACACTACATGGGACGAAGCCAACGGCTGGGTCTATCGTGAAGTGGAGGTGGACGGTCGCCGCGTACTGAAGGTGGAATCTCTCGCTCCATCTCCTCATAACGTGAGTCTTATTTGGTTTGCTCCAAACCACGTGAGAGCGTTTCGCAGTGCGAGCTACAAATTAGCCGGAGGTTACGACTCCGAACGTGATGTGCTTGACGACCAAGATCTCATGTGCCGCATTTTTCAGATCGGAGAGTTTCATCATATTGGCGAGTGTCTGTATCTGCAGAGGGTACACAAGTCAAGCACGCAACGACAGGCGATAATAAATGATCGAATCCAGCGTGAAACGGTCGAACTATATGACCGTTACATTCAGTCGTGTGCTCTCGCCTGGGCTGAAAGACGCGGGCTCAAGATACTGGACCTGGGTGCAGCCCACAACAAGGCAGCCGGTTACCTCGGAGTCGATCGGCAATCACAGGATGGCGTCGACCTCGTTATGGACGTCTCGGACGGCATCGACATGCCCGACTCAAGTGTAGGCGTCATTCGTGCTGTCGACTTCCTGGAGCATATACCGGACAAGATCGCCTTATTTAACGAACTACACCGCGTCCTGGCCCACGGTGGACTACTGCTGTCGCTCACACCGAGCACCGACGGCCGGGGTGCCTTTCAGGACCCCACGCACGTTGCCTACTATAACGAGAACAGTTTCTGGTACTTTACGGACAGGTCGTTCGCCCGTTATGTACCACAGATTTCGTGTCGGTTTCAGGTCAGCCGCCTGGTTACTTACTTCCCGGATGACTGGCATCGGCAACACGATATCCCGTATGTTTGTGCCAACCTCATCGCTATCAAGGATGGTCCCCGCCAGGGCGGGTACTTGCTCATTTAGCTTTGCAACTGCTGCTTTGGGCAGCTAGCTCGGCGCTTTGGTCGGAATCCACCTGATCACCGCCCAACGAGCGAGTGGGAGGGTTGGATCGATCTCCGTTGGGACGGGATCTCGTGACCGCGTAGAGGCCAGTGATTCCCCGGTAAAAGTAGTTGTGGTCGATCGCGTTTTCTTTCACTGCCCGGTGAACGTCGCCGACAGATGGCGTGGCTCTTTCGCCCGCTGAGCATCGCGAGTCGAGCGGCTTGGACGCGTCGTTTCGATCCAAGTTGGGGGCGCCCGCCCAAACTCGCCCTCGATAGAGAGTTCGAGTCGTGGCCCTCCGATTGCCGCCGCTTCGTCGGACGAGCCGTCCGAATGGCACAGTCGTGGAGTTTCGAATGGCACAGTCGTGGGATGGGCGGCGGGGCCGCGACCCGGGACGCCGGGACCAGCAGTCCGGCGGGACTCCGAACCTGGTTCGGAAATCAGACACGTTCCGGCGGCGCGTCAGGATCGCGTCGGACGCCCGGGATCCGGGGCTGCACTCGGGAGCGCCACGGTGCTCTGAAACTTGCAACATTTGTTGGGTGATCACGGCGACCTGCCGGGCGCCAACGTCGACACGGACACTGAAGAGGAGACCATGGCAGACCAGTATCAGAAGGATGAAGCAGCGATCGCCAAGCTCACGCCACACCAGTACGCCGTGACCCAGCAGAGCGCGACAGAACCCGCCTTTGCCAACGAGTTCTGGAACAGCCATGAGGCCGGGATCTATGTTGACGTCGTTTCCGGCGAGCCTCTGTTCGCCTCGACCAAGAAGTTCGATAGCGGCTGTGGGTGGCCAAGCTTCACCGTGCCACTCGAGGCGGCCAACGTCGTCGAACGGAGCGACAGGAGCCTCGGGATGATCAGGACGGAAGTCCGCTCGACCCACGGGGACAGCCACCTCGGCCATGTTTTTGACGACGGACCGCCCGAGGAGGGAGGTCTGCGCTACTGCATCAACTCAGCTGCCCTGCGCTTCGTGCCGTACGAGGATCTGGAGGCTGAAGGCTATGGACAGTACAAACGGCTCTTCGAGGGAACCGGCGAGCTCAAAGAGGAGATCCGATAAATCTGGACGGCGAAGGTGGCAGAACGAAGTCCCGGCTAGGGATCCCGACCCGAGTCCACCTTGGTGACGATGATCGTCTTCTCCGTGCGCCCGCAAGAGTGGGGAACCAGCGGCCGATGATCTCCTCCGTCACTTTGCCCCGCCATCCGCGTTCGCGGTGTCGCTGCGTTAGGTCGGGCTCGGCCGGTGCCGCCACCCGGCATCCTCACGAGCCAGGAGCTCGAAGCGAGTCCTAATTCGCGTTTCGTTCACACTGACCGAGGGGTGAGGAACTTGTGGGCAGATCACGGGCAAGGTAGTGCCCGGCCGAAGGTCGAACAGCGGAGGGAGAGGGATTCGAACCCCCGGGGACTTGCATCCCAAGGCTTTTCAAGAGCCTCGCATTCGGCCGCTCTGCCATCCCTCCTGACCTGCCGAGCCTACCGATCGATCCTGAGGGCGGGCGCGCCCGATGCGCGACTGCGCCGGTCGCCGACCGCCAGGGGGAGCGGGACCGCCGGCGGTTGTCGCCTTCGTCCACAAGTCGGGCACATCGTGCCGAACACGGGCGCACGCGTCAGCCCGTGCGCCGGCCACCGCTTTCGCGACGTTTTGCGGGACATTTGTGCTCCTGCGGGACGAGGGCGACACCGGGTGTCGCCTGCGTCCCATATCTGGTCGGGTGTCCCCTGAGAACGCAGACGGCCCCGGCGTCCTGGCGTCAGGACAGCAGAGCACGACATTCGAACGACTCGCTCGCCCTCCTCGCCCGCCCCGCTCCAGCGCATCCGCCGAACCCGGCCCCGGTGATCTTCTACAGGTCGGGCGTCACTTTGATCTGGGCTCGCACCTCCTCGATCCAGCGGTCCGCGGCTTGCCAGGCTCGCTCCGCGTCTCGGCGCCGAGTCGGGCCGTGGGCGCCGGCAGCCGGGTAGGACCCGAGGAACTTGAGCCGGCGCAGTCCGGCGTGCAGATCCCTCAGGCAGTCCGCCACCACCTCGTCGGCCACGTGACCCTCGAAGTCGATGATGAAGCAGTACTCGCCCAGCTCGCGCTTCGTCGGCCGCGATTCCAGCTTGACCAGGTTGAGGTCTCGCGCCGAAAACTGGCCGAGAATGCCGTGCAGGCTCCCCGGGTGGTCGCTGGACTGAAAACACACCACGCTCGTCTTGTCGTGCCCTGTGGCAGCTGGAATGCCCGCCTCCGGTCGGGCTACCAACACAAAGCGGGTGGAGTTGCCGACCTGGTCTTCGATGCGCGGCACCAGTACCTGCAGCCCATACAACTCCGCTGCCAGGGAGGTGCCAATGGCGGCCGTATCGGTTTCGCCGGCTTGTCCCACCAGGCGCACCGCCTCGGCGGTGGAGCGGGCCGCCACCTCCTCGACGTCAGGGAGGTTGGCGGTGAGCCAAGCCCGGCACTGCCCCGTGGCGTGCGGAAACGACACAATCCGACGGATCCCCGGCACTGTTGTCCCTGCCGGCGCCACCAGGTTTTGGGTCACCGGCAGGACGACCTCGCCCACGATGACGAGGTCCCGCTCGAACACCAGCTGGTCGAGCGCGATGGATACCGTGCCCTCGATGGAGTTCTCGAGGGCTACGAACCCGAAGTCGGCCGTCCCGTCCGTCACCGCGGCGAGCACGTGCACGAACGACGGCAGGGGCCGGAGCTGCGCCATCGCCAGTCCCGGCTCACCTCGGAGCGCCTCTTCGGTGAAGGTGCCGGAGGGTCCCAGGAAGGCGATGGTGGCCTGCGGTGAGACGGCGCCTGTCATGGGCGGGCAGGATAGAGCGGTCATGGATGAATCCGCCCTTCGAAATCTGCTGCACGAGTTCACGAGCGGCGCCGTCGACGCTGACGAGGTGGTGCGGCGGCTGCGGCGTCTGCCGTTCGTCGACCTGAACTACGCCATGGTGGACCACCACCGGGCCCTCAGGCAGGGCTTGCCCGAAGCCGTGTACGGACCCGGAAAGAGTTCCGACCAGTGCGTAGGCATCATCGGCGAGCTCCTCTCGGGTGTCGATGGCGGTCCCGGAGAAGGGTCGCCGGTCGTCCTGAGCCGGGCCACGGACGAGCAGATCACTGCGCTGCTGGCCGCCTACCCGGGCGCCCTGGTCTGCGGATCCACCGTGGTGTGGCGACCGGCCCCAGGCCGCCCCGAAACGGTGGTCGTTGTCACCGCCGGTACTGCCGACCTGTCGGTGGCCGAAGAGTGCCAGTCGACCTTACGTGCGTTCGGCATCGGCGCGACCCTGGTTGCGGACGCCGGCGTGGCCGGACTACACCGGCTCCTCGCCCGCCTTGAACTCTTACAGGCGGCTGACGCCATCGTGGTGGTGGCGGGCATGGAAGGGGCGTTGGCCAGTGTGATCGGGGGTCTGTGCTCTGCACCCGTGGTGGCCGTGCCGAGCAGCGCCGGGGGGTACGGGGCGGGCCTTGGAGGCGTGACGGCGCTTTTGGCCATGCTGGCGTCGTGCGCCTCGGGCGTGGTGGTGGTCGGAATTGACAACGGCTTCGGGGCCGCCTGCGCCGTCACCCGGCTCCTGGCCCGGGCGAGCGTGCCGCAGGGGTCCGCGCCGGGGCAGCCGTGACGACCGTCGCCTGGTGGAATTGTTTCGCCGGCATCGCCGGTGACATGGCGCTCGGCAGCCTCGTTGACGCCGGCGCCGATCTGGCCCTGGTCGAGCGGGAACTGGTCGCCCTGCCGGTCGGCGGCTGGTCGGTTGAAGCGGTGCCGGTGCTGCGAGCCGGTCTGGCCTGCACCCACGTGCGCGTGCGGACCCGCGACACCCAGGTCGTGCGCACGCACGCCCACATCGTGGGGCTCATCACCGAGGCCCGCCTGCCTGACCGGGCCCGGCAGCGAGCCCTGGCGGCTTTCGCCCGGCTGGCCGACGTCGAGGGCCGCTTGCACCGCCGCCCGCCCGCCCAGGTCCACTTCCACGAAGTGGGCGCCACCGACGCCCTCATCGATATCGTCGGGACCTGCGTGGCCCTGGAGCTGCTCGGTGTGGATGAAATCCGGGCCAGTCCTGTGGCCCAAGGCACCGGAATTGTCCACACCTCGCACGGCACGCTGCCGATCCCGGCGCCGGCCGTCGTCGAGTTGCTGCACGGCGCGCCGACCTACGGCACCGCCATCCCGGTCGAGCTCACCACCCCGACCGGGGCCGCCCTCCTGGCCGCGCTCTGCGCCGGCTGGGGACCCATGCCCGCCATGGACGTCACCGCCAGCGGCTACGGGGCCGGCAGCCGGGAACTGGACGGGCTGCCCAACGCTGTGCAGGTCGTGATCGGCACCGCCACCGACCGCTCCGGCATCGATCCCGGACACGGACAGCCGGTGGTCATGCTCGAGGCCAACGTCGACGACGTCACCGGCGAGATCCTCGGCGCCACGGTGGCCGGGCTGATGCGCGCCGGCGCCCTGGACGCCTGGGTCACACCGGTTACCGGCAAGAAGGGTCGCCCCGCCCACGTGGTCAGTGTGCTCGGCGACCAGGCCTCGGTCAGCCGGCTCCGCCAGGTCCTGGCCGACGAGACCGGAACGCTCGGCATCCGCATGCAGCCCTGGCAGCGCTGGCCGGCGGAGCGCCAGTTCGCCGAGGTAGAGGTTTCCGGCTACCCGGTCCGCGTCAAGCGGGGTCCCCGCCGTATCAAGGCCGAACACGACGACGCCGTGCGTATCGCCGCCCTGCTCCACCTGCCCGTGCGCGAGGTGGCCCGGCGAGCCGAAGAAGCAGCCCACCGGCTCTTCGGCGACAGCGACAGCGACAGCAACAGCGACAGCGACAGGAAACAACAGCGACAGCGCCGGCGCCGGCGACAGGGCCGGCGCCGAAGGCCAGGCCGAGGCCCGGTTACGCCGGCGCGGCCCTCCCGGCCGCACCGGTCCCCCCGGCCCTGCCGGCTCTCCCGGCGACGGTGGGTCCCCCCGGGCACCGCCAGCTGAGCCGATAAACCGCTGCGGCCGGATCGATCCTTTCCGCCATCATGGAGGGGTGCTTCAGGTCCGCGGGCTCAGCGTGGAAGTAGGCGGGCGCCTCACCCTTGAAGAGGCGTCGTTTACGGTGCGCGCTGGGGAAAAGGTCGGCCTGGTGGGCCGAAATGGCGCCGGCAAGACCAGCCTGCTCAAGGTGCTCGGCGGCGAGACGCCCCCGGCTGCCGGCCAGCTGACCGTGCCGGGGCAGGTGGGATTCCTGAGCCAGGACCCCCGGGCCGTGCGGCATCCGGCGGCCGGGACCGGCCTGGCCCACATACTCTCCGGCCGCGGACTCGATCAGGCCGCCGAAGACCTCGAGAAGCTGCGCCTCGCCATGGAGGAGCACCCCACGGAACGGGCCATCGCTCGTTTCGCCCGCGCCGAGGATGCCTTCGCCGCCCTGGGTGGCTACGCCGCTGAGGCCGAGGTGCGTCAGCTGGTCGCCGGCCTGGGCCTGGGCTCGGACCGCATCGACCGACCTATCAGCGTCCTGTCGGGAGGCGAACGCCGCCGGGTCGAACTTGCTCGCATCCTCTTCGCGGGCAGCGACGTGCTCCTGCTGGACGAACCGACCAATCATCTCGACAGCGACGCCAAGGCCTGGCTGATGGGCTTCCTCCGCGCCTACCGGGGCGCCTTGCTCGTGGTAAGCCACGACCTCGACCTGCTCGACGAGGCCATCACCCGGGTCCTCCACCTCGACGAGGCCCAGCTGGTGGAGTACAAGGGCACATACTCCCAGTACCGGCAGGCCCGGGCGGCCGACGAGGTTCGCCTCAGCAAGCTCGCCGCCCGCCAACAGGTGGAGATCAAGCGCCTGTCCACGCTGGCCGACTCCATGCGCCATCAGACCGCCAAGCGGGCGCGCATCGCCAAAAGCCTCGACAAGCGGGTACATCGGCTTCAGGCCTCCGCTTCGAGTGGTCCGGGGCGAGGCGACCGGCGTTACACCGTGCGCTTCCCCGTCCCACCGCACACGGGGCGCCTGGTTCTCGAAGCGGAGGGCCTGGCCAAGGACTACGGGGGGCCGCCGGTCTTCGAAGATGTCACCTTCGCGGTCGAACGCGGCGAGCGCCTACTGATCATGGGACTCAACGGGGCCGGCAAGACCAGCCTGCTCCGCATCCTGGCCGGTTGGTCGGAGCCCAGCGCAGGTAGCTGGCGCACCGGGGTGGGCGTGTCGACCGGGTACTACGCCCAGGAGCACGAAGGGGTGCAGGCCGGCCTCACCGTCCTCGACCATCTTCGCGACGCACCCATCACCGCCGAAACGGATCGCCGCGCTCTGCTTGGCATGTTCGGGCTGATCGGCGACATCGCCTTCCAGGACGCCGGCACGCTCTCGGGCGGCGAGAAGACGAAGTTGGCGCTCGCCCAGCTGGTGGCGGGCCAGCACAATCTGCTGCTCCTCGACGAACCAACCAACAATCTCGATCCCCCTTCCCGCGAAGCCGTCGGCAAGGCGCTGGCGGGTTGGCCGGGGACCATGATTCTGGTGAGTCACGACGTGGGCTTCGTGGGCGAGCTGGCTCCCAGCCGCGTACTGCTGATGCCGGACGGAACGGAAGACCACTGGAGCGACGACCTCCTGGATCTGGTGGCGCTGGCGTGACAGGCTTCGTCCCGACCCCCCGCACGACGGTCCGGCGTCGCCGGGACCGGGCCCGCTATGACCGGAATACCGTCTACGCCATACTCGATGAGGGTTTCATCTGTCACGCCGCCTGCGTCGTTGACGGCACGGTATGGATGATTCCCACCATCTACGGACGCGACGGCGATCGGTTGCTGCTACACGGGGCCGCCGCCAACCATGTCCTCAAAGCCGCCGCGCAGGGCGCAGAGCTGACCGTGACGGTCACCCTCGTCGACGGCCTGGTACTGGCCCGCTCCACGTTCCACCATTCCATCAACTACCGGTCGGTAATCATGCTCGGGCGCGCCACCGGGATCGAGGATCCCGACCAGAAGGCTTTCGCTCTCGCCGCGGTGGTCGACCACCTGCTGCCGAGGCGCACCCGCGACGCCCGGCCGCCCAACAAGGTGGAGCTGGCAACCAGCCGCGTCGTGTCGTTGCCGCTTGACGAGCTGTCCGCCAAGGTGCGCACAGGCGGACCCGTAGATGATGACGAAGACCTCGATTGGCCGGCCTGGGCCGGCGTCCTGCCCCTCGGTCTGGCTGCTGGCCGCCCCGAGCCGGACGGCGACCCCGACTCCAAGGCAGCCATCCCGGTGCCGGCGTACCTCACCCAACCCGAGCGCTGGAGGACTTCGACCTAATCTCGGCCCCCCATGGGCACCTATATCGGTCCAGGCGTATGGGAGATCGACACGCGGCTGGGGGGATGGTCGCGCCTTACAGCCGGCTACCTCATCGAGGGCCTGGCCCCCGTCCTGGTCGAGACGGGGAGCCAGACTTCGGTGCCGGCGCTGCTGGCCGCTTTGCAGGAACACGGCGTGGCGCCGACGGAACTGGCCGGCGTCGCCGTCACCCACATCCACCTCGACCATGCCGGCGGGGTCGGTGACGTCGCCCGCGCCTTCCCTCGAGCGACGGTGTACGTGCACGAGAAGGGCGCCCGCCACCTGGCGGACCCCGAGCGCCTGGTTCGCTCGGCCGGCCGGGTGTACGGCGAGTTGTTGGACTCCCTGTACGGACGGCTAGAACCCACACCGGCAGACCGCATCCACGTACTCGCGGACGGCGAGACCGTGGAAGTCGGCGCCGGCCGCACGCTCACGACCGTAGATTCCCCGGGGCACGCCAAGCATCATCTGGCCTTGCACGACAGTGCGAGCGGCATCCTCTTCGCCGGCGACGCGGTCGGGGTGCGTCTCCCCGATTCCGGCGTGCTTCGGCCCTCCACGCCCCCTGCCGACTTCGACCTTGACCAGGCCGTCACGTCGCTGCGGAAGTTTCGGGCTCGGTCGCCGGTCGGGGTGGCCCTGGCCCACTACGGGTTGCTGCCAGATCCGCTCGAGATGCTCGAGGAGGCGGAGGGGATCCTGCGCCGCTGGGCAGAGGTGGCCGAGCGGGCCTGGCGCGCCGGCGTCGACATTGCCACCGCCCTGGAGGACGCCTTTTCACCGGAGCTCGACGGCATCGACGCCGAGCATCGGACGAAGCTGGAGACCCTGAACGGCATCCATTCCAATGCCGCCGGCTTGCAACGGTGGCTCGAGACGACGAAGGGAGCCGCCGAGGGGCCAACCCCCTGACGACTTGGATGCACTTTTCACCGTGCTCGGGTGCGAAGTGCACCCAAGCCCAGTCTCGTCGCCGCGAGTCGGGCTCGGGCTAGCTGGCCGCCGCGGCCACCTCGCCTCCGCGCAGGTACTGGGTCTGGTACAGGTCGGCGTACAACCCGCCCTGCCCGATCAGTGCGGCGTGGGTGCCCCGGGCTATCACCTGGCCGTGGTCCAGTACCAGGATCTGGTCCGCGGCCTGGATGGTTGACAACCGGTGGGCAATCACGATGGACGTGCGGCCCCGCAGGGCCTCACCCAATGCCTGCTGCACCAGCAGTTCGGTTTCCGAGTCGAGATGGGCGGTGGCTTCGTCCAGGATCACCACGGCCGGATCCTTGAGCAGGACCCGGGCAATCGCCAAGCGCTGTTTTTCACCGCCGGAGAGCCGGTAGCCGCGCTCGCCGACGACGGTGTCGTAGCCGTCCGGCAGCGACACGATCAGGTCGTGAATGCGGGCCGCCTGGCACGCCGCCACCAGTTCGGGGTCGGTCGCGTCCGGGCGGGCGTAGCGGAGGTTGGCGGCCACGGTGTCGTGGAAAAGGTGGGCGTCTTGCGTCACCACTCCCACGGCGCCGGTTACCGAGGCGAGGGTCACGTCCCGGACATCGTGGTCGTCAATGGTTATGGACCCGGACACCACGTCGTAGATCCGGGGCACCAGACCCGACAGGGTGGTCTTGCCGGCGCCCGACGGCCCCACGAGCGCGGTCATGGTCCCCGGCTCCGCCACGAACGACACGTCTCGCAGCACCCAGTCGCCCGGTTCGGTCGAGAGCGGATCGCCGACCGTCTCCGCCGAGGCCTCGAGAGACGCCACCGACACTTCGGCCGCAGCGGGATACCGGAACCACACCCCGTCCGCCTCCACCCGGCCCTCCACCGGGGCCGGCAACGGTTCGGCACCCGGCAGATCAGCCACCGAGGGCGGCGTGTCGAGGACCTCGAAAACCCGGTCGAAGCTCACCACGGCGCCGAGCACGTCCGTCTGGGCGCTGGCCAGGTCCGTGAGCGGCGAGTAGAGCTTGGTCACGTAGGCGGCCAGGGCCACCACGGTGCCCACGCCGAGATGACCGAGCACGGCCTCCCGCCCGCCGAGCCAGTACACCGCCGCTGTACCAACCGCCCCTACCAGCGCCAGTGAGGCGTACAGATACCGGCTCAACAGGGCCAGCCGAATCCCCGAGTCCCGCACTCGTCCGGCCCGGCCCGAGAACTCCTGGGCCTCAGCATCGGGGCGGCCGAAGAGTTTGACGAGCAGGGCGCCCGACACGTTGAACCGTTCCGTCATGTTGGCGCTCATGTCTGCGTTGAGCTGCATCCGGTGCCGGGACAACCGGCTGATGCGCCGGGCCATCATCCGGTCGAGCAGCAGGAACGGCGGCAGTACCAGCAGGGCCACGCCGGTGATCAGCGGGCTCAGCACGAACATCGGCACCAGCACAAACACCAGCGTCATGACGTCAGATACGACCGACGCCGCGGTGCCGACGGCGTTCTGGGCGTCGAGCACATCGCTGGTGAGCCGGCTCATCAGCGACCCGGTCTGGGTGCGGGTGAAAAACGCCACCGGCATGCGCTGCACGTGGTCGTACAACTTGACCCGCAGGTCATAGATGATCCCCTCACCGATGACCGACCCAAGCCACCGGTTGAGCAGTGCGAATCCGGTCGTCGCCAGCGCCACCGCGACCATCGCCGCGGCCAGCACGTCGACCTGCAGCAGCCGCTCGTGGACGGTGTCGTGACTGCTGATGGTGTCGACGAGGGCCTTGACGACCAGAGGGGGGATCGACCCCAGGGCGGCGGCGGCCACCAGCGCCAGGAAATATCCCGTCAGCCGGCCGCGATGTGGTGTAAGGAACCGCCAGATGCGCGCCAGCGTCCCCTTGGTCACGTTGGCGGCGCGCAACTCGGCGGGGTCACGGGTGGCTCCGCGGTAACCCCTCAATGTCCTCTCCTCTTGGCTTTGTACCGTGTAATCATGTAAGCGTCTAGAAGAACAACTTGGTGCCCGACGCGTGTTCCCCGCCATTGTGCTGTGGTTCGGGCAAGATGCGAGGGTGGGTCTGGAGTTGCGCCTGCTGACCCGGAGCGAGGCCGAGCGAGTTATCGCCCGGCGCCGAGACCCGGCCGGAGATCCGCCCTGGGCCGATGCTTATCCGCTCGACGGCGATGTTCGGGCCTGCGCCGCCTACGTCAGCCACCTGCCGTCGTCGGGCGGCGGCGATGCCGTCGACGTTTTTGGCTACTACCAGGTGCTGGAGGACGGCCTGGTGGTGGGCGGTATCGGATTCCATGGGCCGCCCAGCGGCAACGTCGTCGAGGTCGGGTACGGGGTGGTTCCGGCCGCCCGAGGCAGAGGCGTGGCCACCCAGGCGCTGCGCATCCTGCTCGACGTGGCCGCTGGCCTCGAAGGCGTGCGGCGGGTGGTCGGCCGGACCGAGGAGACCAACGTCGGGTCCCAGCGCGTCATGAGCGGGGTCGGGATGCAGCTGGTAGGGCGCGATCCCGACTTCTTGCACTTCGAGATCGACCTGCGCAGCAGCTCGACGCGGGCGGGGGGTGAGATGGGCGCCGACCCGGGCGACCGGCGGCGGTAAATGACACCCCCCGCCTACGCTGCCGGCTGATGGCCGTCCGCGAGTCGCTCACCGACGCCGGCGCCAAGGTCATGAACTGGAGTCACCGCGCCATCTTCGCCATGAGCGGTGGCCGGTTCCTGTCATCGCCGTTCGGCATGCCGGCCGTCGAGCTGGCCGTCACCGGGCGCAAGTCTGGCCTGCGGCGGACCACCATGCTGACGGCCCCGGTGCTGGATGATCAGCGCGTCGTGCTGGTGGCGTCAAAAGGGGGTGACGACCGCGACCCCGAGTGGTTTCGCAACCTGGTGTCGAACCCGGACGTGGAGATCAAGGTGCTGCGGACAGGCGAGGTACGGCGGCTGCGGGCCCGGGTGGCGACGCCTGCCGAAAAGGCCGAGTTGTGGCCGCAGATCGTCGCTACCTACCACGGTTACGCCGACTACCAGCTGCGCACCCAGCGGGACATACCGGTCGTCATCTGCGAGGACCGGCCGTGACGACTCCCACGGTGACGCCTCCGAGCGGGCCACCGGTCGCTTCCATGGACGAGGCCATCGCTCGCATGGAGCAGATCGACGCTGTCTTACCCGGCGCCGACGGTCTGGCTTGTTTCAACCGGGTCTATCTCGACGTCACCCAGCACGTGAAGGCCCAGGTCACGGCGGGCTTTTTCGCAGACGCCGCCTTCGTGGAGCAGCTGGATGTGGTGTTCGCCAACCTGTACTTCGCCGCGGTGGACGTCGCCGGGTCAGACCCGGCCACCTGGCCGGCGGCGTGGGCGCCCCTGCTGGAGCGCCGCACCAACCCGGGCATTTACTCCATTCAGTTTGCCCTCGCCGGCATGAACGCCCACATCAACCACGACCTGCCGATCGCGGTAGTCCAGACCTGCGCCGACCTGGGCACCGCCCCCGAAGACGGCAGTAACCACGGCGACTACCAGAAGGTCGATGCGCTGCTCGATGGCGTGGAGCAGTCGATCCGGGAGTCGTTCGAGTCGCAGGCGATCCGCGATGCGGACCAGCGGGCCCAAGCCGTGCTCAACCTGGTTTGCAACTGGAACATCAACTCGGCACGCGACGCGGCATGGGACACCAGCCTGGGCCTGTGGGCGGCCCGAGACCATCAGTTCGCCGAGGACCTCATCATGAGCGGCCTGGCCCGCACCGTGGCCATGGCCAGCTGCTGCTTGCTGGTGTCGTTGTAGGACAGCCCGTGGCGAGGGATGGGGGTCGCTTCGGCGAGGTGGCGGACGAGCTGTACGGCTTGCCGATGTCGGAGTTCACCGCCGCCCGGGACCGCGACGCCACTGCCGCCCGCCAGGCGGGGGACCGGGAACTTGCCAGCGAACTCAAGAAGCTGCGCCGGCCCAGCGTGGCCGCCTGGCTGATCAACCAGCTGGTGCGCCAGCGCCGCGCCGAGGTGGAGGCTCTGGTCCGCCTCGGGTCGGCCCTTCGTGACGCCCAAGCGGAGCTGGCGAGCGCCGACCTGCGCCGGCTGTCCCAGCAAGCCCAGCAGATGGTCACGGCCTTGGGCCGGGAGGCGCGTGGGGTGGGCGCCGCCGCGGGGCAACGGGTAGGCGATGGCGTCGTGAGGGAGGTCGAGGAGACGCTGCACGCCGCCCTGGCCGACCCGGCCGCCGGCGACACGGTCCAATCCGGGCGCCTCATCTCGCCCTTGAGCTACGCCGGATTCGGGTCGGTGGACGTCGCTGGCGCCGCCTCGGCTGTGCCCGCCAGCCGGGCTCCCCGGGCCGACCGGGCCGCTTCGGCCGCACCCGCCACCCGGGCGGATCGGGCCGCCTCGGCCGCGCCCGCCGCGGGGGCCGCCCGAGCTGAGGCGGCCCGGTCGGCTCAGGCCCAGGCCCAGGCCGAGCTGAAGGACGCCCACCGCGGTGCCGATGAGCGGCAGCGGCAACTGGAGGCGGCCCTCGGAGACCGGGACCGGGCGGACCAGCGGGTCGAGGAGTTGAGCGAGGAGCTGGAGCGGGCCCGGGGGCAGGCCCGCAACGCCGCGATCGCGGTCCGGCAGGCGGAGCGGGGCTCTCGCGACGCCGAGCGTCGTCTGGCTCGGGCCCAGGCCGCCGCCGACGAGCATCCCGGGGACTGAGGGCGTCCCCCAAACGGCTGCCCTCCTGGGCGTCGCGGCTCTGGGACGTCCACACTTCGCGGCGGCGTGTCCCCGGCCCCGACGCGTGGAGGAATTCCAGCCTCGAGAGGTAGACAGGCGTCCACACTTCGCGGATCGGTGGGCTCTGGCCGCGAAGTGTGGACGGATCTGGGCGTGCCGTCGGCCGAGCAGTCCCTGGCTCGACCCACGATGACTCGCCACAACGTCACATCTTCTTCGGCGCAGCCCCGACCGGCTGTTACGGAATGAGCGCGGCGGGGTGCCGCCAGCGAGTTCGTGTGACGTTGTGGCGCGCCTCAAATCCGGCCGAGTCTTTTCCCCTCTTGAGATCGCCGACGCCCGCATGTGTCCTCTGCGCTACTTGGTGCCGGCGCCACGACCGTGGAGGCGCTCGTTCCCTGGACAGCCCCGCTCGTTCGGGGCTGTCCCTGCCTGCGGTGGCGGAGGGAGTGGGATTTGAACCCACGGTGCCCAAAGGACACAACGGTTTTCGAGACCGTCCGATTCGGCCGCTCTCGCATCCCTCCAGCAGCCATTTTGTGATCCGTGCTTAGCTCATCCCAAACAACATCCCGAACTGTCGCTGCGGAAAAGCACGGTTGGCCACGTGCCAAGGATACGAGAACGGTCGCCCGGCGTTTTGGAGATCACCGCGTCCAACGGCCACCGAGACCCCTAACCGGGAAGTACGGCCAGGTCTCCCGGACGGTGCGAGCGGCGCAGATACGTGGCGTCTTGCTCCGAACGCCGCGCAGCGAGAGCGCGGTTGGCCTCCAGATCGGCGCAGGTGACGCCGTTGACCATCATCGATCCCGCCGATTCCGGCGTCGCCGGGTTGGTCGTGCGTGGCGTCAGTGATCCGGCTCCGTTCCATGAACGCTTCTACGCTCGCCCAGCGCACCCCTGGGTCTTCCTTCTTCCGGTCGCAACGGGCATAATCCTCCTCGAGGAGCCTGTCGAGAGGGCGCCACCAGGGCCCGTCGCCCGCTTCTACCCCGCTGACCGGAGGTTGTTGAGACAGCTCTGTACCGCGGAACTGCCATAGGCGGGGTCTGGACCTACGAGACAGGGAGTAGTTATGCGTATTCAGCGTGGTCGTTCCCACTTGGTTCTCGCGGCGGCCGGTTTACTAATGATCGCGACCGTCATGGCGTCGCCCAGCCCCGCGCTTGGCGGCGGCCGCGGCTCGGCCTCGCCTCGGTCGGGGTCATCGGTCGTCGAGGTCGTCACGAGCCCAGAGGGGCGCGTACTCGTGACGGGCCCTGGCGCCAGCGTGGGAGCCGGGATGGCGCTCTACGAATTCAGCGGGGACGCTTTCTCCCCACAGCCACCAGCGCCGGCCGTGCTGCAGTTCCACTGTACGGCCACCAACACCACGACCCGCTTCAGTACCGGGATGGGCGGCACGCCTTGTACGACGCCGTGGCCGCCGCTGATGGCCAGTGGTGCCCTGGTGGCCGGACCTGGTGTGCGGGAGACAGGCCTCAGCAGAGCCGTCGCCGGCTCCGGCTTTACTACCGGCCAGGTGGAGTACTTCGGCCACCCCCTCTATACCTTCTTTAA
Source organism: uncultured Acidimicrobiaceae bacterium (assembly GCA_963834775.1). Taxonomy (GTDB): domain Bacteria; phylum Actinomycetota; class Acidimicrobiia; order Acidimicrobiales; family Palsa-688; genus PALSA-693. Next base: position 54,696 of record CAWICR010000009.1, read on the forward strand.
GGACACCCCCGGTACCTTTAACGGCGAGGGCGTCGCCGCGTTCGGTGGCATCTTCTGGTTGGTTTCCCCGCGCGACGGCGCGCCGAACGCCGGTACCGCGACTCTGGGGACCGAGCTGACAGCCTCCGGCCGAGCGCTCTCGACCACCGTGGCCAGTGGCGCCCGGACCGTGTACATGCTGTCCTACGACACTCCCGGCTCGGCGCGGGCGCCACGGCCCGCACGCCGCCCAGAGCACCTGTGTCAGCGCCTGTTCCGCGGTCTGGCCGCCCCTGCTCACCACTGGATCGCCGATCGTCGGGCCGGGTGTCAACCCTGCGCTCGTCGGGGAGCTGCGCCGCTCTGACGGCACTATGCAGGTGACCTACGCGGGATGGCCTATCCACATGTTCTTCACCGACCTCGCCGCGGGCGCCAGTCCAGGCGAAACCAACGGCCAGAACTTCTTGGACAACATGGCGTTCGGGGTCTGGCACGAGGTCGCCCCCCAGGGGGGCCCGCAGGCGGGCTCCGCGACGCTGACGAGCAAGGACGGCCTGCTTGGCGTGTCGTCGTCGGCTGTGCCGCCGCTGAACCCGGAGGCCACCGTGTACATGCTTAGTTCCGATACGCCAACGACCAGCTCGTGCAGCGGTACGTGCGCGAAGTTTTGGCCGCCCGTTCTGACGAGCCTCCCTCCCAGTGGCCCCGGACTTACTGGGAGTATCGGCACCATCCAACGGGCTGATGGCACCTTCCAGATCACCTACAACGGTCACCCCCTCTACTTCTTCAGCCAGGACCTGACCTCGGGTGACTCCGACGGGGCAAGCATCAGCACCCCGTTCGGGACGTTCTCTGTCGTAGCGCCCTAGCCATCGTCGCTACCGTATGGCAGGTTGCGACACGCCCTATCGCCCCCGCGGTTGCTGGCGGCCACCAGCGACCGCGGGGTTCACCGGGATCAGCAACCGTGGGGGGACCCGCCACCCATAACAAGGTGCCGCGGGCGTCGACGGTGCGCAGCCAACCGTCGGGTGAGCGACGTCCCTGTCAGCGCCTCGGATCGGAATGTGAAGATTCCCCCATCCGAGGCAACCAGTCGGGCGGGTTCCATGCCGTGCGGAACCCCGCGGCACCGCAGCACAGTCGGCGAAGGTGCCGGTCGCCGACATCAGAAACATCGGCACGACCGTGCTGAATGGCGATGTTGTCCCACATGACGAGGTCGCCGCTCTCCCAGTAGTGGTCGAACACGTTCTCCGGAGCGTACAGATAGGAGCAGAGCTCCTGGATCAGCGCTTCACTTTCCGCTTCCTCCAGTTCGACAATGGAGTCGATCTGGTTCCAGTTCATGTAGATAACAGCTTCGCCGGTCCGCGGGTGTCGCATAGCCAGCTGGTGCCTGGCGCGGAGGAACTCCGCAGGGACCGTGCTGGCGCGATTGCGACCGCTGAGGTCCAAGGGCATGACGTGGAGCGTCTCGAGTCCATTGATTCTCTGCTTCAGTTCCGTCGGCAACCTCCGATAGGCGTGTGCCGAGCTGGCAAAGCGAGTGGCGCTGGCGCGAGACACGACCGACACTGCGTACAGCGAGTTGGCGTGGTACGGCTCTGGCAGGAAAGCCATGTCGGAGTGAAATGCCAGGCTCACTGCGCGTGGATTATCGGGCCGGTTCGAGATGTACTCCGTGTCGTCCGCTGGGTCGATGACCGACAGGCCGGTCATCTCTAGGGCCCGTGCCTGAGCACGGACGTCGATCTCCTGGCACCGGAAAAGGAGAAAGTAGTGGCAGTCGAACAGCCGGCGGAGTTCTGCCCGCACGTCCTCGTCAACTGGCTGGCTGAGGTCGACGTCCACCACCTCGAGACCGATCGCTGCCTCAAGCGGCTTCGTTCGGACGATATCGGATGTCATGCGTTTCCTTTCATGCAGGGACGCGGTTCGAGCTCACCCCGAACATTCTGTATTGCGCTCGAAGGCGTGTCGAGGGGTTCGGCGCTGGGCGTGGTCAGAAGCGGGAGGGCCTCGGTGCCCGGCCCTGGCCACGGTGGCGGGTTCGGATTGTTACAGAACGACCCATTCGCTCGCTGGAACCCGATGATGAGCGTGACGGACCCCGGCTTCCAACCCCGGGATCGTCCCCTCAACCGAACGGGTGTGCACTCCATTTGGCCCACAAATTGCAGAGGTCCCGGTTCAGGTTTCCCGGGACCTCCGAGGTCGGGTGGCTCGCCCATTTCCGCCGCCACCCACCTATATAAGAATGTAGTACCCGCCGACTACCGCTTCCGAAACGTGGCTTCACGAGACGACCAATGTTCGGGAAGACGACTGCGTACTCACCGGTGGCCGATGGTCGAGCGGTTGGCACCACTCCTTGCCGGGTCTCGGGCGGGAAAGATGCTGTCCATGGCCATGAAAAAGTCCTCGCTGTGTGGCCAGTCCGATGTCTTCGCGTATGGCCAAGTAGAGGTCCTCGCTCCTCTCTGAGAGTCCACCACTTGTGTCCTCCGGGTGGTCACGGTGCCGGTGTCCCATCTCGCACCGAGCACCCGGAGGACTCCTCCATTGATGACAGAGAGGGAACGTATGCAGATCATCGCCGCCTTTAACGGGGTGGGTAGCTATCGGGGCGCAGCGGCCATGTGTGGTTGCGGTCCCAAGACCGTGAAGAGGGCGCTGGAGCGTCCGGTGGCCGGCGGGAGGCCGGCGATGGGATCCGAGCGCTCGCATAACTACGACGTTGTCCGGGACGTGGTGGCCAAGAGGGTGGCTGCCACCAAGGCTCGGATCACCGCGAAGCGCTTATTGCCCGAGGCCCGGGCGGCTGGATACAACGGCTCGGCCCGCAGCTTCCGGCGGTTGGTGGCCAAAGCCAAGCGGGACTGGCGGGCTGGCAACCATCGGGGGCGCCGGCCGGCGGTGTGGTCACCGGGGAAATGTCTGGTGATCGACTGGGGCAACGAAGGGCCGTTGCACATGTTCTGCGCGGTGCTGGCCTGGAGCCGGATCCGTTTCGTGCGCTTCGCCGCCGACGAGTGGGCGGAAACGACCTTTGGGCTGCTGGCCGAGTGTTTCGAGACGTTGGGCGGGTCGCCCAAGGTGGTGCTGGCCGATCGGATGGGCTGCCTGAAAGGGGGGGTGGTGGCCAACGTGGTGATCCCCACCCCCGACTACGTGCGCTTCGCCACCTTGTACGGGTTCCGTCCGGACTTTTGCGAGGGCGGCGATTCCGAATCGAAGGGGATCGTAGAGAACCTGGTTGGCTACACGAAGTCGGACCTGGTGGTGCCGTGCGACTTTGGCGTCGAGGACCTGACCGAGGCCAACAGCTGGGCCCGGCAGTGGTGCAGCGAGGTCAACGCCCGGCGCCACTCGAGATCTGCGCCGTGCCCGACGAACGGCTCGTCACCGAAGCTGAGCTGTTGCGCCCGCTGCCGTCGCTGCGCCCCCGCTCCGCCCGGGTGACGTCCCGCACGCGTGGACAAACTGTCCACCGTCCGGATCGGCTCGGCCCGCTACTCGGTGCCCAAGCGGCTCAAGGGCCGCAAGGTCGAGGTCCAAGCCGGCGAGGGCCGGATCCGGGTTCTCGACGGTGACGAGATCGTCGCCGATCACGCCGTGGTCGCCCCCGGCGAGGCATCGATCTGCGATGAGCACTACGGCAATGTCCGTCCCGACCGACCCCGGCGGGCCCCCCGAGCCCGCACCGCCGCCGAGAAGAAGGTTCTTAGCATTCGGGCCCTTCCGCCGAGGCGTTCTTGAAGGGCGCCGCGGCGGCTGGGGTGAGCCGGCTGGGCGTCGAACTGGAGGAGCTAGCCGGCCTGGAAGGCCGCCTACGGCCGCAACGCCCTCGTCGCCGGGTTAGACCGAGCCGTCGCCTTCGGCCGCTGGTGAGCGGCCGATGTGCGCTCGATCCTCGCCGCCGGCACTGGCACCCCCACGCCGACCGGGCCCGGCGAAGCCCTGCTGGTCCCGCTTCCGATCGTGCCCGTTCGGCCTCTGTCGGACTACGGCATCGAGGAACTGTCATGAGCGCACCCGCACCGGCACTCGCCCCAGACCTGGCCGCCGGCCTGCGCCGGCTGAAGCTGGCCTCCATGCGCCGCATCGCCCCCGAGCTGCTCCAAACCGCCAAGACCCAGCGCTGGGCTCCCGAAGAGCTCCTGCGCACCCTGCTCGAAGCCGAGATCGGCCAGCCGAAACGCCACCAACGCCCGGGCCCGGCTCAAGGCCGCCAAACTTCCCGGTCAGAAAATCCCTCGACGAGTTCGATATCTCCGTCTCGTCGATCCCCCAAGCCAGGCTTCGCCCCTCTCGACGACACCGGCGCCCAACTTTTGTTCCGTTTCGTCGCCGCCGCCTACGAACGCCGCTCCTTAGGCGTTGCCAGCCACTGGCCATTCGACCAGTGGGGGGTTCCTACCCGAGCACACCACCGCCGGCTCGCTCATCGACAGACTCCCTTCACCACGCCCACGTGATCGTCACCGACGGAGAGAGCTACCGCATGCGCGAAGCCCGCCAGAAAGGAGGACCCAGAACCAGAAAGCCTTGAAACCCCCCGAGGGGCGAGGACTTTTAGATGGCCACGAGCGAGGACCGCAACTTGGCCGTTGACAGATGCGGGCCGGGGTAGACGTGGACTGCAGTAGTTCCCCAAGGCTGACGAGTTGATCTCCGTAAATCAGATCGATGGTGTGGCGAGCGGCAATCCGCATTGCCGCGGTTGTGGATGCGCTCACGCTCGCTGGAAATTTCGGCCTGGTCGCGGCTCCGGCCGACGGGTCACGCCGTATACGTGTCGTCGCCGCTGATCAGAGCGTCGAAGTCAGAGGTTGCCGGCGGCGACGCCAACAAATGGAACGCCGCCGCCGGCTGGACCCCCGGGAGAGCCGCCACTCGGGTGGACGATATGACCCTCATCCCAGAGGCGATCCGGATGATCTCTTCGAGAGTTTGTTTATCCAGCCGTAATCGAACAGCGCCGAAGCGCTCGTCCCACCAACGCAAATATAAGTGCATCAGCGGTGCCGAGCGCAATAGCTAATATGCCCGCTCCGAATGGGCTCATCCGGAGATCGTCGACCGCTCGTGGGCCAGCGCCAGCATCGTGACTTATTCGTGTCCCGCCGACGAGCGCCTCAGGAGGCGCACACGTCCGGGTTTTGCCGGCCGAGTCACATGGCGGAGTGACTCGGCGGGCGTGATTTCCGGGCGGCCGTTCATCCCAGGTGAAGGTCGAGAAGGATCGGTGGGCCGAGGGCAATAAGCGGACGCCCTGCCCAAAAAGAACGGTGCGTCGGTCCTCGACCGAGAGAATCGGCCCATTTCGTGTCGACGTCGTGACTGACTGTTCGCCCGCCCTGTCGATTCCGAAGACGCCTTGGCTTCGGCCTACCCGAGACGCTCGCAGAGGCCGGAAAGGTCTCGAGGCGTCATCCCCGTCACCCAGGATGACCTTGACCGCGGCGGCATCCCGTATTGCCATGGCTTTTTGTCGGCATTCCAGTTGGGCGCGGGCCTGGGCGAGGGGCTCAATACGGAGTGTTCTGCGGCGGAAGCGGGTAGATGCGCTGTCGGGATTATGGGGCCCCGCCGCTGGAGGCGGAACTGGGAGGTCAGTTGTGGCATTTAACCCGTGTGGACGGACCGGGCTCAGGACGTTGATCTCTCGTTCGGCGCTTGTGGTTGCCTCCGGGATCTTGTTGACATTTGTCGTACCGACCCCAGCTGGGGCGATAGACCCGGCGTGACACTTCGAGACGCTGGACGGGACCGGCAGTAGTTATCTCGGCCACAGTACCGATGGCGTCGGCGCCAGCGACGCCGCCACCACCTACAATGGCCAGCTGCAGGTCTTCTACTACAACGGCACGAGCGGCACCCTGCGTCACGCCTGGTGGACCGACCGTAACTGGCAATTCGAGACCCTCGACGGAACCGGCAGCGGCTATACGGGTCACAACACCGACCACGTGGGTTGGGTTCCAGCGGTGACCACGTTTAACGATCAGCTACAGGTCTTCTACGATGACGCCTCCGCCAGCAGCGTGCGTCACGCCTGGTGGACGGGCCGGACCTGGCACTTCGAGACTCTGGATGGGATCGGCGGCGTCTACGCCGGTCACACCAGCGACCACCTGGGCTCCTACCAACAGGCCGCGACGACGTATAGCGGGCAGCTGGAGGTCTTCTACTGGGACGACACTGCCGATGCGCTACGTCACGCCTGGTGGGGCTGACCTCAGCCCTTGCCATCGCCAGACGTTCAGCCCCCGCGTCGCCCAGATCCGCCAATCTTCTCCGGTGCGCTCCACACGCCACCGCCACCACTACCACGCCCTCATCCGGTCCGCCCGACCAGGCCGACTCGGCGCCGCTTTCCCCGCCGGATCCCGGCCGTTCGCCGTCGCCGTCGGCCCCCGCACGGGGTGGTCCACGCGGACCGCATTACGCTTTGCTCATGGGATCGTGCGCGGTGCAAGCCAGCGGGATGACGAGCCGCGCTGTCCCGCCGACTTCGTGACCAGCCCGGACCAGGCCACCCTGAGGCGGACGCCGCCAGCACGGGTCCGGGTCTCCACCGGTATATGGGGCGTTCGCCGCTGGTTCAGCGCCGGGCACTGGATGCCAGTGCTCGCTCTTGTAGTTGTGGCGGTGCCACCGCTACTGATGATCGGCTCGTTGGTGACTTACCACGGGCCGTTCTCAAACTGGGGCGACGTCGCGGCCAACGAGCTCTCGGTACAAAACGTCGACCCATTTCCACCAGACGCTCGGCCCTTACGATCGCTACGGCTGGAACCACCCGGGCCCGATGCTTTTCTACCTCCTGGCCATCCCGTACGCCCTGATGCGTTGGAACGGAGCGGCGCTCAACGTAGGAGCCGGGCTTATCAACCTCGTCACCGCGGTCGGAATCGTGGGCCTGGTCGCCCGACGGGCGGGCGGAAAGGCGGCGCTCGCCACGGCCGCCATCGTCTGCGCGTTCGAGTTCATTCTGAGTGCCCCCAACCTCACGAACTCGTGGGGTCCTGAGGTGATCGTCCTCCCCGTCACCTTGTTCTTCGTCCTGTGTGCCGATCTGGCGGCTGGGGCCGTGTGGTCGCTCGTAGGCGCAGTGGTTGTGGGATCCTTTCTCGCCCAGACAGAAGTCGGAACGGCGTCCGCGGTCGGGGTAGGACTGTTGCTGGCCGTGGTGGCGCGCGGCGTAGCGTGGCTCAAGGCTGGAACTCTCCGCCAGTCGTTAGGTGCAGCAAAGTGGGCAGGCTTGGCGACGCTGATCATCGGCGGAGTAATCTGGACTCCCACCTTCTGGCAGCAGCTCACCGGCGATCCGGGCAACCTCGGCGAAGTCGTGAAGAGCCTCTTGCACATGAACGGCCACCAACGGCCTGCCGACGCGGTCTCCGCACTTGCCCGCGGCGTCGCCGATCCCCTGTTTGGGGCTGATGGCCAACGCAGCACCGCCCATCCGTCCGTGGCCATGCTGGCTATTTTTCTCATCGCGGCCGGGGGTCTCGCCGTCGTGTGTTGGTGGCGCCGGCAATGGCTCGCTTGTGCACTGGCTGGGGGCATCCTGCCGATCGTGGGTGTGTGTCTGCTCAGCTTGCTGCACGTTAAGGGTCCGATCTTCACGTACCTCGTAGTGTGGATGGGCGCATTGACCGTTTGTGGTGGCATTGCGCTCGTTATTTGCCTGACTACACCAGCTAGGCCCATTTTCCGAATACAGCGCTGGGGTGACGGCGCACGTCTGTTTAGCGCGTTCGCTCCTGGCCGCATGTGCCGTTCTCTCCGGCTGGCGGCTCTCCGACTCGGCCGCCCGGGTGAAACCCCAATACGGGAGTGTCATCAACGTGACCGAGGCCACTGATGCGGTGCAACGTATGCTCCCGGCCCGCGCCGATCGCGTCCTCGTATGCGTGGTATCGGTCGCGGCCTGGCCAACCTCGGCCGGGGTCGTGGCAGGTCTCCGGAAGGATGGTCGAGACGCTCGGGTGACCTCCTATTGGCTCTTGACCTTCGGAAGGGAGCTGGCCCCATCCGGACGGGAGCAGGCGGCGGTGTTTCTTGACAGCGCTGATCTCCGACCCCTGCCACTAGCCGTCAGTCCGCAGCGAAGCGCCACGGCCGGAGGCCTCACGATCCGACTGTTCCAACCTCGCCAGGGCTACGTCTCTGCCGCGATATGCCCCCCGCCGATCCGATGAGGCGTTGTGGCGATGATCCCTGTCCCGACAAGAGGAACAAAGACTGCAACAAGGTGCCGGTGAGTCGACCGTCGGAGGATTGGCCGATCTCGATGTGGATCTTCATGCGGCCGAGGCGCCCGCTGGGACTGATAGGGCTGCGATCCCACGAAGGAAACTGACGGCGGTTTCCGGTGTGCGCGTCTGCCCGAGAAGACGCTCAATCTCGGCGCGACGAATGGGCTCACAGACCACCCCGTCGGCGATGCCGTTTCCCGCGCTGCGGCTGTGGCGCAGGTTCCTGTCAGACTCATGGGCGCCTTGAGCAGCCTGGCGGGCTCGGCGCCGTTTGGGGTCGACCGCGGCGAACACGGACCCGAGGGTGATCCGGAGCCACCGCAACATTGACGATCTGGTGGACATGGCAATAGATCCTTTCGTTGTCAGAATTCCGGTCAAAAGGTGGCCCGCGGCGCGGCCCGCTGCTCTTGGTCAGACCGCGCCCGGGGATGTTGCTCTAACCGGCCATCTGGTTGTTGCCGTGGACGAGGAAGTTGTGCAGAGCCGCCTCGGTGGCCGCGTTCAGCTGTCCCGTCTGCGGTAGACCGGCGTCACGCTGCAGGTACTGGATGGCTTGGATGGTCTGGTTGCCCATGATCCCGTCGACCGGACCTTCGTAGTAGTTGAGTTGCCCGAGCTCTTGCTGCAGGCTCTTGACCGCTTCGGACGGCTTGACCGGCGTCGGGTTTGGTGCGGGCTTGACTGGAGTGGTGTGTGCGCCGCTGTGACTGGTCGCGGGTGCCGAGGGGGTGGCCGGGGCGGCGGCCGGCGGCGCGCTGGACCCGGAGGAATGGTGGGAGAAGGCGTGGGTGGCCGCCAGAGCGATCACGACGACGAGAACGACCGCCAGGGTCGATACCACCGCCAGGGCCGCGGTCAACCTGGTGGAAGGGTTGGAGTTCCTCATGGTCTGGTAGTGGGTGCTCATCTCTCGTTCTCTCCTTGTCGCAAGGGATGGGTAACGTTGCCAAGGACCACTATCAGCCGGAACGAGGCGCGAAACCCTAGGGAAAATCCCCAGTTCTGTCGACGGGGGATTCCTCGAGGGCAGATATCGCCGCCTGGCCCAGAGTTCGGATCACTGCGACTCGTTGCCCGGCGGTCGGCAGTGGCGGGCTTGGCCGCTCCACTGCGCCGAAACGGTGCCAGAGTCGTAAGCCGTCAGGCGCACCGCTCCCTTCGCCGATCCGATGGTCGTTCGAGTGAAGGCTCAACCATCGGCTGGGCCGGTGCCTGGGGCTACGGCAACGCGTTCTCAAATGGTGTCACCTGAACCAATGTCCCATTGACGTAATGGTACAAGCCTACGTTCGCGTTGACCGCCCGAGGAATGAGGCCCTTCATGACCGTCTGAGGAACGGTGAAGTTGAGAGGAATAGTCATCCCAAATGTGCTGAGATTGGTGGCATTGGACAAGTAGTTGAAAATTGATTGGCTTGAGACCGTAGGGAGTGTCTTGGCGATCTCCGCCACAACATTGGCCGCCAGCCAGGCGGTGACCAGATCGCCGCCTTGGTAGGTCGACCCTGGAGCATAGGTGTTCATGTCCGTCAAGAACTGTTTGAATCCCGCCGAAGACTGGTCGTAGTATTCCGAGATGTAGGCATTTGTCGGGTTACCGAAACTAGACTTTAGTAGGGCTGGATACCAAACGGTCGAGTTGTAGATGATGGGCTGTTTGTAGCCGAGCTGCTCGAGTGCCTGCCCGAGGCGGACACCGGTTGCGGCAGTAGTGCCCTCCGCTAACACCCCCTGGTGGGACGCCAACTGCTGAGCGTAGGGAGCCATGTCGCCGGCGCCCGTTTCCGGAACGTAGACCGTCGTCACGACCTTTCCGCCTACCGGAGCGACCACGCCTTGCACCAGTGGTGGATATGCCTTTCCCTGTGGGGCATCACCAGTCACAAGGAGGACGTTTGGATTGTGGAAGTATTTTACGCCAAGCGCAGAGCCGGCGACGTCACCGAGCGTGCCCGAATTGAACGGAAATACGACCGGGGATTTAAAGCCTTCTGGACAGAAGAACTCGTCGCCGATGGAAGCCATATGGGCGACTTGAAGTTCTGGTAGCAACTGCGAGCTACAGGTCGACGAGTTATCGATGATCCCGAGCATGCTCGGATCCGACACCGCCTGTCGCCCACATTGCGTGGCGGCATTAGGATCGACGTTGTCGGTGCAAACGACGATTTGCAGAGGATGACCGGCAATGCCGCCCCTGGCATTCAAGGCCTTCGAGATGGCGGAGTAATACTTGTTCCCCTCATCGGTGAACGCCTGAGTGATCATCAGCTTGTACGGGGTGCCACTTGCCTGCGACGCAGCACCGCTGCCAGAGGTAGTAGCCACGCTGCCGGCGCTCCCTGCCGTCGTCGTTTGCGAGCTGCTCGAGGGGGACTTTGACGAACTTCCACAAGCCGAGAATGCGAGCACGGCCGCGGCTATTCCCCCCACGAGCTTCCAAGCACTACGGCTTCTCATAGCACGATTCTCCCTCCCGGTTGCGACAGATCCCCGTCTGACGGCAAGTATGCACAACCTTACTTCCCGGCTTGAGGTTAAAGCCAGCCTCCTCATCAGACTAGCGTGGCCGCACCACCACACGCCATCACTATCACGCCCTCATCCGGGCGGATTCAAGCGTCGGGCGCGACAATCGGGGTGACGTGTCTGATGGTTTCGTCGATCAGAGCACGTTCGCCGCCTGCGCCTTAGGCCAAACTAACCTCTCGCAGTTGTTGGCGCAGAAGGAACTTCTGAATCTTTCCGCTCGGGGTTTTCGGCAGGGCGTCAACCAGCTCGAGGCGTTCGGGAAGCTTCTGCCGCGCCAGGCGTTTCGCCTCCAGATGAGCGCACAGTTCGGCGAGCGTCGGCGGGCTCCCCGGCGCGGGTACCACCACGGCGCAGGCCTGCTCACCGGTCCGGATACTCGGTGCCGCTACAACAGCCACCTCGGCGACGGAGGGGTGCTCGTAGAGAAGGTCCTCGATCTCCTTCGCGCTGATGTTTTCACCGTTCCGGATGATGATGTCCTTGGCCCGCCCGCGTATGACCACGGCGCCGGAGTCGTCCAGGCTGGCCAGGTCGCCAGTGCGGAAGAATCCGTCGTCGGTAAAGGCGTCGTCGTTTAGTTGGGGGTCCAGGTAACCCAGGAAGAGCTCAGGCCCGCGAACCAGCAAGTCGCCGGTCCCGGTGGCGTCGACCCCGTCCAACCGAGACTCCACCGGGCCCATCGGGAGGCCATCGGTATCGGCGGCAATGTGCAGCGGATCTTCCGAGCGGCCGCAGGAGAACGTGGGGAACTCTGATGAGCCGTACACTCTAACTACCGATGCACCCAGCACGTGGCGGGCTTCTCGCACCAACGCCGGAGGAACGTCGGCGCCTCCGCATGCGAAGACCCGAAGTCGCGACCGTGTGCCTCGACTCCGGTACTCCTCCGTGAGACCCCGGAGAAACGGCGTAGCGCCGGCGGTGAACCCGCACGACTCGGCTTCCACCAGGTCGGCGCCTTTTCGGGGGTCCCAGGCGTCGAGCAGCACGGTGGGAGTGCCGAGCACGGCCGGCAACAGCACACCGAGCTCCAACCCGGTGATGTGGGTCAACGGCGAAGGGGAGAAGACGGGGTAACTGCCGTCGAGGCCGAACCACTCGACCATCGATTGGACTTCGTATCCCAGGGTCCGATGGTTGTGCAGAACTCCCTTTGGTTCGGCCGTCGTACCCGAGGTATACATGAGCACGGCGATTTCGTCGGGCCGGTTGGCATCGGGCGTGGCGCCCGGCTCGGCGGCGATCTCCTCGAAAGTGACTGTTCCGCCACTCAGACCATCCTCGGCCCGGATCACGACCACAGCCGGGAGGTAGTCCAGTTCGCTGCTTACGCGCTCGAGCATCTCGACGTAGTCGAAACCCCGAAAACGGTGGGGGACAACGACGACCCGTGGTCGGGATTGAGCGATTATGAACCTCAGTTCGTGGTCCCGATAGATAGGAACCACCGGATTGAGTACCGCGCCGATCCGCAGCACGGCATGCATGGCAACCACCGTCTCCCACCAGTTGGGGAGCTCGACGGTCACCACGTCGCCTGCCCGGACACCCAATCGCCTGAACCCCGTCGCGACCCGGTTGACCTCGTCGGCGAGCGCCGTGTAATCAAGCCGTATCAGGCCGTCCACAACCGCAGGGCCGTCGGGGACGGCCTTGACCGTGGCGTCGAGCACGGCGCCGAGACTGCTCTCGGGCCACAACCCTTCGGCCGCGTAGCTGGCCGGGGCGGGCCGCGTCGCTACCAGACGTTCAGGGCGCACCCAGGCTGCACACATGGCACCCCACCTCCTTCCCGACAGGATGCCCCAACCGGCTCGAGGGTCGCCAAACGCCGTCGGCAGAAACGGGTCGGAGGCCAAGACCGGGCGTGTCGTTGCCACGTCGCGGTGGGCCAATTCGACAACACAACACCTTCGAACCTTAGAAAAACCCCTCAGATGGCCACCATCATCGATTCACCCGTTCGTATCGTTCGTGAACGTCGCCGGGCTAGAGCTGAAATGGTGTACCTGGGGAATAACCTCATCGATCAGCCGGGTCACGACGGCGTCCCTGTCGCTGCGCGTGGCCGCGGGCGAGAAGATGAAGTGGCGGGCGCCCGCGTCCCAGAACGCGGCGAGCTTGCGGGCGACCTCGTCGGGTGTGCCGGCCGCGGCCACGCTTTCGAGCATTGGCCGAAAGTCCTGGTTGTAGGTGCTGCCGATGGACGCGGCCGTTTGCTCGCGGGCGGTCCTGCCATCGGGATTGACGTTGACGAACACGAACACGTACCAGCTAAAACCGGAGATGTCGCGCCCGTTGGCGGCCGCGATATCGCGAATGGTGGTGACCGAAGTGGCGTACCGGCGCGGCGAGTACAAGTACGGCATCCACCCGTCGCCGAGTGTGGCTGCTCGGCGCATAGCCGGCTCTCTACGGCCGGCGACGACTATCGGCACCCCGCCGGGCTGGAGCGGTGCCGGGTGGATCTTCACGTCCTCGAAGTCGTAGTAGCGGCCATGGTGGGTAACTGCGGTCGCCGTCCACAGCCGGCGGAGCAGAGGGATGGCCTCGTCAGCCCGCCGGCCCCGCTCTGTGACGGGTACCTGAAGGGCGCGGAACTCCTCCGGGTACTCCCCACCGATGCCCACACCCAGCACCACCCGCCCATCGGTAAGTCGGTCGAGATCGGCGATCTGCTTAGCCACCAGCGGGGGCGGATACAAAGGGAGCAGCAGGATGGAGGTCCCGATCCGTACCCGCTTGGTCACAGCCGACAACCGAGCCAAGTTGACGAACGCCTCGGGTGAAGCATTGCGAGAAGCGATGTGGCCACCGACCCACAACGAGTCGACGCCGCGTGCTTCGAGCTCGGCGGCTTGCCGCGGGTCGCCGCCGGTCATGAAGCCGAACTCCAGAGCGGTCGGCACGCTGTTCATCACCGCGCCTCGGCTAGTCGTTGCTGTCGTCTCGACGCCATGCCTCATCCGATCACCAATCGCGTGTGAAGGGCATCATCAAACGAGCGGCGCAGAGGGGGGAAGCGGACCGCCGGGCTGGAGGATCCCGGCCTTGATTTGCTCGGTGGCCCAGTCGATCCATTCGATGAGGGTCTGGTAGAACCGCCGGCCAAACTCGATGGCCAGCCGGCTGGCCCGGGTGGTCGGTCGGGCGGCCCAGTCCGCGTCGTCCACCGCTTTCTCCATTTGCTCCAGGTGACGCACGTATTCGGCCCGGTCGCGGGCGAGATGGGCGAGTGCTTCGTCAGTCGGGAGGACCCAGATGCAGAACACGCGCAACAAGGCCTCGTTGCGGAGTGAGTAGTCCGGCTCGGTGTCGCGCATCCAGGCTCGGAGGGCTTCGATCCCGGCCGGCGTAGTTTCGTAGATCTTCCGACCCCGGGGACCTTCGCCGGTTTGGGCGATAAGACCTTCCGCGGTGAGTTTGGCCAGTTCCGGGTAAATCTGGCTGTGCTGGGCGGGCCACACGTTTCCCATCGAGACCGCGAAGTGGCGGGACAGGTCGTAGCCGCTCATCGGTTCGCCTGCCAGCAGGTCGAGCAAGCCATGGCGCAATGACACACCAGCAGTTTAGAACATGTCGACCTTGACATGTAGGTATCCGTCTATTACAAATGTCATGTCAGTTTCAACATGTCGAGGAGGACAGATGCGTCGGATGACCCCGGAACAGATCAACGCCCGCCGCTGGGCCACCCTGGCGGTCCTCTGTCTCTCGCTGCTGCTCATCGTGGTGGATGCTTCGATCGTCAACGTGGCCCTGCCCACGTTGGTGCGTGAACTGCACGCCTCGACGTCCTCCCTGCAATGGGTTACCGATGCCTACACCCTCGCTATGGCCGGGCTTCTGCTCAGCCTGGGAAGCCTGGGGGACCGGATCGGGCGTCACCGCACCCTGGCCGGTGGCCTGATCGTCTTCGGGGTGGGGTCGGCCCTGGCCGGGCTGTCGTGGTCGGCTGGGACACTCATCGCCTCCCGCGTCGTCATGGGCATCGGCGCGGCCGCCATCATGCCGGCCACGCTGTCGATCCTGACCAACGTCTTCACCGTGCCCGGCGAACGCGCCAAGGCCATCGCCATGTGGTCAGCGGTCTCGGGCCTCGGTATCGCCATCGGCCCGACGCTCGGAGGTTGGTTGCTCGAACACTTCTCCTGGGGTTCGATCTTCACGGTCAATCTGCCCATCGTCGCCGTCGCCCTTGTCACGGGTCGACTGGTAGTGCCGCCGTCCCGGAATCCCCGGCCTGATGCGGTGGACCCCGTCGGGTTGGTCACCTCTGTCGCGGGAGTGGTAGCCATCGTCTACACCATCATCGAGGCCCCCACCTATGGCTGGCTGAGCGCTCGGACCTTGGGAGTGGGAGCGGCTGGTCTGGCCATTTTGGCTGGCTGGGTTGTCTTCGAGTTGCGCAGCGCCCACCCGATGGTGGACCTGCGGGTGTTCCGCAACGCCCGGTTCAGCGCGGCCAGCTTTTCGGTGACGATGGTTTTCCTGGCGCTGTTCGGCTGGCTGTTCCTCTTCACCCAGCAACTGCAGTTCGTCCTCGGCTACAACGCGCTACAGGCAGGTGTGCGGGCCCTGCCCTTTGCCATCACCATCGGCGTCATTTCGCAACCGGCCGCCAAGCTGGCCGAACGGGTCGGCACCAAGGCGGTGGTGACGGCCGGGCTGGCCATGATGGCAGCCGGCTTCTGGCTGATGTCGACGTCGACCCCGCACACCGGCTACGGGTTCTTGTTGGTAGCCAGCATTGTCATCGCCGCCGGGATGGGGCTCGCTATGGCGCCCGCTACCGAGTCGATCATGGGGGCGCTGCCGCGGGAGCAGGCCGGCGTCGGCTCCGCCGTCAATGACACCACCCGTTCGCTCGGAGGCGCCCTCGGAGTGGCCATCATGGGCTCGGTGGCGTCGTCGGTGTTTGCCAGCCGCCTGCTGCCCGCCTTGGCGCACGTGCCGGCTCCCTTCGCCGCCCAGGCCAAAGCATCCGTAGGCGCGGCCGTCGTGGTCGGGCAGCATGCCCCCCCGTCGGTTGGCCCGGACTTGGTCGACGCCGCCCGCCAGGCCTTCATCACCGGCTCGAACTTGGCCATGATCGTTGCCATGGGCGCCGCGTTACTGGGCTGCTTCGTGGCCGCCCGCTTCCTGCCCGCCCGCGCCCCGGCGGCGCCCATGGCAGCGGACAACATCCCGGATGCCGTTGCTCCCGTGTGCGCCCTAGAAGCGGCCTGACATAAGCGGACCAGCTGAATCCGAGCGGGATCGGCGGCGGCGAGCGCCCGCCGCCGAGATGCTTTCTCCGTCCTGCGGCAGGCGCTAGCTCGCGCCCGCACCGGTGAACAGAACGTTGTTGTTCATGACCGGGGTGGGCCGCAACGCCGTGGGTTCAGCTCGCCCACTTCGGGGACGGGTCGTGGGCGCCCGCCGCAGGATTGAGTGAACTGAGCCTCGTCTTCGTCCAGGCAGTGCGGGGCCGGTACCACCGTCGGCTTACGGAGTGTCGGCCAGGCGGGCATACAGCACAAAGTCAATCGGATGGCCCGGACCAACCACCAGACTCGCCTGATACCTTCGGGTTGGAAGCCCGCTCGTTCGGCGACCTTCCTGGAGGCCGCGTTTTCTACGGCGGCGTGCAGTTCGATGCGACGTAAGCGCAGTGCGCCGAACGCCCAGTCGACGGTGGCTTGCAGCGCGGTGGTAGCGACACCCTGGCCTGAGCTGGTCGGGCCACCCAGTAGCCGACTTCGCCGAGGCCGGGTTCCGGTGCGTGAAGCCGCAAGCGGACGCTGCCCACGAGCGTGTCGTGCCGAACCACCACAAAGTGGGCGGCGGTTTGCTCGGTCCAGCCCTGCCGCGCTGCGCAGAGAAACGCCAAGGCGTCATCCGAAGTATACGGACTAGGCAGGGGGTCCAGCCACCCATGCATGTCGGGTTCACCTAGCGCTGCCACGACGGCGGCGGCGTCCGAGACCTGGGCCGGTCGTAACAGCAAGTCGTTCCGGCGTAGACCGCCCGGCGGGATTGCGAGCTGGGGTCGATCCCGCGGTCCACGATCGGCGCCGGGGCCGCCACTGTCCCCTCCTCCAGGAGAGCTCGTGTCCAGCATCAAACCCATGGTCAAGGCATCCCACAGTTCACCACTGCGACGCCGGTAGTGCCGGCGCAGCCTGCCTTCGGTGACGAACCCTAACTTGGCGTACAGAGCCTGGGCTGTGAAGTTGTGCGGCCAGACTTGCAGAGTCACCTTGTGCGCTCCAGCCGTTCTGGCCCAATCGACGCAGGCCTACAGAAGGGCGCTGCCGACGCCGGCAGCCCGGCTGTCAGACGCCACGAACATCCCCAAGTCGGCGGTGCCGGCATGCAGCTCGGCACCGAGCGCGCCGACGAGGCGACCGTCGGCGACTGCGACAAAACTCGCCGCCTGCTCGTCATCCAATTGCCGGAGAACGCGGCGGCGGCGGAGCTCCCGGTTGATGGGAGCTTCCGTGCCGATCCAGCGTCCCTGAGGCGCCACGGCTGCCAAAAGGTCCAGCCAGAGCTCCACATCGGCGGCGGCGCTGGGTCGGACCGGTACCGGGTTTCTCCCCGGATTCGTAACCATTTGATCAGCCTGACTTGGTCAGACTGCATGAGCATTAAATTTCTCGGCGACTGGTTGAGTGTGGCTAATCGGAGCCGCTCTTCTTGTGCGGGCGTTTGGGGGCGTCTTCGGGCGTTTGGGGGCGTCTGCGGGTGTCTCCTCGCTGTGGAGCGTCGAGTGGCGACCGATTCGGAGCGACCTTGGGCCGGATTCTCGGTGGCAGCTCGTCTTCTCGGTGTCAACGCGCTTTCTCGGTGCCAGACGAGCGTTCCCGCGCCATTCTGGCCCCGAGAACTGCGCCTGGCACCGAGAAAACCGTGCCCGACCGAGAACGACCGGCGACCGGCGACCGGCGACCGGCGACCGGCAACCGGTGACCGGCGACCGGCGACCGAGCGATCGGCAGCGATCAGGGACCGAGCACCGACCGACGACCGGCGACCAACGACCCGCCCAGGATGGTCGGTCGACTTGCCGGTTACCAGAGGACGGTGAGACGCCGACCCACTACGCCCGCCACGCAACCGGCTCCGGGTTGGCCCGGCTTGGGTCGATGAGGATCTTGGCGTGCTTTTCCGGCGTGGCCAGGGCGACAAAAGCCCCGGCGACGCCGTCGAGCCCCACCGTCCCTGTAATCATGGGTATCGGGTCGACCTTGCCGTCGGCGAGCATGTGGAGCGTGTCGCGAAACTCGAGCGGCGTGTAACCGAACACGAAGCGCAGGTCGATCTCTTTGTTGACGGCCATAGCCGGTGTGAAGCGATCGGGCCCGACGCACACCCCGACCACGATCACCCGGCTGAACAAGGGTGCGCCGTCGATGATGCTTTCGATCACACCCGGTGCGCCGACGCACTCGAAGATCACGGGCCGCCTTGGTCCCGCACCCAGTCTTTCGCCGAGACGCAGGAGATGCCACCAGCCGACGGGTAGCCGCTCGAGCTTCTCGAGCGTGCCCACCGCGAGCTCCAGCGCCGCGGGAGCGTCGGCCAGGTAGCGCGCTTCACCCCGCGCCGTAAACGCCCCTTCCGAGCCAGGATCGATGACGACGTCGGCGCCGCAGCGAGCCGCCAGCTCCCGGCGCGTGGCCGAGTAGTCGCTGGCGACCACGGTGCGTACTCCCTTGGCCTTCAACATGAGGATGACACCGAGCCCGATCGGGCCGCAGCCGATGACGATCGCGACCGTGCGCCGCCCCACCTCGCCACGGCGGACCGCATGCCAGGCCACCGCCAGGGGCTCGGTCAACGCCGCCACCTCCGGGGCAAGACCGTTCGGCACGGGGAGCATCAGCGCCTCCTGCACGAGCATCTGCTCGGCGTAGCCGCCGGGGGCATGCGCGGACAGCCCGATCGGGTCGATCCCACCGGGGTGAGCGGAGGAGTGGTAACGCAACGGCCGATGCGCCCTCTGGCACGGTGCGCCGGCAGCGGGCCGTACTCGAGGACTTGCCCACAAAACTCGTGGCCGTACACGATTGATTGATCCGAGCGGGCGAAACCGTCGTAACCCATGCGCTGGGCCAACTCCGCCCAGGGTCGGAGCCGATACGGGCATGCAGGTCAGAGCCGCAGATGCCGCTGCGCACCACCCCGATGCGGACGTGACCCTTACCGAGCTGGGGCGCAGGGCGGGTCTCGACGCGCAGCTCGGAGTGCTGGCAGGCCACCACTTGCACCGGCTCACTGTAGAGCCGTGGACCGTCGACTCTGTGTTGCTGGGAAACGGTGTTTTTGGCACCGGTGTTGGTGGCACCTGTGCTGCCGGGCGCCGAGTCTGGCGGCGACGAACCTGAAAAAGGTTGGGACCCTGCGCTACGGTCACCACCGACCGCCGCGGATCCCCGGGGCCGAGCCGACCCGTGGGCACCGTTCGCCGAAATCCACCGCCTAAGCCAGAAATCCACCATCTAAGGAGGACAAAGGGTGGCCATCGACACCTTCTTCGCCTACTCCGGCGTGTACGACGACGTAAAGGGTGCACTCGACGACTACGAAGCCGTGAAACTGCTGCACACCGAGGCTGGTCTTATCGACGCCTACGACGCCGCCGTCGTGGAGCGCAAAGAGTCGGGCAAGGTCAAGATCGTCAAGAAGCACGAGACCCCGACCCGGTGGGCGGGGTGCTGGGAGGCGGTGCCGGCCTGGCCACTGGTCTGGTGATCGCCCTGTTTCCGGCGGCGGCCATTGGCGGGGGGCTCCTTCTGGGCACCACCGCCGGGGGCGCCATACTGGGCGCCTTGGCGGGCCATGCCTCGGCGGGCATGAGCCGTGGCGACCTGAAGGAGCTAGGAGAGACACTCGATGCCGGTCAGGCCGGCTTGGTCGTCGTGGCCGTGGCTGATATGCAATCGAAAGTGGCAGCGGCCATGAAGCGAGCCAAGAAGGTTGAGGCGAAGCAGCTGAAGGCCGACCAGGAGGCACTCGAAACCGACGCCAAAGAGGCCGAGGCGTCGTAGACATCAGCCGGCGTCACGCCGGCCCCTCGCACGCCTACAGTGGTCGGTGCGGTCCGCAGGGTGATCATGACCGCTTGATCCACAGAGGAAGGGGTGACATTGAGGATGCCGCTCTCGGACTTTCGGCTGAGCCTGCCGCCTCTTCCACCCCGGCATGTGCCGCGCCCCCGTTTGGTGGCCGCCCTGAATCACGCCACCGGCGTGCCCCTTACGCTGGTCTCCGCAGGTGCGGGCGCGGGCAAGACGGTCTTGCTCAGCGAATGGGCGAACCATTCCCGCGACCGCATCGTCTGGGTGACCCTGACCGCCATCGACGTCGAGCCCACGCGCTTCTGGACGCTCCTGGCCCGAGCCCTGCGGCAAGCCGATGCCCTGAGCTCGGTGGCCGCGGGCGAGCTGGCCGGGTTGCCGGGGGACTCGTTTCCGGTCACGTCCCCCGGTCCGGGCCGCCAGTTCGTCGAGGTGCCGGACCAGGTCACGGTCATCATCGACGGCGCTCACCTGATCAAAGATCGCGTGGATCCTGCACGCCCTTGACAGTCTGATCCGTGGCTGCGGCGACGGTCTACGGCTGGTGCTGCTGGCTCGCAGCGATCCGCTGCTCCCTTTGCACCGGTACCGCCTGGTCGGGTTGATGCGCGAACTGCGTGGCGCTGACCTGGCCATGGCCCGGCCCGAGATCGAAGCCGTACTAGCTGCCCACGGCGTCAACCTGCTGGCCCATGAGATCGACACGTTGGCGGCGACCACGGAGGGGTGGGCGGCTGGCGTGCGGCTATCCGCCATGCGGATGGAAGGCTGCACCCGGCCGGGCGACTTCGTGTCCGAGCTGAGGATCGATCAGGGCAGCGTGGGCGAATACCTGCTCGAGGAGGTGCTGGCCGACCAACCCGAGACGGTCCGTCGCATGCTCGTGCAGACAAGTTTCCTGGACGAGGTCACCGGACCGTTGGCCTCCGCCGTCACGGGAATCGACCGGTGCGGTGAAATACTCGACGAGTTGACGCGGACGAACTCGTTCGTCGTTCCCGTCGATGCCGGTCACACCCGCTTTCGCTACCACCAGCTGTTCCGGGACGTCCTCCGGTACTTGTTGCAGCGCGACGCCCACCCCGACCTTCCGGCCCTGTGCCGGCGCGCTTCTGCCTGGTTCGAGTCGAGCGGCGACCTCACCAACGCCTTGTACTGGGCTCTGCGGGCAGGCGATCGGAGCCACATGGGACGTCTGCTCCTGCACGGCGCCTTCATCCATGCCTTCGTGCATCGCAGCGACCTCAGTGGCTGGGACCTGTCGGAGCTGGCCTCCCTGGTCAGTCGCGAAGCAAAAGACGAGGCCGCCCTGACCGAGGAAACCGTGCTCTGGCGCGTCGTCTGGGCGCTTCTCGCCAGCGGTGAGCAGGCTGCCCAGCTTCCTGGCCGCGACCTGGGCACGGCGTACCTCAGCTCCGACCCCGTGGTGCTCGCCACCTCCGACCTGGCTGAGCTGGTCCTGGCTCAGAAAGCGGGTCAGCCCGGGCGGGTCTGCGCGGCGGCCGAGCGCGCTGCTGGGCCGGGACCTTCCTCCCGGCCGGCAGGTACCGCCCGGTTTCCGTCCGGCCGTGATGCTCGCCGCCGCCACCGCCCACTTTTGGGAAGGACGCCAGCAGGAGTCCGCCGAGCTGCTCGAACAGTGCCTGGCCGGGCTGGGGTGCTCCGTGACCGACGCCCTGCAGGTGGAGGCGCTGGGTACCGTGGCGCTGGTCGAGTCCTACTGGACCCGGTCTCTTCGGGCCGAGGCTGCCGCCAGAAGGGCCGATGAGCTCCTGGCCGCAGAACGACTCGAGGCTCCCATCACGCTTCAGTTGGGGGCGGCCTGGCGTTACTTGACCGGCGCCGACCTTTCGGGCGTAGACCGGGCCCTGAAGGGCACCCTCTTCCGGGACCTGGTGGGAGCCGAGCCCGGCCTGGAGTCCGCCCTTGCGCTCGTGCAGGCCTTGCTGCTGATTGCCGGCGACCAGCCCGTCGCCGCCCACGCGGTCCTACAGACCCCCCGCCGCTACCTGGCGCCGCCCCTGCTGAAAACCCTGCTCGAGGTCCAGATGGCTGTCGTCGAGCACATGCTCGGCCGGCCTCGGGCCGCGCTGCAAATCCTGGAGCCCTATCCCTCCGGGTACGAACTTGCCGTAAACCCTGGCGACACCGGCATGGCGTATCTCGTGGCGACGACCCGCGCCCAGGCCCAGCTGGCCCTCGGCGAGTCACGTGATGCCGCCCGGGGCATCCGGGCTCTCCTGACCTCCACGAGCCCACACGTGGGCCGGTATCAGATCGTCGACGGGCTTATGTGTGCCGCCCTGATCGCCCATTCCGAGGAGGACCAGGCTCGGGCGCTGGAGATGTTGATCCGTGCCTTACAGGTTGCCGATGGTGAGATCAGATGGCCCGTCGTGCGCCTGACTGGTGCTTTTGCCGAAATGCTCGAGCGTCATCCTTCCGTGGCGGCGCTGTGGCCGGTTCCCTTGGTCGGCCGCCAGTTCCTTACCGAGGCCGGCTCCCGTCGCCTGCGCCCGATGTCCCCGCCGGTGGTCCTCACCGAGCGAGAACGGGCGGTCCTGCGCTTCCTTGCGACCGGCATGTCCACCGCCGAGATCGCCGGTGAGCTCTGCGTCTCGGTCAATACGGTGAAGACCCATCTGGCCGCCATCTACAGGAAGTTGCCAGCCAGGAAGCGGCGGGAAGCCGTGACCCGGGCCAGGGAGCTCGAGCTCTTGTAAGAGCAGATCATTCGGTGTGGGTGAACCTCGCAGCCCCGCAGTCAGGCAGCCTGGTTATCCACCGGGAGCAAACAGATCGGTTTCCTGGATGGTACTGACTGCCGAGGATCGCCAGAAGGGGCCGCCCGTGTTGGCGTATTACCGGATTCGTATTGAAGAGCGACTCGACCGAGAGACGGCTGCCGTATTCGAGGGTCTGGAAATAGCTATCGATGGCGAGACCACGGTTATCAGCGGCGCCCTCGATCAAGCGGCTCTGCACGGCCTGCTCGAGCGAGTTCGAATGCTCGGCCTGGAGCTGGTCGAAGCCAGGCGGGTGCCGGGCCCAACGGGCGAGGATGCCACCATCACCGGTCTCGGGTGATCCCGGTCACGGCCGGTTTTGACATGGTCGCTCCGATCACTCGGGGCTGAAAGGCTGCTCGGGCTGCAAGGGAGTCGCCATGGGCAAACGTACCTACAAGATCAGAGTGGCCGGAGCGCTCGGCCCCGCCGGGCGTAAGGCGTTTTCCGATGTGTCGATTGAAATCGAACACCGTGCCACCATCCTCACCGCCGACGTCGCCCAGAGCGGACTCCATGCTCTATTGGACCGGGTGCGTGATCTCGGCCTGGAACTCATCGACATCAAACAGATGCCTCGCCGTTCCAACCCTTGACCCAGGGCGGATCCGGACCGACTACACAGGCTGAGGCGATCCCGTCTCGCTCGGCGTGGGCGGATGTTCGTCCGGCGGACCCGTCGGCGTCGCCCCCCTGTCGGAGTCCGACTCCGGGGTCAGCCGGGACCGTCCGATGCGGTAGAGCCAGAACTCGTAGGCGGCGAGCAGTACCGCGATGATCACGAAGCCGATCCACGACACGGACAGAACCAGGAGGAGCAGCACCGCCACTGCCACACCCAGGATTCGCAGCGGATCGAGGTGGGCGCGCACCCACTCGATGGTGCGGTCATCTTGAGCCCGACCCCAGATCGCCACCGCCAGGTTCCAGCCCTCCCGGGCGTAGTGCGAAGCGACCCGGCGCAGGGAAACGGCCCACCCGTAAGGGCCGGTAACCAGAGCCACCACGAAGACCACGATGATCCCGAGCAGCAGCCAGCGGCTGATGCTGAAGTACTGGTGAAAGAGGTGGGTCATGATGGCCCGACGGGCGGATTTGTTGGCGGGCTGACCGGTGTTGATGAGGGCTGTGGTGAGCCAGTTGACCACTCGTCGGATTACCACCAGGCCGAGCAATCCCCCCACACAGAGCTGGAGCAGGGTGCGGCGGCGCCGCCGCGACAACCACAGCGCCACGGCGGCCACTACGGGGGTAAGCACGAGCAGTAGCACCATGACCCCATTGAAGATGCGGACCCCGTGCCGGGCCTGGGTGAGCTTGTCCGCCGGGAACAATGGGATCTGGCCACAGGTGTTCGATACCGGTCGGTTCAACGCCGACCCGATTGTCTGACAGGCCGAGGCGGGGACCTCGGTGCCGCTCACGGACGGAATCGTGACCGGCTTGCCGACGACGCCCGAAACAAAGCCCTGCAGGTTCTGGAGGGCGGCGTCGAACAGCGGGACCAGGTTGAGCACGACCTGCCCGTTGGTCGTGGTTATCGCTTTGCTGTTGCCGTTGAGGACGGACAGCAACTGCTTGTGGGCGAAGTCGATGGCCTGTTTCCACAAGGCCTGGAACTGGCTGGACTGCAACGCTGTGGTGACCCCACTCTGCACGTAGCCTTTGGCTGCGTTGGTGATCGGGCCGGCCAGGAAGCTGGCTTTCGAGGGGAGGGCGTTGGCCACGGCCTGCTGGGCGTTGAGGCTTGTGAAGATCTGGTTGGTTAGCGTGGTCGCAACCGCGGAGGTGACCGCCGGGTCGGTGCCGATGGGCACCACGGTCTTTTCGAAGCCTTTGGTGTTCAGGACCACGTAATGGGCCCAGGTCACGACGTACGTGACTGGCAGCAATATGGAAAAGACAACCACCAGCACGCCGACCCCGATACGGCGGGTCCTGCCTCCCCGGCGCCTCCGTAGCTCGTCCTTGTCCAGGGCGGCCACGGCCGCGTCGCGCTCCGCTTCGGCGCGCGCCAGCTCGAGGGTGAGCTCCTCAGGCGTGGGTCCAACCCCCGGGGCCGCGCTGGCGCCGGCGGCCGGGCCGGCTGCCGGATCGGTCATGGGTTGACCCTCGCCCTCAAGGTTGGAGGCCATGGTCTGGTGTCCGTCAAACCCTCGCTCGTTTCGGCCCTCGCTCGTTTCGGCCCTGGCTTGCTTCGGTCCTTGCTTGCTTCGGTCCTTGCTTGCTTGGCCGGACATCCTGTCAACCCCGCAGCCTAGATTCTTCACCCGGTCCAGGTGACATCATTGATCCGGATCATGGTTCATCACGGCCGGTGGTCTCGGACCTGTCGGTGGGTGATTCTGGACTGGCGCCGACCTCGGCTGCCCCGGCAGCGTCTGCCTGGATCAGGGGATCACGGTCTGCCTCGGACGAAAAGACGATCGACAATTCGGCCTCGGGACGGCGCACGGCCATGCGCGTCAGCCGCTCGAAGACCCGCCGGTCGGCGGCAGTCAAGGGGGGCTGGACGATCGACCTCGGCCAGAGCCGGTACCGGCGCACCACATTGATCTCCGCCGCCAGAAGGAAGAGCTGGGCGCCGAGATAGATCCAGGACAGCAGGACGATGACGACGCCGAAGAAGCCGTAGGTGTCGCTGTTGTGCTGCAGCCCACGGCCGATGTACCAGCTGCCGATCAGCTGTAGCGCCTGCCAGAAGATGGCGGCCAGGGCGGCTCCCAGGACGATCTCCCGGAGTCGGAGCGGGGCGGCGATCATGACTTTGAACGCCACCACGATGAGCACAAAGTTGAGGATCGTCGACCCCACGACCAGGATGGCGGTGGCCGCCAATCCATGCGCCGCCAGGGTGGCAAAGCCGGTCAGGACGGTGGACCCGATGGTGGAAAGGGCGAGCAGGACCAGAACCCCCAGCGCCCGGGCGTAACGGAGCAGCAGAGGGGGCCGGCGTACGTAGGGGACGTTCCACACCGCGTTCATGCCCGCCTGGGTGGCCTGCCCCAGGCCGACGGCACCGTAGAGGAGGAGGACACCACCGATCACGACGGCGGCGCCCCTGCCTTCCAGGGTGTGGGTCTCCGATTGAAGCTGGGTGCCGATGATGGGAAACGTGCCGAGGGCGCTGTTGACGAGCTTCTGGCGCAGCGCCTCGTTGTTGTGCAGGACGTAGCCGAGAATGGTCGTGAAGAGCAGCAGCAACGGAAAGACCGCGAACAGTCCGTAGTACGCGATCAGCGCCGCCCGGCTCGTCGCCTGGTCGTTGCCAAACTTCTGGAACACGGCCACCGGGAATCCGAGGCTCCCGTGAGCCTGTTGAAATCTGTCGAGTCGTCGAACAACCCTCTCGACGCGGCTCGGCTGGGCCGGGGCAGCCGTGTTGCTAGCTCCCGGTTACCTCGGGAGCCGAGGTGGCTTCGGGTGCCGGCCACCTCGGGTTCTGCATCGTTCGTGCCGATCCGGTGCTCATCCGGCCCCCTTCCCAAATCTCTGTTCGGCGAGGTTGGGAACCAAGGGTTGCCATGGCGTCGCCCGCTGCCGTCACCCGAAACGGGTGAACGCAGCCGCTGCCAATCTACTTGGAGGCTAGCGCGGGTGAGCGTTTGGCCAGTTGCGTCACCAGCGCCGTCGAGGAGTCGTGGATCACCTCGAGCTGCGCCGCTTTGACGATCGCCTCGTTGCGCGACCGGGCGCCCAGCTTGTGATAGATGTTTTTCAGGTGCGTCTTCACCGTATTCGGCGATATACCCAGCTGGCCTGCGATCTCGATGGTGGACAGACGGGTCGGAAGGTAGCGCAGGACATCCACCTCCCGGTCTGTCAGCGGTCGCGCCGGGTCCGACGATCTCGACGGCTTCGTTTCAACGGCCGGCGGGGCCCCTGCCGGCTCTTCTGGCATAGGCACCTCCTTTGAGATTGCGTTCATCCCATTCACCCCGAAGTGGGCCCGCCCCACCTGAAGGAGGTGAACGGCGCCTCGACCTTGGGGCCGTGATCATCCCGCGTCCCCGGAGGGCGGCGCCTCCACCGCCGCCGTCGTTTTGGCGGGGCCCCTGATGCGGGCCCGGAAGACGTGGTAGGTCCAACCCTGGTAAGCGAGAACCAGTGGAGTAAAGACCAGTGCCACCACCGTCATCACGGTGAGGGCGTAATGACTGGACGCGCTGTTCTTCACGGTCAGGTTGTAGGCGGCGTTGGTGCTGGACACCATCACGTTGGGATACAGGTGGACGAACATGGCCACGACGGTGGCCGCGATGGCCGCGGTCGTGGCCGTGAAGCCCCAGCCCGCGTGTCCGTCTCGCACGGACCAGGCCGCCGCCACGACGAGCAGGAAGGCGCACACCTCAATGGGTCCGGGCAGTACGCCGTTGCTGGACTGCAGATGGGTCCACACCGCGAAGCCGATCACGAACGGCACGGCGATCCAGGCCAGGGGACCGGCGAGCCGCCGGGCCCGCGCCTGCACCTCTCCCGTGGTTTTCAGGCTGAGGAACATGGCGCCGTGGGCCAGAGAAAGAGCCAGGAGGGTCAGCCCCACCCAGATTCCGTAAGGGGTGAGCAGGTCGAGGAAGGAGCCGGTGAAGTCCCCGTTCTGATTGATGGGTAGGCCGGCGAGGAGGTCGCCGAGGGCCACGCCGAGGAGCACGGGAAGCAGGACGCTGCCGATGGTGAGACTCCAGTCCCAGACGGCCCGCCACCTCGGGTCGTTGACCTTGCCGCGATACTCGAAGGACACACCCCGTGCAATGAGGGCCAGGATGATGAGCATCACGGCCAGATACAGGGCCGAGAACATGGTCGCGTACCACGACGGAAAGGCCGCAAAGGTGCCGGCCCCCGCCACGATCAGCCATACCTCGTTGCCGTCCCAGTAGGGGCCGATGCTGTTGATGGCCACCCGGCGCTCGAAGTCCGTCCTGCCCACCACGCTGTGCAGGGCTCCTACCCCGAGGTCGAAGCCCTCCAGAATGAAAAAGCCCGTCCAGAAGAAGGCGATGATGATGTACCACAGGATCTGCAGTCCCACGTCGGCCTCCTAATAGGTAAGGACGGGAGCTCGTCGGCCGCCCCTCCGTCACCGGCGACACCCGTATCCGGCGCGGCGCCCTCGTCCTCTTCTTCGCCTTCCGCCAGCTGCTTGCGGCCGTAGCGGACCATCAACACCCCATCGAGGACGGCGAAGATTCCGTACACGAGCAAAAACAGCACGAGCGTGATCCAGATCCAGGTGGCGCTCACCGTGGGGGAGACGCCCGCCGAGGTCTTCAGGAGTCCCTGCACGATCCAGGGTTGGCGCCCGTTCTCGGTCAGGAACCACCCCGCCGTGTTCATCAAGAGCGGGGCGATGGCGAACCAGGGGGCGATGCGCAGGAACCAGCGGGCCCGTTCCAGTCCTCGTCGCCACACCGCCCAACCGCCCCACAGAGCTAAGAGCAGGACCAGGGCGGCGATGTAGGCCATGACCCGCATGGACCAGTACTGGATGAATACGTTGGGCACGTAGTTGCCCGGCCCGTATTGCTGCTGGTACTGGGCGTTGATCTGGTTGAGGCCTTCCACCTGCCCGTTCCACGAGTTGGTGGCCAGGATGGACAGCAGATGGGGGATTTCCAGGATCTGGGTGGGCGTCTGGTCGTCCTTACCACCGCCGATCTGGAACAACGAGAAGGAGCAGGGCTTACACGTGTTCCACTGCGCTTCGGCGGCGGCGATCTTCATGGGCTGGTACTTGGCTTCGACGACCCCGAGTTCACTGCCGACAAACATGGCCAGGACGATGGCGGGCACCAGCACCACCAGGGCGATTTTGGCCGTGCCGGCGAACGCCGCTACCGAGCTGGCCCGGCGCAGGTGCCAGGCCGAGACGGCCAGCATCACCAGCGCGCCCGTGACCGCGGAAGCCAGCAGGACATGGGTGAAGCCCCAGAGGAAAACCGGGTTGGTGAACAGCGCCACCACGTTGCTCAGCTGCGGACGGCCCGTGCTGGAGTTGATGGTGTAGCCGACCGGGTGCTGCATCCACGAGTTCGCCGCCATGATGAAGGCCGCTGACAGCACGCTCCCGCCTGCGACCAGCCAGATGCACGCCAAGTGGATCCGCTTGGGCAAGCGGTCCCAGCCGAAGATCCACAAACCCAGGAACGTGGATTCCAGGAAGAAGGCGGCCAGGCCTTCCATGGCCAGCGGGGCGCCGAAGACGTCGCCCACGTAGCGGGAGTACGCCGACCAGTTCATGCCGAACTCGAACTCCTGCACGATCCCGGTCACCACACCAATGGCCACGTTGATGAGCAGCAGGGTGCCGAAGAAGCGGGTGAGCCTGCGTTGCTCCGGGTTCCCGGTGCGGTAGTAGATGGTCTGCAAGATGGCCACCAGGAACGCCAGCCCGATGGTGACCGGGACAAAGAGAAAGTGGTAAATCGTGGTCGACGCCGAACTGCACCCGGGCCAGGTCAACGTTCACAGCAGCACTCCCATCTCGGCGTCCAGGCGGCGCTCCCGGCGCCACTGCTCGGCGTACGACCCGTCGCTCGAGATCAGCTCGGCGTGAAGGCCGCGCTCGACAACCCGTCCCGAGTCAAGCACCAGGACCTCATCCATCTGCTCCATGCCAGCCAGCCGGTGGCTGATCAGCACGGTTGTCCGTCCCTGCGTCGCATCCACCAGGTCGGCGGTCAGGGCGTCGGCCGTGGCCGGGTCGAGGTGTTCGCCCGGCTCGTCCAGGACAACTACCGCGAAGTCGGCCAGGAACATGCGGGCGACGGCCAGGCGCTGTCGCTGTCCACCGGACAACCGGGTGCCGTGTACCCCGACTTCCGTGTTGAGACCCTGGGGGAGTTGCTCCGCCCAGCCGAGCAGGTGGGCCCGTTCGAGGGCGACGTCAAGGGCCAGCTCGTCTGCATCAGGGCGGGCGAGCAACAGGTTCTGGCGCAGCGTGGTGTCGAAGAGGTGACTGTCCTGGGCGGCCAGGCCGACCACCCGCCGGACGTCCTCACCTGCGAGAGCGGAGATTTCCTTTCCGTCCAGGCTCGCCGAACCGGCCTCATAAGTGAGGAAACGCAGCAGGACGGCGGCCAGGGTGGATTTGCCCGACCCGCTCGGACCGACGATGCCAACCCGGCGTCCCGGCGGCAGGTCCAGGTCGATCCCGTCCAGCGCCCACGGGCTGTCTGGCGCGTATCGGGCCCGCAGTCCCCGCAAACGTAGGCAATGAGGGGCGGGCCCGAGCGGCTGGGGGCACAGCGGTTCCGTGACAGGAGGAGGAGTATCGATGACGTCCAGGACCCGAGCAGCCGAGCGCCGTACCCGAGCCAGTGATTGAGCGGCCGCCGGCAGACCGGAAATGGTCTCGAACAGCGCCAGGGGGGTCAGGGCGATGACGGCCAGGAGTGGACCGGATAGGCGTCCGGAGCGGACCGCCGGAACGCCGGTCAGCAGCACGCCCCACACGGTCAGGCCGGTCAACAGCGTGAGCAGGGCCGTGCCGCTGCCCGCGGTGCGGGCTGTGGCCGTGGCGATGCTGGTGAGTTCGGCGTCCGCGGCCGACAGGCGTGACAGTTCGGTGTCGATGGCGCCGAAGGCCAGCAACTCGGCGCGCGCCTTCGATCAGGTCGACGACCCGTGTGCTCAATTCGCCTCTCGCCGCGGCCTGCCGGGCTTCCCGTCTCTCAGCCAGATGGCGGGTCCACCACGGCACCACGATGGTCGCGGCCAGCATTCCGGCACCGACGGCCAGGCCGGCGGCGGGCAGGACGTACCAGATCAACCCCACGGTGGGAACCCCCACCAGCAGGGCGACTCCCCACGGCGCTATCACGCGGAGCAGCAGGTCCTGAACGGCGTCTACGTCGTGGACTAAGCGAGCCAGCAGGTCGCCGCTCCGGAAAGCGGGCAGGCCGGACGGGGCCAGTCTTTCCAGGCGTTCGTAAACTCGCACGCGGAGGTCGGCGAGGACCCGCAGCGCCGTGTCGTGACCGACGATACGCTCGGTGTAGCGGAACATGGCCCGAGAAACCGCGAAAAACCGGACGCCAATGATGGCCAAGCCCAGGGCCACCACGGAGGGGTGCTGGGCGGCGCGGGAAATCAGCCAGGCCGACGTTGCCAGGAGCGCGATCCCGGATGCGGCTGCCCCGGCGCCGAGCAGAATCGTGAACGCCAGCCGGCACCGGGCCGGCCGAGCCAGTTTGAGCGTCCTGGCCAGGGAGGCGTCGCCCGTGTCATCCCCGAGCCGGACGGGCGGCTTCGCGGCAGCTGTTCGGGTCACAACCGCATCCCTGCTGGGCAGAAGTCGACTACCCGGTCGGCGATGGCGAGGAGAGCCGGGCGATGGGCGACCAGTAAGGCGGTTCGGCCCGAGCACAAGCGCCGCACGGCGTCGAGCACCTCGGCTTCGGTCTGACCGTCGAGGTTGGCGGTGGGCTCATCGAGGAGCAGGAGGGGCGCGCCCCGGAGGAACGCCCGGGCGAGCGCCACCCGCTGGCGTTCCCCGGCCGACAGCCCGGCACCCCCTTCACCGAGCTGGGTGTCGAGTCCCTCCGGGAGGCGGGATGCGAGCCGGGAGAGGCCCGCCTCCGAGATGGCGTGCTCGACCTCGGCCAGGCTGGCATCCGCTCGACCCAAACGGACGTTCTCCGCGATGGTCGTTGCGAACAGGTGTGGTCGCTGCGGCACCCAGGCGATCTGTCGGCGCCACACGTCTGGGTCGAGGGTGGCCAGGTCGGTGCAGCCCGCCCGCACCGATCCTTCGTCTGCTTGCACCAGTCCGAGCACGACCTGCACCAGAGTCGACTTCCCGCACCCGCTCGGCCCGGTGATGGCCACGACCTCGCCGGGGTCGACCGTCAGGCTGACGCCATCGAGCGCCGGGTGGTCGCGGCCGGGATACGTCACCCGGACCGAGTCGATTTCCAGGCCGGTAGCGGCCGGGTTGGGTACGGCCGTCGCCGTCCCGTGTGGAGGCGCAGGCGAGTCCAGCACCTCGAAGACCTGTTGCGCTGCGCTCAGACCGTCGGCGCTGGCGTGGAAATCGGCGCCGACCTGACGAAGGGGCAGATAGGCCTCGGGCGCCAGGACCAGCACGAACAGCGCGGATCGCAGGCCGATGTGGCCGCCGAGCAAGCGCAGGCCGATAGCCACCGCCACCAGTGCGACCGAGATGCTGGCGAGCAGTTCCAGGACGAGGGACGAGAGGAATGTCACTCGCAGCGTCGTCATAGTGGTGCGGCGATAGCTGTCGGTGACCTCACCGATGGTGCGGATCTGGGCTTTCGAACGGCCGAAGATCTTCAGGGTGGCGAGACCGCTGACGACGTCGAGGAAATGGCCGGAGAGGACCTGCAGCGTTCGCAGCTGCCGGGCGCTGTGGGCCTGGGTGACCCATCCGATGAGCACCATGAAGACGGGAACAAGCGGGAGGGTTACGGCGATGATCACCGCCGAGATCCAATCTGCGCTCAGCACGGCCACGAATACCGTCAGAGGGACGATTACGGCCAGGAAGACCGCGGGGAGGTACCGGCCGAAGTATCCGTCCAAGGCGTCAATGCCCCGGACGGCCAGGGCAGCCAGTTCGCCCGAACGCTTGATCGTGCGGCCATCGCGCCCGACGAGCGCGGCCCGCTCGAGTAGGGCGGCCCGCATTTCCGACTTGACGCGAGCGGAACAACGGTCCGCGGACAACTCTGAGGTCCACACCACTAGAGATCGCAGGATCACCACGCCCAGGAGCAGCCCCATCGGAGTCTCGAGCCGAGCCAGGTCCTTGCCGTCGATAAAAGCGCTCGTGATGACGGTTGCCAGGAGCCAGGCTTGGGCCACCACCAGCAGGGCCCGAACGGCCCCGAGCAGAACGGAAGCAACCAGAAAGCGGCGGGTGGTGCGCCCCCATTTCACAAGTCGCGCATCGACGGCCCGCACGACGCCATCGTCCCGTCTCCGGACGGCGCCGAGATCCCCCTCATCGGGTGAAGAGCGGGGGGCGACCGCCTGCCTAAGGTGGCTTCAGGTCGCCTGTATGGTCGCCACAAGCCTGTACGCCTCCCCACCAGAAAGGAAGGGTGATGTCGCTCAAAGGGAAGGTTGCCATCATCACCGGCGGTAACTCCGGGATCGGTAAGGCCGTCACGCTGGCCCTGGCCGGGGCCGGCGCCAACGTGTCCATCGACTACGTTGCCAATGAGGAGGCCACCGAGGAGCTCGAGCGGCAGGTGGCCGCGCTCGGCGATCAGGCCATCGGCGTCCACGCCGATGTCAGCAAGGTCGCCGACTTGCAGATGCTCGTCGATCGCACGGTCAAGGAGTTGGGTCGGGTTGACGTCATGGTCAACAATGCCGGTATCGAGACGCGCACGTCGGTGCTCGACACCACCGAGGCTCAGTACGAAAAAGTCATGGAGATCAATCTGAAGAGCGCTTTCTTCGGCACGCAGATCGCCGCCAAGCAGATGATCGCTCAGGGTGGCGGGGGGCGGATCATCAATATCAGCTCGGTTCATGAGGACTGGCCCATGCCGGGGAATGCGCCGTACTGCCTTTCCAAGGGAGGAATGCGTATGCTGACTCGCCAGGCGGGCATCGAGCTCGGACCGCACAACATCCTGGTGGTCGGGGTGGGCCCGGGTGCGGTAGCCACACCGATCAACACCGAGACCATGGCGGATCCGGAAAAGATGAAGACCCTCGACGCCGCCATCCCGGTCGGGCGCATGGCCCAACCCGAGGAAATCGGGAGTGCGGTGGTATTTTTGGCCAGTGATGGGGCCAGCTACCTGACTGCCACCACCGTATTTGTGGACGGCGGCATCATGCATTCGAGTCCCGGGCTCTAGCGGACTCCGTGGTGAGCACTCCTGCCGGCAGCCGGCATCGAGTGGTTATCGTGGGCGGCGGCTTCGGCGGCCTCCCCGCAGCCCGGTTGCTTGGCCGCAAAAAAGTCGACCTGACCATCGTCGACCGCCGCAACCATCACCTCTTTCAGCCCCTCCTGTACCAGGTTGCTACCGGGCTCATACCGCCGGGACAGATCGCCGTGCCGATCCGTCACGTCGTCCGCAAGCACGAAAACGTCCGGGTGGAGCTGGCTGAGGTGACCGGGTTTGACCTGGACCAGCGCGTCGTCCACGCCAGCATTTTCGGCCTTAAGACCATCGAGATCCCCTACGACAGCCTGATCGTTGCCGCGGGCGTCAACCAGTCCTACTTCGGTCACGACGCGTTCGCTTTTTACGCTCCCGGCATGAAGACGATCGATGACGCCCTCGAGCTGCGGCGCCGGATCTTCGGCGCCTTCGAGATGGCCGAGATGATCGACGATCCTATCGAGAAGCATCGTTGGCTCACGGTCGCCATCGTGGGAGCCGGGCCGACGGGTGTGGAGCTGGCGGGCCAGGTGCGAGAACTGGCCGTACGCAGTTTCCGCGGCGAGTTTCGCACCTTCGAGGCGTCTTCTATTCGGGTAGTCCTGCTCGACGGCGGCAAGGCGCCGCTCGCCACCTTTGGCGAACAGCTGTCCGGCAAGGCGACCAAGGAACTTGACCACCTGGGTGTAGAGCTCTGGATGGGCGCTCGGGTGGTCAATGTCGACGCCTTCGGTGTAGACATCGCCGGTGAAGACGGGGGGACCCAACGCCTGGATGCGCACACCACGGTCTGGGCGGCGGGGGTGGAAGCCTCGCCTCTGGCGGCGGAGCTCGCCAAGGCATCGGGGGCGGAGCTGGACCGGGCGGGCCGTATCTCGGTGCTACCTGATCTCACCATCCCTGGCCACCCCGAGGTCTTCGTGGTCGGCGACATG
Organism: uncultured Acidimicrobiaceae bacterium; assembly: GCA_963834775.1. Taxonomy (GTDB): domain Bacteria; phylum Actinomycetota; class Acidimicrobiia; order Acidimicrobiales; family Palsa-688; genus PALSA-693. The sequence continues at coordinate 89,137 of CAWICR010000009.1, forward strand.
ATGGCGCTGGACAAATTGCCCGGCGTGGCCGAAGTGGCCATGCAAGGTGGCCTGCACGCCGCCCACACCATCGTGCGCCGGCTCAAAGGCCAGGAACCCAACATCTTCAAATATCGCGACCTCGGCAGCGCCGCAACCATCGGCCGGTTCAAGTCGGTGGTCGATTTCCGCGGGCTGCGGCTGAGCGGCTTTCCCGGCTGGGTCATCTGGGCCTTCGTGCACCTTGCCTTTCTCACCGGGTTCGGCAACCGCTTGTCCACCCTTCTCAAATGGACCCGCGCTTTTATCGGCCGGGGCCGCCCCGAACGGGAGTTTTCGGTCATGCACACGGGGGGCGACCTCAGTCTGCCCCCCGAAGTGCGTCTCCTGGTGCAACCCAAGCCGCTGCCTGTGCTGGCCGATCAAGGCCTCATACCTGCTCCCGAACCGACCCGGGACCCAGACTCGGGCTGACGTCAACCGGGCGACGGGCGGTTCAGGTCCGTTCGGCTTGGTCACTTCCGGACGAGGCCGACGTCGAGGGAGACAGCACACCGGGCGCGCCTTGGGTCTGGCGCTGGCGGCCCCTCTGCACGGCTTCCAACAGGACCCTGACGCCCAAGCCGAGCACCACCAGATCGGTCAGCATTTGGACGATGACGATCACCCGGGCGCCCTGGCTCTTGGCGGTGATGTCCCCATAGCCGACTGTTGCAAATGTGGTGACGGTGAAATACAGGGCGTCGGTGCGGGTGAGGTGCTGACCAAAGCTGGCCGCATTGGCCTGGGCGATCTCGAAGTAGAACGTCGAGAACAGCAACAGAAACAGGGGGACCGTCAAGGCCAGGGCCTGTATCCCCTGGATGGCGGGATAGTCCGCGTGCAGGATGCCGCGCACTTCCCACGCCACGATGGCCACGACCCCCAACAGGCCCGCCGCCAGCAGCACTACGGAACTGGCGTCGGACAGGTCGCTGAGCGGCAGCACGTAGTAGAGGGTTACCAGGATTGCGGCTGTCACCACGGCGCGAATCAGCGCCTTCGCCAGCAGCTTCCAGCGGGTGGCTCGCGCCAGCTCGGTATATCCCGCCACCGGCGCTAGGTGCTCTGGCGCCGGCTGCCGAGGACCACAACCGAGCGCGGGCCAACTGTCGCCGCGCCCCTCGGCCTGCGGGGTTGTCGCGGGCGCCCGGGCTGGGTCGAACGTGTCGATCTGGCGGTACCACGCCTGGCCCGGGCGCGTGGCGGGTATCACGAAGTCGAGTGGCTCCCACCAGGCGTTGACCATGAGCAGGAAGTCGTCGTCGACGAGCGGGGTGCCGTCGAGGTCGAGATCCGGGTCGTCTCCCCCGTCGAGATAGAGACTGAGACTGCGTGCATTCGGGTCGGACCAGTCGCTCTCGCTCATCGGCGATCCCGACGGTGTGAACCAGCCCAGTTCCGCGGCTTCGGTACCCGCCAGGAACCGGCGCCGGCGGAAGACGGGATGCGCCCGTCGAAACTCGATGAGGCCGCGGGCGAAGGCCAGCAGCTCGGCGTCGACAGCCGACCAGTCGTACCAGGTGATGGCGTCGTCCTGGCAGTAGGCGTTGTTGTTGCCTTGCTGGGTGCGGCCCAGCTCATCCCCCCCGAGCAGCAAGGGCACCCCGAAAGAGAGGAAAAGAGTGGCGAGCAGGGCGCGCCGCTGGCGGCCGCGCAGCGCCAGGACGTCGCCATCCTGCGTCGGGCCCTCGATGCCGCAGTTCCAGGACCGGTTGTCGTCGGTACCGTCCCGATTGTCTTCTCCGTTGGCCTCGTTGTGCTTGCTGTCGTAGGAGACGAGGTCTGCCAGGGTGAAGCCGTCGTGGACCGTCAGCAGGTTGACCGAGGCCGTGGGTCGCCGGCCCCGGCTGGCAAAAAGGTCCGAGGACCCCGTGATGCGAGAGGCGAACGCTCCGATCAGGCCGTCGTGGCTGCGCCAGAAGTCGCGCACCGTGTCGCGATAGCTGCCGTTCCACTCCCGCCACAGCGGCGGGAAACGACCCAGCTCGTAGCTGTCGGTCTGACCCACGTCCCACGGCTCGGCGACGAGTTTGGCGGCGGAGACAACCGGATCCTGGGAGACCAGATCGAAGAAAGCGGAAACCCGGTCGAAACCGCTTTGCTCACGTGCCAGGCTCGGGGCCAGGTCGAAACGGAAGCCGTCCACCCGCATCTCGGTCAACCAATACCGGAGGGAGTCCATCATGAGCCGCAGGGCGATCGGATCGCCGGCATTGACGGTATTGCCGCACCCGGTGGTGTCCACGTAGTAGCGGTTGTCGCCGGGCACGAGATGGTAGTAGGCCGGGTTGTCGAGGCCCCGGAAGCAGAGGGTCGGGCCCAGATGGTTTCCCTCGGCAGTGTGATTGAAGACCACGTCGAGGATGACCTCGAGGCCGGCCTCGTGGATGGAATCGACCATGGCCTTGAACTCGGCCACCTGGCCCCCGGCCCGGCCGGCCCGGACGGCCGCCGAGTAGCCGTCGTGGGGTGCAAAGAAGCCGATGGTGTTGTAGCCCCAGTAGTTGGTGAGACCCCGGTCGAGGAGAAAGGACTCCGGGACGTTTTGATGAACTGGTAGGAGCTCCACGGCGGTGACGCCGAGCTTGACCAGATGGGACAGCGACGCCTCGTGGGCGAAGCCGGCGTAGGTGCCGCGCAGATCCTGTGGTACGCCGGGGTGCGTCATGGTGAACCCCTTGACGTGCACCTCGTAGATGACTGTCTCCGCGTACAGGTGGTTCGGGCGAGGACGGTTGCTCCACCCGAACTCCGGATCAACCACCAGGCTGAGGGGCACGTGGCCGGCGGAGTCGACGTCGCTCTCGATGTCGGGGGTTCCGACTGCGAACCCGAGTACCTCGGGACCGTAACGGACCCGGCCGCTGGTCGCTCGGGCGTAGGGGTCGATCAACAACTTGGCCGGATTGCACCTCACTCCCCGGGGGGGATCGTAGGGTCCGGTCGCCCGGTAGCCGTAGGCCTGGCCAGGACCTATCCCGGGCAGAAAGCCGTGCCAGACGCCGGCATCGCATTCCGGCAGCGAAACCCGGGCCTCCTCCCCTGAGCTGTCGAAAAGGCACAGCTCGATCCCGTCGGCCACGCCCGACGCCACTGCGAAGTTCGTCCCGCCGTCGCGGATGGTCGCCCCCAACGGAAACGGGTTGCCCGGCCGCACAGACGCCACCCGCTCGGCCACCGGGTCACCGCCTCCCCGGCGGTGTCACGTCTCCACGCAGGACATCGCCGATGGACGCCACCGCGCCGTGCTGGCGCCGGATGGCGTCGGCCACCACCCCGGTCCAACCGGTCTGGTGGGAAGCGCCCAGCCCGGCCCCGTTGTCCCCGTGGAAGTACTCGTTGAACAGCAGGTTGTCCTTCCAGGCCGGATCCTGTTGAAACCGGTCGACCCAGCCGAAACAAGGCCGCCTTCCATCCGGGCCGACCAAGAAGATCGAGATCATACGCCGGCGCAGGTCCTGGGCGATCTCGCCGAGCGTGTGCTTCTGCCCCGACCCGGTTGGGTACTCGATCTGGAATTCGTCACCGAAGAAGCGGTCGTAACGCTCGAGGGCGCCGATGACCAGGTAGTTGAGCGGGAACCACAGTGGGCCCCGCCAGTTGGAGTTTCCCCCGAACATGTTGGTGGTCGATTCCGCCGGCTCGTAGTCGATCGAGGCGCGCAGGCCTTCGACCTCCAGCTCGTAGGGCTGGTCCCGGTGGAAGGCCGAGATGGCGCGCAGGCCGTACGGCGACAGGAACTCGCGCTCATCGAACAATGTCGAGAAAATCCGCTCCAGACGGTCGACGCCCGCCACGCCGATCAGCAGTCGCCGGCTGCCGGGGCTGCCTTTCAGTTGTCCAGTCTCGGCCAGCTTGGCGGGGTCGGTCATACCCCGGGTGCGGAGCAGGCGGGGGAGTTCCCTGGCGATGGCGAGGCTCTGATCGAGCATGCCTTCATCGAGCACTCCAGCGGCCAGCACGGGGATGATGCCCACCATGGACCGCACCTTGACAGGGGCCACCTGCCCGTCCGGGGTGACCAGGCGGTCGTAGAAAAGGCCGTCGGTGTCGTCCCATAACCCCTGGGTATCCATGGCCTGACGAATGGACGCAAAATGCTCGGCGAACTTGAGGATCAGGTCGGTGGCCGGGCGCTGGCCGCTGCGGTTGAGCACCCCGGCAATGGCCACCATGGCCAGGGCGTACTGCGCCATCCAGCCGGTGGCATCCGACTGTTCCAGGAGCCCTCCGACGGGCAGGTGAGATCTGTCAATGGGACCGATGTTGTCGAGGCCCAGGAAGCCGCCCTCGAAGACATTGTTTCCGCCCCTGTCCTCCAGGTTGACCCACCAGGTGAAGTTGACGATCAGCTTGTCGAACACCCGGCTGAGAAAATCGATATCCCGGCCGCCGTCGATGCCGAACACCTCGAGCGCCGACCACGCCTGCACGGGTGGATTTACGTCGCCGAAATCCCACTCGTAGGCGGGCAGTGCCCCGTTGGGGTGCTGGAACCATTCCCGGCACAGCAGGATGAGCTGGTACTTGGCGAAGCCCGGATCAACGTGGGCCAGGGCGACACAGTGGAAGGCCAGGTCCCAGGCCGCGAACCACGGATACTCCCACTTGTCCGGCATCGACATGATGTCGAAGGCATCGAAGTGGCGCCACCTGGTGTTGCGGCCGGAACGGCGGGAGTCCGGGGGAGGCGGTTGGGTCGGGTCGCCGTCGAGCCAGCGGGCGACGTCGTAGTAGTAGAACTGCTTGCTCCACAACATGCCGGCGAAGGCCTGCCGCATCACGTTGGCCTCGTCTGCCGACGCCGCCTCCGGCGTCAGCTCGGCGTAGAACTCGTCCGCCTCCATCCGACGCGTGGACATGACCTCGGCAAAACTGTGGGCGAGCGCGTCGGAGGCGGTCGGGGCGGCGCCCACCGGTCGGAGGCGGAGGCGGAGCTCGGCCGTGGCGCCCGGTTCCACCGGCACCCGGTACCAGAACGCACACTTGGTGCCGCGCCCACCGGGATTGATGGTGGAGCTCCCGGCAAGGACGTGGTCGTTGATGCCGTCCTTGGGGTACGGCGGGCTGTCGGGCACCCCGTACAGGCGTCGGTCGTTGGTCTCGTTCTCGCAGAACAGCAATGCCGGTTGGCCGCCACCCGGTCCGTCCGCGGCGATCAGCTCCAGCTCTCCGAGGAAGGGATGGCGGATTGCCACGGCTGCTGGTCCGCTGGCCACCAACTCCGGCTTGGGGGCTCCGACGTCCCAGGCCCAGGTGTTGCGGAAAAATGCCGTCGGCAGCACGTGGAGCGTGTCCCTGTCGGGTCCGGCGTTGGTGATCTGCACCGACATCAGCAGGTCATGGGGATCGGCCTTGGCGTAATGGACTTCCACGATCCAGTAGCGGTTGTCATCGAACGCGCCGGTGTCGAGCAGTTCGTACTCAGGGTCCGACTTGCCCCGCCGGCTGTTCTCCGCTCGAAGATCTTCGTAGGGGAAGGCCCGCTGAGGGTAGTGGTAGCGCCAGCGGTTCCAGGCGTGGCTGGGCAGGGCGTCGAGATACCACCAGTAGTCCTTTACGTCCTCGCCGTGGTTGGCCTCCGCGCCCGTCAGCCCGTACGCCCGCTCCTTCAAGATCGGATCCCGACCGTTCCACAGCGCCAGACTGAGGCACAGGCGCTGCTCGATATCGCAGAATCCGGCCAGGCCGTCCTCCCCCCACCGGTAGGCCCGGGATCGGGCGTGATCATGCGGAAAGTACGTCCAGGCCTCGCCGTCGGGGCTGTAGTCCTCTCGAACCGTCCCCCACTGGCGTTCGCTGACGTACGGGCCCCAGAGGTACCAGTCGCTGGCCTGGCGCAGGCCATCCTCCAGCTTCCCGAAACCACGAACTCGCTCGGATTCCACACTCACGGGTGTACCGCCTTCGCTGATCGTCAAGTGCTGTCGCCACGGACCCCGGATGACGGGCGGCCCAGAGGGATCCTCAACCGGTCAGCCATTCCGCAAATCACCCATAAAAGGTGAGGAACCCTCGGCACTCGCCGAGCCGCCACAGCACCGGCGCGCCGTGGCGCTCGGGCGCCAGGCCAGGCGCGTCCTCCTTCCGCAGCCGAGATCCGGACGCCCACGCTCACCCGTTGCGGGTGGTGCCGGGTGCTGTGCGGCTGTGGAAGCGTCCCGAGGATGAGGACGACCGTGCGACGCGCCCGAACGCGGCCCCAGGCTGGTTGACATGACGGAGGCGGTTGCCGACGTCGTCGCCCTGCTCCGTACCCGTAAATACCTCGTCCTCCTGTTGCTGGCTGGCGTCCTGGGGGCCCCGATCGCCGCCGTCGCTTACTGGTACCTGTATCTCATCGGCGAGATGCAGAAGTGGGTGTTCCAGCCCGGTTACCTCCCGAAAGCACTCGGCTTTCACGGCGAGCCGATCTGGTGGCCGGTGCCGATCGTCGGCTTGGCGGGCGTACTGGTGGGGCTGACGATCCACTTCTTGCCGGGCCGGGGCGGGCACTCGCCCGCCGATGGTTTTCAGATGGGCGGTCCGCCCCTTGCCACCGCTCTGCCCGGCGTCTTCCTGGCATCACTGGCGGGCCTGGCCCTGGGTGCCGTCATCGGACCGGAGGCGCCGCTTATCGCCCTCGGAGGTGGCCTGGCCGCGGCCGTGGTACGAGTGGCCAGAAAGGGCGCGCCCCAACAGGCTGTCCGTGTGGTGGGCGCCGCAGGCAGCTTCGCGGCCATCAGCACCCTCTTCGGTTCACCTCTGGCCGCCGCCTTCCTCCTCATGGAGGCGTCCGGGCTGGGCGGCCCCACGCTCGGACTGGTGCTGGTGCCCGGCCTCCTCGCCTCGGGAGTCGGTGCCCTCGTGTTCATCGGCTTCGACTCCTGGACCGGGCATGGGACCTTTTCGCTCGCCGTCGCCAACCTGCCCCCCTTCCCCCGGCCCGACGGCGCCGAGTTCGGCTGGGCGATCGTCATCGGTTTGGCGGCGGTTGTTCTCGGCGGCGCCATCCGCTGGCTGGCCCAGTTCCTCAAGCCCCACGTCGAAGGCCAGGTCCTCCTCCTGGTTCCGGCCGTGGGCCTGGCGGTCGGGGCCCTGGCCGTGGCCTTCGCCGAGGGCAGCGGCAAGTCGTCATCGCTCGTCCTGTTCTCCGGCCAGTCCGCCCTTCCATCCCTCCTGCAGAACAGTGCGTCTTTCTCCGTCGGAGCGCTGGTACTTCTGGTCGCCTGCAAGGGACTGGCCTACGGGGCGTCGATGAGCGGCTTCCGGGGCGGCCCGACCTTTCCCGGGATGTTCATCGGGGCGGCTGGCGGCATCGCCCTGTCCCACTTGCCCGGACTGCCGGTGGTGGCAGGCGCGGCGATGGGGATCGGAAGCATGACCTGCGTCATGCTCGGCCTACCCCTCACGTCGGTCCTGATCACCACCATCTTTCTGGGGTCCGACGGTTTCGCGGTGATGCCCGTCGTCATCGTCGCCGTCGTTGTGGCCTACGTGGGCCGCGCCTACATTTCGCCCCGGCCTGGGACGGCGCCAGACGGGGAGGGCGAGGCCGAACCCGTCAAACCGACGGTCGATTCATCGGCCACCGCTCCGTGAAGGTTGGAGTGGTCCTCGTCCCCTGTGGGAGGCGCCGCGGTTCGCGATTAACCTAGATATTGCAGTCACCCGCGTGCGCCCGTCATGCAAGTGCCGGGGGGTTAACTGCCGATTCACCTACGGGAAGGAGCCGACACAATGAGCAGAGCCAAGGAAGAGCGGGCGGCGTTGAGGGCGCAGACGACGGAGTTGCTCAACAAGCTGGGATCGAACGCGGAGGCGGTCGCCACCCAACTCGAGTCCGCGGGTGTCAAGGGGGTCCCCGGCAGCGGCACCGGCTGTGCCGTGGCCAGATATGTGAACGCTGTCATGTCGTCCGACCCGCGGATCGGCCCGATCAACGTCAACGACGAAGCCGTCACCATATTCGGCCGGCATTGGTGGACCCGTCCCGTCATCGTGCCGGTTCCGTCACCGGTCCGCAGCTTCATCCTCCGTTTCGATCGCGACGAGTTTCGGCATTTGGCGGTGGCGCCCGGCTCTCGCCGGAATCAGCCTCCGGTCGGCGCGGAACTGGCGAAGACTCAGGCCAAGCACGCATGACTGGGCGCGCCTCGCGCCCCGCCCGACCCCCACCGCCCGGCGCCAACCTCGTGGGCGTCGCAACGGGGGCTCAGGCCGCGGGTGTGATCCGGCCCCGTATTGGCGCGCTCACTGACGTCTAGTCTGTCTGCGCTCCGACAAGAGCCGGGTTCTGCAACAGTTCAAGGGCTGCACCGGTTGCGGTGCAAGGAAGGGACGGCATGTTCTACATCATCCTCTTCAGTGCGCTGGCCGTCCTGCTGGTGGTGGCGGGCCTGACCGTGCTCTCCCGCCGTCGTACCGCACTCAGCATTGCCGAGAGCGAAACCCACGGCCACGGCTCCACCTCAGACGCAGCCCGCCGTACCCGGAAGGCGCAACGGGCGCAGTCAAGTCACGACCGCCGGAAGCGGCATTGAGCGCCCGCCTTTAGCGGCGCCCCAGGATCTCCTGGGTGAACCGGCGCGCCTGTCGAGCCGAGAGCGGACCTACCTGCAGCACGTGATTGCGCCCGCGCACGGTCGAGGAGATCTCGCAGAAGGCAAAAAACAGCCTTCGGAGGTATACGGCGTCGTTGATGCTCTGCAACGGAATCGAGCGCTCCGAGCGGCGGAGAATCCCCTTGCCGACGAGCACCCGGCGGTCGGTCAGCACGGATACGTCCTGCCTCCGCCAGAAACCATAGATGCCCAGGGTCAGTACGTAGCGATACCAGACTGCGGCGATGGAGGGGCGGGCCACCAGCAAAACTGTCTCGCCGCGGTCGACGTCGATACCGCGGACTGTCCGTTTTTTCTTCTGATCTGCCTTCGGGCCGCTCATCCGACCAAGTTATCCCCTCGTCTCGAGGCCTGCCGGGGAGCCTCAGCCCGGCTCCGGCGGCCGCGCCGCTTGGCGAACCACTCCTGCAGTAACGCCGCGCACTCCGCCTCGCAGACGCCGGGTACCACCGCCAGCTCATGGTTGAGGCGAGGATCGGCGCACAGGTTGTACAGGGATCCGCACGCGCCCGCCTTGGGATCCGCCGCTCCGAAGACCAGGCGGCGCACCCGGGCAGCCACCAACGCGCCCGCGCACATCGGACAAGGCTCGAGGGTTACGTAGACCGTGACGTCCGACAACCGCCAACTCCCGAGGGTGGCAGCTGCCTGCCGCAGCGCCAGGAGCTCGGCGTGCGCGGTGGGATCTATGGCGGCCTCCCGCCTGTTGCCGGCGGCGGCGACCACCTGCCCGCCGGACACGACCACCGCGCCGACCGGAACGTCGCCTCCATCTCCGGCCCGGCGGCCCTCTTCGATCGCCCTCCGCATGGCGTTCTCATCGTCCACGGCGGCACCGTAGCGCTCGAGGAGAAGGTGACCGGCCGGTCGCCGTCTGGACGGGTGCTCACGGCCGGGAAAAGCGGGCCCGTTCGGCTGCGACCACTTCCCGGAAGTGGCAGCCCACCAGGTGGTCGTTGACGACGCCGAGGGACTGCATGGAGGCGTACACGGTTGTGGGCCCTACGAAGCGGAAGCCCTTTCGCCGCAGGTTGTCAGAAAGGGCTTTGGATTCCGCTGTGGCCGCCGGCAGGGAGGCGATGGTGGTCTCGGGGGTCCGCTCCGGTGGTTCATGCGCCCAGACGATGGTTGCCAACGAGCTGCCCATATCCCACAGACGCACGGTGGCCCGGGCGTTGCCAATGGCCGCCAGGATCTTGCCGCGGTGGCGCACAATGGTGGGGTCCGAGACGAGCCGAGCCACGTCGGCGTCGTCGAACGCCGCCACTGCGGCCGGGTCGAACGCCGCGAACGCCCGGCGGAAACCCTCTCGCTTGCGCAGGATGGTGAGCCACGACAAGCCGCTCTGGAACCCCTCCAGGCACAGCTTCTCGTAGATGCGGGCGTCGTCCCCGACCGGATGGCCCCACTCCAGGTCGTGGTAGGCCTGGTACTCAGGAGCTGAGGCCGCCCAGGGACACCGCGCCAAGCCGTCTGTCCCCAGTACCGGGGAGCTCATCGGTTGCGCTCGATCAGGGAGCTGGACCACGAGACCAGGGCCACGGCGATCCTCCAGAAGCTCGTCACCCCTCGCATGTCCACCATCATGGGCCCACCCGTGGGACAAGGCCAGCTGTGGGAATCAGCGAGAACCGGCCTTGGCTCGGCGAGTCGCAAGCGGATGAGCGCACGTTCTGGCGCAGCGAGTCGGATTTGCGCCATGGGCCCTCGCAGGCCACAGGATTTCTCGTTCTTTCTTTTTTCTTCCTGTAGATCTGTGCAGGTTCGTGGATGTTCGGAAAGCGGCCCACCGTCAGCGTCTCGCCCTTCTTGAGCTCATGCCACAGGCGTCGAATCCCGTCGGGCGGTGCCGTCCTTGCGCACTGCGAGCAGCTCGGACAGGCTGTCCGAGGTGCAGAACGCGACCAGTGGCGTCCAGAAAGCGGGCTCCAGCCACCACCCGGAGGTCGATCGCACTCCCGTCGAGTGGAGCAGGCCGAGGACGCGCTCTCGGCCTCGGCGAGATGACGAGATTGGGAGGCCCGGCGCCAGGCGCTGCCGGTCAATCAGCTCATGATCGTCGATGCCCAGGTGCACGCTTGGGCCAGCTCTCCGACATCGGAAGCGATGGCCGCCAGTGACCCCCGCGACCACCCCGGCGTGGACGGCGAACGGATGGTCGCGGCGATGGATGCGGTCGGCGTCGACGGAGCCGTCCTCGTGTCGCCATGGCGGATTTACCGGACTGACACCACCTATGCCGAGTCGGTGTACCGCGACCATCCCAGCCGGTTCGGTCTCGTGGCGCCGATCGATCCGGCGGCCGTGGGTGTGGCCGAGCGGATCGCCGAGTGGGCCGCCACGCCTGGCGCCATCGGGATCCGCCTCCTCTCCCTTCCTGACCATCCCCTGGACGAGGATAACCCCGGCGTGGCCACCGCCGTCAACGGGGCTGCCGCGGCCGGGATGCCGGTCAACGTGATGTGCTGGGGGCGAATCTCGTTGATGGACGAGCTCGCCCGGCGGTTTCCCGACGCCCAGTTCGTGCTCGACCACCTCGGACTCACGCAACCGATGACGCCACCGGCACCCGACGACCCATTTGACGACCTCCCACAGGTGCTCGCCCTCGCCCAGTACGACAACGTCGCCCTCAAGGTGACCGGTGCGTGCACGTATTCGCATCGGCCGTTCCCATACGACGACCTCTGGGAGCCCGTGGGTCGGCTGATCGAAGCCTTTGGCCTCGGGCGCTGCATGTGGGGAACGGACTGGACCCGGACGGCGAACATCCTCACCTACGAGCAGGGCGTCAGCGCGTTCCGCGACCACTGGCCGATGTCCGCCTCGGACAGGGCGACGCTGATGGGCGGCACCGCCATGCGCATTTACGCTCGGGCGACGCTTCCGAAGGAGACCGACTGATTCGAGCGAACGCGTCGCCCGGGCCGAAGAGGTCCGTGAGGTCAGCCAGTTTCAGCCGACAATTTCAGCAGTCCGGCCACGGTCCGTAAACTCTCTGGTCACCCGTTCTGCCGACACGTCGGCCTCGCGGATGATGTCCAACGAGCCCAGGCAGTGCGGCGGGTCGCGGAGCCCATCCCCAAGGGTGGACGGGAATACGGCGACCAGCTCCTCCACCATCCACCATCCACTCGCCAGTCGACAGAACAGATCGCGCCTCGACGGCCTCGCTCAATCTAGAGTACCGGCGGCCATTGGCCCCAAACACGTGCCCACTGACCGAGGCTGCGGCGTCCGACACGAGGTACACGATGTGCGCCGCAAATCAAAAGGAACCCTTTCTCACCTCGTAACGCTCGAAAAGATCACATCCTGAATCGCGGTATTACCTCTTCACCCCAGTGACGGATCGTTTCCATACATGTCTTGAGCGGTACCGTACCCATCTGGATCATGCACATGACCTCGTCGACCCCGATGTCATCAAGCTCTTCCACGTAGGCGATGGCGTCGGCCGTATTGCCGTAGGCGTGCTCGATGTTGAAGGTGGCTCCCGCCAGGGAGGGGTCGCTCATATACCCTGGAAGTTCCCCCCGCAGGGCTGCGTTGTAGATGTTGGTCTTCATCTCGTGCATGTAACTGACGTTGTCCTCATATTCGGTGGTCTCACTGGGTGGCGGACTGCCGATACGGGCCCAGTGCGTGATGGATTCCCCGAAGAACCGTTGGCCGCGCGCCCCGATCTGTATGGCCTCATCACGATCGTCGAGGACGACACTTGGGCACAAGGCTGCGAGATGGTCGTTGACCACCGTGGACACGAAGTTCTGGCCCGATCGGCTGGCCATTGTGTCGTGGTACATCTTCCGGATATTTCGGATGGAGTCGGGTCCGGCAAACCCGAATGCGAGGGCGCCCACGCCGTACTCCGCCGCGGTCTTCACTGTCTCGGGATGACTGCAGGCCAGAAAGAGGGGCGGGTGGGGCGTCTGCACCGGACGGGGCACGACACGGTGCTTGGGAGAACCCGCTGGAGATTCGATATCGAGCAGGTCGCCGTGCCACTCGAACTCGTCCTCCAGCCACACCTTGCCAATGATCTGCAGTGCCTCGCGGACCTCCGCCGTCGCTCGCTCCGGGTCCACCCCACACAGCGACATCTCCTGGACCGTGCCGCCCTTTCCCGCGCCGAGGTCGAGTCGCCCGTTGGAGACGATGTCGAGCATGGCGGCGCGTTCAGCCACTCGAGCCGGATGGTTGTAGTTAAACGGCATGCACACCACGCCGTGCCCGAGCCTGATCCGGGAGGTCCGGGCTGCAACTGCGGACAGGAAGATTTCGGGCGCGCTCATATGGGCGTACCAATAGAGCGTGTGGTGCTCGACCGCCCACACTCGGTCGAAGCTCATCTCCTCGGCATACACCGCCTGTTCTACGCAGCTTCGGATGACTTCTTGCTCGTGGAGCCGGGTCGGGTCGGACATCTGCGCTTCGAAGATCATGGAGAACTGCATGCAGTAACTCTCGCACACACGTTCGCGCCGCTCTGCGCCGGTCTGCGCCGGTCTCTGTCGTGCCGGTCGCTCCGGTTGCTCGGTCGAATGGTGGGCAACCCGTTCGCACTGCTAACCAACTGGACCCGCTCGGTGGTCGAGTACTCGGCCCGACCTGGGCGTTTACCGCGGAGAGGGTGGGATTTGAACCCACGGTCCCTTGCAGGACACACGATTTCCAATCGTGCCGATTCGGCCGCTCTCGCACCCCTCCTCAGCGTGTGAGCCCCCAACGCTACCCGCTCTGACGCTATGGTGTCCGCTGGGAGTCTGGCGCCGGGCGCGGCGGTCGGGTCCTGCGCAACGGAGCACCGTGAACCGAGTCAGGGCCTGACGGCAGCAGCTCTCAGCGGACCGCCCCGTGTGCCGCAGATCGCCTGACCGTCGCGCCGGGCGCCAGCTTGCGTCCAGTGGCGGCCCGGAAGCGGCAGGGTTGCTGTCTCACCCCTGCCGTAGTCTGGACGACCGTGGCCCACGATGATCCGGACGGCGGGGCCGTCCCCTACCAAGCCCTCTACCGGCGCTTCCGGCCCCAGCAGTTCTCGGCCGTGCTCGGCCAGGAGCATGTCACGCGCGCCTTGCGCCACTCGGTGCGGGACGGCAAGGTCGCCCACGCCTATCTGTTCAGCGGACCGCGGGGCACAGGGAAGACCTCGACGGCCCGCATCCTGGCCATGGCACTCAATTGCGAGCATCCGATCGATGGTGAGCCTGATGGCACCTGCCCGTCGTGCGTGGCCATCCGGCAGGGTTCATCGCTGGACGTGCAGGAACTCGACTCGGCCACCAATCGGGGCATCGATGAGATGCGGGACCTGCTCAGCCGGGTGGCGCTGGGAACGCCCGGCCGCTGGAAGGTCTACATCATCGACGAGGTCCATCAGATGACCTCGGCGGCCGCCAGCGCTCTGCTCAAGACGCTCGAGGATCCGCCGGGCCATGTGGTGTTTGTGCTGGCAACGACCGATCCACAGAAGGTCCTGCCCACCATCCGGAGCCGGACCCAGCACTTCGAGTTCCGGCTCCTCAACGCGGAGGTGTTGACGGCGCTGGTCCGTGACGTCGCGGACCAGGCGGCGCTCGGGGTGGCTCCAGCGGCGATCGACCAGGTGGTGCGCCGGGGTCATGGCTCGGCACGAGACGCGTTGTCCGCCCTCGACCAAGTGGCGGCCGCTGGGGGCCTCGATGACGACGCAGGGGGAGTCAACGACCTGATCGACGCCATCGCGGCAGGCGAGCCCGGTCGGGTCCTGACGGAGGTGGCGGCTGCCGCGGCGGCGGGCCGGGATGCCAGGCGCCTCGGCACGGAGCTGCTCGAGCAGCTGCGTAACGGGTTCCTCGCCACCCAAGCCCGGTCGCTCGTGCTGCTTCCCGAGGACGCCGCCGCCGCCGCCGAAGCCCAGGCCCGCCGTTTCGGGACACCGGCCCTGGTCCGGGCCATGGAGCTCGTGGGCCAGGCGCTCATCGACATGCGGGATGCGCCTGACCCTCGCATCACGCTGGAGGTGGCGCTCGTGCGTTTGGCCGCCCCCGACGCCGACGACAGTCGAGCCGCCTTGCTCGAGCGCCTCGAGCGCCTGGAACGTCTGGTCGGCGAGCGGGATGAACAAGCGGCCGCGCCCACTCCCTCGGTCCGTTCCGTCCCGCCCCCGTCCGTCACGAAGCCCCGCCCCCCCGACGGTGAGCCGCCGCCCATCTCCGTTGCTGCCGACCAGCCTGCCCTGGGTGCCCACCGCCGTTTTCGGGAGCCCAGAGCGGGGTCCGCACCCGCACCTGGCAGCCGGACCACCGCCCCGTCACCCGCGGCCGACCAATCGGCGCCCGCTAGGGTGCCCCGCCCCCCAGAGCACCATTCCTCACTGAGCCAGGAAACCGACCTACCCACTCGGGGTGCTGAACTACCTACGCGCGAAGCGCTGACGATCGCGTGGGGGACACCATCCTGCCCGGGCTCCGTCCTGGGGTGAAGGTCTACGTGTCTGCCGGCCGGTTCGTTGGCGTGGACGACTCCGCTGCCATCTTTGCCGTCCCAGACAAGGGCTTGCTGTTGCGGGCCGAACCCAACCGCGCCGAAGTGGAGGCGGCCCTGGCCGCCCATTTCGGCGGCCCGGTGCCGCTGCGACTGGTGCTGGACGAGCCGAGCCTCCCGGGAAGCTCGCCCCGAGCCGCCCCCGGATGACCTCAGCGCCATTGATCTCAACGAGCTAGAAGACGCACCGGTGGCGGTAATGTCGCCAGAGCAGCGCCTGCTCGAAGCATTTCCGGGCGCCGAGGAGGTGTCGCCGTGAGTGGCGAAGAGGAGTCGGTTCCCGATCTGAGTGCCCTCTTTTCCAGGTTGGGCGAGGTCCAGCAAAACCTCCAACAGGCGCAGGAGTCGGCCGCGGCCAAGGTGCTCGAAGGCACGGCAGGGGGCGGGGCCGTGCGGGTGCGCGCGACCGGGGGCCTCGAGTTTCAGGAGGTCAGCATCGACCCGAGCGTCGTCGATCCCTCCGACATCGAACTGCTGCAGGACCTCATCCTGGCCGCCCTGCGTGACGTGGTCGAGCAAGCCCACGCCGAGACGGCTCAAGCCTTAGGTGGCGTGGACCTGGGCGGGGGCCTCGGAGGCCTCCTCGGGGACTAGCGCCGTAGCTGGCTCGCTGTTCGCGGTTGTTCGCCGTTCGCCGTTCGCGGTTTGCCGTTCGCTGTTCGCTGATCGGTGTTCGCCGCTCGCCGTTCGCCTCGTTGGCTGATGGCGCCGCTTAGGGGGCACGGGCGCTCGGGCGTGGCGGGCCGGCCTTGACCGAGGCCCCCCTCCATTCGATCGTCGCCTGTGGCCGGTAGTGTCGGTGTGGGATGTACGCCGCAGCAGTCCAGGACCTCATAGACGAGCTCGGCCGCCTGCCGGGGATCGGGCCCAAGTCGGCGCAACGTATCGCTTTTTACCTCCTCAAGCTGTCCGCTGAGGACGCCTTGCGCCTGGCCCGAGCGATCAACGTCGTCAAGGAGCGGGTGACCTGGTGCCGACGCTGCTACAACATCGCCGAAGGTCCGGGGGGCGAGGCGTCTGCAGGGACGGAGGAGTGTGACATCTGCCGCAATCCGGGCCGGGACGCCTCGGTGATCTGCGTCGTGGAGGAACCGCGAGACGTGGTGGCAGTCGAGAAGACCCGGGAATATCGCGGGCTTTATCACGTCCTGCAAGGCGCCATCAGCCCAATCGACGGTATCGGCCCGGAGAAGCTGCGGGTCCGGGAGCTCCTCAACCGCCTGGCCACCGAGGACGTCAAAGAGATCATCCTCTGCACAAACCCCAACATCGAGGGGGAAGCGACGACGCTTTACCTGACGACCCTGCTGAAGGAGCTGCCGATCAAGGTGACGTCGATCGCCCACGGGGTTCCAGTCGGAGGCGACTTGGAGTACGCGGACGAGATCACTCTGGGTCGAGCTCTCGAGGGCCGGCGGGAAGTCGGCTAGTTCAGGCGCCTTCTCTGCGCGAGTTCAAGTTCCCTTGTGCCACTGCCGCCCCGGTCCAGCGAGTCCAACAAGGCCAGGATGGCCGCGTTCAGGGGCACCGAAATGCCGTGCGTTTCGGCCCGGCGTACCACCTCCCCGGTCAGATACTGGTGCTCGAGGGGCCCTCCGGCCAGCCGGTCGTAGAGCATGGAACTCCCAGCCCACTCTCCGTATTGGCCGGTGCCGGCGAGCACGGCGCCCACGTCATGGTCGCTGAGGCGGGCTCCCTCGGCGCGCCCGACCTGAACGGCCTCCCGGAGCAAGCCACGGGCCAGGTCCTCGATGCCCGGGTCCGCCATGACCCCGATGCGGCGCAGGGTGAGGGTGGTGATGGGGTTGGCGACCAGGTTGCCGAGGAGCTTCTGCCAGGTAGCGGTCCGCATGTCCTGTACGCCTCGCACGGCAAGCCCGGCAGTGGTCTGCGACAGCAGGGTCTCAGCCGCCCCGGCCGGGACTACCACTCGATTTCCGCCCAGGTGCGCGATCCTCCCTGGCTGCAGCCGCTCGGCCGCTACATAGGTGAGGGCCGGCACCACCCAGTCGCTCGGGGAGAACGGCGCCAGCCGGGTGTCCTGGTCCAGGCCGTTCTGAGCCGCCGCGACGAGGGTGTCGGTGCCACACACCCGGCTCAGCCACGGGCCCGCGCCGGGGGTGTCGCCCACCTTGGTAGCCACCCAAACCACGTCCGCCAGCGCCAGCTCGGGGTCGCCCGGGTCAGTGGTGATGGTCACCGGCAAGCTGCGCTGCCGACCGTCGCGCTCGATAACGAGGTTCGGGATGCCTGTGCGGGCACACACCGTGACCTGCTGGCCGGCGTCGTACGCGGCGGCGGCCAGGACCGTCCCGATGGCGCCTGCGCCAATCACTGCCACGTGCACGCCGTCAAAGTATCTCGACGGCGTGGGATGACTGCCCGGCGAAAGTATCCACACAGAAAGGAGCGTAGGGAGACCTTGCGAACGGCCCGCCTCTCTTTTACGTAGGTTCTGGCGACAGCCTCGGACCGGGCTGTTGGAGGCGTCGGGCCGTCGTGGCGTCGTCGAATACCCGTTTCCAGCTCTTGAGCATGGTAAACATGACAACGATCCTTGACGGATCCCATCTCAATCGTTGGAGCGGGAGGCGCGTCCTGGGACACGCAAAGAGCGACTGCTCGTCATGTGGGGTCGATATCGTCCTCACGAAGTTCGGGCGCTTGGGCGATGGACCCCTACGCGACGTTGGCTTGGTGTCGCTGTCCGGGCTCGAGTTGGACCGCGCCCAGAGCCAGATAGAGCGAGCCGCTCCCGCTCCAGCGCCACAGAAAGGATGACCTAACCGTGATCGCCAGTAGTTATCCGCTGTTGGACGTGTTTTGGACCATGCTCTGGTTCTTCCTGTTCTTCATCTGGATCTGGTTGCTCATAACGGTGTTCGTTGACCTGTTCCGCAGCCACGACCTCTCCGGATGGGGGAAAGCCGGATGGACCATCTTCATCATTATCCTGCCGTTGCTCGGCGTCCTTTTCTATCTCATCTTCCGCGGTGGCAGTATGCATGAGCGGCAAACACAGGACGCCGCCCGCCAGGAGCAAGCGTTTCGTCAATACGTCCAGCAAGCGGCGGGTCCGTCGTCTCCGGCGGACGAGCTTGTCAAGCTGGCCGACTTGCGGGACCGTGGCGTCATCACCCCGGAGGAGTTCGAGCGCCAAAAGGCCGCTGTGCTCGGGTCGGCACCGGCCGGGTCGGCCGCAGCCGGGCCGGCCGGAACCGGGCCGGCCGCAACCGGGTCGGCAGACAGGCCCAGCTGACATCACCGAGGTACCCGCCGGGGCGGACGGCAGTTTGCGCCCATGGCACGCGGAGCCGGGCGTCCCGTAGCGGCTGGACGCCCGGAGCTGGTGCGCTAGCCAGCCGGCCCTGGTGCGCTAGCCGGCCCGCACCACCAGGGCGTCGCCCTGACCGCCGCCACCGCAGAGCGCGGCGACGCCGAGGCCGCCTCCCCGGCGGCGCAGCTCGTGCAGCAAGGTGAGCGCCAGCCGGTTACCCGATGCCCCGATGGGGTGACCCAAGGCAACGGCGCCCCCGTTGGGATTAACGACATCCAGCGGCAAAGAGAGGTCGTCGATCGAGCCCAGCACCACCGCCGCGAACGCCTCGTTGAACTCGAACAAGTCGACGTCGCCCACCGACAAGCCAGCCCGGCTCAGGGCCTTGACCGTGGATCGGGACGGCTGAGTCATCAGGCAGGTGTCCGGGCCGGCCACCATGCCGTAGCTCACCACCCGGCCGAGGGGCTGCACACCGTGGCGGTCCGCGGCCGTCTCTGACATCACCACCACGGCCGACGCACCATCGGAGATCTGGGAGGCGTTGCCTGCCGTGATAGATCCGTCCCTGCTGAAGGCCGGTCGCAATCTGCCCAAGGCGTCGGTTGTCGTACCAGGCCGGACACCCTCGTCGGTATCCACGATCAGCGCCTCCCCCTTGCGCTGCGGCACTTCCACGGGCGTGATCTCGGCCGCCAGGATCCCGTCCTTGCTGGCCCGGGCCGCTCGCTCGTGCGAGGCCGCGGCGAAGACATCCTGGCGCTCTCGCGTCACGGCCGGGAACTGCGGCATGTAGCGCTCCGTGTCCAGACCCATCGTCTCGTGACTGCGCGCCTCCTCCAGCCCGTCATACATCAAGGCGTCGTGCAGGACCGCGTCCCCCAGCCGGTAGCCGTGGCGGGCGTCGAGGAGCAGGTGCGGCGCTGAGGTCATCGACTCCATGCCCCCGGCCACTACTACCTCGGCGTCGCCGGCGGCAATCATCAGGTCCGCCTGGTAGATGGCGTTGAGACCCGACAGGCAGACCTTGTTGACAACTGCGGCGGGCGTGGTCAACGGAATACCGGCCGCGGTGGCCGCCTGCCGGGCCGGTACCTGCCCGGTCCCGGCCAGGATCACCTGGCCCATGATCACGTAGTCGACCTCGTCGGGGCGCGTCCCCGCTCGTTCCAGGGCGGATCGGATGGCAATGCCGCCAAGGTCAGCGGCCTTGAAGGAGGCGAGGGCTCCCGACAGCTTCCCGATGGGCGTGCGGGCACCAGCGACGATGACAGAACCAGGCATGCCCCAAGTTTACGGGGGCGGCTGCAAAATCCGCGCCAGCCTGAGGCCGGCCGTACACACGATGCCAGAACCCACCAGAGCTGATTGGGTTTCCAGGCGGACGGCCAGCCTTGCTCTTCAAGGCCCTTCTGGCCGCAGCCTCCAGCGCGGTTTGACCGCCCGACGAGCGGTAGCCTGGGCCGATGGGCCTCACCGAAGTTGACCATGTCGCCATCGCCGTGCGTGATCTCGACGCCGCCGTGGCCTGGTACGAGGACGCCTTCGGCGCCCGGGTGGCCCATCGCGAGGTAGTCGACCGCGACGGGGTCGAAGAGGCCCTGCTGGCCGTGGCTGATTCTTACGTTCAGCTGCTCACTCCCATCCGGGACGACTCCACCGTCGCCAAGTATCTGGCTACGAAAGGCGAGGGCCTGCACCACGTGGGCTATCGGGTGGCGGACTGCGAGGCGGCCTTGCAGCAGGCCGTGGCGGCCGGCGCCCGCCCCATCGACACCGAACCTCGTCCGGGTTCGCGGGGCACAACGGTCGCGTTCCTGCACCCCAAGAACTCCTTCGGCACGCTGATCGAACTGGTCCAGGAACCGGACCACGCATGAGCAGCCGACCCGGAACCGCCCCGGCTCCCGCGGCACGTCCCGTCCCGCGCCTGCTCAAGTCCAACGACCCCTGCTGGTGTGGCAGCGGCCGCAAGTACAAGCGCTGCCACCGCGCCACAGAGGGTCGGGTTCTGCCCGGCCGGGTGAGTCCCATGCGCGACGTCCCGGAGCACATCGTGCCGGCTAACTACTACCGCACCGGTCAGCCGGTCCGGTGGGACGAGCCCGTGGTGAAATCGCCCGACGTCATCGCCCGCATGCGCGTCGCCGGGCGGGTCGCCGCCGAAGTACTGGAGCTGACCGGTGCGGCTGTCGCCCCGGGCGTCACCACCGAAGAGCTCGACAGCATCGCCTACCAGGCCTATATCGACCGGGGCGCCTACCCGTCAACGCTCAACTACCACGGCTACCCCAAGTCGATCTGCACGTCGGTCAACGAAGTGATCTGCCACGGCATCCCCGACGACCGGCCTCTTCAGGACGGTGACATTGTCAACGTTGACGTCACCGCTTTTCTCGACGGCGTGCATGGAGACTGCAGCGCCACATTCTATGTGGGCGATGTCGACGAGGAATCACGAGCGCTCGTCGAGGCGACCCGCGAGTGCCGGGACCTCGGCATCGCCGCCGTCCACCCCGGTCGACCCATCTCCGACATCGGCCGGGCCATCGAGACGCACGCCCACGAACATGGCTACGGGGTCGTCCGCATGTTCGTCGGGCACGGCATCGGAGAGCAGTTCCACACCGTGCCGAACGTCCCGCATTACTACGCTCCCGAAGCCGCCACCCCCCTGGAGCCAGGGATGACCTTCACCGTCGAGCCCATGATCACCATGGGCGCTTGGCGAGAGAAGATGTGGGACAACGGCTGGACAGCGGTCACCGCAGACGGTCGGCGTACCGCCCAGTTCGAGCACACCCTGGTTGTGACCGAGGACGGTGCCGACGTACTCACGCTGAACCAGTAGTGGCCGAACGGACCCGGTCCCAGTCCAGGCTGGCTCGGGCCGTGGACCTGCTCGTCCCCGATGAGAATCCGGGTCGCCATGTCGACGGCATCATTCTCACCGGGGCCCTCCTCGCCGTGGAGAGCGCCCGGCACGAGACCGTCGCTCAGGCGGCCGGGGCGGTGGCGATCGTGATCGTGTTGCTCTGGTTGTCCCATTCCTACGGGGAAACGGTGGCCGAACGGCTGCAAATGGGTCGCCCTCTGTCTGCACGCCACGTTTGGCACACTGCAGTCCACGAATTGGCCCTATTGCGCGGGGCCTTCGTGCCGCTCGTCGTGCTGCTTCTCGCCGACCTCGTGGGTCGTGACGTCCAGGCCGCGGTGATCGCGGCGCTGGTGAGCGCGGTGGTCCTTCTTTTCGTTATTGAACTGGCGGCGGCACTGCGGGCCCGTCTGAGCCGGCGGGAACTGGCTGCCCAGGTCTGCGTGGGAGGCTTGCTTGGTGCCGGAGTGCTAGGTCTGCACCTGATCTGGCACTAGATGTCGTCGAACTGCGCCGGGTCCTTGAAGCGGTAGGCGTCGATCCCGAGCTGAGCGGCGGCGGCCACATTGGCGGCCCGATCGTCGAAAAAGACGACCTCCTCGGGGCGGGCGCCCAGCTGGGCCAGGACAGCCAGGTAGGCCGCCGGCTCTGGTTTGACCGCGTGTAGCCGGCAGCTGAAGAAGCGTTTGGGAAAAGACGCCAGCCAGGGCGCGGCATCGATCTGCTCCGCTACCTCAACCGGCGCGTTGGAGAAAATGGCCAGGCGCAGGCCCCGCTGCCCAGCCCGGCGGGCTGCCGCGAGGGAGAGGTCGTTGGGGTGCAGCCAGCCGGCGGCGTCCGCGACGGTGAGCCGCCGGAGTCGCTCGTCCGTCGGGGTGTGCTGCAGCAGGCGGGTCCAGTAGTCGTGGGCGGTCAGATCGGCCCGGTCGTAGGCTGCCCGGTCGACCCAGTACGCCTCCCAGAAATCACCGCGGGCCCGGTCCCATTCGGCGAGGGCGGCCAGCCTCGCCCGGTCGTGTTGTGTCGGCGGGCGGCACAACACCTCGCCGTAGTCGCAGAGCAGCCACGTCATCACCGCACGCTACCGGCGCACCAAGCCCCGGCCACGGGTTTGGGATTGGCGCCCTCGCTTCGGCGGGTCAGGCGTCGTGCCGCCGCTACCGTGTGCAGATCGAAGTACATCTGATCGACGGAACCTACGAGCTGTTTCGACACTTTTTCGGGGTCCCATCGCACCGCAATGGCCAGGGTCGCGAGGTGGCTGCGGTGCGCGGAGTGCTGGCGTCGGTGCTGGGGTTGTTGGCCGACGGGGCGACCCACGTGGGAGTGGCGACGGACCACGTCATCGAGTCGTTCCGCAACGACATGTGGCCGGGGTACAAGACCAGTGCGGGGGTGGACCCGCTCTTGCTGGGGCAGTTTGGACTGCTCGAGGAAGCCCTCGAGGCCATGGGCGTGACGGTGTGGCCGATGGTGTCGCTGGAGGCGGACGACGCCATGGCTTCCGCAGCTCGGGTTGCCGCCGGCGACCATACGGTGGCCCGCGTGATCATCTGCACGCCGGACAAGGACCTGGGTCAGTGTGTCGAAGGCACACGGGTCGTTCAGCTCGACCGGCGCAAGGGGCTGGTGATCGACGAGGCGGGCGTACGGGCCAAGTTCGGGGTTGGGCCGGCGTCGATTCCCGACTACCTCGCCCTGGTCGGTGACAGCGCCGACGGTTTCCCCGGACTGCCCGGATGGGGCGCCAAAACGACGGCCGCGGTGCTCGCCCGCTACGAGCACCTCGAAGCCATCCCCGATTCCCCCGGGAATGGGACGTCCCCATTCGCAACATGGCTGGGCTGGCGGTGACCCTGGCCGCCCAACGAGACCGGGCACTCCTGTTTCGTGACCTGGCGACGCTGCGCACCTCGCCGCCGGTGTTCGGGGCGGTAGACGAGTTGCGCTGGACCGGGCCGCGGCCCGACTTCGCGGGTTTGGCGGAGATGGAGCTGGACTCGGAGTCGTTACCCACGCGGGCGGAGGCCCTCGCCGCCGGGCGCTGAGACCGCAGGCACCGTTAAGCGCCGTTGACACGTTCGGGCCTCGCTGTCTCGGCGGCAGGCGAGCACGGCCGGGGTCGGGGCGCAGGTGGAGACGCGCCGAAGTGTCCACGCCTCGCGGCCAGTCGGGCCGGACTCGCAAAGCGGGGACCAGAAGGCGCGGATAACGCCCTGAGGCGTCCACGCTTCATGGCCCCGGGGCAGGGGTGTCGCGCGGCGTGGACGTTCGCTTCCCGGTGGCGTCCGGCGCCGATGCCCGGTCCCTGGTCGGCGCCGCGGCCGCCGCCCGCTCGGCGGTTGGCCCGGGTTAGGCCCTGCCCCCAAATGCGGCGGGCTGAGGCCGATCCAGCGCGACGGACAACCGGCGGTGGTACTCCACCCGGCTAACCGCCACGGCTCCGAGGGAGGCCAGGTGTGGCGTCGCCCACTGCACATCAAGAACCCGCCCGGCGGCGCCCGCATCCCGCAAGATGCTCACCAGACCCACCAGCGCCACTTTCGAGGCGTCCACCTGCCAGTGGAACATGGACTCCCCCGCGAACAACCCGCCGATGGCCACGCCGTAGAGGCCGCCGGCGAGGTCCCCGGCCTCGTCCCAGGCTTCGACGCTGTGCACCCAACCCAACTGGTGCAACTGACGGTAGGCCCGGGCGACGTTCCGGTCGATCCACGCCCCCGGCCGGCGCCGGTCGGCGCAGGCGTCGATGACCTTGTCGAAGGCGGTATCGACCCGGATTTCGAAGCGCCGGCACGACCGGCGCAACGACCGGGTCACGCGCAGACCCGAACCGTGCTCCTCGGGCTCGATCGGCACAATGCCCCGAGGATCGGGGGACCACCAGGCGACGAGTCCCCGACGAGCCGGCATCGGGAACAGGCCGGCGCGGTAGGCAGCCAGAATCGTGCCCGGTTGTAAATCCGCTCCGACGCCCACGACCTCGCCGTGGCCGGCGGCCGCGGCGAGCGTGCCGGGGTCGTTCGGGAAGACCCAACGACTCGGCGGCGGCTCGATCACCCTGGTCGTTTTCGCCTCCTGCGGAACGCCCGCGCTCACGAACGCAGTTTGCCCCGAGAACGTATGGGCGATGAGCGTAGGGGTGACATCGGGCTGATTCGCCAGAACGTCACAACCGCTCCGGCGCAGCGAGCAACGCATGTGACCTTGTGGTCGCCTGCTTCACGAAATGTCACAATGCCTCGCCTCGATCTCGAGGTGGCTGTTACAAAGTGGCGAACCCGCGCTCGTCGGGCCCACGTTTCTCGGCGGGCTCCTGGCGGCCTCCTGGGAGGCGGGCTTCCGGCGGGCTGGCACCTGGCCGGCCGGCTCCTGGCGGCCTAGCTCCCGGCGGGCGGGCTTCCGTGCGGGCGCCTCCGCCCCCGCCGCCCGGCCGCCCGGCCGGCCCGCCGCCCGCCCCCACCCCGACCCGATCTGTCCGTTGCCAGGTAGCCTTGAACGCCGATGTCAGAGCACCCCATGACCGAGCGGCTGGAGGAACTCGCCCGCCGCAAAGAGGCGGCCCTCCACGCTGGCCCCCCCCACGCGGTCGAGCGCCAGCACGCCAAAGGCAAGATGACCGCCAGGGAGCGCATCGACTACCTGCTCGACGAGGGCTCCTTCCAGGAGCTCGACATGCTGGCCCGCACCCGGGCCCCGGGGTTGCCAGACGACAAGCGCCCCTACACCGACGGCGTGATCACCGGCTTCGGCACCGTCGATGGGCGCAAGGTGTGCATTTTCAGCCAGGACTTCACGGTCAACGGCGGGTCGTTGGGCGAGGTGTTCGGCGAGAAGGTCCACAAGATCATGGATCTCGCCACCTCGCTCGGTGTGCCGATGATCGGCATCAACGACGGTGGCGGCGCCCGGGTCCAGGAAGGCGTCGTCGGCTTGCACTACTTCGGTGGGATCTTCAAGCGCAACGTCGACGCCTCCGGCGTGGTGCCCCAGATCAGCGTGATCATGGGCTCGTGCGCCGGAGGCGCGGTGTACAGCCCAGCCATGACCGATTTCATCTTCATGGTGCGCGACTCGTCGCAGATGTTCATTACCGGGCCCGACGTCGTCAAGACGGTGACCGGCGAGGAGGTGACCCTCGAACAGCTTGGCGGCGCCCTCACCCACGCCACCAAGTCGGGCGTGGCCACCTTCGTTACCGCCGACGAGAAGAGCTGCCTCGACGAGGTCCGCTACCTGCTGGGCTTTTTGCCTGCCAATAACCTCGAAGAGCCGCCTCGCCTGTTTAGCGGGGACGGCCCCGAGCGTCTGGTGCCCGAGGTCGGCCAGCTCATCCCGCCCAGCCCCAATCAGCCCTACGACATGAAGAAGGTCATCGCCGCCGTCGTCGACGACGGCGAGTTCTTCGAATATCACGCCCTGTGGGCCATGAACCTGGTGTGCGGCTTCGCCCGCATCGACGGTCAGGTGGTCGGGATCGTCGGCAACCAGCCCCAGGTGCTCGCCGGCGTGCTGGACATCGAGAGCTCAGAAAAGGGCGCCCGGTTTGTACGCACCTGCGACTCGTTCAATATCCCCCTGGTGACCTTCGTCGACGTGCCCGGCTTCATGCCCGGGATCGACCAGGAGTACGGCGGCATCATCCGCCACGGCGCCAAGCTCCTGTACGCCTACTGCGAGTCGACCGTGCCGCGCATACAGATCATCACCCGGAAGGCTTACGGCGGCGCCTACGTGGTCATGAACTCCAAGTCCATCGGCGCCGACCTGGCGTTTGCCTGGCCCTCGGCCGAGCTGGCCGTCATGGGTCCCCAGGGCGCCGTTGACATTGTGTACCGCCGGGAGCTGGCCACGTCCGCGGACCCGGCCGGCCGCCGCGCTCAGCTGGTGGAGGAGTACACGGAGAAGTTCGCCAACCCCTACCTGGCTGCCGAGCGCGGCTACGTCGACGACGTCATCGACCCGGCTGAAACTCGCAAGGTGCTCTCCCGCAGTCTGGACTTACTGCGCTCCAAGCGCGAAGAGCTCCCCAAGCGCAAGCACGGGAACGTGCCCCTGTGACGCGTCACGAACCCAGCCCCCAGGAGCTGGCCGCCATCGTGACCGCGGTGGAGATGGCCTGGCCTCGTGCGGTCGTCGTGCACCAGGAGCCGGCGCTGCGCCCCAACCCCTGGCGGTTCTCGGGGCGCTGGTGGTCGCGACCCCAGACGGCCCGCCGGGAGCGACCCTGGTTGTCGCCGCCTTCCTAGCTTCGGAAAGAGACGATGCCCGTCGAAGTGGCCACCATCGCCGACGACGAGGCCGTGCTGTTCGAGGGGGGAACCGCGCATTGTTACGCCGGTCTGCAACCCGGGACCGAGCAATCCGCTGGTCCCCACACGGTTCGCACACTGCGGCGGCCACCCGGCGAACGTCTGGCCACGGTCGCCACCGTCAACGACGTCCATCTGGGCGAGACCGTCTGCGGCCTGATCGACGGCCTCGACCTGGGGCCGGTCCTCCGCGTCGAACCCGGCCAGCAGCCGTATCCCTTGGTCATGAGCCGCGCCGCGGTAGCCGAGATCGACTCCCTCGCTCCTGACGCCGTGGTCGCCAAGGGTGACCTCACCGCCTCCGGAACTGCCGAGCAGTACGACCAGTTCCAGGCTCTGTACGGGTCCGTCTTCGGCGCCCGCCTCATCGCTACCTGGGGCAATCACGACAATCACGACAATCACGACACCCTCGGCTGGCCGGCGCCACCCCCCGTCCAGATCGCGAAGCTACCGGGCGTGACGCTCGCCGTCCTCGATACGTCGCGGCCCGGGCGGGTCGGCGGTGCCGTGGACGACGACCAGGCTGACCGGCTGGACGACCTGGCCGCCCGGGCGGATCGGCCCGTGATGGTGTTCGGGCACCACCCACCCGCGGAGGAGCACCCGCTCCGCTACCACGGCCATACCGTCCTCGCCGCGGGCCTGGGCAATCGGAGCACCCGGCGCCTGGCGGAGGTCTTCGTCCGACGTCCCGCCATCGTCGGCTACTTCGCCGGCCACACTCACCGCAACAAGGTCCGCCATCTCTCCGTCACCGGCGCCTTCCCGTGGGTGGAGGTGGCGTGTGTGAAGGACTTTCCGGGCACCTGGGCCGAGTACCGGGTCTTCGAGGGCGGCATACTCCAGATCCACCGTCGCATCCACAGTGACCCGGCTGCCGTGGCTTGGAGCGAGCAGTGCCGGTCCCTGTACGGCGGCCTTTACCCCGCCTATGCGTGGGGATCAATTCGTGACCGCTGCTTTGAGATCGGGCTACGCGAATCCGGCCGCTGAGGGTTTGTAGTGGGTATGGAACCCGACGACATTCCGGTTCATGACCTGCTCGGCGTCGGAGGTGAGCCCGACCCCGGTCCGAACGAGCTGCGGGCCATCGTGGCCCGGGCGGGGCGGAAGCGCTGGGCGACTGCCGGGATCGCGGCCACCCTGGCTCTGGCACTCGGCCTGGGCATCGGCTTTGTGACTGCCGGCCCGTCGACGTCGCCCGCCAATCAGACCGCCACTGGTGCTTCGGCATCGGGCCAGAACCCGCCGAGTAACCAGAACGCCACGGGTAACCCAACGCGTCGAACGGCGGGGGAGGCAACGCCACCCCCTCAGCTACCTCAGGCGGTGCGACGAGTTCGGGGGCGAGCACGGGCGGGACCTCATCATCGTCCGTGCTTCCCCAACCGATCGCGCCCGAACGTTTCACGCGCCTATTTACCCGCACCGCCGGCGGTATCACCATCCGGGGCTTTCTGGTGACGTTCCCCCAGATCTTCGGCGTGTCGGCTGCCTGCCAGATAGGCACCTCCCACCTCCAGGTCGAGGTGTCCACCCCAGGCATGGTCGGCACCGTGGCGGGCGGGCTGGTTGCCACCGATCGGACCCAACCGATCAGCGCCTTCTCGTCCCAGGTTGTCGGTACCGCCGAGGGCAACCCCACGGTCGTGGTCACCGCTGCCACCGGGTCGGGTATAGCGAAGATGTCCATGTCGTTCGGGGGCGGACGCACCGACGCCATGGCACCTGTCGACGGCTGGGTGGCACTGGCCGCCCCAGTGGCTAGCAGTGTTTCGTATGGGTCCAATCTGGGGACGATCACGGCGCAGCGATGCCGCCGGGAAGCTTCTCGAGTCACAGCCGCTCCGGCTGGAAGTGCAGTCGAGCACGCCCGCCAGCTCCGGGTGTTCGGTGATGTGTCCCGACCGGCCGCAGACCGGTGCTGCCCCGAAATCGACAGCCGCGAACTCTGCATCCACCCCGGCTCAGGTGGCCTGCCCGCCGCTGCCGTGCACCTCCACGCCGACGGTCACGGTGCCGGCGAACCAAACGCCCTCAACCGGCGGAGCGACCGCCGTCAACCCTGGCGGCGCCATGATCCCTCCCACCGGTACCGGCGCCGCCTCTCATGCCTGCACCCTGCCCGCCCCAGCTGGCGGTGGTGCATCAGGCTCGAGCGGAGTCTCGCCGTAGGGGGCGGGGCGCAGGAGCCTCGGTGCCACCATGGAAACAGTGCAGTCCCATCCGCCCCACTCCGACGCTGAGGTGGCCGAGAGCGGCGCCGGCGGCGACCGACTTTGTCGACTGTTACCGGGCGCACTATCGGCGGCTGACGCGGGCCTTGCGCTTGAGCGGTGCCGACGCGTCGACTGCGGAGGATATCGCCCAGGAAGCCTTCGCTCGGGCCCTGGTGCACTGGCGCCGCATCCGCAAGGGCGCCAACCCTCCGGGCTACGTGTACACGGCCGGGTTCCGGTTGCTTCAGCGGTCTCAGCGCCGGACGGGCCCGCCGCTCACGGCAGCGGTCGTTTCCTTGCCACCCCCGGCTCCGACCGAGTCGGCCGCGCTGACCGTTCTGGCCGTGGAGGCCGCTCTGGCGTCGATGCCCCCTCGCCGGCGAGTCTCCGCGGTGATGTGCTTGGTCGTGGAGATTCCCGTTTCCGACGCGGCCTCCTCCCTCGGTATCGCGCCGGGCACCGTCAGGAAGCACCTGGACGAGGCTCGCCGTGATTTCCGGGCCGCCTGGGGGCCGCCCAGCTAGCGTTCGCCATCACCGGCGACCTCAGCCGCCATCACCCGCGACTTCAACGGATCGGGCGGCCAACTCGGCGAGTTCGTCCATGATGCGACCGAGCTCGAAGTCCTTCGGCGTGTACACGGCGGCCACACCCGCCTCGGTCAGGCGGCCGGCGTCCTCGAGGGGGATGATGCCGCCAACCACAACCGGCACCGCCACGCCCATGGCGCCCAGGCGGTCGAGTACCTGCGCCACCAGGTCCAGGTGGCTGCCGGAAAGGATGGAAAGACCGACCACGTCGACGTCCTCGTCCCGCGCCACGGCTGCGATCTGTTCGGGCGTCTGCCGGATGCCCTGATAGACCACCTCGAAGCCGGCGTCCCGAGCCGCCACCGCAATTTGTTCGGCGCCATTGCTGTGGCCGTCCAGCCCCGGTTTGGCTACCAGGAGCCGGGGTGGCCCTCCGTGGTTGGCCACGATCTCCCGGACCCGGGCGCGCGCCGACGCCAGCCCACCCTGGGGCACCCCCGCAGTCCGCATCGCCATGCCGCGGTGGGTTTCCAGCCCGGTCGGCGCCCGATATTCACCCCACACCTGGCGCAGCGCATCCGCCCATTCTCCGGTCGTCCCGCCCGCCTGCGCCAGGGCGATGCTCGGCGGCATCAGGTTGGCGCCGAGATCGCTGGCCGTGCGGCGCAGATCGTCCAACGCTCGTCGCACCGTGCTGCTGTCCCGCCTGGCCCGCCAGCGTTCCACTTCTTCGATCAGTCGCGCCTCGACCGCCGGGTCGACGCGCAGGATAGACCCCGTACCGCCCAGCGGGGACGGCTCGGTAGTGATGAAGCGGTTGACGCCCACGACCGGCAGTGCGCCGGATTCGATACGCCTGGTCCGGGCCGACTGACTGGCGACCAGCCGGGTCTTCATTTCTCCGATGGCTGCGAAGGCGCCGCCGCGGCTCAGGACGTCGTCGAGCTCGGCCTGGCCCTCGGCTACCAGCTCCACGGTGCGCGCTTCCACTACGTGGGAGCCGTCGAGAATGTCCGGGTAGTCCAGCAGGTCGGTCTCGTAGGCGAGGACCTGCTGGATGCGCAGCGACCACTGCTGGTCCCAGGGGCGGGGCAGGCCCAGCGCCTCGTTCCACGCGGGCAGCTGCAGGGACCGGGCCCGGGCCCGCTCGGACAGGGTCACGCCGAGGGCTTCGAGGACGATGCGGGGCAGGTTGTTTTCGGGTTGTTGCTCGGTCAGTCCTAGCGAGTTGACTTGGACCCCGTACCGGAAGCGCCGCAGCTTGGGATCCTCGACTCCCCAACGATCGGCACATAGGCGATCCCACATGGCGGTGAAGGCGCGCATTTTGCAGGCCTCCTCGACGAAGCGGATGCCGGCGTTGCAGAAAAACGAGCACGCGTCCCACGACGGCCGGCAGCTCCGCCGGCGCCAGCTGGCCCGAGTCGCGGACGGCGTCGACGACGCCGATGGCGGTCGCCAGCGCGTAGGCGAGTTCCTGAACGGGCGTGGCGCCGGCCTCCTGGAGGTGGTAGCTGCACACGTTGATGGGGTTCCACCGGGGGGTGTGGCGCACCGTCCAGGCGATGGTGTCGACGATCAGGCGCCGGCTCGGCTCAGGCGGAAATATGTAGGTGCCCCGGGAAAGGTATTCCTTGACGATGTCGTTCTGGATCGTGCCGGCGAGATGGGAGCGCTCGACGCCGGTGTTGTCGGCCTCGGCGACGTAGAGGGCTAGCAGCCAGGCGGCGGTGGCGTTTATGGTCATGGATGTGTTCATCCGGCCGAGCGGAATCCCCGCCATGAGCTCCGACATATGGCCGAGGTGGGCCACGGGGACGCCTACCTTGCCGACCTCGCCCTTCGCTTGGGGCGCGTCGGGGTCGTAACCCGTCTGGGTGGGAAGGTCGAAGGCCACCGACAAACCGCTCTGCCCCTTCCCCATGTTGGTGCGGTACAGCTCGTTGGAGGCACGCGCCGTGGAGTGGCCGGAGTAGGTACGCATGACCCAGGGTCGATCGGGTGCGGCCAGCTTGGCGACGTGGAGCGGGGTTTCGGCCACGAGCCATTGTCCCACCGGACCGGCTCGGGTTCCGGCGGTGGTGCGAGCAGGTGCGACCAGGTGCGAGCAGGTACGACCAGGTGCGACCAGGTGCGACCAGGTGCGACCAGCTGAAAGCAGGTGCGAGCAGCTGTGAGCAGCAATCGAGATCAGCTGTCGAGTTCCTCTGGAGCGGCGGGGCGGCGACAGCTACCATGTCATCCGCAGCGGAGAAGGGGACCGCCACCCCGGGCTTCACGGCGGGTGCGCCGGGCCATCTGCCGGGTGCACCCGTCCAGCCCTGCGTCGGCATGCCGCTACGGTGAGCGACCGATGAGCACAGACGAACCCGTGGTGGCCGACGTTGTCGGCCACCAACCGGGTCCCCTGGCGCTGGTGGGCGGCGCCGAATGGAGTCCCGGGTGCACTTTCGACGCCGAGCTGTGGGAGGCTAACGGACGGCCCGAGGTCGTTGTCCTGCCTACCGCCGCCGCCTACGAGCATCCCGAGCGGGCGGTCGACACGGCCTCCAGGTGGTTTGCCACCTTCGGCGCTACCGTCCGCGGTCTGATGGTGCTCGGCCGCCGGGATGCCGAGAACGACTCGTTCGCCCAGCAGGTCCGCCAGGCTCGCTTTCTCTATCTCGGTGGCGGCTCGCCCCTGCACCTGCGCTCTGTGCTCAAAGACAGCCTCCTCTGGTCCGCCCTGGTCGACGCCTGGAGCCAGGGCGCCGTGATCGCC
This sequence comes from uncultured Acidimicrobiaceae bacterium, assembly GCA_963834775.1. Classification (GTDB taxonomy): domain Bacteria; phylum Actinomycetota; class Acidimicrobiia; order Acidimicrobiales; family Palsa-688; genus PALSA-693. The sequence goes on from CAWICR010000009.1 coordinate 121,263, forward strand.
GGCTCATCTGCGGGGGCCATGGTGCTCGGCGACCCCATGGTCGACCCCCGAGGCGGCGCCCTCACCCTGGGTTTGGGGTTGGTCGCCCATCTGGCCGTGCTGCCGCACTACGACACCTGGTCCCCTGAGAAAGCGCACCGCACCGTCCAGTTGGCCACCGGGCATCTCCGCATCGCCGCGGTGGACGAGCGCACCGCCTTGATCCGCGATCCGGATGGTGGATGGCGGGGGGCGGGCGCTGGGGCCGTCACTGTCTATGTCGACGGCAAGCCGGCCGGGCTGGAGCTGCTGTCGTCCAGGTAGCCCTCCGGTCCAGGCAGCCGAGGTGCCAGGTAGCCCTTCTGCCCAGGCAGCCGAGGTGCCAGACAGCCCGGGTGCCCGGGCGTTTTCAGGCAGTCAGTGCGTGGGTCGGGCGTGGGGCCCGCGTCAGTCGGCCTCGGCGACGGTAACCGACTCGATCGTGACCGTCTCCGTTGGCGTACCCGACGAGGTGCCCACGGCATCGATCGCAGACACCACCTCCAGGCCGGCCACGACCTTCCCGAACAGGGAGTATTGGGGCGGCAGGCGGACCCCGGACGGCCCGCTGATCACGAAGAACTGACTCCCGTTCGTGTGCGGTCCGGCATTTGCCATCGCCAGCGAACCCAGCTCGTAGCGACCGGCCGCCGGCAGCTCGTCGGCAAAGCGGTAGCCCGGACCGCCCCGCCCCGAGCCGGTCGGATCGCCGCCCTGGAGCACGAAGCCGGGGATGATGCGATGAAAGACGATCCCGTCGAAGTAGTGGTACCGGGCCAGGAAGACGAAGTTGTTGACCGTCTGGGGGGCGGCCGCCGGATCAAGGGCGATGGTGAGCGTCCCCATCGAGGTGATCATGGTCGCCGTGTACCGCTTGTTGACATCGATGCACATGGGGGGCGGACCGTCGAACTCCTGTTGCTTGGGGCTCGAGCCGTCCGCGGCGGGGCAGGGCGTGGTCATAGTGTAAAGCTCCTATCGAGTGTCGAGCGCGACACGCTCAGGTCTCGGCGATGGTCACCTTGACAATCTTGTGGTACTTCGTTGGCGTCCCGGACTGGGTGCCATCCTTGTTGATCATCTCCACTACAGGAAGCCCGGATGTCACCTGACCGAACACGCTGTACAAGGGCTGCAGTCCGGAACCGCCACCCGGTACCACGAAGAAGAACTGGCTGCCGTTGGTGTTCGGTCCGCTGTTGGCCATGGCTAACGAACCTGGGCCGTAGGCCGCATTGCTCGATGGCAACTCGTCCTTGAACATGTAGCCAGGACCGCCGCTGCCCGTTCCCGTAGGATCACCACCCTGGACCACGAAGCCGGGAATTACCCGCTGGAAGATGATCCCGTCGTAGAAGTGATAGCCGGCCAGGAAAATGAAGTTGTTGACTGTGACCGGGGCGTCCTTGGGCAGCATCTTGATGGTGACCGGACCGATGTCGGTCACGAGAGTGACCGTGTAGGTCTTGGACGCGTCGATGCAGAAGGGCGGCGGGCCCGAGAACTTCGTGTAGCGCGGCGATGACCCATCAAGTTTCGGAAACGGGACATGCGCGGGGGCTGGCACGATAGAGACGGCGTGTCCGGACGCTGCCACGGCCCCGGACCCGGCCGTACCCCCAGCGGGCGTATTGCAGGAGGCGCTCAGCGCCGGCGCGGGATGGGCCAGCAGACCGGGACCCGTGCCAGGAGCCAGCGTGGTGCTGGCTCCCGCCGCGGTGGTTGCGGTGCCTGCGGCCGTGGTCGACGTGGCGGCCGAAGTCGTTGAGGTCCCCGTCGTCACCTTCTTGGACGAGCCGCCCGAGCTGGTAACGATGGCCAGCACGACCGCCAGGACCACCGCGCCGATCACGACAGGAAGCACCCGAGTCCGGCGCCGGCGGCGCTTTTGCGCTTGCTGCAGCTCGGCCATGCGGGCCTGGCGTCCGGCGCGCTGGCGGCTTCTCTTCTCTGACGGCACGGCGAACCACGGTAGCCGCCGCCTGGCGGGTCGAGAAGGCGCCTGGACTGCCATCACCCCACTGGTAGCCTCAGGGGGCGTGGCCCTGCTGGTGATGAAGTTCGGCGGCACCTCGGTCGCGGACGCGGATCGCATGCGCGCCGTGGCTGACTACGTGGCGCGCGCCGTGCGCCGGGGCAACCAGGTGGTGGTCGCCGTGTCCGCCATGGGCAAGGAAACCGACGAGCTCCTCCACCTCGCCCGCCAGGTTTCCGACACCCATCCGGGTCGCGAGATGGACATGCTGATCACGGCCGGTGAACGTAAGGCCATGGCGCTCCTGTGCATGGCCCTGCACGACCTCGGGGTGCCCAGTGACAGCTTCACCGGGAGCCAGGCCGGCATCATCACCGACACTGAGCACACCAACGCCAAGATTCTGGCGGTGCGGGCCGATCGTCTGCGGGAAGCCCTGGCCGCTGGCCGGGTCCCGGTCGTCGGCGGCGCCCAGGGGGTGTCGACAGAGCGCGATATCACCTTTCTCGGCCGGGGCGGCACCGATACCACTGCCGTGGCGCTCGCTCAGGCCCTGCAAGCCGAGGCGTGCGAGATCTATACCGATGTGTCGGGGGTTTTCACGGCCGATCCCCGGGTTGTCCCCGAGGCCCGGCGGCTGAAGCGGATCAGTTTTGAGGAGATGCTGGAGATGTGCGCCGCCGGTTGCCCGAAACCGGCCATGCGGTCCGTGGAGTTCGCCCGCAACCATGGGGTCCGCCTCCACGTGCGCTCGGCGTTCACTTGGGAACCGGGCACCTGGATCGAACCGGAGGACCCCGAAATGGAGCAGGCAATGGTGTCGGCGGTAATCTCGGACAGCTCCGAGGCCAAGCTCACCGTGACCGGCGTGCCGGACCGTCCTGGCATCGCAGCCCGGCTGTTCCGGGCGCTGGCCGAGCGCTCCATAAACGTGGACATGATCGAGCAGAACGTCTCCCAGTCCGGCACCACGGACATCTCTTTCACCGTGCCCCACGCCGACGTGGCGATGGCGGCGGACGTGAGCCATGCACTGCAGCCCGAGCTGGCCGCCCGTGAGGTCACCGCCGACCACGACATCGCCACCGTGTCGATCATCGGGGCCGGCATGAAGACCCATCCCGGCGTGTCGGCGACCATGTTCGAGGTCCTCGCCCAGGAGGGAATCAACATCGAAATGATCTCGACCTCATCCATCCGCCTCACGTGCGTTGTCCGCGCCGAGGCGGCCGAGAAGGCGGTGGTGGCGCTGCACCGGGCTTTCAAGCTGGAAGGGGAGTAGGTGCTCACCGTCGGGGTGTACGGCGCGACCGGCCAGGTCGGAACGGTCATGCGATCCCTCCTCGAAGCCCGCCGGTTTCCTCACGATCGGCTACGCCTGTTTGCCAGTTCTCGCTCGGCCGGGCGCCTCCTCGACGGGGTGACGGTCGAAGATGTGGCCACCGCCGATCACCGAGGCGTCGACGTGGCCCTTTTCTCAATGGGCAGCGCCGCGTCTTGGGAATTCGGGAAAAAGTGGCCGCCGCGGGGGCCATTGTCATCGACAACTCTCGGGCCTGGCGCATGGACCCGGACTGCCCGCTCGTGGTGCCAGAAGTCAACGCCGCCAGCCTGGATCGGATCCCGAAGCGCATCGTCGCCAACCCCAACTGCACCACCATGGTTTGCATGCCCGTGCTCGCCCCCCTGCACGCCGAAGCCGGCCTGTTGCGGCTCGTGGCGGCGACTTACCAGGCCGTATCGGGCGCCGGCCTGGCCGGCACGGCCGAGCTGGAGGAGCAGATGGGCGCAGTCGCCGACAAAGCCGCCGCGCTCGACCATGGACGGCTCGGCTCTCGAGTATCCCCCCGCCGCCGTGTTCCCCGGCCCCATCGCTTTCAACGTGCTACCGCACGCCGGCAACTTCGTCGATGACGAGACTGATGAGGAGCAGAAGTTTCGCAACGAGAGCCGCAAGATCCTCGGCATTCCCGCATTGGCCGTTTCCGTGACCTGCGTGCGCGTCCCGGTTTACACCGGGCATTCGATGGCGCTCAACGCCAGCTTCTACGCGGCCCATCACGCCCGAGCGGGCTCTGCAGCTGCTCGAGGTCGCCGCCGGGGTGGAGGTCGTGGACGTGCCCACGCCCCTCCAATCGGCGGGAGGGGACGACTGCCTGGTGGGGCGGGTCCGTGCCGATCACAGCGACCCCAGCGGTCGCGGCCTGTCACTGTTTGTCTCCGGGGACAACCTGCGCAAAGGAGCGGCGCTCAACGCCGTGCAGATCGCCGAGGCGCTGATCGAGCGCGGCGTCATCGCGGGCCGCTAGCCACGCGGCGCGTCATAGCGGTTCACCAGCCAGCGCAGGCCAACTGCCCACGGAGCCCACCAGCCCATGGAGGCGACCAGCCCATGGACGACCGTCCGCCCGGCAGGCGACTCGCCTAGCCTGCCCGCCATGGACATCACGGGATCCTCAGCCATCGTGACCGGAGGCGCGTCCGGGCTGGGCGAAGCGACAGTGCGGCTCCTCGCCGAGCGCGGCGCCCGGGTGGTGGTGCTCGACATGAGCGACGCGGCCGGCGAGAAACTCGCCATGGAAGTGGGAGGTGTGTTCGTCCACGCGGATGTGACGAATACCGAGCAGGTCATCGCGGCCGTCGAAGCGGGCAAGGAGCTCGCACCCCTGCGGATCCTCATCAACTGCGCCGGCATCGGCTGGGCGTCGCGCACCATCGGCCGCGATGGAACCTACGCGTCGGCGCACAACCTCGACGCCTTTACCAGGGTCATCGCCATCAATTTGATTGGCACGTTCAACTGCGTGCGCCTGGCCGCCTCGGCGATGAGCCAGACCGAACCGCTGGCCGACGGTGAGCGCGGCGCCATTGTCAACACCGCCTCGCTCGCCGCCTTCGACGGGCAGATCGGTCAGGCCGCCTATTCGGCCTCCAAGGGAGGTGTCGTGGGCTTGACCCTGCCGCTCGCCCGGGATCTCGCCGTCATCGGCGTACGGGTCAATACCGTCGCTCCGGGCCTGATCGATACGCCGATCTACGGGACCGGCGAGGCGTCGGAGGCGTTCAAGGAGAAGCTCAAACGAGACGTTGTCTTTCCCGACCGGTTGGGTTACCCGGCCGAGTTCGCCAGCCTGGTCCTCGAGCTGGTGACCAACACCTACATGAACGGCGAGACCATTCGCATCGACGCCGCCACCCGCCTGCAGCCGAAATAGGAGACTGGCGGTGCCCATCATCGACTACGCCGCAGAGAAGCATCGGGTCGTCATCACCATCAACAGGCCCGAGGCCCGCAACGCCATCAGCGCCGAGGTCGCCGTGAAGATCGAGGAGGCCATCGACCGTTTCGAAGCCGACGAGGCCCTGTGGGTTGGCATCCTGACCGGCGTGCCGCCGGTGTTTTCGGCCGGGGCCGACCTCAAGGAGATCAACGCCGGTCGGGTCGCCGATCTCAGCACCAGACGGGGCGGCTTTGCGGGGATCACCCGCCGAGAACGGACCAAACCGCTCATTGCCGCCGTCGACGGCCCCGCCCTGGCCGGTGGCACCGAGATCGCCCTGGCCTGCGACCTCATCGTGGCGTCGACCAACGCCCGCTTCGGCATCCCCGAAGTCAAGCGCAGCCTGGTCGCCGCGGCTGGCGGGCTGTTCCGGCTGCCACGAAAGCTGCCGTTCAACGTGGCTATGGAGCTCACCCTCACGGGTGACCCTCTCGACGCTGACCGCGCCTACCATTTCGGTCTCGTCAACGCGCTCTGCGAGCCGGGCCAGGCCCTGTCAAAAGCCCGGGAGCTGGCCGGCCGGATCGAAGCCAACGCCCCAGTGGCGGTACACGCCTCGCGTCAGGTCGTCCTGTCGGCCATGACTGAGGACGAGGCAACCGGATGGCGCTTGTCGGGTGAGGCCATGGCCCGGGCCATGGGCAGCGAGGACCTCAAAGAGGGCCTGGTTGCCTTTATCGAGAAGCGCCCTCCGGTGTGGACCGGGCGCTGAGATGGCAGCCGACAACTCCGCCAACGGTCTGACTTCTCAGCTCGACGAGGTGTGGTCGTCTTTCGCCCAACTCGGCGCCAGCCTGACCGACAAGGATTGGGCGCTTCCTACCTCCTGTCCGGGCTGGCCCGTGGCTGCCCACTACGCCCACGTCGTCGGCACCGAGTCCACCTTGCTCGGCCGGCCCAGCCCCCAAATCGACCCGGGTCGCCCCGGTCACGTCCGCAATGACACCGGCGGCTTCAACGAGGTGTGGGTCGCGGCCCTGGCCGAGGTGCCTCGTGGCGAGGTGCTGGCCCGCTTGGCGGAGGTCACCGGTGCCCGTCGCCAGGCGCTCGCCCGCCTGGACGAGAGCGATTTTTCCGCTCTGACACAGACACCGGTCGGACCCGCGGACTACCGGCGCTTCATGCAGATCCGGGTGTTCGACTGCTGGGTCCACGAGCAGGACGTCCGGGTCGCGGTCGGCCGCCCCGGCCATGACACTGGACCGGTGGTGGAGCAGGTCATCGACGAGATCGCCCGGGCGCTCGGTTTCATCGTCGGAAAGAAGGCCGCTGTGCCCGACGGAGCCAGCGTGACCTTCGAGCTGACCGGACCCCTGACCAGGAACCTGCACGTGGTGGTCGACGGACGGGCGCGCCCGGTCGAGCACCTCCCTGCTCCAGCGACGGCCACCGTCACACTCGGGTCCGGGCTGTTCGCCCGGCTGGCCTGCGGCCGGGTCGATCCCGCCGCGGTCGTAGGAGACGTTCGCCTGACGGGGGACGCCGAGCTCGGTCAACGCCTCCTCACCAGCCTGCCGTACACGATCTAGCGCATCCCGCGCTGGGCGGCGATCAACTGATCGGCGACGCCGCGGCCCAGGCGGGCCTGGACGGAGGCGGACAGGCGCGGTGTCAGGGCGCCGATAAAGGCGCCCGCCCGCAGCGCCACCGGCGCCACGACGACCTCGGCTTTGTTGTGGCGAATGGCCCTGACCGCGCCGGCCGCCACCGCCGCCGGGCTGACGGTACCCAGTCCCCACGGCAGGGTCGCTCCCGAGTTGGCGAACATACCGGCCTGGCGCACGAAGCCCGGAAAGAGCAGGGACACCCCGACGCCGGTGCCCAGCAGGTCGGCGCGCAGCCCGCCGGCGAAGCCGCGCAAGCCGTACTTGGTGCTCGAGTACAGCGACGCACCCAACGACGCCACCCGACCCGACATCGATGACACGTACAGAAAGTGACCGGAGCGGCGAGCCCGGAACTCGGGCAACAAGGCCCGAGTCATGACGATGGGACTCGCCAGGTTGACCTCCAGCACGCGATCGATCTGGCCCGGCTCCCATTCCGCCAGGTCCCCCGAGCCGGGCAGGGCGGCGTTGGCCACGAACACATCCAGGTCGCCCGCCTCGTCGAGGATGCGGCCGAGCTGGGCGCGCTCGGCCAGATCCCCCACGATGGCCTGCCCGGACACCTCGGCCGCCACCATCTCCACCGCCTGGCGCCGCCGGCCGGTGATGACCAGTTCGGCGCCCTCTGCCCGCAGGGCCACGGCGATGGCCCGCCCCAGGCCGCCGCTGCCTCCGGTCACCAGCACCCGGGCCCCCCGCAGTTCGGTCACGGTGCCGACGTTAGGCGGACCGGCTACCGCTACTCCCAACGATTTTGGTATGTTTGACCGCCTATTAGGGGGTTTAGATACCAAAATCGGGGCGGCTCAGTGCAGTCCGTAGGCGCGCTGGACCTCGAACTGGTAGATGAGGCGTTCGTCGTCGACCATCGTCTGCAGGAACTCCGCCTCTTCGAGGTCGGAGCCGAACCAGTTGATCGGTCCGGTCGGCTTGCCCTGCATGAGGCGGAACAGGCGCAGGTTGAGGCCTGGGGCGTCCGGTCCCTCCAGGATGGTGACGGTCGTTTCGAGCGCCAGGAACCCGAAGGTGTTGTCGAAGACGAACAAGGTGCAGCGGGGGTCGCGACGCAGACGCCGGGTGCGTACGCGTGGGCGTGTGCCGCTGCTCCACAGCTTCCCGTCGACGAGGGTTACGCCCACTCGAGCCGCCTTGGCTACGCCATCGCGTGCCACCGTAATCATGGCGGCGGAGTGGTTTTTCTCGAGGAATGCCAGATCACGTTCGGACAGCGTCATGCCCGAAATCTAGGCACTGCTGGCCTCCGACCCGCATTCGACTGGCTGGCGGGCGAGCAGTGATACTGCGCTGTGCACCCTCGTTTCGCTCCCGGCCTTGTACTGGCGGTAGCGATCGGCGGCGCCGCGGGCACTCTCCTGCGGGCTGCCGTCGCCTATGCGTTACCCCCATCCGCGAGCGGCTTCCCGTGGGCGATCCTGCTGGTCAACCTGGTCGGTTGCGCCATCGTGGGCTTTGCCATCGTGGCCGCGCTCGAACGGGTGGCCCCGGGCCGCTACTTCCGACCGTTGATCGGCACCGGCTTCTGCGGAGGCCTGACCACCTTTTCGACGTTCGTCGTCGAAGTCGACCTGCTGGTGCGAGCCGGGCACGTGGCGACCGCGGTCTGGTACGTGGTGGGCTCGATCTTGGGCTGTCTGGCCGCCACCCGGGCTGCGGTGGTGCTGGCGCGGGCCGCCTGGAGCGGGAAGGCTAGGTGAGCCATGGAACTGTCGGGTCAGGCCAAGCGGCTCACCATCCTGATCGGCGAGCAGGACCGCGTCGGCCATCACTCGCTGGCCACCGAGATCGTCAAACGGGCCCACGCGGGCGGTCTCGCCGGTGTGACGGTTTTCCGTGGCGTGGAAGGCTACGGCAAGTCCAACCACGTCCACACCACCCGCATCTTGTCCCTCTCGGACGATCTGCCTGTCTGCATCGTGATCGTCGACACCGCTCCCGCTATCGAAGCGTTCGCTGATCAACTTCACGAACTGGTGGAGGGCGGGCTCGTCATCGTGGAGGACGTCGAGGTGCTGCGCTACGTGCACCACCCGGAGCGGCCTGGCGACTCGGCTGGATGACCTGGTGGGTGTGGCTCCTGGTCGGCCTGGCTGGCGCCGTGGGAGCCCCGTTGCGTTATGTGGTTGACACCCTTGTCAGCGATCGGGTGGGAGGCGTCTTTCCGTTGGGCACCCTCGCCGTCAACGTTTCGGGTTCGTTCGGTTTGGGGCTGGTGAGCGGTCTCGTCATCTATCACGGGTTGTCGGGGCCGCCCAACCTGGTACTTGGCACCGGACTTATCGGCGCCTACACCACTTTTTCCACTTTCAGTTTTGAAACAGTCGCCCTTCTGGAGGAGGGCGAGGCTGCCTTGGCGGCCCGGAATGTGGTGCTGAACGCGGTGGTGGGAGCCGGGGCGGCGGCGGCCGGGCTGGCCTTGGCTGCCCTCTGAGTTAGGGGTACCGTGTTCTCATGACGCTGACCGCCCGGCAGGCCAAGTTCCGCAGCTTTGAGGAGTCGACCCAGGAGGACTGGGCGATCATTACCCCGCAGCTCAACGTGACCCAGAGTCTGGTGCCGGCGCACGTCCTGGAGCAGATGCGCTACCTCCGCCACGATCACGGCGGCTTTCCCGTCGACCGACTCGAACATTCCCTCCAGACGGCCACCCGGGCCGAGCGCGACGGCCGCGACGAGGAATACGTACTGTGCGCCCTCTTGCACGACATCGGCGACACCCTGTCGCCCTTCAACCATCCCGCCGTCGCCGCAGCCATTCTGAAACCCTTCGTGTCGAAGGCCAATCTCTGGATGGTCGAGCATCACGGCATTTTCCAGGGTTACTACTTCTGGCACTACATCGGCCTGGACCAGAACGCTCGCGACGCCTATCGTGACTCTCCCTACTTCGGCTACACCGAGGAGTTTTGCGCCAAATACGATCAGAACGCGTTCGATCCGGACTACCGCAGTGAGCCCTTGGAGCATTTCGAGCCCTTGGTGCGGGCTCGGCTGGTCACCTCCATCCCGGCTCCGTAGCGTCGCCCGAGGGTCGCTCCTGGTATCAGGAGTAGAGCGGGCGGCAGAAAGGGGGACAAGTGCCTTCTTATCTCATCCAGGTGGCGTATACGCCCGAGAGCTGGGCGGCCATGATCAAAGAACCGCAGAATCGCCTCGAGGCGGTTCGCCCGGTCGTGGAGAAGCTGGGCGGCCAGTTCGCCCATGCCTGGCTCGCCTTCGGGGAGTACGACATTGTCGGCATCGTTGACATGCCCGAGAACACCGATGCGGCCGCCTTCGCGATCGCGGTAGCGGCCGGCGGCGGTTGCAAGGCATTCAAAACCACGCCCCTCCTCACCGTTGAGGAGGGCGTCGAGGCCATGCGCAAGGCGCAAGCGGCCGGCTACCGCCGCCCGGGTGGATAGTCGGTCGGGCGGGTCAGCCGCCGCCGGATTACTTCCACCGGAAGTGGACGAACACCCGCCCGAAATTGTCGGAGTCCTTCTCCACCCGGTGATATAGCGCCTTTATTTCCTTCTGATCCAGGAAACGCAGAACCCGTTTCTTGAGCTGGCCACTGCCCTTGCCGGGGATTATCTCGACGGTCTTGGCCTTCTTCTGTACCGCCTCGTCGATGATGGCTCGCAGGGCGGCGTCGATCTGATTGCCCCGGTTGTAGATCTCGTGCAGATCCAGCGTGAGCTTCACATCCCTGGGTTTACACCACCATGCGGCCTTCTCGTACCCCGGTCCCGTTGTTGCGGTCCTGCGGCGGACCCGTGCAGCCCCGGCTTCGGCCCCGGCCACGCGTGGCTTAGCATGCTCGCGCCATGCTCCGCGCTGACATCAGGCCATGTTGAACCTTCCCGACGGTGAGGGAGTGCTCGCCAGCCAGCACCTGCTGGGTTTGATCGACAAGGAGGTTATCCACGCCGGGGACTTCACCATACCGGCCGAGAACATCCAGCCCGCCAGCCTCGACCTCCGGTTGGACGAGGTCGCATACCGGATCCAGTGCAGCTTCCTGCCCGACCGGCAGACCGTCGAACGGAAAGTCAAGGACTACATCATCGACGAGATCCCGCTCCACAACGAGGGAGTCGTCCTGGAGACGAACCGGCCGTACCTCATCCCCCTGAAGGAGCGCTTGTCGCTGCCTCTCGGCATGCGGGGACGGACGAACCCCAAGAGCTCTACGGGCCGCCTCGACGTCTTCACCCGGGTGATCACCGACGAGAGCTACCGATTCGACGAGATCGCCAGCGGCTACGAAGGACGGCTCTATCTCGAGGTGGTGCCCTTGTCGTTCCCCATCCGCGTCCGGGAGAACCTCAGCCTCAACCAGCTGCGCCTGGCGGTCGGCCGCCAGCACCTCGGGGACGACGAGATCCGGGCATTCCATCGCGAGCAACCTTTGTTGTTCCGGGCGGGAGCTCCCGTTCCCCCCGACGACCTGGCGCTCGCCAACGGCATGTTCCTGAGCCTGGACCTGCAAGGCGGGCCATCTCGCCATGTCGGGTACCGGGCCCGGGACAGCGCCCCGCTGATCGATATGACGCACCGCGCTCCCATCCCGCCCGATCCCTACTGGGAGAGAGTTTTCGGTGAAGCGGGCGATCGGGTGATCTTGACTCCGGAACGCTTCTACCTCCTGATGTCCAAGGAGGCGGTGTGTATCCCGCCGTCGCTCGCCTCAGAGATGACGGCCTATGATCCGACCAGCGGAGAGTTGCGCACCCACTACGCCGGATTCTTCGATCCCGGCTTCGGTTTTGACCTGGAGGGCCGTTTCCACGGCGCCCGGGCGGCCCTCGAAGTGCGCGCCCACGATGTGCCGTTCATGATCGAAGACGGTCAGCGGGTGTGCAAGCTCACCTTCGAGCGCATGCTGGAGCCCCCACTGGCGCTGTACGGCCAGACCATCCAATCCTCCTATCAACATCAGGAGGATGCCCTCGGGAAGCATTTCGAGCGGGCGCGGCCACCGGGGGACGAAGGCTGATTCGCGTAGGGCAAGGAGAATCCTGCTGTTGTCGAGCCGCGTACGCCTGGTGCATGTGGCGACGGCGAGCTTGACGCCGGTTAATGGGCCGGAACCTCCGGGCCGCGGCGGACCCCAGGAGCTGACCGAGTGCTGCCGACGGCCACCGACACCTGGCTCAAGCGCGGCCCGGACCGGCGGCGTTGGCCGCTGGCGGCGCCGTCGGACCGGCGAGGCGAGCCACGAGCTTCCTGGGTGCCACGCTGCGGAACGCCTCGGTGCAGATGGCGGCCAGTTCGTCCCAGTCGACCTCGCCGTCAAGGCGCACGCCGATCCATCCGCGCCCTCCTACATATGGGGGGCGGAAGAAACGGTCCGGTTCGGTTGTGATCATGTCGTCCTGGGCGCCGGGCGGTGCCGCGCACCAGAGGTGGGGGAAGCGCTGATCGTGGTGGCCTTCCGGCCACAGCATCAAGAACTGCTTTCCGGCGAAGAACGCCGGCGCACCGTGGCTCAGCCGTTCTGTCACGCCGGGCAGAGCCATGCACACGGACCGGACTTCTGCCTCGATCTCACGCCGTCTCACTGTCGACAAAATTAGGCGTCTGCTCCTGTCAGCGGCCAGCCCGCGTCTGGGGCCCGCCTTACCCCACAGACCCCAAGCGGTCGCCAGCCCGACCGGTCGCGGCGAGAAATCGATCTAGGGTGGGCAAGCCATGTCGTCCACCGTGGGTGCCGCTTCATTCGTGGTCGTCGCCAATCGGCTGCCCGTTGAGGCGGTCACTGACGCCACTGGAGCACCGGGCTGGCGGGTCAGCCCCGGGGGTCTGGTGGCGGCGTTGGCCCCGGTCATGCAGCGCAGCAACGGAACGTGGGTGGGCTGGACAGGTACGCCCGACGAAAAGGCGCAACCCTTCGCGGCCGAGGGGATGCGACTCGTGCCGGTGGCCTTGAGTGCTGAAGAAGTGAGTGACTACTACGAGGGTTTCTCCAACGCCACGCTCTGGCCTCTCTATCACGACCTCGCCGCTGCTCCTCAGTTCCACCGACCATGGTGGGAGACCTATCGTGAGGTCAACCGGCGCTTTGCAGAGGCCGTCGCCGCCGAAGCAGGGAACGAAGCGGTTGTGTGGGTGCAGGACTACCAGCTGCAGTTGGTGCCAGCGCTGCTTCGAGCCCAACGGCCCGATTTGAGAATCGGCTTCTTCAACCACATTCCGTTTCCCGGCTACGAGATTTACTCCCGGCTCCCGTGGCGCCGGCAGGTGGTAGAGGGCCTCCTAGGTGCCGATCTACTCGGTTTTCAGCGCGGTGACGACGCCGCCAACTTCCTCCGGGCTTGTCGCCGGTTGACCCGCGTAACCACCCATGGATCTGTGATCGACCCGCCCGCCTGGAACGAGCAAGACGGCACCAACAGGCGCCTACGGGCGGCCTCTTTCCCGATCTCTATCGACGCTGCCGCCCTGGAAGCGCTAGCTCGCCGCGAGGATGTGCAGGCCCGGGCCCGGCAACTGCGCCGAGAGCTGGGCGACCCCGAGGTGGTGCTGCTCGGCGTCGACCGCCTCGACTACACCAAGGGCATCGTGCACCGCCTCCGTGCCTATGGCGAGTTGCTCGACGAAGGGGAGCTGGACCCCGCCTACGCCATCATGATTCAGGTGGCCAGTCCCAGTCGGGAGCGCGTCGAGGAATACCAGCGCCTCCGCGATGAGGTGGAAGGCATCGTCGGGCGCATCAACGGCGATCATTCGTCTGTTGGCAGGACCGCCATTCGATATCTGCACCAGTCGTTCCCCAAAGAGGAAATGGCGGCGCTGTACCTGGCCGCCGATGTGATGCTGGTGACCCCTCTCCGTGACGGCATGAACCTGGTGGCCAAGGAGTACGTGGCTTGCCACTTCGACCTGAGCGGGGCGCTCGTGCTCTCGGAGTTCACCGGGGCCGCCGACGAGCTGCGCCTGGCCTTCTTGTGTAACCCGTACGACATCGACGGCCTCAAAACCAAAATCCTGCAGGCCGCCCGGGTTTCGGCCGGCGAGGCGGCCCGTCGCATGCGCGCCCTGCGCCGGCGGGTGCTCGACTATGACGTCCACCATTGGGCGAACACGTTCTTGGCCGCCCTCGACATGGTGACGCGCGACGAGCGCTAGTCGCCGCACCCCTCTTTGCAGGCCGGTGGTTTTGTCTCGAATCGTTGTCGCGCCGCTCCGACGCTCATTTCCAGGGCGTCGGCAATCGTCGTCCACTCCGTGCCCTGCTCTCTCAGCTGGCCGACCCATCGGGTGAGATCGGCTTCGATCCGAGCGGCGCTGCGGATCAAGGCGGGAAGCGGGGAAAGGCCGGCGGAGCCAGGCGCGGAACTCGCCTCCACCAGCTGGGTGATCTGACCGGCGAAAGTCAAGCAAGGCTCGGAGTCCGGTGTTACAGTTCTTACATATGTAACGTAAGAGTGCCGAGCAACAGATCCCGGGGTAAGAGATACCGGGGCAAACGGGCCACGCAGACCGGGTGACGGAAACGGCCGGGTACGGGGAGGAGGAACGTGGAGGCGTCAGCAACCGAGGGAATCGAAGGACACGTCAGATCGGCGTTCCCGGCGGGCGCGATCGCGAGCGTTCAGGTGCTGGGCTACGGCGACGATCCCTCGGTCGAGCCTGGCGAGACGGCCGTTCGGGTCTTCATCGACCGGGCTGCTCGACCAGAGGGCCAGGATGCCGACGAGGAGATCGTGCAGGTCTTCAAGCAGGACCACGGTGAAGCCATCAGGAGGCTGCGTGACGAGCTGCCCGGATTCGTCCGCTGGATCGAGTTCCGACCCGAGACCGAGCCTGGAGCCGGCCGGTCGCACGGCCCCATCCTGAAGGTCAGGGGCCGGCGAGGCCGCGGGGCCACGCCGAACGGTGATTTCGAAGAGCTGACCCCGGTCATGACCCGGCTCGGAACAGAGGACCTGGCAACGGTCGACACGTTGATCAATGCCGGGATGGGCAACAGCCGCGCCGAGGTGTTGCGCTGGGCCGTGGGTCGGGTCCGCGAGCATCCCGCCTACGCTCAGCTGCAAGAGCGAGTACAAGAGATCGGCGAGCTCAAGGCGCAGTTCTAGAGCGGTCGTCAGTCGCGGTGCGTGAAGCCGGGTCGGCGATCTCCGTTCTTTTTGTCCTCTCGGCGCCACGAGGATTCAGCGCCGGCGTCAGAGAGGACATAGCCGATTCCTGGCGCGGTCTTGATGGATACGCTGGCCAGGTCACCCAGCTTTTGGCGAAGCCTGTGTATGTAGGCGTGCAGATATTGGGCTTCGCGTGAGTAGCCGGCGCCCCAGACGGCCGCCAGGATCATCTGATGGGTGCACACCTTGCGGGCGTTGGCGCCCAAGAAGGCCAGTACGTCGAACTCCTTGGAGGTGAGCTCGACGGCCATATCGTCGACGGAGGCGACCCGACGGTTGAGGTCGAGCTCGAGCGGGCCCACTGTGATCGTCCCGGAGGATTTCTCGCCCAGGTGGGCTTGGCGGTGTCGCAGGGCGGTACGGATGCGCGCTTCTAGCTCGGCCATGCTGAATGGCTTGGTGACGTAGTCGTCGGCTCCTCCATCGAGGGCGGCCACCTTCCGGTCCTCGGCGTGCGTGGCGGACAGGACGATGATGGGGACGCCGCTCCAACCACGGATGCGCCGGCACACCTCCATCCCGTCGATGTCGGGCAGTCCGAGGTCCAACACGATCACCTCTGGAGAGGACCCGGCTGCCCGGGCGAGACCCTCTTCACCGGTGGCCGCCGTGGCGACCTGGTGTCCGACCGCGGCGAGAGCCACGCGGAGGGCCCGCCGGAGAGCGGGGTCGTCGTCCACGACCAGAACCTGCGCCATCCGATCAGCGCTTCGGCTCGTTGCTGGCAGCGGGCGGCCGCGTGAGCACGAAGCTGCGGGTCGGGACCAAGGTGTTGATGACGACGCTCGTAAAGCGATCGGCTGGGGCGTCTCTGAGTTCGTGGTGTTCGGTGATGTCGGCCTCGCTGAGCAGGCGGCGGGCTTTACCAGTGTACGGGACGCCTCCGGGCCACCACCCAGACCGGTTGCATCACACCCGCAGTGACCATGTCCACGGGGATCGCACCGCCATCGGGGCCGCTCCCCCGAAGCCGGGGCCGGTCACCGCCACGCTCGGCTTAAGACACGACCCCCCGCGGCCTTGTCCCGCCCGACTGCCAGAGCTATCGATGAAGAAAAAATTAAGAGCCGGAGCTCGGCTATTGAGATCTTGTTTAGACGGCCGAGCGCATGCTGAACGGCATGGCTGACTTTCTGGTGGTGCTGGGCATAATCGCGTTTGCGGTAGCCATGCTGGGCCTGATCTGGGCGCTCGATCGCGTATGAGCGCCACCGATGCCCTGCTGTTGGCGATCTCCATCGTGGTGTTCATCTACTTGGGAATTGCCATGTTCAAGCCGGAGTGGTTTTAAATGGGCCTGACCTGGACGCTCGTTACCCTGGTCGTCGCTCTGGGAATCACCTGGCGCTACCTGGGGTCGTACATGGCGGCGGGGTGATGATCACTGGCGACAACCCCCTTACCGCCGCGGCTATTGCGCAGGAAGCGGGAGTCGACGACTACTTGGCTGAGGCCACGCCGGAAGCGAAGATGGACCTCATCCGGACCGAGCAGGAGGGCGGCAAGCTCATCGCCATGACCGGCGACGGCACCAACGACGCCCCCGCCCTGGCCCAGGCCGATGTGGGCGTGGCCATGAACACCGGCACTACCGCCGCCAAGGAGGCCGGCAACATGGTCGACCTGGACTCCGACCCGACGAAGCTCATCGACGTTGTCGAGATCGGCAAACAGCTGCTGATCACCCGGGGATCGCTCACCACGTTCTCGATCACCAACGACGTCGCCAAGTACTTCGCCATCATCCCGGCCCTCTTTGCGGCCACCTACCCGCAACTGCAGACCCTCAACATCTTGAAGCTGCACACCCCCCAGAGCGCCGTGCTCTCGGCCGTGATCTTCAATGCCCTGGTCATCGTGGCCCTGATCCCGTTGGCCCTGCGAGGCGTCCGGTTCCGGCCGGCCACCTCGGCGAGCATCCTCCGGCGCAACGTCTACATCTACGGCGTGGGCGGCATCATCGTCCCGTTCATTTTCATCAAGCTCATCGACCTGCTCATCGTCGCAATCGGCGCCTACTGATGGAGGCTTGTTGATGCTCACGTACCTCCGCCGGTCCGTCATTTTCGCCCTGTTCTGCCTGGGATTCTTCGGGTTCGTTTACGCCCTGGCGGGCACCGGGGTGGCGCAGCTCTTCTTTGGCCACCAGGCGAACGGATCGATCACGGCCAACGGGTCCTCCCTCATCGGGCAAAATTGGACCAGCCCTATGTGGTTCCACGGGCGGCCCGACGACTTCGGCCCCTACGCTGCGGTCGTCTGCACCGCCAACCAAAAGAACTGCACGCCGAGCGCCGGAGGTGACAACCCGCTGGACAACAACGGCGTCAGCGGTCAGTCGGGGGGGACCAACCTGGGGCCGCGGTCCAAAACTCTGCTCAGCAACACCCAGCAGCTGGTGGCCTTCTGGCGTTCGATGGGCGTCAAGCCCACCCCCGACCTGGTTACCACCTCGGGCAGTGGTTACGATCCGGACATCACCCAGCCCGACGCCGTGGCGCAGATTCCCATGGTCTCCAAGGCCAGAGGTATCGCGCCGTCCGTCCTGCGATCGCTCATCAACAACCAGACCCACGACGCCGAGCTGGGCTTCCTCGGCAGCAGCTACATCAACGTCCTTCAGCTCAACGAGGCCCTCGCCAACCTGCATTGAGGTCCGATGGCCCGCCCGCCTAGTCCATCCTCATCAGCTCAGGGTTTTGACTGGGCTGGAATGGTCCGGCCGACGACCCAGCTGAGCGCGGAGAGGCCATCGGCCACGGTCCAGGAGTCGCCGCCCGGGTTGGTGAGGTTCTGCCGGCCGCTGCTGTCAAGAAGCCGGGTGAGGTTGGGCGCGAGCTGGCCGTGGAGGTCAGGCATGCCGGCGGTCAGGAACCGTTCGTGTCCGGTGCCATCGATGATGAGGAACCCGTCGGAGTGGTCCACGTCGTAGGTATACGGCTGGCCGGTTTCCCAATCAAGGCCTGGAGGGTTGTCTTCGGGAACCTTCTGGTAGTAGATGCCGAAGTAGTGCCATAGGGCGGCGAGGGACGCGGGACTGCCCGTGAGTAGATCGAGACCGACCCCGGTGAGCTTGATGTAGGCGGCGAGTCGCGACGGGCTGTCACGGCCGGGATCAACACTGATCTCGGTGAACACGACGGAAGAGCCGAGCCCGGCCTGTTCGGTGTCGCGCTGCATATCCTCGAGGGCACCGGTGGTGATCGGGCATTCCTCTTGGCAGGATGTGAGGAAATCCGCGATCACCAGGACTTTGCCGCGATAGGCAGCCAGTGAGGTGTGGTGTCCTTCGCGGTCGAGCAGAGGCAGGTCTTCGATGGCGGCCGGAACCGTCCGGTCCATGCTGGCCCCGACCGAAGATGAAGGCGGACCTAGCCGGGCGCTGCCGCAGGCGGCCAGGCCGGCGATGGCCGCGGTGGCCACGACCAGTCGGGACAGCTTGGACCGCATGCCGCGGATCACGAGATGCCCACTTCGGATTCACCTGAGTCGGCTGGCCAAGCGACGACATCCCCGGCCGCGGAGACGGCAACCGTGTCGCCGACGTCTACCAGGGCTCGACCGGGGCAACGCACGCGCAATTGTTGGTGTTCGGTGGTAGCGACCAGGACCACACAGTCGTGCCCGTAGTACTCCCGGTGCACGACCTGTCCGGTCGTTTGGCCGGGTTGGAACTGACTGCCGGTCAAGGGGCGCAAGGCAATCTGCTCCGGCCGGACAAGCACCATCGTGGGCCCAGTCAGTGTTCGATTTCCGTTGGCCAGGTTCAGGTCACCGAACACCGTACGCACGACGCCTTTGGACGCGACCCCGGTGACGACGTTGGCGTCGCCAAGGAACTGGGCGATACCCATGTCAGCAGGATGGTCGTAAAGGGCCTGGGGACTGGCGAACTGACCGATCCGGCCGCTCCTGATAATCCCGACCAGATCGGCGACCGAGAGGGCTTCGGATTGGTCGTGGGTGACAAAGATGGTTGTCGCATCCTGGTCGCGCAGGATGCGCATGACGTCGTATCGCAGCGACGATCGCAGGCTGGCGTCAAGGGACGAGAAGGGTTCGTCGAGCAGCACGAGCCGCGGGTGGGGGGCGAGGGCCCGGGCCAGCGCGACCCGCTGTTGCTGGCCGCCCGAGAGCTGGTGCGGGTAGCGCCTGCCCAGACCTCCCAGCCCGACCAGGTCGAGGAGCTGTTCGACCCGCCCGGTGGCTCGCTCGGCCCGGGAGAGCCCGAAGGCGATGTTCTTAGCGACAGTCAGGTGAGGGAACAGGTTGCCTTCTTGGGCCACGAAACCGATACGCCGCTTGTGGGGGGGCACGAACCGGCGGGGCGAGTCGACGACCTCGCCGTCGAGGATGATCGTCCCCGCGTCGGGCCGGTCGAAGCCGGCGATCAGGCGCAACAACGTGGTCTTGCCGCTCCCCGACTCGCCCAAGAGCGTCACGACCATTCCGTCGGGGACCTCGAGGTCGAGGCCATCGAGGACGCAGGAGTGACCGAAGCCCTTGGTGATGGCCTGGCAGTCCACCTTGCTCACGTCAGCGCTTCCAAGGTGGATCGCTGGCCGGGCTCGCTTACGAACCGCCTGTCGAACCACCTTCCGAGGAGGTACGCAGGAATGACCGACATGGCGATCATGGCGGCAGCGTATGGGGCCGCGGCGCCAAAGGAGACGCCCTCCTCGGCGTAGGCCCAGAACTGGGTGGACAAGGTCTGCACACCGGTGGGAACTAGCAGCAATGTGGCGGTCAATTCCGTGGCTGCCGAGAGGAAGACGAAGCAGAAGGCCGCAGCCAGCCCGGGCGCCAGCAGCGGCAACGTGACGGTGAGGCGCACCGCCAGGGGTCCTTTCCCGAGTGATTGGCCCATCTCTTCGAGTCGTGGCGCCGCTCTGGCGACCGAAGACGACATCGCCACCAGGGCGAGCGGAAAGAACATCAGGACGTAGGCGCCGACCAGCATCTCCGGGCTCTGGTAGAGGAAGCTGATGTAGCGACTCGCTACGTATACCAGGGCGAGCGCGATCACGACCCCCGGGATGGCCTGAACGATGAAGGTGGAGCGTTCCAGCGTGGTGGTCCAGCGCCGCTGGTAGCGGATGGCGAGCACCGACACCGGCAGAGCCAGCACGGTCACCACCAGCGCCCCGAAGAGGCTGTACAGGGCGGTGTAGCCGGTTGCGGCGCTCAGCGACACCGCCGCGGGGAGACCCGACGAGCCTCCCGTCACCATCCAGTAGGCCACGATGGCGACGGGAAACCCGAGCGCGAACGCCACCAAAGATGCGACGCCCAGGGTGGCTACGGGCCGGGTTCGGCCCAAATGAATGGGAGCTTGGGCCCGCTGGGCCATGGCGCCCGTACGTTGCACGCGGCCGCGCTCGGCGAAAAGCGCTTCACCGCCCAGGACGAACAGGGACAGGGCCACGAGCACGAGCGAGAGTGACGAGGCCGCCGCGGGGGCGAACTGGGTTCGCAGCTCCCCGAAGATGGCGGTGGTGAAGGTCTGGTAACGAAGGTCTTCGAACGCGCCGTAATAGGCGAGCAAGGACAGGCATACGAGCAAACACCCGCCGAGAAGGGTGGCCCGGGCCTGCCGGACGCTGATGCGCATCCACACGGCCCAGCCGCGACAGCCCCAGGCCCCGGGCGGCCTCCTCTTGGCCCGGATCGGCGGTCCGGAACGCGGCAGCCACAGGCAGGTAGACGAGCGGGTAGAGGTGCAGGGTCATCACCAGGACCGCCCCGCCGTAGCCGTGCACGGCGGGGAAGATCGACGACCACGTCCAGGCCAGCACAAAGTCGGGGATGACGATGGGAACGATCAACAGGACCGCCCAGATCCGCCGCCCGGGCAGGTCGGTGCGCTCGGTGAGCCAGGCCGCGCCCGTACCGATGATCGCCGAGAGCCCGGTGACCGCCAGCGCCAAGCGGACCGTGTTCCACAACAGGGTGGCCACGAAGGGACGGTCGAGCACGACCCACACCTGGCTCCAACCGGCCTGAGCAGACTGGGCGATGATCAACCCCAGTGGGGAGAGAAGAACGACGACGACGAGGGTGCTGACCGAGGCGAGGAGCCAGGGGAAGTGGCGGCGCCGACCGCTCAGGTGCTCTCGGAGGCTCACCAAACCCCGGCGACGCGAGTCGCCTGCGCGCCCGCGCGCTGGGGTCACGTACGCCTCCATGGTCAGGTCAATCCGGCCTGCTGGAGCAGGTTGGCGGCTGGCAGGTCGTTGCCGAGACTGACCACGTTGATGACCGCCGGGTTGACTTTTGAGAGGGGCGGCAAGGCGGGGTTGGGCGCGATCCCGGGGCGAGCCGGGTACTCGTAGTCGTCGCCGCTGGCCAGGATGCGCTGGGCCGTGGGGGAGACCAGGAAGGTCACGAACTCGTCCGCGTTGGCCTGGTGGTGTGAGGAGGCGAGTACCGCTGCGCCCGAGATGTTCTCGATTCCGCCGACGTCGTGGTTGGCGAAGTAATACAACTTGGCGTGAGTCTGGGACGGGCCCTGTTCGAGGCGAAGCCGATACCAGTAGTACTGATTGATGATTCCCACGGCCGCCTGGCCGCGGTCCACTGCGGCGACCACGCCCTCGTCGTCTGGGTACAGGGCGGAGTTGCGCTTCAGACCCGCCAGCCACCTCTCGGTGGACGCCGTGCCGTACGTGGCAATCACCGCGCCCACCAGAGGCACGAAGTCCGAGTCGGTGGGGGCGATCGCCACTTTGCCCTTCCACTGAGGCTCGGCCAGATCCATGACGCTGGCGGGAAGTTGCGACGCCGACACGTGTGACGGGTCGTACGCCAGGGCGGAGACTCGCAGGGCGACTCCAACCCAGTTGCCGGTTGGCGAGTCATAGCTGCGAGGGATCTCGTCGGTGATCGAGCCGGGCAGCTGCGCCAACAAGTGGTGCTGGGTCAGCATCATCAGCTCGGGCGAGTTCTCGGTCAGATACACGTCCGCGGGCGAGTGGGACCCTTCCTGCAGGATCTGATCGGCCAGCACGATGCCGTCGTCCGTGCGCACCTTGACGTGGATCCCGGTCTGCTTCTCGAAGGCGCTGACGATCGCCTGGGTGAGTTGGGGGTGTTGGCCGTTGTAAAGAGTGATGGCGTTGGCCGTATCGCTGCCGCCGCACGCAGTCAGCAAAAACGCCGCCATGGTCGGCACCGCAATGGCGGCCGCCCAGCTCAGCCGTCTCCGCCCGCCCGGCCCGCCACGATGATCCGCGCCACCCAAGGTTGTGGATCGCCGGCGACACCAGACGAGCAGGTCAGCTCGCATCGGTGTCGGCACGGGGCGCTGGTGTCTTGGCGAGTAGCAACGCCCTGGTCACTGAATCAGGCCTTCTCTCACGGTCCTCCCCTGATGGACGACTGCCAGGCTGGCTCACCTCGGGTGCCCTAGATTAGGGCCACCTAACAAAGTCTGCAAGGCACGCTGAAGGACCCCCCCGGCCGATCCGCAACTCGACTCCTGCTCGACGTTCAACTGCAGAGGCGGAGCTCGACGTCAGGCGACCTGTCGGGGGCCAGAACGGTTCGCTCACGGCGAACCGACTGGCTACATCTCTGCTGGCTCGGCATCTGTGCCGGCTCGGCATCTGTGCCGGCTCGGACCTAAACTTGCAGCTCGGCCCTTCCCGGTCCATGCCGGGTCAGGGGACGGCGGGCGTGGCCTCGGTTCGTGGCAGTCGGATAGTGGCGCCGAGACCAATCAGGCCGATGAAGGCCACGACGATCATGGCAGCGCCGTACGCCCGTTTCGGATCGCTCAAACCGGCGACCAGGATGGTGCCGGCGATGGCGGTGCCCAGCGACGATCCCAGGTTGGACACGCTGCGCGACAGCCCGGAGATTTCTCCTTGCAGGTTCTCCGGAAAGGCGGACTGCACCAGGTTCACCGAGGGGGTGAGCATGATTCCGAGGCCAAACCCGATCAAGAACAACCCGGGCGCGAAGTACCACGGCCCGGGATGGCCCTTCACCATTACCAGCAGGACGATGACGCCGGCGATGGTGGTCACGAATCCGGCCAGGATCAGCGTTCGCTGATGGAACTGCTTGGCCAGCCGGCCGGCCGCCAGCGATGACAACAGGATGCCCACGGTCGCGGCGGTGAAGATAACCCCGGTCTGGACGGCGTTGTAGTGGCGCACCACCTGGAGGTAGGCAGATACCACAAACGACGTTCCCATCAGCATCAGCCACTGCACGTTCTGGGTGACCAGGGCCAGGTTCGAGGTGCGATTGTGGAACAGCGCGGTAGACAGGAGCGCCTCTTTCCCGGCCCGTTCCCGGCTGCGGATCCAGACGAAGAACCCGGCCAGAATGAGTGCCCCCACGACCAGCAGCAGGGCCATGAGCCCCAGGTTGGTGTCCGCGGCCATGATCCCGCCCACCAGGACGATGAGACCGAGAGCGGACAGGACCGCCCCGACGGTGTCGAAGGGCCGGGTCGGGTCCGCCGGGACCGGGTCCGTGACGCTGCGCCCCAAGATGATGATGATCACAATGATGATGGCCTGGAAGACGAACGCCGCCCGCCACGTAATGGCGGTGGTGATGGCGCCGCCGATGAGTGGTCCGGTGGCGGCACCTACACCGCCCATGCCGCTGATGATCCCGAAGGCCCAGGCCCGGGACTTCATGTCCGTGAAGAGCATGGTGGTCAGGATGTACACCGGCGGGATCAGCAGAGCCGTCCCCACGCCTTCGAGGATGGAGTTGCCCAGAATGAGGACGCCGAGTCCTGGTGCTGCCGCGCTCAGCACGGCCCCTACTCCATAGATGGACAGGCCCCACAGGAAACAACGTTTGCGGCCCAGCCGGTCGGTGAGTTTGCCGCAGGGGATCATCAGGGCGGCCATCACCAGCAGGAACAGCGTGATACAAACCTGCACCCCCTGCACCGTGGTGTGCAGGTCGTCTTTGATGTCATTGATCATGACGTTCATGTTCGAGCCGGCGAAACTGCAGATGAACTGGGCCAGAGCCAGCGGTATCAACATCTTTCGCAGCGACGGCGCCAGAGTCTGCCGAGCGGCCGAGCCGGCCACTACCGGCGTCCCGGTGAGAGGGAATCCCCGCCGGGGTTGCGGCCCGACGAAACCAGCGCAACCTGGCCGAACGGATACGCCGGGATCGCTGGGTGACGGCTCACGAGATTCCCTTTAAGTTCCTCGTCGATGAGGCGCCTGCATGCTCCGGCGCCGGACCGTCCCGTCCGACGGCGTCGCCCGTTGGTACTTGGAACCTTCTGCGATCTCATCAGCGTTGCCCTCATTTCGACCGCCGTATCCAACCATATTCGGAGAAGACAGCAACCGGCCGAGCTGGCTCCAATGTCAGGGGAACTGTAGCGCTGCAGGCCGGGTCCGAGGCGTTTTCGACCAGAGGTCGGCCCAGTCGGCCCGGTCGGCCCAGTCGGCACTGCCCTCCTGGTCGCGGAAGGCTCCCGTGTCGGGCTCGCACCGGTGGGCACTCCCAGGACCGCCCACGGTCCCGGCACACCCGGCGGACAGGTCGTCTCATAGCGAGCGCAAGCGCGGTTGCCTCCTCCCGGTTTCGGCCTGGTCGAAAGTGTTGCTGCTTTTGCGACTTGAGGGCTTCTTGTGGGTTCGCCCGGCCGGTGACTTCGCGCTTGTGGCCGGGCTGCCCACCGACTTCGAGGTCGCGACATAAGTGGCGCCTAACTTGCGCATCTGCTACCTTCTTGACCTGTCCGATATCCTGGAGTGCGAACGCAGCTATAGCCGCAGCTATAGCCGCAGTTATAGCCTCAGTTGCTAACTGGCGTGTCGGGGCACAGCAAGAGAACACCAAGTCACAATGGAGGACCGCCATGCTGGCGTATGACTACCCGCTACTAGGCATTTTCTGGACCATGCTCTGGTTTTTTCTGTTCTTCATCTGGATCTGGATCCTGATTACCGTCTTCGCGGATATCTTCCGCAGCCACGACATCGGAGGGTTCGCCAAGGCGTTATGGGTAATTTTCGTAATCATTGTTCCCTTCCTCGGCGTGCTGATCTATTTGATCGCCCGGGGCAAGGGAATGCACGAACGTGAAGTGCAGCGAGCCGACCGTCAAGAGCAGGAGTTCCGAGGATACGTGCAAGATGTTGCCGGAACGTCGGGGACGGCAGACCAGTTGGCTAAACTGGCTGATCTGAAAGATCGAGGAGTTCTGTCCGACGCTGAGTTCGAGGCCGAAAAGGGCAAGATCCTCTCCGCTTCATGAGCTGTTTCCCTCATACCACGGTCGGGTTTCAAGGGCCCTGCCGGTGACCTGCTGCAGCACATACTGACTCGTCCGGCACTCTCGGCTGGAGGAAAGCGGGACTTGGCGGAGAGGCCGGTTTGTAGGCTATAGGCCTGCGTCGTGGCTTGGCGAGCCGACGTACGTGATTCGGTGAGCTTTTGCTCGCCGAATCACGATCAACCGTTCCGACCGTCGCAGAGTTTCAGGCCGGGGTGCCGGGAGACGAGGTGGCCCAGTCGGTTCCCGACCAGGTCCTGGGGGCGGCCAGGGCGTCGTCAAGAGTCGGAAAGAAGTGGGCGGGATCCGTGGTGTGATCGAGACCGCATCGTTCGATCTTGGCGGGTCGAGCCAGCTCTCAGGCACGACATCAAAGCCGACTCGGCCCCATAAATCCCGCGGACGCGGGCACGATGGGATGTCTAGGCGCTGATGGCGTTTCGGACGGCGGCGAGGCGGTCGTGGTCGAGGGAGTACCAGACCCATTTGCCGCGTCGGTCCCCGTGTACGAGGCCGGCATCGCCCAGGATTTTGAGGTGGTGGGAGATGGTGCCCTGGGTTTTGCCGATGGGTTCGATGAAGCTGCACACACAGATCTCGCCCTCGACAGCGGCGGCCAGCATGGAGAGGATCTGTAGGCGCACCGGGTCGCCCAGGGCGGCGAAGGCCTGGGCGAGTTGTTGGGCGTCGGCGAGATCGAGTGGGGCCGTCAGGACCGAGGGGCAGCATGGCGTCGTTTCGATCACCTCGGCTACCGGGCTCTGTGTCACCATCCTGCCAGCCTCCTATTGACAACTGTGATTGGATCGACCATCATCAACGTATCGACGGGTGTTGATGTTAGCAGGAGGTTGTGGTGTCCCGGGTACAGCTGGCCCTGAACGTGGCCGACCTTGACGTGGCGGTGGAGTTCTACTCCAAGTTGTTTGGGGTGGCGCCCGCCAAGCGTCAGCCGGGTTACGCCAATTTCGCGGTGGCGGACCCCCCCTTGAAGCTGGTGTTGATTGAGCATCCCGAGGGCCGGGGCCGCGGGGTTGTCGGCGCCTTGAACCACCTCGGGGTCGAGGTAGAGACCCCCGACCAGGTCCGGGCCTCGACCGCTCGTCTGGTGGGGGAGGGGCTCGATCCCGAGGTGCACGAGTCCACGACCTGCTGTTACGCCGTGCAGGACAAGGCCTGGGTGGACGATCCCGACGGCGCCCCGTGGGAGGTCTATACCGTGTTGGCGGACGCCCCGGCGCAGACCGGGTTGGGATGTTCGACCGAGGCGCGCGCGCCTGAACCGGTTACGGTGACGATGGGCGGCCAGGGTCGCTCCTGCTGCTAGGCAAGGAGACGGTGGCCGGGACGGCGCTGTGGCGGCGGCTGCTGGCCGAGTATCTGGGCAGCGCGCTTCTAGCCGCCGTGGTGATTGGCTCCGGTATCGCCGCCCAGCGCCTGTCGCCGGGCCAGACCGGTGTGGAGCTGTTCGAGAACGCGGCGGCCACCGCCGCGGGGCTGTTCGCCCTCATCTTGATGTTCGGATCGGTCTCGGGTGCCCATTTCAACCCGGTCGTGTCCTTCGTGGACGCAGCCTTTGGTGGCCTCTCCTGGCGGCGCGCTGTGGCGTACCTGCCCGCCCAGGTGGCGGGGTGCATCAGCGGGGCCATCCTGGCTAACGCCATGTTCGGGTTGGCCGCGGTGAGCTTTTCCACCAAGCACCGGGCCAGCGGACCGCACTTCCTCTCCGAGATCGTGGCCACCGCGGGCTTGATGCTGATCATCTTCGCCTTGGCCCGCTCCGGTCGCGCCCACCTGGCCGCCGGCGCCGTGGGCGCGTATATCGGCGCCGCCTACTGGTTCACCAGCTCCACCGGTTTCGCCAACCCGGCCATCACGGTGGGCCGCATGTTCTCCAATACTTTTGCCGGTATCGCCCCCTCGTCGGCGCCCACCTTCGTGGCCGCCCAGGTGGTCGGAGGGGTGCTGGCGGTGGGACTGATTCGGCTCTTGTATCCCGACGTCACCCCGGCGCAGGCGGCCACCGTGGTGGTGCCCCACACCCTCCCACCCGAGCGGGGCGACCCGCCCACGAACGGCTCGGCCGAACCTAGCGCTGCCCTCAGTCCCGACCTCGCCGAGCGGTCGGGATCGTCGCTACCCCCCACGGAGAGGTGAGCAGGCCCATGCACGTTGTTGCCATCGGCGGATCCGACGCAGGCATCTCGGCCGCCCTTCGAGCCCGGGAACTCGACCCCGGAGTTGAGGTGACGGTGGTGGTGGCCGACGCCTACCCAAACTTCTCCATCTGCGGCATCCCCTACTACATCTCGGGGGAGGTGGCCCACTGGCGCAACCTCGCTCACCGCAGCTACGCCGATCTGGAAGCCACCGGGATGCGTCTGCGCCTGGACAGCCTCGTGACGGGCATAGACGTGGCCGGCCACCGGCTGCGGCTGCGCAACCCCGGCGGCTGCGAAGAGGTGATGACTTACGATCGTCTGGTGGTGGGCACCGGCGCCGTACCCGTCCGGCCCCCCATCGACGGGCTGGCTGGACCTGACGCCTTGGGCCCTGCCGACGGGGTGCACCTGCTGCACTCCATGGGCGACACCTTCGGCCTGCAGCGCGGCTTGGAAGACCGCCAGCCCGCTACCGCGGTGATCGTCGGGGCCGGCTATGTGGGTTTGGAGATGGCCGACGCCCTCACCCTGCGGGGCGTGCACGTCTGCCAGGTAGAGATGCTGCCTGAGGTGCTGCCCACTGTGGACCCCGAACTGGGCAAGTTGGTGGGGGCGGAACTGGCTGCGCACGGCGTGGACGTCACCACCTCGGCGACCGTTACCCAGGTGCGCCGGGCACCCACCGGCGCGGCGGGCCGTCTCCAAGTGGACGGCACCACCCGCGCTGGGCAGCCCTATCGGCGCCAGGTAGACCTGGTCGTGGTCTCAGTCGGGGTGCGGCCCGACACCGACCTGCTTGTCGAGGCCGGCGCCCAGACCGGGGTGCGGGGCGCCATCGCCGTCGACGAGTACATGCGCACCGGCCTGCCCGACATCTTCGCGGCGGGGGATTGCGTGGTGACCCATCACCGGCTCTTGGGCCTCACCTACCTGCCTCTGGGCACTACCGCCCACAAGCAAGGGCGGGTGGCCGGCGAGAACGCCGTGGGCGGCCAGGCCCGCTTCGCCGGCAGCCTGGGCACCCAGGTGGTCAAGGTGTTCGACTTGGTCGCCGCCCGTACTGGGGTGCGCGAGCACGAAGCGGTCCCGGCCGGGTTCACCCCGGCGACCAGCCAGAGCAGTCCCGATGATCACAAGGCCTACTACCCGACCGCCCATCCCATCACCATCCGTCTTACTGGCGATACCAGCACCGGCCGTCTGCTGGGCGCCCAGCTGGTGGGCCGGCTGGGTACCGAGATCGCCAAACGAGTCGACATCTACGCCACTGCCATCTACCACGAAATGACCGTCAACGCCCTCAACGACCTGGACCTGTCGTACACCCCACCGCTCGGCTCGCCGTGGGACGCCGTCCAGATGGCCGCACAGGGTTGGGTACGGGACCACCAGCTCAGCGCCCAACAACAGGCCTTAACGCGCACCTGATCCACCCCGGACGTCGCAGCACCAACCGGCGCTGGTCGGTGAATTGGCTGATGTAGCAACAGCACGCTCTGCAATGTTACGGTGACCGCACAATGGCGATCCCGATGTCCCGCCCGACCGGGGCCCCTGAAGCCGTGCCAGCTACGGGGCGTCTGGTGGGAGGGGTTGGTCGACGGGACCGCAAGAAGCAGGCGACGCGCCAGGCGCTGCGCAATGCGGCGTTGCAGCTGGTAGCCGAACGGGGCTTCGCTAACGTCACGATCGAGGACATCACCGACGCTGCCGACGTGGCGGCCAGGACGTTCTTCAACTACTTTCCCTCGAAGGAGTCGGCGGTGATCGGGGCTGACCCCGAGCGGGTGGCGCTCATGCAGCTGAGTCTGATGTGCCGACCTTCGCTCGAGTCGCCCCTAGAAGCGTTGCGAGCGGTGCTGGTCGAATACACCAGTGCTATCGCCGGCGAGCTCGATGACCTCGGAGAGGGCCGGGAGGCATGGTTTCGCCGCTACTGCGCAGTGCGAGAAGATCCTGACCTACGCGGCGCATACGCCGCGCACGTTGCTGAGCTCGAGGGAGGCATCGTCGACGCTTTGTCCAGGCGCCTGGGTAAGGATCCCGCGTGTGATCCTTACCCAGCCCTGATCACGGCGACGGTGTTTGCTGCCGCGCGGGTCGCGGCCCTGTATTGGACCGCGAACGGCGGTGTGGATTCGCTCGATGCGCTCACGGGCGCGGCTATCGACACCCTCGCTGGCGGTCTTGTCGATGAAGAGTTGTTCGTGGTCGCGGCGCCTCGGCGGCCTCATCGCAAGGAGGCCGCGGTGACAAGGCGCCCGCCACCAACAGGGGAAGGCGGGAAATAGGCAATGAGCGCTTCGGCCCCCGAAGCGACCGGTGAGGCGGCGATTCCAGTTCTGACCCACCGTCGAATCCTGATCGTAATCAGCGCCCTGCTGTTGGGGATGTTCCTGGCTGCCCTGGACCAGACCATCGTGTCGACAGCCCTTCCCACCATCGTCGCCGATCTGCACGACGCCTCGCACCTGTCCTGGATCGTGGTGGCCTACCTGCTCGCGGCGACGGTCTCAACGCCGCTGTGGGGAAAGCTCGGCGACCAGTACGGACGAAAGGTGTTCTTTCAGGCCGCCATCCTCATCTTCCTGGTCGGCTCCATCCTGTCCGGGCTCAGCCAAACGATGATCGAGTTGATCGCCTTCCGGGCCATCCAGGGGCTTGGCGGCGGCGGGCTGATAGTGGGCGCCCAGGCGATCGTGGGCGACGTCGTCCCGCCCCGTGAACGCGGCCGCTATCAGGGCTTGTTCGGTGCGGTATTCGGGCTGGCCAGCGTGATCGGGCCGCTGCTCGGAGGTGTCTTCGTCGAGCAGCTGTCCTGGCGCTGGATCTTCTACATCAACCTCCCCATCGGGGTGGTCGCCCTGGTCGTGGTGGCGATCCAAGTCCCGGGCCACCTGCGCCGAGTCCCCCACGTCATCGACTACCTCGGCACGGCCGTGCTGGTGCTGGCTACCTCCTGCCTGGTGCTGTTCACCAGTCTGGGCGGCACGACCTACCGATGGGGTTCGGCGCCGATCATCGCTCTCGGCGTCGCCGGCGCGCTACTCGTGGGGGTATTCGCCCTGGTCGAGCGGCGCGCCGTGGAACCGGTCCTGCCGTTGCACCTGTTCAAGATCCGGGCGTTCTCCGTCACCAGCATCGTGGGCTTCGTCGTCGGTTTCGCCATGTTCGGTGCCATCACCTACTTGCCTGTCTTCTTCCAGGTGGTGCGGGGCGAGTCGCCGACGGTTTCCGGCTTGGAACTGCTGCCGCTCATCGTCGGGATGCTCACCGTCTCCATCGGCTCGGGCCAGGTCATCAGCCGGACCGGCCGGTACCGGATATTCCCCATCGCCGGGACCGCGCTCATCACCGTCGGGCTGCTGATGCTCTCGCAGCTGGGGATCGAAACCACCTGGCCGTTGGCGGCCCTCTACTTGCTGGTGCTCGGGATGGGACTTGGCGCGGTGATGCAAGTCCTGGTACTGATCGTACAAAACGCCGTCCCCTATTCCGAGCTCGGCGTCGCCACCTCCGGGGCTACGTTCTTTCGCTCCATCGGCGGATCCTTCGGGGCGGCGATCTTCGGTGCCATCTTTGCCAACGTCCTCGTCGGGAACCTCGTCCGACATCTGGGCACCGCCAAACTGCCAGCCGGCCTGTCCAGTTCGACCGTCACGCCGGCGATCTTGGACAAGCTCCCCGCCGCGGTCCATCACGGTCTCGCCGCCGCCTACGCCGAATCGATCCAGACCGTATTCATCATCGCCGCGCCGATCGCCTTCATCGCTTTTCTCGCCTCATGGCTCATCCCCGAGCTCGAACTCCGTCGATCGATAGGCACAACTCAGAAGGCCCCGACCGAAACCCCAGCAGTAGTGCGCCCAGGCGAACCGAGCTCGTCCGCCCCAACACCGAATACGGCTCCCGCACCGCTCCCCTGATCCCATCCAACCGCACTTCCCGCTCGCCAAAAGTTTCGGCTGGATCCGGTGCGAGCCATCGAACCGCTCGGCCCTCAAGCCGCTTCGCCGCTCGGCTCGAGCGGGGTGCTGACCTCGGCCAGGATCCGCTGGCTCATGGCCAGGATTGTCCCGAAGGTAAGCCATGGCGCGGGGTCGTCTCCCCATCGCCGTTGGGCCCGGCCCACGGCCTGCCGGAACGACTCGTCGGCGATGCGGACGGCTTCGGAAACTCGGTGTCGATCGGCGGGCTCGTCAGGAGAGCCGACCCATGCCGCGTAGGCCTCAACTGCAGAAGCCGTGGACACCAGCATGGTGCCGACGGCCGGCATCGGATGAGCATGTGCCGCTCCGTCCACCAGCGCCCGGGCGATGGACCGGGACTGGATGGCGGTCTGTTCGCAGACGCTCAGCGCCTGGTCCGCCCGTTCGAGCACGGCGCGTTGTCCACGGGCCCGGGCGTTCCAGCGGGCCGTAAGCTGATCGCCCTGGTGGTCCCGCCTGGCCTTGGCGGTGGCCTCAACGACTCCGACCGCCTGGCTCCGCCAGCCTTCGGCCTGTTCGAGGGTCCACGCCGAGCTGATGCCCGACCCGATTTCCACCAGAATCTCGCCACACCGACACAGCGGTGCGTGGGCGTTCGCGACCACCCGTTCGGGAGCTGGCGCCGGGGGACTGGCGAGCACAGCCAGGACGGCGATGCCGGAACCGATCAGCGTGTCCAGCACCCGTCTGCCCCCATAGCCCGGAGTGGCGCTGCCCACCGCGAAAACGAGCAGGGCGCTGACGGGGATCTGCACCACGCCCTGCGGGCCGAGACGGACGCTCCAACCGACGAGGAGGCCCACGAAGACGATGATGGCGATGCTCCAGCCGCTCAGGCTGACGAAGTGGCTGACCGCCAGGGCCGCGGCCACCCCTACCACCACCCCGACCACCCGCTGGAACGCCCGGGAGAGGGAGTCGTACACGGTGGGTTGGACGATCAGGATCACGGCCAGCGGCGCGAAGTACGGTCGACTGTGCGGATCAACCACCAGCGCCACGGCCCAGGCAATCCCGGCGGCCACCGCCGCCTTGGTGGCCAGAAGGATCTGGGTGCGGCTGACCAGCGCGGGCCGCAGCTCTTGGAACCCGAACGTCGGTCGAATCGTACCCCAGCGCCGTCTGACATCTTGCTGAGCCTGTCGATCTGTCGTCATATTTGACCTCACCCGGTAACGCTCAACGACGGCGGTCATTGCCATTCTCCTTCCCCTGCCACCCTGGGACGTGCGCCCAATCTCATATCCCGGAAGTGGTCGGTTTGACCAGCACGGCTGGTCAGGCGACGCCGGCGGGCGGTTCGACGGGAGCGGGGAAGGCTCGGGTCTCGTTGGCGTCGGACGCATGGGCGAGCGGGGCCGATCGACCGTCGGCCACCAGGCGACGCCAACTGGTCTGCCAGTCCGGGAGCTCGGCACTGTCCTGTTCCCACTCGACGAAAGTGGCCTCCTGGCAGAGATGGTCCGCCAGTCCTCGCGTGCTGAGGTGGGGCTCGGTGTTCATAAAGGTTTCGATTGGCGCCCGCCCTTGCCAGGCTGTGACGTCCCACCACACGTCCTGGGCTTCGGCCAGGGCGTCGGCACCCAAGTTGCCGTCAGTTTTCTGCGCCTGCTCGAGAACGGCGGCGGCGTGGGTGAAGAACTCATCGAGGAGGGAGGGGTCCCTCAGCCGGAGGCGGGCTACGACGATGATTGGCATGCGTGTCCTTCTCGTGCTGAATCCTGCGCTCTGCGCAGGGGTGTGAGGGTGAGGTCGGGATTACGAACGTGACGGCTGGCAGGTGTCTGGGGAGAGATCTCCTGGATCGATCCTTTCATCCAGGCCGCAGGCCCGGTGAGATTTCTCGTCACCAGGCGGACAACATCGCCATCTCCCGATCCCGCGCCTAAGGAATAGCCCCAAGCTCAAAGACGTTCTCATGCGGTGTGGTTGCGCTTGCAACTAGATCGGTCGAGATGAGGGGAGGCCAGGTGGATCACATCGTGGAGCTCGGTATGGACACCTTCGGTGACGTGACCGAGGACGACCGCGGCGTGCTGGTGTCCCACGCGCAGGGCATCCGCGACGTGATCGCCGAGGGGATTCTTGCCGACGAGGCCGGTGTCGACTTCTTCGGCGTCGGCGAGCACCACCGCCCTGACTTCTCGGTCTCTAGCCCTGAGACGGTGCTGGCGGCGATCGCCTCTCGCACTCGGCACATCCATCTTGGCTCCGCGGTGACGGTGCTGAGCTCGGATGACCCGGTGCGGGTCTACGAGCGCTTCGCCACCGTCGACGCCGCCTCGGGAGGCCGGGCCGAGGTGATCCTCGGTCGGGGCAGTTTTACCGAGTCCTTCCCGCTGTTCGGCTTCGACCTTGAGCGCTACGACGAACTGTTCGACGAAAAGCTCAACCTGTTTGTCGAACTGATGAAAGAGGGCGAGGTCAACTGGACTGGAGCGACCCGATCCCCCTTGCGCGGGCAACGGGTCTTCCCGACCACCGAAGCGGGGTCGCTCAAGGTCTGGGTCGGAGTGGGCGGAAGCCCCCAGTCAGTGATCCGAGCCGCCAGCTATTCGTTGCCGTTGATGCTGGCCATAATCGGCGGCGACCCGGCCCGCTTCGCCCCGTTTATCGACCTGTACCGTCGCGCCTTGGCGGAGTTCGGTCATCAAGCTCAGCCCATCGGCATCCACTCGCCGGGGTATGTTGCCGAGACCGACGAGCAGGCCCGCGAGGCGCTGTGGCCCTATTTCAAGGAGGGCCGCGACCGCATCGGCGCAGAGCGAGGATGGCCGCCGATGACTAGGGCCCAATTCGACCAGGAAGCATCGCCGTACGGCTCGCTCTATGTCGGGTCGCCCGACACGGTCGCAGCTAAGATTGCTGCCACCGTTGCCAAGCTCGGGATCGACCGGTTCGATCTGAAGTACAGCTCAGGCCGGCTACCTCACGCCCAGCTGCTGCGCAACATCGAGCTCTATGGCACCCAGGTCATACCCAGGGTCCGCGGACTACTCGCCGAGCAGGAGCGCATTGCCAGCTGACACGACGGCATGCTGTTGGCCCCGGCCGAAGCAGTAGCCGGCCAGGTTGCGATGGTCTTGCTGTAGACGGCTCCTGTGAACCAGCCGGTCGGGCCTGGTTTGCGGTGAGTAGCGGTCGGCGGAGGTCTTCCACCAACGCCGCGATCACGCCGATGGCGCGGAGGGCCCGTTCATGGCCCTGGTCCAACCGCGGTAGCCCCCGGTCGGAGTTCGGTTGCGGACGGTCGAGCTAGCGACGGAGCTTCAACAAAGCGACGTGCCAGCCTGAGCCTCTGATTGGCCCCGCAGCCGGTCCACCTCGGTTTGAGGGCTCCTCAGTGGAACGTTTTGGGAGCAAGGACCAGGGTGTTCCACGGGCGCGACGGCTTGCGAAAAGCGGGACCATGAAGTCAATACGAACCTACCCAAGACGGCACAGGGCGCCGGAGTACAAATCTGACGCCGTATGCCGGGAACTCGAAAGGAGCCCGCATGCCCATGGTTACTGTCGGCCAGGAAAACCGCGCCGACATCGAGATTCACTATGAAGAGCACGGCTTGGGACGGCCGGTGGTCCTGATTCATGGCTACCCGCTCAGCGGCCGTGCTTGGGACAAGCAGGTGCCGGTGCTGTTGGAGAACGGTTACCGGGTGATCACCTACGACCGGCGCGGGTTTGGCAAGTCCAGCCAGCCCACGATCGGCTACGACTACGACACCCTGGCCAACGACCTCCGCATTCTGCTGGAAACCCTGGACCTGGGCGACGTCACCCTGGTCGGTCACTCGATGGGAACCGGTGAGGTGACGCGCTACCTGGGACGGTTCGGGTCGGGGCGGGTCACCAGCGGGGTACTGGTATCGCCGATCCCGCCCTTCTTGCTGCAGACGCCCGACAACCCAGAGGGCCTGCCGGCCAGCTTGTTCGACGGGTTCATGCAGGCCGCCAGGCACGATGCACCCGCGTGGATGAAGGGGTTCTTGGACAACTTCTACAACATCGACAAGTTCGCCGGAACGCTGGTTAGCGACCAGGCCTACCAGGCCAGCTGGAACCTCGCCACGGCCGCCTCGGCCTTCGCGGCGGTGGCGTGCGTTCCGACGTGGGAGACCGACTTTCGAGCCGACCTGCCCGACATCGACGTGGCGATGCTGGTCATCCAAGGCGATGACGACCGGGTCCTGCCCTACCCCAAGACCGGCGAGCGGTTGCCCGGCCTGATCAAGGATGTCCAGTTGGTGACCATCGAGGGCGGCCCGCACGCCATCGCCTGGACCCACGCCGACCAGGTGAACACGGCGCTGCTGGACTTCCTCAAGGTCTGAAGCCAACCGCCCCATCCAGATGCGGGTGGGCCAGGCCATCTCGGCATCTAGCCCACGCCGCAGTTGTCATACCGACCAGGGCGACCGGACCACGTGGCGGTCCGGTAGCCGTCACATTCAGCCTGAATCGACACGACCAAACCACCCAAGGAGCGACCCATGTCTAACCATTTCAGCGCCGACAAACTGAAGTTCCCGGGCGACGACAGACGCCTGGACCTCACCGACCTGTTCGTATTCACGTCACCCGACGATCCTGACCAGACCGTCTTGATCATCGACTCCAACCCGACCAGCGCCCCGCCCCCCATACCCGCGCCCACGACCGGCCCGGAGTTTTACCCCGGGGCGGTTTACCGCATCAACATCGACACCAACGGCGACTCGCTCGCCGACGTCGCGTTCAGCTTCACCTTCTCCGAGCTTGAGAACGGTCGCCAGACCGGGACGGCCTGGTATGCCACCGGCAGCCAAGCGCGCCAGCCCGAGCCCTCCGGTGACGTCCTCTTCGAGGCCATCCCCGTTAGCTTCGACGCCATTTCCCAGCCCGTCCAGACTTCCCCGCACCACCACCGGTTCCTTCGCCATTTGCGCCCGGCCGGGGCGGTCCGGCTGTCCGCGGGGCTACGCAGCGACCCGTTCTTCGCCGACGTGGAAGGCGCCCTGCACGGCTTTGAGTGGACCGGGCACGACGACTTCGCCGGCAACAGCGTGGACTCCATAGCGCTCGAGGTGCCCAACGACATGCTGGGCGACGACCAGGTGATCGGCGTGTGGGCCTCGATCAGCCGGCGCCGCGACGGCGTACTCGAGCAAATGGACCGAGGCGGGAACCCGACCATCAACCCGTTCATCAACCCCGACGGTGAGAAAAACCTCTACAACTCCCGCCAGCCCGTCGACGACGTAGCCAACTATTTGGGGCCGTGGTCCAAGATCCTCGAAAACGGTGGATACACGCCGGAAGCCGCCAAGGCCGCGGCCATGCAAGTGCTGCCCGACATCCTGCACTACGACCGCTCCCAGCCCGCCACCTATCCCAACGGACGCGTCCTCACCGATGACGTCTACAGCATGCGCTTCGCCTGGCTTTCGAACGGCAAGATCCCGCCGACCGGCCTCAAGCCCCACGACGACCTGCTGGCCCAGCTCCCCTACCTCGGCCCGCCCCATCCCTAGCCCCGACGACGATTCGATGCCGGTGACGCCTTGCCCGTTCCGGCCACCGCCTTCAGGGGTTCATATTGAATACATGAGCGTACGCACCTTTCGATCATGGGAATAGAACCACGGGAAGGTCGCTACAGAGCGCCGCAACCGGAGTTCGGCGTTGGATTTCGTGTTTGACATCCCGGTGGCCCTCTCAGACGGCTCGTCGCACCTGTAGTTGTCCCTGGTCGGCTCTGCGCTGCGCCGGCGCGCTGGCCAGAGTTCCGCCTGGTACGGATTCTTCGGACTCCCGGGAGGAGGGTCGAATCCGTGGTCGTCTAGGCTCCGGGGCGAATGGCCGCTCAGCGCCAGTCCGAGTTCCGGGGCCGGACCAGCGAGTGCCAGATGCTGGATGGGCTACTAGAACAGGTGCGAGGGGGGCACAGCGCTGTCCTGGTTATTCGTGGCGAGGCTGGTGTCGGAAAGACCGCTCTTCTGCGTTACGCCGCCGCGCAGGCTTCGGGGTTCAGAATCGTCCAACTCGCAGGCGTGGACGCTGAGATGGAGTTGCCCTTCGCGGGGTTACATCAGTTGTGCGCGACGATGAGAGGCCAGCTACCAGTACTTCCCGGACCCCAGCGGGATGCGCTGCGGGTGGCACTCGGCCTCTCGTTCGGGGATGCACCCGACCCCTTCTTGGTGGGACTGGGGACTCTGAGCTTGCTATCGGCGCTCGCCGCAAAGCAGCCGCTCGTATGCTTCGTGGACGACGCCCAGTGGCTCGACGGGGCCACGAGTCAGGTGCTGGGATTTGT
The DNA here is from genome assembly GCA_963834775.1 of uncultured Acidimicrobiaceae bacterium. GTDB lineage: Bacteria > Actinomycetota > Acidimicrobiia > Acidimicrobiales > Palsa-688 > PALSA-693. Next base: position 158,998 of record CAWICR010000009.1, read on the forward strand.
CGCACGACGCCTGCTGGCCGAGTCGGTCGGGATGGTCTTCGGGGTGCGCGAACCGAGCGGCCAGCGCGATCTGGTGGGCCTGCCCGAATTGCACCTCACAGGGCTGAACGAAGAAGATGCCCGCGCCCTGCTGGCGACCATCATCCCTGGCCCACGCGATCAGCTCGTGCGCGACCGGATCATCGGGGAAACGCGGGGTAACCCGCTGGCCCTGCTGGAGCTATCGAGGGGCATCACTGCAGAGCTGCTGGCCGGTGGCTTTGGGCCTCCGAAGGCGGCGGACCTGTCAGCTCAGATCGAGGACCACTATCTGGGACGCGTTGCGCGCTTTGCCCGAAACTACCCAGCACCTTATGCTCCTGGCCGCCGCCGATCCTGTTGGGGACGCCGCCCTCCTCTGGCGGGCCGCTCAGTCCCTCGGTATCGAACAGTGGGCGGCGCAGCCCGCTGAGGAAGACCAGTTGCTGGAGATCGGCGCCGCAGTGCGATTTCGCCATCCACTGGTGAGGTCAGCCGTTTACCGTGCTGCGTCGACGCCAGATCGACGGGCCGCTCACGGCGCCCTAGCCGGCGCCATCGATCCCGACGCCGATCCCGATCGGCGGGCATGGCATCGAGCGCACGCCGCCAATGGTCCGGACGAGGAGGTGGCCGGCGAGTTACTCCATCGGGCCAACGGGGCCGAGCGCCGCGGCGGTATCGCCGCGGCCGCCGCCTTCTTGGAGTGGGCGGCGATGCTCAGCCCTGACCCCGGCGCGCGGGCTTCGCGTGCGCTCGCCGCCGCCGGGGCGAAGTTCCAAGCTGGAGACTTCCCGGCTGCGCAATCGCTATTGGCGACCGCAGACGCCGGCCCGCTCGACGAACTCGGCCGCGCCCAGATAGAACGCATGCGCGCCCAGATTGTTTTTGACCTTCGCCGCGGCAGTGACGCTCCCGCCCTGCTTCTGCACGCCGCGCAACGGCTTGAGAATCTCGACGCAGAGCTAGCCCGAGAAACCTACCTCGAGGCGCTGGTTGCCGCGGTTTACGGAGCCCGCCTGACCAGCGACATCACGGCAGCTGACCTTGCTACGGCGGCCCGCTCGGCCCCCCTCGGCCCCGATCCACTGCCAGCCAGACAGGAGCTTCTGCTCGGCCTAGCCACCCGTATGACCGAGGGTTACGCCGCGGCGGCCCCGATGTTAGCCAACGCTCTGCGCTTGTATCGATCGGAAGGCCCCCAGCTCGATTGGTTGTGCGTCGCCTACAACCTGGCCGCGATGGACTTGTGGGACGACGACGCCTGGTTCGAGCTCGCCGCCAGTCAGGCCGATCTGGCCCGGTCGACGGGCAGGCTGGTGTTGCTTCCTTACGCTCTCGACTACCTGGCAGGATTTCACATCCTGGCGGGCGAGTTCTCACGAGCGTCTGGTCTGGTGAACGAAGCCGAAGCCCTCGATTTTGGAGTTCGAGCCGAGACCCTGCCGTATGTTTCGCTCCGGCTGGCGGCCTGGCGGGGTCAAGCTGCCGTTACCTTGAACCTGGCCCAGGTGATGACGCGCGGCGCCGCAGCGCGGGGCGAGGGATGCGCAATTACGGTTACCGAGTACGCCGACCGCGGTCCTCTACAACGGCCTTGGCCAATACCGGTTGGCCCTCGAGGCTGCGGAAAAAGCGGCCGCCGCGGACGAGGTCGTGACCTCATCGTGGGCCCTGTATGAGTTGGTAGAAGCCGCGTCGAGGTGCGGCCAGCAGGCGGTCGCCCGTGACGCCGCGGATCGCCTCGCCGAACGGGCCAGCCCGTCCGGAACCGAGTGGGCGAAGGGGACTGTCGCGCTTTCGAACGCGCTGGTGGAACCGGGCGAAGCGGCCGACGACCTGCATCGACAAGCGATCGACTGGCTCGGCCAGTCTCGAATGTCGGCGCACCTGGCTCGGGCGCGCCTGACCTACGGCGAGTGGCTCCGCCGACAGAACCGGCGGGTCGATGCCCGCCAACAGCTACGCCTGGCGCATGACAAGTTTGCCAAGATGGGCGCAGACGGATTCGCCCAGCGGGCGCGGCGCGAACTGTTGGCCACCGGCGAGAAAGTGCGCAAGCGCCGAGACGACACCCGTGACGAGCTCACCCCTCAGGAGGAGCACATCGCACGACTCGCCCGGGACGGACGCACGAACCAAGAGATTGGCGCCGAGCTGTTTATCAGCAACCGCACTGTCGAGTGGCACCTGCGGAAGGTCTTCACCAAACTCGGGATCAGCTCACGTCGGGGCCTCCGGACTGCTTTGCCAAACTGAAAGCGCGACATCCTGCTGTCGCCCCCGGAAACGACCGGGCGCCCGCCGTCCGCCAGTCCGCGCCCGGTTCGATCGAACGTCCGAAGGATTCGTTCGCTTGGGCCATGAATCGACCAGGGACTCTCACGGGCGCGACGCGGGATGGGAAGCGCGACCGTGAGATCGGTGTCCAAGCTGAGCGCCGCCTGCCGGCCAAAAGATACGAATGAGGAGCAATGACATGCGAGCCGACATAGCGCCGGGCCGCGTCTTCCCCGACTACGAGCTAACCGACCACACCAAGACCCGGCGGCGATTGAGCGACCTCCAGGGGGCCGACCCCATGATCCTCGTAATCGCCCGCGGCCATTTCTGCCCGAAGGACCACCAGCAACATCTCGAGCTGGTGGCCTTCTACCCCAAGATCTCTGTCGCCTACACCCGACTCGTCACCATCTCGACCGACAACATCATCGAGACCCGGGAGTTCCGCGCCTCAGTCGGCGCCCAGTGGACGTTCCTTTCCGACGCCGGCCGAAAGGTGCAAAAGGACCTTGATATCCAGGAGTACACCGACCCATATCACGACCCGATGATCCCCCACACCGTAATCCTCAAACCCGGACTCGTCGTCCACAGCCTCTACAACGGGTACTGGTTCTGGGGCAGGCCATCCATCGACGACCTCCGCCGCGACCTCCGCCAGGCAACACGTGACATTCGGCCCGACTGGGATCTGAGCACTCCCGGCCTTCGGGCGGCATGGGACGCCGGTGATCGCTCGAGCTTTTATCCAGATCCGGACGTCCAACCCGTCTCGGCTCAGCAGAGCGCGTCCGCCGACCTGCCCCCACGAAAGTCCCGACCGACAGCCCCACGAGCAACTCCGTAACCATGGCCACAAGCCGGTGCATCGCGCCCGGGCCCGGGCGAGTCCTGCCGTCGCGCAGCCGACGGTCTGAAATCATCAAGGTCCCCGCGGACGACCGGTCTCCCTCAGAGGGAGTGCTGCAGGTGCCACTCTGCGGGACTCGGAAAAATTGAAAAAACCATCACCCGACGGATGTGCCACGATGTCGCAGGCCGTTATGCGCCGGTGTCGCGAGAGGAGCAAGCATGCGTTTCCTTGGTGCGTCCCAGACGAGCATCGAGACACCCCATCTCGGCAATCCAGAATCACAGATGCCGGGAAAGTTCGTCTATGAATACTCTCCGCAGGTCACGCGGATCGTCGACTATGGGGCATCGGCAGACGCCTTGTTCTCAGGCCAGGTGTCGCCACCACCCGAGGGGGCACGCATCGATTTCTATCTAGAAGGGCCCCTTATCGGGCCAAAGCTGAAGGGAACGATCAGCGGCGTGGACTATCTCTACTTCCGTGCCGATGGACGGGCCCAACTCCACATCCACGCCGCGATCACGACAGAGGAAGGAAAAAAGATCGCACTCGCGGCGGATGGCATCGCGGTTCGCGAAGAAGGATCTTCGGTGTGTCAGCTCCGCGAGAACGTGACACTGCTGACCAACCACATCGAACTAGCATGGGTGAACCTACTGCAGGTTTGGGCAACGGGAACGGTTGATGTGGCGAACGGTCAGGTTCGGGTTAAGGGATACGCGGTTTGATGGCGTTTGTCACGTTGTCGCTGTCACGAGCAACGGCAGTACAGACGTCGCTCGCGGATCACTGAACCCCCACGGTCGTTGATGGAACGGCAAAGCGCGCTCCTGGTCATCCGCCAGGTCAAGGCTGGAGTCGAATCGACGGCCCTCCGGCGTAACGCCGCGGGCCGCGTTTCCGGGTTCCGAGTCGCCCAAATCGCCGGGTTCGCGGCCAAAATGGAGCTGCCGTCTCGCTGGCCTGGATCAGCTGTGACCACCGATCCTCGACCGGCTTCCTGCGATAGAGAACGACGCGTCGCAACGAACGCGAATCGGAGCGGCGGGAGTTCCTGGTTGACTGCGACAAGTACGAGGCCGAGCGAGCCGGCGGGGTGAAAAAGGGCAAGCTCACCCTGGCCGAGCTGGACGAGGAGGAAGAAAACCTGGAGCGGTTGGGGCGCTGGCATAGGGCTATCCGAGCCCCGGGATCTCTTCGGTGCTCCCAGTGCGGCCGCCGCGCACAGCCAGCGGCCCGATGCCGGTTCGAGGTAAAGGCCACATCGGGTCTTCCCGGCCTGAATACAGCGAGCGCGCGCGTTCCGACGTTGAGGATCTCATTCTGTGCGCCGGGGTCTTGGCGAACCGACGGCGAGGACGCCGACTAGTACTGCCACGATGAGCAGGCTGCCACCGAAGCAGTAAACGGTGGCGATACCGAGTTGGTCGGCGAGGACCCCGCCCATGGCGATGGTGGCGAAGCGGAAGTTAGCGAGACCTTGGCGAGCGCGCGGCCGCTCATCCCGCCGTCGCACGCTCTGCCTGCTTAACCAGCGGCAGCGCCGCCGTCAACCCCGTCGGGCTTACACCCAGACGGTGAGCGATGGCGGCAAAGGCGGCGCTGGCCGGGTCCACGCCCTGGGTACGGCTCAGGGTGCCGAGCTGCTCCAGGGCGCTGTGGGCGGCAGCAGTTGATACGCCCAGTTGGGCTGCCAGGGCAGCCACGGCTGACGGGCCGGTAAGGCTCTGGTCGACGTGCGCGCCGAACACCGACGAGACGATCCGCCGCGCCGTGGCGGCCGAGACGCCCGCGGCCCACCGCGAACCCGGCGACAGCCGATGTGCTATTTCCGCCGGCCTGCTTGGCGGCCATCAGCCCGGCATCGAGCTGGCTCTCGGTGATGCCGGCGGAAGAAGCCAGGGCGGACAGATCTGACAAACCCGGAGTCTTGGACGCTGAGGTCGTCGCCGCCGGTGCGGTCGTCGATTTGGACCCCTGCCCGGCTGAACCGATGGCCAGCGCGGAGCCCGGAACGCCAAGAGCCGCAGCCGCTACCACCGCGGCCGCCACGACACGATTACGGGACACGGACGCCCTCCTTTTCAGTCGACTCCCCGATGGAGCCGGGTGGGTGGTTGGTTTATAGAGGGCACGGTACGGAAGGCGCGATAACACTGGGATAACACCCGTCGTCCGGGGCGGGGGGCTCAGAGAATCGCTGCTCAGGCCACGGGGTGTTATGGCAGTGTTATCCGGGGTGCGCCACCATGGAGGCGATGCGGGTCCTGGTCGTGGAGGACAACTCGATCGTCGCCGACGCGGTGGCCGAAGGGCTGCGCGACCAAGGGATGGCTGTCGACCTGGCTTACGACGGCCCCAGCGGTCTGCAGAAGGCGGTGGTGAACACCTATGACGTGGTCATTCTTGACCGCGACCTGCCCGGCCTGCACGGGGACGAGCTCTGCCAGCAGATCGTCGACTCGTCATGCACCACCCGGATCCTGATGCTTACCGCCGCCGGACAGGTCGAGGACCGGGTGGAGGGTCTGAACCTGGGGGCCGACGACTATCTTGCGAAACCGTTTGACTTTGTTGAGCTGGTCGCCCGGGCGCGCGCTCTGGCCCGCCGCAGCCCGTCCACACCGCCGGTGCTGACCCGAGGTGATCTGATCGTCGATCGGGTCCGCCGCTCTGTCACCCGGGCCGGCCACCCCGTGCCCCTGGCCCGCAAGGAGCTCGGGGTGCTCGAAGTGCTGGTGTCGGCCGACGGCGCAGCGGTCAGCGCCGAGCAGCTTCTCGAACAGGTCTGGGACGAACACGCCGACCCCTTCACCAACACCGTCGCGGTCACCGTGCTCCGCCTACGGAGAAAGCTCGGAGATCCCCCCGTGGTCGAGACGGTGTTCGGCGGTGGATACCGCATCCCCTAGACATGTCACCCAGCGCACTCCGACGCAAAATCCTCGCCCGCCGCAGCGTGCGGGCCCGCATCGCGCTGGCCTGCGCCGGGCTGTTCCTGGTCACCGGCGGGGCGTTTGTGGCCGCCACCTACACGCTCGTCGACCACAGCCTCAGCTCAGCCGCGCCCACCACCCAAACCAAAATCCCGCCGCCTGGCCTCCCGGACTGCAAGACCGCGCAGCACAACGGCACCCTCACCGGCGCCCTGGCGGCCCAATGCCAAAAGCTCTTCGCCGCAGCGGCCCAACTGGGGGCGGCCAACCAGCGAACATACGACCTTCGCCAACTGCTCCTGTGGTCCCTGGTCGGTCTCGGTGTCGCCACCCTGGTGACCGGCATGTTGGGATGGGCGATCGGAAGGCGGATCCTGCTCCCGCTCCACAAAGTCACCGGGGCGGCCCGGCGCGCCTCGCAAGAACAACTCGATGAACGCATCCGCCTCGAAGGACCCCACGACGAGCTCAAGGAACTCGCTGACACCTTCGACGACATGCTCGACCGCCTTGATCTGGCCTTCGCCAGCCAGCGCCGATTCGTGGCCAACGCCTCACACGAACTACGAACCCCGCTCACCTCCATGCGCACCCTGATCGACGTGGCCATGGCCAAACCCACCCGCACCACCGAACAGCTCGAGACGCTCGTCGGCCGGGTCCGCCAAGCGCTGGACCAATCAGAAGCGATCATCGACGGTCTCCTGACCTTGGCCCGATCCGACCGCGGCCTGACCACCCGCGAACCGCTGGACCTCGAAGCAGCCGCCCAAGACGCCATCGACCAGACCACCACCGCCGCCACAGCCGCCAACATCACCATCCAAGCCGACCTCTCAGCTGCTCCCACCCTCGGCGACCGGGTGCTGATGGAGCGCCTGGCCGCCAACCTGGTCGACAACGCCGTCCGCTACAACATCAGCGGCGGGACGATACAAGTCGACACCCGCATCGACCACGGCGAACCCTACCTTTCGGTCAGCAACACTGGACCGCTGATTCCCGCGACGAAGGTGGCATCCCTGTTCGAACCCTTCACCCGCCTCGATCAACGAGTAACCAACGGCCACGGCGTCGGGCTCGGACTATCCATCGTCGCCTCGGTCGTAACTGCCCACAGCGGCCACCTCGAAGCACACGCTCTCCCCACCGGCGGACTGAAGATAACCGTCCGATTCCCAACCGTCGCCGCGCCGTAGCCCCCGATCCGTCCACGCACCAGTACTGACCAGGTGCACTCCAACCCGCGCTGAGCTCGTCATCGCTTCACGAGAACCGGCCGAACTGAGACCAGCCACGACTCCTCATTCTCCACAGGCGATCTCGCCCAAACCGTTGACTAAAAGGCGGTCCCCAAGGGACAACAGGAGCCCGTGGTCGATCGGCCCGAGGAGTGGTCTTGTCAGGCCGGTCAGCCCGCACAGAAGAACAGCCCCACATCTGCTGCGAAGGCCTCCGAGTCGACCTGGACCTTTTGACCAGCCTCCGTCGGGCGTTGCAGTCGCGCCATAGTCTGCAGCCAAGCCGGCGTTCGAGCGACCCTGCGCCGGGCCGGGGCCTAGGCACGTTCGGGGGCACTCCTTGGCAGGCGGATATGGCCTGCACCGACTGGTTCACGCTGGGGAGCGCGGGGTCTCCGGCTTGGGGCGGCCACCCGATGGAGAAGACGAGACCGCCAGGAGGGTGGCAGAATTCGGTCGTATGCCGACGGTTGACGGTGGTCTGTTAGATGGCGCCAAGGTCGTCACGGGCGCCTCCTCGGGGATCGGCCGGGAGCTCGCGGCTCAGCTGGGGCGGCGGGTCGCGGTGTTGGTGCTGCTGGCCCGACGAGCCGATCGCATGCACCAGCTTCGCGACGAGCTGGTGGCCGTCAACGCGGATGCGGGTGGAGGTCATGCCGGTCGATCTCTCCAACGAGCAGGCAGTGGAGCGAGTCGTCGCCGAGATCCAGGCGCAGGTCGGGCCGGTCGACGTGCTGGTCAACAACGCTGGGCTGAGCGATCAGGTGCTGTTCGACCGGGCGGCCTGGTCGCGTACCCGCCAGGTGCTCTACACCAACGTGATCGGGCTGGCACACTTGACCGCCGCCTTTGTGCCCGCCATGGTGGAGCGCGGCCGGGGCGGCGAGCGGCGTCGGCCCTGCCGCGCCCCGTTTCGCCGGGCCAGGAGGGAGTCAGGAATGAGAATTAGCCGTCTAATTCTTAGTGGGGCGGCCGTCGGGACCATCGTCGGCACCGGTCGCGCCGACATCAACCGAACCCACATGTTCAACCCGGCCTGGCCCGCCCACGCACGCTTTCACAGCGCCGCCGGTTGGGGGACCATCGCCGGGTTGCAGCTGTGGACCCTGTGGTTGCTGTGGCGACCCAGCCAACCATCCCAGATCGACGCAGCAGTCACGACGGCCACCGTGCTGCCCGTGGCCGCGTGGATTCCCTTCTTCTTCGCCCTGGCTCTTCCCGGCACCGGGGTGGAGGACGAGCGTGGGCACCTTCCCCGGATCGCGGGCGTGCCCCTCAACCTCGTGCCGGCGGCGCTCGTCCCCGCCCTGTCCGCGCTGGGTTATACCCTTCACCGACACGGGCGATAACCCCAACCAGTACACGCCGGCCTGGCAAGAAGAAGTACTCGGGCACGCCTCCAACCAGCCTCGTTTGGAGTCATACGAGCGTTGGAGCTCTGGGACACGCTCTTGCGTGTTCGGCGATCGGCGTCACCCAGGCCTTTACCCCTGGGGACGCTCGAAGCGCTCGGTCCAGGGCATCTTCCCGACCACGTTGGCGGCGATCAGGATCGGACCGTCGGGATCCCACATCAGGATGGTGGGCGCCTGTGTCAAAGCCACCAGAGCGCTGACTGCGGCCGGACTCGGCGTGACGACATGCCGCTCGTCGTCTTCGGTGATGAACATAACCTCGAATCGTCCGTCATGTCCCTCCGCTCCTGGAGCCCAGTTGGCATTGACGATCTTGACTTGTCGTGTCCGTTCGCTCGCTCCTGGCATGGTTCCAGTACTACATGATGCTTCGAGCGGACCCACTGCCAGTCTGCCAAGGGAGGCGCGTGGGACAGGCCGCCCGCCCACGAGTACCGGACGTCCGCTACCTGAGTTGAAGCCACAGTCTCGCTCGCACTCTGGGATCGAGACCGACTGAGGGGCTCGTGCGCGCTTGCCTCCGATGCTCCCCTGATTCCGCCGTCACGGGTGACCAGCTAGTCGCCTCCGACCAGTCTTCCGTTCTTCGCCAAATCTGGATCGGTGCATGCCGCCAGGTTGAAGCAGCACGGTCGCCGCTTGCCACTGCTCATCTTCGAAATCGTGACCTCCACGCGTCGCTTGCGGGTGTCAGGGTTCTTCGTCTCGTTGACCCAGCGAACCCACTCCCAACGTGCCATCGGGGTGATCTGTCTCCAGAGTTCCTCGACATTCGATGGCGCCACGGCGAGCGCCGCCTGCAAGTCGGCGGGGACTGGTGGTTCCGGCCACTCCCTCCGAGGCGCGATTTCGACGGTCGCCTTGTCCCCGGTCTTGAGCGCCGCTGCCTTCTGCAGCTTCGCTTCGACCTTAATCCAGTGCCCGAACGTTCCATCCGGCTCGACGACGGTCTGGAAGGCGTGACCGTTGATTGTGCCGGTCACCGCCACCTGTCCGCGTGACGGCAGATGCTTGCTGGCCTGCTCGGGCAGACGCACGATCGTCCACCTGTCGATCGCCGACACCGCTGCGTCGAAACGGATCGGCTCGCCTACAGCGCGTTCTGCCATCGCTAGAGATCGTACCCAGCGCTGCCGCGATCTCAACGCGACGGAGGAGCGCCTGCGGCCAGCACCTTACACAGCTGCGCCAGACGGCGGACGGGAATGTTCGTCGCGAACCGGAGCGAATACTACGAGGAGCGCTGCCGGTGTGAATCCCCCACGCCGGGAACGACGGCTGGCCGACGCTCACCCTAGGCTGCGTGTTCGTGGCGACCGGGCCTGGTTCGAGAACGACGGACCGGATCTGGCCGCCTTCGCCCGGGCACGGATGGAGGGTCGGATCGTGTACCAGGGAACGCTCCGGCTGGACGGCGGACCGCGTGTGCACCCGGTCTCTCCCTGGATCGCGGCGGGGCTGCTCTGCGTCCCGTTCCGCGACACCAGCCCCGAGCGGCGCGAGGTCGAGCGCGACGACCGTTACGCGTTGCACACGGCGCAGCCCCGGGACGACCACGCTGGCCAGTTTGGCGAGTTCACGGCGTCGGGACGACTCGAACCCATCACTGCGTCGCACCCCGCAGTGATGGGCCGCCCGAGCCATCCCCCCTACGGGCTCGTGCACCATGTGTGCTCGATCGAGGCGGCGGTGGTGACTGAATACCTGGAAAATGAGATGCCCATCTATCGACGATGGAAGTCCTCCGCAGGCAATGCCGCGGAGTGAACCGTCCTGACGCCGACGACGCTGCCCTCTGCCGGCTCGAGGTTGTACGGATGATGTTCACGTATCAGCCTCGGTTGATCCGTCCGCGCATGGCGGCAGGCATAGGGAAAAGCTGATGACAGCGACGGCGACGATCGCTAGGAGGGCTTCGCCGATCGCTGCCGGCCTCCAACCGGTGGTGACTAACGACTGCAGTCCTTCGAGGATGTAGGTCACTGGGTGCGCGGGGCAGGATCCACGGGTGGCGCCAGCGCGCCTCCCCCAGACACTCTCGGTATGCCGTGGGAGTTACCGAGGGCGAAACGCGTAGGGAGTGGACCGATCGCCGGTCGGGGGCGCGGTCGGCCCCGGCCGGACCTGCCTGTATGACCGAGAGCGGCAACCTCACCTGACCGAACGGGACTGCACGCCGCCACCGCCACCCCTCATGATCCAACGGGGACGGAATCGATCTCTGTCCCGGGGCGATGCGCACTCATCGAGGACCGCCATATGGGTGCGGGCCAGGTACCCCAAGCACTGTTAAGTGCTCCTCTCGCCGATCGCGACGGCGAAGGTGCCATGCTTGTGTGGTGCCGGTTCGTGGGCTGCTCGACTGCGTGAGGTCTCCTTGGCGCCCGTCCCGACTGTTGTGACCTCGCTGCGCCAGGCTTGGAATGAGCAGGCCGAGAACTGGGCGGCCTGGGCGCGAGCCCCAGACCTTGACTATTTCTTCTGGCGTTACAACCTGCCCAGCTTCTTGACGCTCGTACCCCCGCCGGGTGCTCTCACCCTTGATCTGGGTTGCGGCGAGGGTCGCCTGGGTCGGGTCTTGAGGGGTCTGGGGCACAGGGTTGTAGGCGTCGACAGCTCGCCCCTGCTGGCTGGGCTGGCTGCCACTCATGAGGATCCGCTGACGACCTTGGTCGCTGATGCAGCCCGGCTGCCGTTGCAGAACGGCAGCGCCGATCTGGCGGTGGCGTTCATGTCGTTCCAAGACATCGATGACCTCGGGCTACAGCATCGCCGAGGCCCGCCGACTCTTACGCGACGGCGGGGTGCTGTGTGTCGCGATTCTCCATCCGCTCGCCACGGCCGGGGACTTCAATGGTGATGACGTCGACAGCTCGTTTGTCGTGGAGCGGCCCTACTTCCAACCCGAACTCCTTGTCGATCCGATCGAGCGCGACGGGTTTGAACTCGTCTTCCACTCGATGCACCGCCCGCTCGGGGCATACACCGCAGCACTTCGCGACGCGGGGTTCCGGATCGAAGTCCTCTCGGAGCCCGTCCCCGACGAGGCAGCCGTTCGAGATCACCCTCGGCTGGCTCGGCAGCTTCGAATTCCGAACTATCTTCACATCCGCGCCGTCTGCCGATGAGCGACGAGGGGCTACTGGCCGAGCAGAAAGCGTTCTATCGGGCGCGTGCACCGGAGTACGACGAGTGGTGGCAGCGGCGTGGCCGCTACGACCGTGGCGCAGACCTGGCGGTAGAGTGGGCCCGGCAGGTCGCGCAGGTCGAAGCGTCGCTCGAAGCTTTCGGCGCCACCGGTGACGTTTTGGAGATGGCAGGTGGCACCGGATGGTGGACCCAGCGCCTGGCCGGCACCGCTGAACACCTGACAGTCCTTGACGCTTCGCCCGAGACGCTGAGCCTGAACCGGGAGCGAGTCGGCCGAGCAGACGTGGAGTACGTCGTTGCCGACCTGTTCAGCTGGCGGCCATATAGGACTTACGACGTTGTGTTCTTCTCCTTCTGGCTCTCTCACGTGCCGCGGTCACGCTTCGCGGACTTCTGGGCCTTGGTGCGGTCCTGCCTGGCTCCGGGGGTCGGGTGTTTCTCATCGACAACCACGACGACCCGCACCCGATTGGCGATATCAAGGACCCCTACGTTGTCCACTATGGCCCGGATCTGCACCTGCGCCGCTTGTACGACGGAAGCCAGTACCGGGTCGTCAAGGTCACGTACGAACCCGACGAGCTCCAGTCACTTCTCGCTGCCCAAGCCTGGACGGCAGAACTCCAAACAACCGGCTGGTTCATCTTCGGACACGCACGCTCGACCGCCGGCTCGTAGGCCAAGCAAGACGCGTGACGTGCCGTCAGGCCCTCCCGTATTGAGACCTAACGACCGCGCTTTTATCGCCGGTTCCAAGCCTGATGTCCGCCTGTCAGTCGGCTCGCCGTCCCACGCGGAGGACCCCTAGGTAGCGGCGCGGTACTCGGTCTCCCATCTGCGCTCGGATCCGCTCAGCGATGGCGTCGAGAAGGGGTTCACGGACTTCGGGTTCGAGCCGCCGGTATAGCGAGGTGGAGCCGAGAAGGTCAGCGAAGCCGAGGCCGTCGAACCACTGCACGACCGGGTAGAACCGGACCCTCGTCGGGCCGAACAGAGGGCCTGGGTCCTCGACCAGTCCCCACCCATGGTTAGTGGCGCGCACCTCGTCCTCGAGGGGAGGATGACCCCAGTCAGGGTTGCCGGGGCAGTAGCGCTCGTGCAGGTCGGCGGTCTCGGCATATACCTCCGGCTCACCCGGACGGCTGACCACGACGTTGCCGATCAGGGCCATCCATCCGCCGGGACGAAGCAAACCGTGGGCCTTCGGCCACCCGACCGTGGGGTCCACCCAGTGCCACGACGCGGCGGCGAGGAGAATGTCGAATCTGTGACCCTGGTCGTCCCAGTCCTCGAAAGTGGAGTTCTCTATCTGGACGTTGTCGAATCGCCGCAGGAGTTGGCGAGCGAGATCGGCCATGCCTGCGCCGGGCTCGACTGCTATGACCGAGAAGCCGAGGGCGGCCAAAGACCGCGTCGCCTGGCCGGTTCCACAGCCCACCTCCAGCACCGAGGATCCCATCTGGATTCCCGTGATCCCGACCAGGTCGGCGAACAGTTCCTCAGGGTAGGTCGGCCGCACCCGTTCGTAGAGCTCTGGAACTTCTTCGAACAAGCGGCCAGCCACACGTCGGTCGTCGCTCGGCACCCCACCATATTGCGTCAATTGAAGACCCTTGATGGGCAGTGCCTACTCGAGTATGAGATCTGGTTGGGCAAGTGCCACGACCGTGCGTCATTAACTCGGCGACCGGGCCAGCGGATTCGGGAACGATTGCTAACGACCATTGGATGGGTTCTTCTCAGGTCAGCGCATTACTTGCTGCGAGTCGGCGCGCTTAAGGGCGCCAGGACGTTCATGGCGACGCCGTTCGGGTCGATGAGCAAGAAGCAGCGGATCCCGTGATCGGGGAAGTCCTGCGGTCCGCCCATCACGACGGCGTTGCCCACGGCGACGGCGTGGATCGCGTTGACTCGCTCGGTGGTTCCGACGTCGAGGTCGAATGCATCCGGGCTAGTCAGGTTGACTCCCGTGAGGACCTGCGCCCCGCTAGTTGTCGGTGACTCAAACATGATGGCATCGGGAGCGGACCACTCACCGCGTACTTGGAAGCCGAGATAGTCGGCGTAGAAGAGTTTTGCCGCAGTCGGCTCGATTACCGATCCCGGGATGGCCCGGGTGATCGGTCGGGTCATGTCATTCGCGGCTGGCGACCGCCGCCATGTCTCTGCGGTCTTGATCGTGACCCTACGACCGGCGGGGTCCAGGACCGAGAACTGGGCGTCTCGGAACGGTTCGATGACACGGACGTCGTGTAATTCGGCGCGATCGAATAGGTCGATGACGTGGTCCTTGGTCGCGACTTCGATCGTGAAGCCGGGCGGGAGGGCGAAGCCATCGCTGTTGACTATGACCTCCACGCCTTCATGTGTGGCAGACACGAACGACAGGACGCGTCCGTTGTCGGTGCGAGCGTTGAAGCCGAGGAGCTCGGTGTAGAAGCGGACGGTCTTGTCGATGTTGGTGGACCGGATTTCGGGGATGGTGCGAGTGATGTTCATGAGCGACGCTTTCTGGTCTTGCCCTTCGGTGCGGTGCCGCGGGGCGGGCGTTTCGGACGTTGCGGAGAGCCGACGAGTAGGTTTCCCCGGTTCGGCGCGAGCGTGCGCGGACAATGCGCTTGAAGTCCTTACGGTCGGTCAACTCTCGGCTCCTCCGCGCCTGTGACGGATGCTATGCTAACGGATGCACATGTGACGGACTCTTGTGACGGATGCTGACGGATGCTCCCGAATGTCTCCCGAACAACACCGCCCAGGCCGGCGGCCAACGCTAACCAGCCTCGAGGATCTACTTCCGTGCCCCCTACAAGCGGTTTTCCTGGTCGGGAAGGGGGGATTTGAACCCCCGGCCTCAGCGTCCCGAACGCTGCGCGCTAACCAAGCTGCGCTACTTCCCGGTCCGGAGCATGGTAGTCGACCGCCCTTTCGCTGTTTGGCCCCAGCCGCGGGGTGTGACGTCGCCCAACCGGTGTCATTGCCCGGCTGAGACGAAGGTCGCCGGGTCCAGCCGCCCGATTTTGGTATCTAAACCAGCTATAAGCTGGTTTAGATACCAAAATCCGACGCGCACGCTGTCGACCGCGCACGCTGTCGCTGCCGCTTGGCCCGCAGCCCCAGGCTGCCGCCCAGCGCCGCCCTAGTGCGCCGGCACGACGACCGGATCGGGCAAGAAGCTGGTGTCGTGCCAGGTTCCGCCGGCTAGCAAGGCGGCGACCGCCTTGCGCATCCGGATGGGGTCGAGCGGCTTGAGGATCCAGCCCTCGGCTCCGCTACGGCGGGCCATGAAGACGTCCGGCCGTCGGTCCAGCACCAGCAGTACCGGGCGGGGCTCCAGGCGGCCGGCATCGGCCTCCAGGCGCAGGTCAAGGGCGACGGCAATGCCGCCCATGGCGCCGATCTGACTGTCGACGATGGCCAGATCGGCGGGCCGGACGTTCATCTCGTCGCGGACGTCGCCCCCCGGCGCGACCCACCGCAGGGACGTGGTGGCCCCCCCGACCATCGAGCGGATCTCGTCGTACACAGCCGCCGAGTCCGCGGCGATAAGGATGTCCGGCACCCACGGAAGGCTAACGGAAGGCTAAGGGCCACGTCGCGGGTAGGTACCATCAAAGAGCCCGCCACCGGATGGCGGTGGGAATGTTGTCGCCGCCGGGCGGCGGTCCGGGAGGTTGCGTGCTCACGATCCACCAAGAGGAGACGCCCGAGGGCTATACCATCTGTCGGCCGGTCGGGGAACTCGATGCCTTCACGGTCAGCCAGTTCCGCCAGGCCCTGTCGGAGATGGCGTCGAGCAAGCGACTCCTCATCGACATGTCCGGCATCCCGTTCGTGGACTCCGCCGGCCTGGGAGCCCTGATCGGCGGTATCCGGCGCACCCGGGAGCTGGGCGGTGACGTGGCAGTGGCCTGCAACCGGCCCACGCTGATCCGGCTCCTGCGTACCACGGGTTTCGACCGAATTGTCACAGTGGCGGAGACGATCGAGGAGGCGGCTGCGGCACTGGAGAAAGACGTCGCCGTAGAGGAGTAGGAGTAGAGGGGTGAGCCAGGAGGCGGCGAGCGGAGGCAGGCGAGCGCGCACGGCGTACGAGGCAGGCGAGCGCACGAGGCAGGCGAGCGTACGAGGCAGGCGAGCGCACGAGGCAGGCGAGCGCACGAGGCAGGCGAGCGCACGAGGCAGGCGAGCAGAAGAGCGGAAGAGCAGCTAGCAGCTCACTTCGCCGAGCGACGATCAGAAGCGCGCCGAGATGACACGTAACGCTACGAGTTAGCCTGAACTGAGGAGGCGAACAGCCACCGCCCCACCTCGGTCAGACCGGCGATGTCGTGCACGTCGTCGGCGAGGAACGGAACCCGCACCACCGGTACGGCCGGGAGCCGCCTCGACAGCAGGGCCACGTGCTCCTCTTCCCGACTGGCCACCCGATTCAGGTCGGCCAGGTTGCTGGCCAGCTGGGCAAGCCCACTGGCCGCGTCGCCCTTTCCCCCGCCCACCCCCGGCTCCTCCTGAGCGACGAGCTGTGCCGGCACGGGCCCAAAGAAGGGAAACATCCGGTTGACCACCAGCGCTTCCACCCGCCTGGACGAGCCGCGCAGACGGTCGGCGAAGTACAGGGCCTCCGTCACGGCGTCCCGGCGGGGCGACGCCACCACGACAAACGCCGTGCCTTCGTCCGCCAGCAGGGCCTCGACCCGCGCCGCCCGGTCGCGAAAGCCCTGCTCCATGCCCTCGAACGCGGCAAAGAACGCCACGGTGTCGGCCACCATGGTTCGCCCCACCACCGAAGAGACCGTACGCAGGAATAGCCGCGTCGCCACGCTGAGCGCTCGCAGGCTGGCTCGGGTGGGCATCATCAGCAGGCGGAAGATGCGGTTGTCGAGGAACCTGACGAGGCGAGCCGGCGCGTCGAGGAAGTCCAGGGCGTGCCGGGTGGGCGGCGTGTCGACGACGACGAGATCAAACCCACCCTCCCGGTGCAGCTCATACAGCTTCTCCATTGCCATGTACTCCTGCGTGCCACCCAGGGCGCCGGAGATGTTGCGATAGAGGCCGTTGTCGAGGATGGCCTGGGCCTGCTCGGGTGAGCCGGCGTTGCGGACGACCACGTCGTCGAAGGTCGTCTTCGTGTCGAGCATGAGCGCCCACAATTCTCCCCCAGGGCTCCAATCGCCCTCGACGGCGTGCGCCTCGTTGGTCAGCCGCTCGAGGCCAAGGGCGTCCGCCAGGCGCTTGGCCGGATCGATCGTGACCACGCAGGCCCGCCGGCCCAGGCGGGCGCCCTGCAAGGCAATGGCCGCGGCCAGGGTGGTCTTGCCGACGCCGCCCGGCCCGGCGCAAATGATGATGTGGCGGTTCTGCGCCAGGGCTGACAGTGGCGCTGGCGCTGGCGCTGGGGCTGGGGCTGGCGGCTGGCGGTGACGGTGACGGTGGCGGTGGCGGTGACGCTGACGGTGACTCTGGCTGGCTGGCTCTGGCGCTGACGCTGGCTCTGGCTCTGGGGCTGGCGGCTGACGCTGGGCTCTGGCTCTGGCTCTGGCGCTGACGGTGACGCTGGCGCTGGCTCTGGCGCTGACGGTGGCCGTGACGCCGAGGCCGTCACGGGCCGACGCCCGCCATCTGCTCTCCCAGCGCGGCGGCCAGGGTGGCCACCTCCGGCGGTCCCAGCTCGGTCGTAAACAGGAACGGCAGGCGCAGCTGCGGCAGCGGCAGCATCGCGGCCAGACGTCCCACTTGCTCCTCCTGCAGCTCCTGGCGCTGGCGGCGAAAGTCGGCCGCCCGCCCCAAGAGGTCGGCCTCACCGGGAGCCAAGATGATCCCGCTCGCCTCGGCGGCCGCGGTCACGTCGGGCGGGAGGTCGAGATGGGGCCACATTCCGTTGACCACGATGGGGGCCAGTTGGACACCCGCCCGATCCTCCAGGTGGAAGGCGGTGTCGGCGGCTTCATTGACCGGGGTTTCCTCTGGGAGGGTCACCAGCATGACTTGGCAGCGGGCGGGATCGCTCAACAGGGCCACCACGTCAGCCGCCTGGGTCCGGATCGGCCCCACGGTGGCCGCGTCGAGCAGCCCGTAGGCGCTGGCCAGGAAGGTGACGGCGTGCCCCGCGGCCGGCGCGTCCACCACGATGAAGTCCGCGGCCCCGGCCTCGCCGGCGGCGCTTTGCACTTCCAGTTGCTTGACCTTTCCGAGCACCAGGATGTCTTTGATTCCTGGGACGGCGGTCGCCACGACGTCCAGAGTGCCGCTGGCCGTCAGCCGCTTCGAGATACGGCGCAGGCCGTGACTCTCCAAGTACTCCACTAAGGCGTCGTCGGGCGTCAGCGTGCGGGCCCGGATCTCGGCCGAGCCCGGGCCAGCCGCCCCGGCTTTCTGCAGGACCTCCTCCCGGTAGGCCAGCGGCTCCGGGTGCCCGAACAACGCCCCCAGGCCGCTCTTACCCTCGACCTCGACGATAAGGGTAGCCAGACCGGCCTGGGCTGCCAGACTGGCCAGAGCGGCCGTGACGGTCGTCTTGCCTACCCCGCCCTTTCCCGCCACGATCGTCACCCGTGCCGGCGGGGTAAACGCTGCGGGATCCACGGCCCTCCCAAGGCGACTGGTGGCGATCGAGCCGGGGGTGAGGCTCAGCGAGACCCTCAGGTTAGCGACGAACTCGTCGCCACAGACGAGTACGGAGCAAGAGCCGATGCCAGTCGAGCCTCATGACGCCGCGGAGGTTGAGGTGGTTTGCACGGCAACCGGGTCGCCAGCCCCGCCTCGCGACCGCCCTCTGGCGGCCGGCGTGACACCCAAATGGGGAAAGTGCTGGTCAGAGCCGGTTAGATCCAGAAGATTTCCTCTTGTTGCCTGGCGAAGGCAGGACTACCTTGCACCTCAGAGCAAGGGGGGTTTGGCAGTGAGCGTGCAGCAAGCTGAGGATGTATGGCAAGCCAAGGCGGCGTGTCGGGGGCCCCATACCGCGCTGTTTTTTCCGCCCTCGCATTTCGAGCGCAAGGATGACAAAGAGTTCCGCGAGGCCCGAGCCAAGGCCATCTGTGCCACGTGCCCGGTAAAACGACTCTGTCTCGATTACGCCTTGCGGATCCGGGAGCCCCACGGGATATGGGGTGGCCTCAACGAGATCGAGCGCCGGGAGTTACTCGCCCGCTAGGAGGGACGACCGCGACGCTGCCGGGCCAGACGAGAGGCCTGGTAACGGCAACAGATCGCGTCGTGTGATGGAAGTTGCTTCGCAGAGGTCAGTAACGTTCCGATCGATGGCGAAGCCGGAGCCGGAGGACCATCTGACCTGGAAGTCGGTGCTGGTCGATGGGCGCCGGGTCAACTATGGCGTGGCCGGTTCGGGCCTCCCCGTGTTGTTTGTGCACGGCTGGGCTCTCGGTCAGCACGCCTACCAGCGAGCCCTCGAGCGCCTGGTGCGGCTGGGCTGCCAGGTGTACGCGCCCGCCCTGCCCGGGTTCGGTGGCTCGAGGCCCCTACCAACGGACGAGGGCAACTTCGGCGCTTACGCCGCCTGGGTCGACGCCTTTCTGGCCGAGGTGGGCGTCGACGAGCCGGTGTTCGCGGTTGGGCACAGCTTTGGGGGTGGGGTCGCCACCAAGCTCGCTCATGACTTTCCTGACCGCGTCGGGTACCTGGTCTTGATCAACTCCATCGGCGGAACGACGTGGCTGCAAGCCGGCAACCAGGTCCGATCCATGGCGGAGCGGCCCTTGTGGCACTGGGCCGTCCATTTCCCCTATGACCTGCTCAAGGTCGCCGGTCTGCCCACCACGGTGCGCGCCGTCGTGGCAGACGCCGTTCCCAACATCGTCCGCAACCCGTCGGGGGTGTGGCGCGCCGGGAGCCTGGCCCGGCGAGCGGACCTGACCGTCGACCTGGCCGAGATCAAAGCCCGGCAGTTGCCCGTGCTGGTCCTGTGGGGCGAAGGCGACGGGATCATCCCGCGGGCCAGCTTCGAGGCGTTGTGCGCGGCGGTGGGTTCGACCGGGAAGGTCGTACCGGGGCGACACACCTGGTTACTTGCGGATCCCGACAGCTTCGGCGAGGTGATGGCGAACTCCGTCACGGTGGCGCAGGCGGCCTGGGTGACGGCGAGAGAGCCGCCCTCCGCATTGCGCTACGTGACGGCCGGGCGCCGGGCGGACGCCACCCGTGCGGCCCGGACCTGACGGTCGGCTCCGGCTGTGACCTGGCGGCTGGCTTGCTCTCGCCGGCAGGTACCCGGGGATCGGGGGTGGCCGGTACGGGTCGGGGCCACCTCGATCGCCGTGTTCGACGTGGACGGCCAGCTGGTGGCGGTCGAGAACCGTTGCCGCCACCTCGCCAATCCCATCGACGACGGGCTGGTCGAGCACGGTTGTGTCACCTGTCCCTGGCACGGATGGCGCTACGACTTGCGGACCGGCGCCCATCTGACGTTCTTCGGGCGTCGTCCCGGTTTGCGCACGTTTCCGGTGCGTACGGAGGGCGACGACGTGCTCGTCGACATCGATAGACAGGGAAAGAGTCCCGCCGCCGCGCCGGGTGCCCCCATCGGCCGGGATGCGCTGCGCGATGCTGAGCCGGACATGCGGTTGCTCTGGAAGATCGTCAAGACGATCTTCAGTTCGCTGTTTTTGGCCATCGTCGCCCTCATCGGCGCACCGGCGGCCTTCGCCGTTACCGCCCTCGCCGCGCTGATCTTCCTGCCCTTGCCGGCGACCATACCGATCCCCAAGCCGAATCCCTCGATCCTGCCGACCGTCCTTTACGACCGCTACGGCCACCAGATCGCGGTGCTGCAGCAGTACGACCGCAATGTGCCCGTCACCGAGGCCGAGATCCCCCAGGTGCTCAAGGAGGCGGTCGTCGCGGACGAGGACCGCAACTTCTACCACCACGGCGGTGTCGACTTCCGAGGCACGCTGCGCGCCCTGTGGTCCGACATCCGCCGCAGCGGGCCCGCTGCAGGGTGGGCTCCACCATCACCCAGCAGTACGTCAAGCTGGCCTTCACCAATCAACAACGGACCTTGGTTCGCAAGGTCCGGGAGGCCATCCTGGCCAGCCAGCTCGACCGGCAGGCCAGCAAGGACGAGATCCTCTACCGCTACCTGACCCTCGTCTATTTCGGCGACGGCAACTACGGCGTCGGCGCGGCCGCCGAGAACTACTTCCACGTCCCGGTCTCCGCCCTCAACGCCTCCCAGGCGGCCACCTTGGCCGGACTGATCCCCGCCCCGAGCGCCCGGGCGCCCCGAGAGCACCTCGCCGCCGCCGAGAGCGCCAGCAAGCTGGTGCTCGGCGAGATGCACCAGCAGGGCTACCTGACCGCCGCCCAGTACAACGCCGCCCTGGCCCAGCCGCTCGCCCTCGCCGCCGCTGCGGCGGTCGGGTGGCGGGCCACGCTCACGGTCGTGTACCCGTTGCAGACGGCGACGTCACCGCCTATCCGGATTTCGTCGACTACGTGACCGACTGGCTCCTCCAGCACTACCCGGCCTCCGAGGTGTACGGCGGCGGGCTGCGGGTGCAGACGACGCTGGATCCGGCTGTCCAGGCAGCCGCCTACGCGGCCGTGCGCGTCGACCCTGTCCGGGACCTCCGATCCCCTGGAGATGGCCCTGGCGGCCGTTGAGCCCCAGACGGGCTTCGTGCCGGCGCTCGTCGGCGGGCGCGACTTCGGCCACGGGACCCTACGCCGAGGACAACTTCGCCCTCGGCGGCTGCGACCCGCCGCCGCCCAGGACGGCGCCACCATCCAGGTGGCGGCGACCTGCTGGTCGGGGAAGACGATCACCGGCGGGCTTCGCGGCCGCCAGCCGGGCTCGGCCTGGAAGCCGTTCGTGCTGGCCACCGCCTTCGAGCAGGGCATCCAGCCCGAGGCCACCTACTACGCCCCCGGCGTCTACCAGATCCCCGGGCTGCACCGTGCCGGCAGGCCAACCGGCCAGCGCCTGCCAGGTCCACAACGACGACCCCGGCACCGATCCTCGGCAACGTGTCCCTCTCGCTCGCGACCTGGGACTCGACCAACACCGTGTACGCCCAGGTCGCGCCCCAGGTCGGTTGCAACAACGTGGCGGCCACCGCCCAAAAGCTGGGCATCAACTCGGCTTACTACGCCACGCCGCCCTTCTACTACTGCTCAGACCTACGCCCTCGGCGAACTGGACGTGTCGCCGCTCGAGATGGCGTCCGCCTACGGCGTGTTCGCCGACCACGGCCAGCGGGCCCAGCCCACGCCGATCCTGGAGATCGTCAACAGCACCGGGAAGGTGCTGGTCAACAACATCAACCCGCTACCCGGCACCGCCGGCGTCCTGCCGGCCAACGTGGCCGACAACGTCACCAACGTCCTGCAGGGCGTGATCACCAGCGGAACGGGCACGGCCGCCCAACTGGGACCGGCCTGCGGCCGGCAAGACGGGCACGGCCAGCAACTACACCAACGCCTGGTTCGTCGGCTACACCCCCACGCTTGTCCGCCGCGGTGTGGATGGGCAACGCCGCCAGCCAGGCCACGTCCATGGGCGATGTCAAAGGGGTCTACCCGGTGTATCGGGGGGACGTGGCCGGCGATCACCTGGCAGCAGTTCATGAGCCAGGCGCTGGCGGGGGTGCCCGTGACGCCGTTCACCCAGCCCGCGCCGATCGTGCCGCCCCAGCAGGCGGCGGCCCTGGCCGCGCCCACTACTACCACCACCACCCTGCCGGTGCAGCCGGGACCAGCCGGCTCCGTGGAAGGGACGCCGCTCGGCGGCCCCTATCAGATCCCGGCCCCGGCCCCGGACGCTCCGAGCCGCCGCCGCCCACGACGCTCCCGCCATCGACCACCGTACCTCCGCCTACCACTTCGACCACGCAGTCCCCTGGACCGGCCCGAAGACCACCACGACCGCTACCACCCTGGCGGGAGCGCCGGGCGGCTAGCGCTGACGGCGGCTGGTCTGCAAGGAGGCCGCCCTCGACCAGCACCCGGGTGGTGCTGGTGCCATCCCCGGCGGTGGTGACTTCGGTGCGAATGTCGGCCGGAGGCACGGCGGCCATGTCGATGCCCCGGGACGCCAGCCAGGCCGCGGCCAGGAAGCGGGCCTGCTCGGCGACTTCCGGCGTGCAGCCCTCGGCCACCTCCACCACGACCCAGTCGGTGGGAGAGGTGCCGTACGCTTCGGGTGGGGTGCCACGGCGCCGCCGACCGGCCGGCGGCTCGAGGCGGGACGGCCCCCGCTTTTTCTCGGTGAAGACGCCCCACAGCATGAGCCCGGCGACTACCAGCCAGCACACCGCAAATCCGATTATCTCAGCCACGCCCATCCCGGTCCCTCCCCGGCGTCAGGATAGCCCCCAGTCGAAGTGTCGGCGGGAATAGTTTGCGCCGAGCGCTCAGTGCGCCCCGACGAGCGTGCCGCCCGGGCACACCAGCACCTTGTTGCAGGCCGCCTCGACGTAAGGGGCGAACCACACGCCGTCGCTGGTGAAGCCCGAGGGGCGCATAGGTGCGCGACGCCACCGCGACCACCTGGCCGGCCTGGTTGATGAGCGGGCCCGCCCTGGAAGGCGGTGCCGATGGCGGCGTCCTCGGTTATGCCGCTGGCGGACACGTCGATGACCGAGCCCTGGGCGATGGACGCCCCCGCCGAACCCAATCCGGATACGGCGAAGATCCGGTCGCCCGGCTGCGGGGCCGGGGTGGTCGGCGCCGCCGGCAAGGCGTGCAAGTTCGCCTGAGGGGCCACCAGCAGGGCCAGGTCGTATTGCGGGTCCCAGGCCCGGACGGTCACCTGCGTGTCGGTGTTGCCCTGGCGGATGAACACGGCCGGGGCGGGCGATCGGGTGGCCGCCTGCACGGTCGTGTAGGAGGTAAGCAGCAGCGACTGCGTGCTGTTGGACGTCACCACGAAGGCCGATCCCGACCGAGGCTTGGCCGTTGACGTCGAGGGTGTGCACGAAGAAGACCGTCGGGGCCACCTGCTTGACCAGGGCGGCGAGGGTGGCCGGGCTGGCCTGGAGCTGCTCGATGGTCTTCAGCTGGCTCTGGATGTTGGCTTTGGCCGCCGCTGCCGCCGCGGCCAGGTCGCCCTCGGCGTTGGCGAACTGCTTCTTGTAGCCGGAGACCAGGGTGTTGACCCGCTCATTGGTCTGGTTGAGCTTGTACTGGTAGTAGGAATACAGCACCACCCCGCTGAACCCGGCCCCGACGGCGAAGGCCAGGATCAGGCTGGCGATGCCGAGCACGCTGCGGGGCAGGATCCGGGTGCGCAGCCGAGACGGCGGCGGGGGCGGCTCGGGAACGCGGCCGGGCGGTCCGCTCGGGGAGGCGCGGCCGTGCCCGAGGTGCCGTCGCTGGTCCTCGCCATGGCGGACCACGGTAGCCCTGGTGGCTTGCCGGGCAGGCGTACAGGGCAGTTCAGGTCTGTTCGACCGTCGCGGCCACGGCGTCGAGCAGCCGGGCCGTGCAGTCCCGCATCTCCACGATCGGGGCCACATCCAGCACCGCGTCGACCAGCGCTTCGAATATCTCGCCCTCGACCAACGCAGCCGGCTCGCCACGGTCGCCCCCGGCGGACACCGCCGGCTCCAGCGGGATGCGGGCCAGCAGGGGCACGCCGACTTCCTGGGCCAGGCGCTC
The DNA here is from genome assembly GCA_963834775.1 of uncultured Acidimicrobiaceae bacterium. Classification (GTDB taxonomy): domain Bacteria; phylum Actinomycetota; class Acidimicrobiia; order Acidimicrobiales; family Palsa-688; genus PALSA-693. The sequence continues at coordinate 183,509 of CAWICR010000009.1, forward strand.
GCCGCCGCCCGAGCCGAACAGGTCGTAGTGCTCGCCGTGGGCGCAGGTGAAGCCGCTCATGTTCTCGATGACCCCGGCCACGCGCAGATAGCCCTTGCGGGCCATGTCAGCGGCCCGCACGGCCACCTTCTGGGCGGCCAGCGCCGGCGTGGTCACGATGAGCATCTCGGCCCGCGGCAGCATGCGGGCCAGCCCCATCTGGACGTCCCCGGTGCCGGGTGGCATGTCGACCAGGAGGTAGTCGAGGTCGCCCCAGGCCACCTCTTCGAGAAAGTGCTGGACGCCGCGCAGCAGCATCAAGCCCCGCCACATGATCGCTTCGTCCTCGGGAGAGAGGAAGCCCATGGAGACGACCTTGATCAACCCGGCGCCCACCTGCTTGGTCATGGGCTCGATCCGGGGTCGCCGGCGCCGTCGTCGACCCGGCTGGCTTCCAGGCGTCCCTCCATGCCCAGCATGCGCGGCACCGAGAAGCCGGCGATGTCGGCGTCGAGCAGCCCGACCGTGAAGCCCTCGCCGGGCCAGGCCGGCAGCCAGGTTGACGGTGACCGACGACTTGCCGACCCCGCCCTTGCCCGACGAGACGGCCAGCACCCGGGTGCGACCGGGGATCTCGGTGGCCGGCGGGTTCTCCTGGGCCCGGCGGCGGGCCCGGGCCATGAGCTCCTTCTTCTGCGCCGGCGACATCTCGCTGGTCCGGACCCGGACCCGGCTGACGCCCGGCAGGCTGCCCACCCGGGCCTCGACGTCGCGCTGTAACTGGGTGCGCAACGGGCAGCCCGCCGTGGTCAGGGCCACCTTGACCGTGACGTTGCCGTCGGCACCGATCTCGCAGCCCAGGTACATGCCCAGGTCGACGAGATCGTCCCCGAGCTCGGGGTCGATCACGCCCCGCATGGCGCCCCGCACCAGCTCCGGGGTCGTCATGGCCGCTCGCTCACCACGACCGTCAGTGTATGGGCGTAGCTAGGCTTGACTCGGGTGGACCGGCTGTCCCTCCTCAAGATGCTGGCGGATCGCTCCCGCTACGCCATCTACCAGGAGGTGGCCGGAGCCGAGGCCCCGCTGTCGACGGCAGAGATCGCGGCCCGACTGGACCTGCACCCGAACACGGTCCGGCTCCACCTGGAGAAGATGCGCGAGGCCGGCCTGCTCGTCATGTCCAGCGACCGCCACGGCTCGGTCGGGCGCCCTCAGCACCGCTGGGCCCTCGGTGCCGCAGGCGCCCTCGCTCGGGCTGGAGCCGGCCGGGTTCCGGCTGCTCGCCCATCTGCTCGCCGAGGTGGCGGCCGAGGCCGGGCCCGGAGCCGGGACGGCCGCGGGCGTGGGCCGCCGGCGGGGCCAGGAGCGCCTCGGTGGCCATGCCCCCTGGGGCGGCGAGCCGCGGGCGGCGTGCCTGCGGGCGGTGATGGACGAGCTGGCCGAGCTGGGCTTCGACCCCGCCCTTGACGCCGGGCGGCGAGGAAGGGCCGACCACCATCTCCTTCACCCGCTGTCCGTTCCGGGAGCTGGCCGTGCTCTACCCCGACGTGGTGTGCGAGCTGCACCGGGGGCTCACCGAGGGCATCCTGGCGGGCGCCACGGCCACCACGCCCGGTTGGTCGGGCGGGTGGAGTCGTTCGCCAGCCTGGTCGACGCCGACCCCTGCCGGGTCGAGCTGTCGCTCAGGTCCTAAGAACCCGCTTCACCGCAAAGGTCGCTAGCATGTGCGCGGAGAGCGCGGCGGACGTGCCGCGTGACGTTGCAGGAGGACCGGTGAGCCACCACCCAAACCGACGCCATCATCCTCACCGAGGCTGCCTCGGCCAAGGTGGCCGAGCTGATCGAGCAAGAGGGCAACCCCGAGCTGGCCCTGCGGGTGGCGGTGCGCCCGGGCGGCTGCTCGGGCTTCAGCTACGAGATGTTCTTCGATACCGACATGGCCGACGACGACATGAAGTCGACCTTCGGGCCGGTCGTGGTAGTCGTCGATCCCGCCAGCGCCAGCCTCCTGCAGGGCGCGACCCTGGACTTCAAGGACGGCCTGCAGGGCGCCGGCTTCAGCATCAACAACCCCAACGCCAGCCGCACCTGCGGTTGCGGGCAGTCCTTCAGCTGATCTGACGGTCGCGTTCACCCTCGACGGCCGCCCGGTGGAGGTGGCCGGCGAGGCGGGCTCGCTGCTCGACGCCCTGCGGGAGGAGCTGGGCGTCCGGTCGCGTCAAAGACGGCTGTAGCCCGCAGGGTCAGTGTGGCTGCTGCACGGTCCTCGTCGACGGCGCGCCGCGCGTCGCCTGCGTGACGCCGGTGCGGCGGGTTGCCGGCCGGTCGGTGACGACGGCCGACGGTCTGCCGCCGGACGTGGCGGCCCGGCTGGTGGACGCCTTCGTCACCCAGGCCGCCAGTCAGTGCGGCTTCTGCACGCCCGGGAATCCTGTGCCGCCTGGCTGCGCTCGGGCCGGCGCCGGCGGCCGGCCAGGTCGAGACGGCGCTGCTGGCCCACCTGTGCCGGTGCACCGGATGGCGGACGATCGTGGCCGCCGCGTACCGACTGGCCCCCATCCCGGCCCCGGGTCGAGGCCCCGCGATCGGGCCGAACGGCGGGCGGCCCTCGAGGGCGGCACCCGCCAGCGGACCGGCCCGGACGCCGTCCTCGGGCCGGGGCGGCTTCGCCGACGACACCGCCCCGCCGGGCTGCCTGGTGGCCGTGCCGGACCCGCGCGGCGGCTGGGCGGTGGGCGAAACCCTGGCCGAGGCCCGGGCCGCGTCCGGCAAGGTCCAGGGCCGGCGCAGCGGCCAGGACCTGCGCTACCCGCTCGAGGTGCCGCCGGGCGACTGGGACTTCACCCTCCAGACCACCTGGGTGGAGCCGGCCTACCTGGAGCCGGACGCGTCCTGGTGCCTTCCCGGCGGCCAGCCGGCCCACCCGGCGGCCAATGGGGGAGCCTTCGGCGGCAAGGTCGGCTTCGGTCGCCCCGGCGGCCGCCCGGGAGCTGGCGGACCGGTATGGACGGCCGGTGCGGGTGGTCTTTTCCCGGGAGGACGTGGTGCGCCTCGGGCCCAAGCGGCCCCCGATGGCGGCCGGCATGCGGTCGGACGGCACCGGGACGGTCGCCGTGGTGGCGGCGCCCGGGGTGGCGCCGGCCATCCAGGAAGCCGGCCCCGTCGCCTTCAGGTGGTCGAGGTCGCCGGGGTTCGGGACCGCCCGTGTCGGCCGCCATCCGGGCCGCCGGATGGGCGGAGGCCGCGGTGCTGCTGGCCGCCGCCCGGGCGGTCCGTGACGGCGTTGTCCCCGCGCCGGGTGCGAGGCGCGGCCCGGGCAGGCGGCGGTGGGGGGCCGGGCGGACGCCGTCGTGACCGTGGACGCTGCCGGATGCCCCAGGTCGGTGGAGGTGTCGGTCGGCGGCGGGCGATCCCCTCGACGAGGCCGTGCTGCGCTCCTACGTCACCGGCGCCGCCCACATGGCCCTCGGCTGGGTCCTGTCCGAGGGCATCGCGGTGGGCGAGGACGGGAGTCCGGAGGATCTGACGATCCGGTCGTTTGGCATCCTGCGGGCCCGGGACACCCCGCCGATCCACGTGCACGCATCCCGGCGGCCGGGCCCCCGGTGCCGGTCTCCGACGCCGCCTTCGCCGCGGTGGCCGCGGCCACCTGGATCGCCCTGGGCCTGCCACCCCGGTGGCCCAGCTCGACGAGGGAGGACATCATGACGACGCGACGCCAGCCGGCCGGGCCAGCGCCCAGGCCGGTGGGGCCCTACACGCCGATGGTCCGGGCCGGCGACTGGCTCATCTGCAGCGGGCAGGTCGGGCTCCGGACCGGCTCCCTGGTTGACGGCGGGGTGGCTGCCCAGGTGACGCAGGCGGTCGCCAACATCGAACGCCTGCTCACCGCGGAGGGATCCGGCCTGGCCGCCGTGGTCAAGACCACGGTGTTCCTGGCCGACATCGCCGACTACCCGGCCATGAACGACGCCTACATCGCCGCCTTCGGCGACCACCGCCCGGCTCGGTCCGCCGTTCGCCGTCGCCGCCCTGCCCCTCGGGGCCCGGGTCGAGATCGAGGCCTGGGCGTACGTCGGGTAGCGGTGGCCAGGTCGGCTGCGGCTGCCGGCGGAACGTAGGCTCCCCCCGGTGAGCGAGCGCATCGAGGGTCACACCGGCGAGCTGGCGCTGCGGGCGCTGGCGGGGTTTGCCGTGGACACCATGTTCACCTTGAACGGCGGCCACGTCTGGCCGCTCTACGAAGCCGCCGTGAAGCAGGGTGTCCGCATCGTCGATACTCGCCACGAACAGACCGCCGCCTGGGCGGCCGAAGCCTGGGCCAAGTTGCACCGCAAGTGCCGGCCTGGCCGTGCTCACGGCCGGGCCGGGCGTCACCAATGGGATCAGCGCCATCACGTCGGCGTATTTCAACGGAGCGCCCCTCGTCGTGCTGGCCGGCCGGGCACCCCAGGCCCGCTGGGGCTCTGGTTCCCTGCAGGAGCTCGACCACGTTCCGATTGTCGCCTCGATCACGAAGTGGGCCGCCACCGTGACCGACCCCTCCGACGCCGCCCGGATCGTCGCCGCGGCGGCGACCATCGCCACCACGCCCCACCGGGGACCGGTATTCGTGGACTTTCCCGCTGGACGTGATGTTCGCGGCCGGAGCGGCCGAGGTTCCGGCCGGCCCCGCGGCCGGGCCCAGGGGCGCCGAACCTGACCCCGAGCGGGTGGAGCGTGCCGCGGCCCTGATCGCAGGCTCGGCGCGTCCGGCCCTCATCGTTGGAAGCGACGTGTACTGGGCGGGGGCCTGGGAGTCCCTGCGCCGCCTCGTGGAGGACTTCGGCGTTCCGTGCTTCGCCAACGGGATGGGGCGGGGCTGCCTACCGGCGGATCACCCGCTGGCTTTCAGTCGCACCCGCGGGCTGCTCAAGACGGAAGCCGATCTGGTGGTCGTGATCGGGACGCCGCTGGACTTCCGGCTGGGTTTCGGTCGTTTCGGCGACGCCCGGGTGGTGCACCTGGTGGACAGCGTGGAGGGGCACGCCGCGCCGGCCCACGATGCGGCGTCGGGATCGGACGCCGGGTCGGGGTCCGTGGCAGAGTCAGGGTCGGGGGCAGGGTGGGAGTCAGGGTCGGCGCCCGGCGCGGTGGCGGTGGCGGGGGACCTGGGCGCCACGCTTGACGCCATCGCCGGCTGGTCGGGGCCTCGGGTTGACCACCAGTCGTGGATCGCCCACCTGCGCCGTGCGGAGCAGGCGGCCCTGGAGGCCGAACGACCCCTGCTCGCCGCCACGTCGGATCCCATCAAGCCGACCCGAGTATTCGGTGAGCTGGCGGCCCGCCTGGAACGGGACGCCGTGATCATTTGCGACGGTGGCGACTTCGCGTCCTACGCCGGCAAGTACCTCGACGCCTACACACCCGGCTGCTGGCTCGATACTGGGCCGTACGGCTGCCTCGGCAACGGCCTCGGCTACGCCGTGGCGGCCCGGCTGGCTCGGCCCTCCTCGCAAGTGGTCGCGGTGCTGGGCGACGGCGCTGCCGGCTTCGCGCTCATGGACGTCGACACGCTCGTCCGCCACGCCCTGCCCGCCGTCCTCGTCGTCGGCAACAACGGTATGTGGGGTCTGGAGAAGCATCCCATGCGCGCCATCTACGGCTGGGACGTGGCCTCCGACTTGCAGCCCGGTTGTCGTTACGATCTGGTCGGCGTCAGCGCTCGGAGCCGCCGGCGAGCTCGTGACGAATCCGGATCACATCGGGCCCGCCCTCGACCGGGCCCTCGCCTCACCGGTGCCGTACCTCGTCAACGTGGTCACTGACCCCGACGACGGGTACCCCCGCAAGACCGCACTGTCCTGACTGCGAGACCTCTGCCCGTTGGTGGGTCCCGGTGGTCGTCTGCATGTCGGCCGGGCGGCCCGGCCTCGGGGCACGGCGGCTGGGTCTTCCTTGTCCGGCGGTCGAGATCATGGACGAGCTGCTAGCCCAGCGCCGCGCCCGGCCTTGCGGGCGGCCCTGCTCCGGCCGGCCAGCTCTGCGGCCGGCCCCGCGTCTCTGGGCCGCGCCGAGGCGTCCACACTTCGCGGCGGGCCACTCCGTACCTGGGAAGCGTGGACCCAGATCGCCTAAACCGGCGCGTTCCGGTCCACGCCTCGCGTGGGGTGCCGCAACCGCGGCGAAGTGTGGGCACCCGGTCGAGGTCGAGACGCTCAGGCTCCCCAGCGGCTCTGCCCGAACCGGTACCCCACCGACCGGACGGTCGAGATCAGGCTGGCGTGCTCCTCGCCGAGCTTGGCCCGCAGGCGCCGGATGTGCACGTCCACGGTCCGGGCCCCGCCGTAGTACTCGTAGCCCCATACCCGCGACAGCAGCACCTCCCGGGTGAACACCTTGCCGGGGTGGGTGGCCAGGAACTTGAGCAGCTCGTACTCCATGTAGGTGAGGTCCAGCGGTCGCCCCGACAGGGCGGCCTGGTAGGTCTCCAGGTTGAGGACCAGCGGCCCGTACTCGACCAGGTCCGGCCGGGTGCCCCGCCCGGTCCGCCAGAACAGGTGCGACAGCCGGGCCTCCAGCTCCTGGCTCTGCCAGGGCGTCACGCAGAAGTCGTCGAAGAGGTCCTCCCGCAGCTCCAGCTCGCCGAGCTGGGACTGGCCACGACGAGCAGCAGCGGCGCCAGCGGCAGGTCGCGCTTGCGCAGCGCCCGGCACAGGCCGAAGGCGCCGTCCGGGTCGCACGTCGGCGCAGACGATGGCGCCGGACCAGCCGTCGTCGGGCTCGATCCGTTCGGCCACCTCCGCCGTGGAGGCCGCCTTCCACGGGTAGCCGCGACAGGTCCAGCGCCTGGGCCAGCGCCGGCGGGGCCGGATCCGGGAACAGCAGCAGCGGTTCCACAGTCGCGGCCCGTCCCGGCTACAGGGAGGTGAGGTAACGGCGCAGCTCGAACGCCGTCACCTCAGCCTTGTAGTCGGCCCACTCGGCCCGCTTGTTGCGCACGAACCACTCGAAGACGTGCTCGCCGAGGACCTCGGCCATGAGCTCGGACCGCTCCATGACGTCGACCGCTTCGGACAGCGACCCCGGCAACGCCATCGATGCCCTCGGCCAGCCGCTCGGCCGGCGACAGCTCGTAGAGGTTGGCGGCCGCCTCGGCGGGCAGCTCGTAGCCCTTCTCGATCCCGGTCAGCCCGGCGGCCAGGACGGCGGCGAACGCCAGGTACGGGTTGGCGGCCGAGTCGGGGGCCCGGTACTCGATGCGGGTCGAGTCCCGCTTGCCCTTCTTGGTGGGCGGGACCCGCACCAGGGCCGAGCGGTTGTTGCGGGCCCAGGAGATGTAGACGGGCGCCTCGTAGCCGACGATGAGCCGCTTGTAGGAGTTGACCCACTGGTTGGTGACGGCGGTCAGCTCGCGGGCGTGGGTCAGCACGCCGGCGATGAACTGGCGGGCGACCGGCGACAGGTTGTACTCGTCGGAATCGTCGTAGAAGGCGTTGTTGTCGCCGTCGAAGAGCGACATGTGGGTGTGCATGCCCGAGCCCTGGACCCCGGATAAGCGGCTTGGGCATGAACGTGGCCATGACGCCGTTGCGGGCGGCGATCTCCTTGACGACCATGCGCACGGTCATGACGGTGTCGGCCATGGTCAGGGCGTCGGTGTAGCGCAGGTCGATCTCGTGCTGGCTGGGCGCGTCCTCGTGCTGGCTGTACTCGACCGGGATGCCCATGTCCTCGAGCGTGAGCACGGTCTGCGCGGCGCAGCTCGCTGCCCAGGTCGTTGGTGGTCAGGTCGAAGTAGGAGCCCCGGTCGAGCGGGCACCGGGGCCGACCCGTCGCGCCGCTCGGCGTCGTGTCGAAGTAGAAGTACTCCAGCTCGGGGGCCACGAAGAAGGAAAAGCCGAGGCCCCGGGCCCGCTCCAGGGCCCGGCGCAGCACCTGGCGGGGGTCGCCTTCGAACGGGGAGCCGTCGAGGTTGACGACGTCGCAAACGACCCGGGCGACCGGCGCCCCGTCGGCCGAGGTAGGGCAGCAGCTGGAAGGTCTTGGCGTCGGGCATGGCGAGCACGTCGCTCTCCTGCACCCGGCTGAAGCCGTCGATGGTCGATCCGTCGAAGGTCATGCCCTCCTCGAGGGCGTTCTCGAGCTCGGCCGGGGTGATCTGGAAGGACTTGGGCGTGCCGAGCACGTCGGTGAACCACATCTGCACGAAGCGCACGCCCCGCTCTTCGACGGTCCGCAGCACGTAGTCCTGTTGGCGCTCCATCGCCGCAACGATAGGTGGCCGGGCAGCCGTCGCCGTGCGCCGGCGGTTGATGTCACACACTGTTCACGAATCCGGAAAAGGCGTGTAACACGCGCCCGGCCATGACTGCGAGCGGGGCGGTCCGTGGCCGGGAGCCGCTCCTTTCCCGTCCACTGACCAGCAAGGAGCAGCACGAGTGACGATCAAGGCCGAGTACATCTGGATCGACGGGACCGAGCCCACGCCGCTGCTGCGCTCCAAGACCAAGGTCCTCGGCGCACGCGACCGACCTGCCCATCTGGGGCTTCGACGGCTCGAGCACCAACCAGGCCCCGGGCAAGGCCTCGGACTGCGTGCTCAAGCCCGTGTTCTCCTGCCCGGACCCCATCCGGGGCGGCGCCCACGTGCTGGTGATGTGCGAGGTGCTGCTGACCGACTTCACCCCGCACCCGACCAACACCCGCGCCGCGCTGGTCGAGGTGGCCGAGAAGTACGCCGGTCAGGAGCCGCTGTTCGGGATCGAGCAGGAGTACACCCTGTTCAAGGGCAGCCGGCCCCTCGGCTTCCCCGAGCACACCGGCTACCCGGCGCCCCAGGGGCCCTACTACTGCGGGGTCGGCGTCCGACGACATCTACGGCCGGCCGCTGGTCGAGGCCCACCTGGACGCCTGCCTGACCGCCGGGCTGTCGATCTCGGGCATCAACGCCGAGGTCATGCCCGGTCAGTGGGAGTTCCAGGTCGGCCCGCTGGGCCCGGTCGAGGTGTCCGACCAGCTGTGGGTCGCCCGCTGGCTGCTGCACCGCCTCGGCGAGGACTTCGGCATCTCCGTGACCCTCGACCCCAAGCCGGTACGAGGCGACTGGAACGGCGCCGGCGCCCACACCAACTTCTCGACCAAGGCCATGCGGGAGTGCTACGACGCCGTCGTGGCCGCCGCCGAGGCGCTGGGCAAGAACGCCGAGGAGCACGTCGCCGGCTACGGCCACGGCATCGAGGACCGGCTCACCGGCCAGCACGAGACGGCCCACTACAGCGAGTTCAGCTACGGCGTGTCCGACCGGGGCGCGTCGGTTCGCATCCCCTGGCAGGTCGAGGCGGACGGCAAGGGCTACATCGAGGACCGCCGGCCCAACGCCAACATGGACCCGTACGTCGTCACCCGGCTGATCGTCAACACCTGCTGTGGCGCCCTGGCGTAATCGGGCTTACGCCGCGTCACCGGGCGGTAGTGCCAGGTCGCGTACCCTCCGTGCACCGACCGGCCCGGCCTATTCGCCCGACCAATCGCCACAACGTCACATTTACCGGCGGGCCGGACCAAGTCGATGTTACAAAACGAGCAGCCGGCGACCGTAACGTCACCCGCGCTTGAGGTTGGCCGCGAGCGGCCGTTACTTTGTGGCGAACTGGCGCCCTCGGCCTGTGCGACCGTCTCATCGTCGGTCTGCAAGACTCTACACGTGCGGCAGCGAAGGTCTGCCGCAGCTGCATACAACCAGGAGGTCAAGTGGCATTTGCCAAGCGCACGCCGGAAGAGGTCCTGAGCCTGGTCCAGGCCGAAGGCATCGAGATCGTCGACTTTCGCTTCTCCGACTTGCCCGGCTTGATGCAGCACTACTCGCTGCCGGCGCACGAGCTCACCCTGGAGAGCTTCGAGGAGGGTTCCGGGTTCGACGGGTCGTCGATCCGCGGCTTCCAGGAGATCCAGGAGTCCGACATGCTGCTGGTGCCGGACCCCAACACGGCCGTGATCGACCCCTTCCGCCAGCACAAGACGCTGAACCTGAACTGCTTCGTGCGGGACCCGGTCACGGGGGAGTCCTATTCACGCGACCCCCGCTACGTCGCCAAGAAGGCCGAGGACTACCTGGTCTCGACCGGGATCGCCGACACCGCCTACTTCGGGCCGGAGGCGGAGTTCTTCATCTTCAATGACATCCGCTTCGACCAGAACTCCCACGAGGGTTACTACCAGATCGATTCGGTCGAAGGCATCTGGAACTCCGGCACGGATGAGGGGCCGAACCTGGGGTTCAAGCCCCGTCACAAGGAGGGGTACTTCCCGGTTCCGCCCATGGACCATTTTCAGGACCTGCGCTCCGAGATGATCCTCACGATGGAGAAGCTCGGCATCGAGATCGAGATCCAGCACCACGAGGTCGGCACCGCCGGCCAGGCCGAGATCGACATGCGCTTCGACACCCTGTCGACCATGGCCGACAAGCTCATGCTCTACAAGTACGTGGTGAAGAGCGTGGCCCGGGCCAACGGGCTGTCGGCCACGTTCATGCCCAAGCCCATCTTCGCCGACAACGGCTCGGGCATGCACGTGCACTCGTCGCTGTGGAAGGGCGGCGAGCCGTTGTTCTATTCGGAGCTCGGCTACGCCGGCCTGTCCGACATCGGCCGCTGGTACATCGGCGGCCTGCTGGCCCACGCCCCGGCGATCCTGGCCTTCGCGGCGCCGACCACCAACAGCTACAAGCGGCTGGTGCCCGGCTACGAGGCGCCGGTCAACCTGGTCTACAGCCAGCGCAACCGCTCGGCCGCCTGCCGCATCCCGCTGTACTCCAAGAGCCCCAAGGCCAAGCGGGTCGAGTTCCGCTGCCCCGACCCGTCGTGCAACCCTTATCTGGCGTTCTCGGCCATCCTCATGGCCGGCCTCGACGGCGTCCAGAACAAGATCGAGCCGCCCGACCCGGTGGACAAGGACCTCTACGACCTGCCGCCCGAGGAGCTGGCGCAGGTGCCGACGGTTCCCGGTTCGCTGGAGGAGTCGCTGCAGGCGCTGGAGGCGGACAACGACTTCCTGCGGGCCGGCGGCGTGTTCACCGGCGACCTCATCGACACCTGGATCGCCTACAAGCGCGAGCACGAGATCGACCCGGTGCGGCTGCGGCCGCACCCCTGGGAGTTCATGCTCTACTACGACATCTAGGCGAAAAGCCGTGCGGATGCTGGGTTTTCTGCCTCAGGAACCCGGTTTGGACGCACCCGGAAGACGAGAGCGCCGAGGACTCTGGTTCTCGGCGCCTTCGCCGGGCGCCTCTGAGGCGTCTGCGAAAGCTGCTTCGATGGCCTGATATGTACGGTCTTAGAAGACCGGGCCGAGCTCGGGGTGTGATTGTCGGCTCGTGCGGGCACTGACTGCCAACCTGGGTCCACCGGCTGTGGGGAGCGGAACTCCAGGTCGGTGAGCCGACGTTCGCAGCCTGACTGGAAGCTGATTGGCCACCGTCCGGGATGCGTTGAGTCAAACTCGTGCACCGTGGGCTGCCCGCCACCAGCCCGATCGCCGTGCGTTGGGCTGATCAAAGCCTGTTCGCTCATCAGAGCGTGACCCATCACGGTCCTGCCGTTGACTTCGGGGTGGGGTTGGGGAGGCTGGGAAGCGCGGAGCGGGCGGGGGTCCGTCGTGAGCGGACTCGGTCGATACCTACCGAACACCCTGTCGGGCGTAGTCAACGACTGACAGTAGCCGCTCTCCCTCGTGAACATGCGATGTGTGGCGGGACCTCGCCATACACCTTCCCCCGAGTCAACGGCAAGGACCGTGATGGGTTATGTTCTTATGAGCGAACAGGCTTTGATCAGCCAACGCACGGGCCGATCGGCTGGTGGCGGGCAGCCCGCGGTGCACAAGTTTGACTCAACGCATCCCGGACGGTGGCCAATCCAGTTACGCTGCGAATGTCGGCTCACCGGCCTGGAGTTCCGACCCCCAACCTGGGTCCACCGGCTGTGGGAAGCGGAACTCCAGGTCGGTGAGCCGACGTTCGCAGCCTGACTGGAAGCTGATTGGCCACCGTCCGGGATGCGTTGAGTCAAACTTGTGCACCGCGGGCTGCCCGCCACCAGCCCGATCGCCGTGCGTTGGGCTGATCAAAGCCTGTTCGCTCATCAGAGCGTGACCCATCACGGTCCTGCCGTTGACTTCGGGGAGAAGGTGTATGGCGAGGTCCCGCCACACATCGCATGTTTCTACGAGGGAGAGCGGCTACTGTCAGTTCGTTGACTACGCCCGACAGTGGTGTTCGGTTCGGTATCGACCAAGATGTCCGCGTCGACTGATCAAGGGGACCCCCGGCCTTCTGGCGTCCAGCTGGAGTCGGGCGAACGGCCCCCAGAACCTACGAGCCACCGCTCTTCCGGGACCGGTCTCCTCGGGCGCATACCGGTCGAGGTCTGGTGGGGAGTGGGAGCTTTTGCCGTAAGCCGCCTCGTTGCGCTGGTAGTGGCTGCGGCCATGCTCCCCGACGTTTCATTTCCCGGGCTGCCCGGACATCAGAGCGTTCTGTTCTGGATGCGGTCGTGGGACGGAGCCTGGTACGCCTGGATCGCCACCCACGGCTACACGCACATCGCGGGCAGCAACCCGGCTCATCTCAACCACCCGGCGACGTTGGCGTGGTACCCGGCGTATCCGCTGTTGATCCGCTGGCTGTCCCGGATTCCCGGGTTTGGGGTCGAAAGGGTCGGGATAGCCCTGACCACTGTCGCCGGCGCAGTGGCCGCAGCCGGTTTGACGGTGCTGGGAAGGCAGCTGACCGGCCGGCGGCGGATCGGGGTGCTGATGGCGGCGCTTTGGTCGGTTGCACCTGGCTCGATTGTCCTGAGCATGATGTATACAGAGGCTCTATTTTGCGCTCTGGCCGCATGGACGCTGATCGCCCTCCTGAAAAAGAGATGGCTGACCGCCGGGGTTCTGACCGCCCTGGCTGGAACGGTGCGCAGCACCGCCGTCGCACTGGTCGTGGCCGTCGTGGTGGCGGCGGTGGCTGCGATGCTGGAGTCGCGCCGGCGACCTCGTGTGGGTGTCGGGGCGGGCGAGGATCCCATCACCTTCGTCGACCGTGATCCGGCCTGGTGGCGCCCTGTTGTGGCGTGCGTGATTGCTCCGCTGGGGCTGCTTGGTTTCGCGGGCTTTGTCGCCTGGGCCACCGGACGGCTTGACGGCTACTTCTGGGTCGACAAACACTATGTGGATCCGCCCATCAGTTTCGACTGGGGCCGCAGCGCTTGGCGTGTCCTGACCACATCGCTCGTGAAAGCGGTCCGTCCGGATGACGTGCTCATCGACCTGGTGATCGTCACCGCTGTACTACTGCTGGCCTGGATAGTGGTAGAGCGTCTGCCCGTTTTCATGCTCGCATACACGGCCGCAGTCGTGGTGCTGGCGATTGGCACCAGCAACTACTACGAGGGCAAGGCTCGCTTCTTGCTCCCGGCCTTTCTTCTCGCTTTACCAGTGGCACGGTGTCTCGTCAGAGTGCCGAATCGGGTGCTGATCCCGTTGTTCGTAGTCGCCGCGTCTATCTCGGCCTGGTTCGGTCTCTACCTCATGACCGTGCTGGGCGCGGCCCCCTAACGGCGCCCCGACGGGCGCCGCCGGGTTTTAGCTGCCCGCCAGCAACCGGCGCACCGCGTCGCTGTGGACGACGGTGCCATCGTGGACGTAAGCCTCGTGGTTGGCGGCGATCTGCTCTTCGTCGTATACGTAGTTGACCAGCATTCCGTGTGATTGCCGGAGACCATTGATAGAGGTATCGCCGAGCCAGTTGATGCGCTCGAGCCGGGCGCCGTTGCGCAGATGAAAACGAGCCACGGAGTCGGCCGGGAGCGTTCCCTCTTTGACCTGAACCAGATAGTGGGCGCAGGCCCGCACCAGCACCGGCCGCAGGGCCCCGGCCACTTCCGGGTTCTCGAACCAAAACCGGTCGTCGAGCAGCCCGAGACTGGCTTGATCACGTCCAGAGAACTCGTCCCTGGCGCGCGCCCCCCGCAGCCAGCGGGCGAACCCGGGAACCGGCGACAGCGTCGAGAACAACCGGAGCCGGGGAAGTTCCTTAGCCAGCTCGCGCACCACTTGTTTGATCAAGAAGTTGCCCAGCTGAATGCCCCGCAGGCCCACCTGGCAGTTGGTAATGGAGTAGAAGGTGGCGGTGTCGGCAGACCACTCGTCGTCGACCGGGGGGGAAGGCGCGTCGAGGAGATCGTGGATACTCGAGGCCAGGCCATCGGTGAGGGCGACTTCGATGAAGATAAGCGGCTCCTCCGGTATGGCCGGGTGGAAGAAACCGAAGCAGCGACGGTCGGTCTCCAGGCGCCGGCGCAGATCGTCCCAGCCCCGAATCTCGTGGACCGCCTCGTACTCGATGAGTCGCTCGAGGATCGCGCCGGGGCTGCCCCAGTTGATCCGTTCCAGCGTGATGAAGCCGCGATTGAACCAGGCCGACAGCGCGTGGAAAAGATCGGCCTCCACGGGAGCAAGTTCGGGGTGCTCTTCGAGCAGACCCAGCACGTCAGCCCGCATGGTCAGGACGGTCCAGGTACCTCCCGGTGCGGTATTTATAGCCCGGAACAGGGCCTCACGTCGAGGTTCGGCTGCTCGGAAAAGACGGGTCAGTGACGCCTCGGACCGCTCTACTCGGTACAGGTCGATGGCGAGGTCGACATCGGGGCGGGACGCGCCCAGCTCCTTCAACAAAAAGGTGAGGAATTCCAGGCGACCGGCCGGCTTGAGGCCCCGGTAGCGACGCACCACCAGCTCCGCCAATGCCATCGAAGCGGTCTCGCTGGTGTGGGCCAGCAAGGCCTCGGCGGTTCGGTACAAGGCGTCGAGCGCGATTTCCGCCGTCGATGGGTGTCGGTCGGCCATGACGGGCGGATGGTACCAGCCGCTCCTGCAGTGAACCGAACGGGGCCACGCCGCGTATCAGGATTAGCCCCCGGTGACGAGCCCGTTCCACGACCAGCGCGGGACGCCAAGACCGTCCGGCACATCGTCGGCGCTATCTGGGTAATGGGCCATCGCGGTGCTCGTCGCCCAGGCAAAGTAGTCGTGCAAAACCCTCCAGAGCCGCTCACTCGCGGCGAGCCCGACATCCGCCAACGCCTGATCGAAACAGGCGATCGCGCCGCGGTCCATATCCTCGTGCGAGCCGTTTCCGCTGTGCATTCGGACCACGGCGGTCTCGTTCCCGTACGCCTCCGTGTACATCTCTGGCCCGCCCAGCGCTTCCGCCCAGTACGCCGCCAAGCGCTCCGTGTGCTGGGGATGGTAGCCATGACTGAACGCGTGGCTTACCACCTCGTCTGCCATCACCCGGGCGTGCCACACGCTCGCCAATCTCAGCAGGCCGTCGGCCCCGCCGGCGGCTTCATAGACCGTTTCCATAATTACAGGTTCGCATCCTTCTACCGACCGGACCATCCTCTCGCCGTGCGTTGCGGCCACCGGTCCCCAATTTTCCTACTTACGGAGGTCGGGGCCGAGGGTTGGAGGGGGCAGGGGCTACCGGCCACCATCGTCATGGTGGGCGCCGAGTGGCTCTGGCTGGCACGGGGCGGTAGGCCAGGTGGTCGTGCCCGGGCGTCACTGGGGGTGGTCGGTGTGCTCGGTGTCCGCTCTCGTCGGTGGGCCGGCAAGCCGAGCCGATCCCCACGTGTGCCCGGGGTAGCGAACCGCCAGGCGCGCCCATATGTCCACGCTTCTCGGCAGGCGGGGGATAGTTCGCGAACCGTGGACGTGGGGGAGCGGATCGGCCGCGGGATTCAGTCCACGCTTTGCCTCGATCAACTGAGGCGCCGCGAAGTGTGGACGCTGCACCGCGCCCAGCCGACGGGTCGACCGCCGCCCTCGATGGTCGCCCGCCGACGGGTCGACCGCCGCCCTCGATCGTCGCCCGCCGACGGGCCGCCCCGTCCGATCGGGTCGCCGTCCGCAGTAGACGCCATACTGCTAGCGGTGAACGAGCGCCGACCCAGGGTGGACCACGTACGGGGGCGCGCCACGTCGAGGCGTTCGCCCGGCGGCTCGGCCGGCCTCCACTCGACCCGTGGCAGCTGACCCGATGAACGACACGGCCATCGTTGCCACGGCCCCCGGTCGGGTCAACCTGATCGGTGACCACACCGACACCACGGACGGGTGGTGCCTGCCCATGGCGATCGACCTGGCCGTAACTTTGCGCGGCACCCGCGGCGGGGACACCGTCAGCCTGCGCTCCACGCTGGAGGCCGAACCGGCGATCGTTCCCGTGAACCACGACCCCGATCTGGACGGGCCCTCATCCTCACGTCCGGCCTGGGCGCGCTACGTCGCCGGAGTCGTGAGCGAACTGCGTCCCTCGACCGGGTTGGTCGGGGTCGTGACCAGCACCCTTCCGGCTGGCGCCGGCCTGTCTTCGAGCGCCGCCCTCGAGGTTGCCGTCGCCCTGGCTCTCGGCTTCGAGGGCGATCCGCTGCAACTGGCGCGCCTGTGTCAACGGGCGGAACAACAGGCGTCGGGTGTGCCCTGCGGGCTGATGGACCAGATGGCGTCGATCTTCGGCGTCGACGGTCATGCCTTGTGGTTGGACTGCTTGAACCTGACGGTCGAGCCGGTCCGGCTACCGGATTATGCCGAGGTGGTGGTCGTTCACTCCGGTACGAGCCGGCGGCTCGCCGGCTCGGCCTACGCGGCGCGCCGCCGGCAGGTCAAGGCCGCCCAGCAAATCGTCGGGCCGCTTCGTCGCAGCAGCCTGGAAGAACTCTCGGCTATTGCTGATGACGTGCTGCGCCGGCGGGCCAGGCACGTGATCACCGAGAACCAGCGCGTGCAGGCCTTCGCAGCTGCCCTCGGCGCCGATGATGTCGCCGCGGCGGGGGCGCTCATGATCGAGAGTCACGCCAGCTTGCGGGATGACTTCGAAGTATCCACGCCCGCCCTCGATGGGCTGGTCGAGCGCCTGACCGCGACACCTGGCGTGTGGGGTGCCCGCCTTACCGGGGCCGGGTTCGGTGGATGCGTGGTGGCCCTGACCGCTACTGGCGCTCTCGAATCGTCTCCAGGTGTGTGGCGAGTCCGCCCGTCCTCCGGAGCGCACTGCCGCCGCACGGCCGAACCGCGCCCGGCTAGCCCGCCGGGGTCACTGGACCTACTGGGTCCGTTCGAGCATCCGGTAGTTGTGAGCTGTCAGACCGAACAATAGGCCGCCGTCGATGGCGTGCTCAGCGGATGGCGTTCCCGTTGGGCGCGTCAATCGCGTCTGGGCCCGGATCTGGCGTGGTCGCGTTGTCGAGGTCAACCGCGGCGACCGCGCCATCGGAATACCTCGATACAGAGGCCGCCCCGCCGCCCGGTCGCCATCCTGGGCGCAGGGACGCCATACCGGGGCTAGAACGGTCAGATCGACGCAGCCACGTCCAGGCGTGGACGCGGGTTTTCGATCGCGACGGGTTGCTGCCGGCCGAACGGAGTACTCGACGCCCCTCTAGGCTGATCCCACCCTTGGGCGCGGCGTCGCGAGTCCGCGCCCAGCGAACGTTCGCATCGGAGGTTGCCGTGGCTGAAATCACGCCACTTATCATCGGGGTCAAGGCGCTTTGTTCCGACGGAGACTGCGGCCGGGTGTCCCGGGTGATCATCGACCCCGTGGACGACCAGGTCACTCATCTGATCGTCGAGCCTGCACACCGCGAGGGGCTCGGGCGGCTCGTGCCCCTCGACTGGATCGAGTGGGTCGAGGACCACTCCGATGAGGTTCACCTGCGGTGCACCAGGACCGAATTCGACCGGCTTCCGATTGCCGAAGAGGTCAGGTTCCTCCCGGGGATCGAAGGTTATCCCGGCTACGACCCGGAGCAGATGCTGGTGTGGCCCTATTACGGTGGGAACACCACGGTACCGGTTACCGTCGACTCGCTACCGGCAGGGGAGGTGGCGGTTCAGCGGGGCGAGGATGTCCACGCCAGCGACGGACGGATAGGAGAGGTGGAAGGACTGGTTGTCGAGAGCGGCAACCACCACGTGACCCACGTCCTGCTCAAAGAGGGTCATCTGTTCGGCCGACGGGAGGTGGCGATACCGATCTCCGCGGTGCAAAGCGTGGACCAGCAGGGCATCCGGCTCTCGCTCAGCAAGCAGGCGGTCGATGCCCTGCCGGACGTCGCCGTTCGTCGGCGCGCCGATCCGTAGCCCTCGATGAGCCCCTTGGCATGGCGCGCCTGGTAGCCGGTGGCTTCGTCGTCAGGCGTCGGGAATGGCATGTTGAATGGCATCGGGAATGGCTCCACTTTGACCCGGTCCGAACCGAACTACCGAGGTCAGCGACCGGCGGTCATGTCCACGGCGTTGACCCGGGTGGGGTGGATCGTCATTACCAGCCGATGTGGGTTCGACCCGTCGAAGGCGCGCCGGTCCGCGCCGTTGCTGTCGGCGCCAGTCACCCGGGTGGTACGGATTCCCGATCAGCCGGTCGGTCGAGGGGGCGTAGCATCAAATTTGCCCTGATTCCACGTGGAAAGTCGGTGTGACCGATGCCAGCAACGGAACCATGACAGCTGGCGAAGGCCAGCCGCAGCGGATCGGGCTGACCACGTCGATGGAGCGAGCCCGCCATGGCGCTTGGGATGAGGAATCGGCTCTGCTGCCGATGAGCTATGTCTCGGCGGTTATTCGCAGCGGCGGCTGGCCGATACTGCTCCCGCCTGCCCCGGTGGACGCGGAACGGGTCGTCGCCTTGCTGGATGGCCTGGTCGTAACGGGTGGCCCCGACGTCGATCCCGCTGTCTACGGTGCAACCGCCCACCCGCAAACCGGACGCCCCCGCTCGGAGCGCGACTCGTGGGAGACGTCCCTGTGCCGGGCGGCGTTGGCCGCCGACATTCCGTTGCTGGCCATCTGCCGGGGCTTGCAGGTGCTCAATGTGACCCAGGGTGGCACCCTCCACCAGCATCTCCCCGAGGTGGTCGGACACTCGCGGCACCGGGTGGCGCTGGGGCAAATGCAGACCAACCTGGTCACGCTCCGGCCGGGCAGCGCCGTGGCGTCGATCCTCGGGCCGGAGAGCGAGGGGCTTTGCCATCACCACCAGGCCATCGACCAGCTCGGCGCCGGGCTCGAGCCGGTTGGGTTCGCGGCCGACGGGACGGTCGAGGCCGTCGAAGTGGAGGGAAAGCTCTTTGCGCTCGGCGTGCAGTGGCATCCCGAAGACAATCCCGACGACGACCGACTGTTCCAAGCTCTGCTGGAGGCCGCCGCCCGCTACCGCCGGGCCCACCGCGCCGGGGCGGTGGCTCAGGCGCCGCCGAGCTGAATGGCTTTCACCAACAACAACACCGCACTGAGCACCAGGTAACCCCGCAGCGCCAGCATCCCGACCCGGATCCCCGGTGACCACTTCACCGGTTTCAGCAGTGCCAGCGGGGGCATGCGCCACGACATCTTCTCCACCCGTGCCACGGCGGCCGCCGGTGCCCGCGTCGGGCGACCGCTGCGCTGGGCGACGAATCGCAGGATCAAGAGCGTTATCACCCCGGCGGCGGCCAACCCCACGGTCAAGCCGATGAACAGCGATCCCACGTTGATGTGCGGGAACAGGGTGGTCACCATGAGCGTACCGGAGAGCACCAGCAGCATGCCCACGATGATGCCGGCCGCCCCGTTGAGCCAGCGGGGGTTGACCCACGGGCCCAGTACCTCCGGGTCGTTGCAGAGCAGTAGGAGGAAGACACTGGCCGACGGCAGCAGCAGGCCGGCCAGCGCCTGCACCGAAGTGGTGATCAGGCCCAGAGGCGCGCCCGGGATGAGCACGATCCCCGCGGCCGCCGCCACCATGGCGCTGTAGCTGAGGTAGAACTGCTTGGCGTCCTTGAAGCTGCGGTGCAGGGAGTGGCGGATCCCGAAGACATCCCCGAAGGCGTAGCTCGTAGACAGGGTCACCGCGGCGGCCCCGATGATGCTGGCGTCGAAGAGCAGGATGGCAAATAGGCCACCGAGGACATGGCTCTTGGCCTTGAGGATGTTGGCGACGCCGAGGGCGTCGGTGAAATGCCCGAAGGCCGAAGTGCCACTTGCCCCGAAGTTGGCGGTGACCATGATGGCGGCCGCGCCCGCCACGACCACCAGTGAGCCGATGACCGTGTCGGCCCGTTCATAGTTGATGAACCGGGGTGTGATGCGTTTGTCGACGATGTTGGACTGCTGAAAGAAGAGCTGCCACGGCGCCACCGTGGTGCCGACGATGGCGATAATGAGCAGCACCGCGGCGGAGGTGGGGCCACCGTAGATGCTGGGCACCACGAAGTTCTTGGCGATGGTGCCGCAGTCCGGATGCGACATGAAGAACATGGGGATTTGCACCAGGCTCACGGCGATGAAGGCGAACATGGCTCGCTCCCACCGCTGGAAGCTGCCCGACGCCATGATGGCCACCAGCGCCACGGCCGCGATCGGCACCGACACGTATTCCGAGACGCCCGCGTACGACGCCGGCCAGTGAGATGCCGATGAACTCGGTGACGATGGTGAGGAAGTTCAGGAGAAAGAGGTCCCCCACGCTGAACCAGCCCCAACCTCGCCCGAACCGCTCGTTGATGAGCCGGGCATGGCCTACCCCAGTGACGGCACCGAGCCGTACCACCATTTCCTGGTTGACGATCAGCACCGGAATAAGCAGCAGCAGGGTCCACAGCAGCGTGGTGTGATAGTTCTGGCCCGCCTGCGCGTAGGTCGACACGCCACCGGCGTCGTTGTCGCCAACCATGACGATAATGCCCGGACCCACAATGGCGGCCAGGCTGAGCAGGCGCTGCTTCCAGCGTATGTCGCTCGCCGACATCACCCACCGCGATACGGCCGAACGCCCCTTCAATGTCGCCCAGGTGCGCTTCGTCGAGCACCGCCGACTGCGGTGACTGGAGCTGGCGATTGGGGCCGGCATCGGTGCGGGTCGAGTCTGCCGCCCCGGAGCCGTCGCTGCCCCTGGCGGCCGTTCGATCCGTCACGGGCTACCCCTTGGGCTCTGCGTGAACGGGCCCCGACCCCTGCGCCTCGTGATCCGTCTGCGGCGCTTCGGGGTGGGGCGGAGGTTCTCGTCGTCTCCAATCGTCGGGGATGGTGACTTCCAGTACGTCGTCCACGGTGATCACGCCGAGCAGTTGATTGTCCGGACTGACCACCGGGACCGTCATGAGGTTGTAGTCGGACATCAGGATGGTGACGTCGACCACGTCCGTGTCGGGGGTAACGCGGACCGGATCGGCGTCCATGATGTCGGTGAGCGGCGTCTCGGCTTCGGCGTGTAGCAGGTCGACCACGCTGACGGTTCCGCGCAGTCGGTCGTCTTCATCGACCGCGTGGATGGTCAGGAGGGCCTCGGGCTGGATGTTTTCGGCCAGGCGAATGCGGCGCAGGGCCTCCTCGACCGTGGCCTCGCCGGGGACGGCCAGGAACTCGACGCCCATGATCCCGCCGGCGCTGGTGGCGTTGAATCCGAGCAGGGTCACCACTTTGGTGCGCACGCCCGCGGGCAGGAGGTCCAGGATCTTGGCTGCGGCGGCCCTGGGGCAGCTCGGCGATGGCGTCGGCGGCGTCGTCGGCCCGCATGTGGGCGATGACGTCGGCCACCTCTTCGTCGGTCATGTCCTCGAAGAGCCGGTTGGCGGTGTCGGGGTCCAGCTCCTCGAACACGTCCGCCTCGAGCTCGGGGTCGGTGTGCACCACGTCGAGGATCTCCTCGCCCTCCTGGCGAGAGGCGTCCTCGAGCAGGTCGGCGATCTGCGCCGGCTTGAACCGGCGGACCCGACCGAACCCGGCCCGGGCCCGCACGCTGGCCGTGTGGCCGATCAGCGGTTCGAAGGCCTTCCAGTCCTGGCACGGGTGGCCGCCCGAGCGGCGGATGAGACCGAAGAAGCGGGCCGGTCGGCGGGTGTCGAGGCACGACACCACCCAGCCCTCGTCGGTCTGCTCGAGCTCGATGTCCCAGGCCCGGACCAGTTCGGCGTCGGCGACGTCGATGAGCCGGTGGCCCAGAATGTCCTCGCGAAGCAGCACCTCGCCCTCGCGGCGCTCGAAGCCCCGCAGGTCGACCTTGGGTTTGGCCAGCACGACTCGTTGCCGTCACCGAGCTCGGCCAAGCGGTTCACGGAGAGATACACCCGCCGGCCGCCCACCTTGGCCACCAGGCCGGTTACCAGTGGCAGGTCACCGCCCCGCAGGCGCACGATGACGTCGTCGACCTTCCCGACCGCCTCATTGGTGGGAGAGAGCACTTGGCAGCCCAGCAAGGCGGACAGGTTCACGCCCGAACCCTAGCCCTGGCCCGACCCGGCATTCCCATCCGCATTGTCCGGAATGTAGAGCGTCTCGTTCCCGACGGTCATCGCCCGCCTTGTCATCCAGCCACTGCGACACGTGGCGTCAGCATGACCACGTGGGGTTACGTTTCGGCAAACAAGAGATGTCCACGAGACGGACGGGGGATGATCACCTGGGACGTGGGGCGCCGGAACACCGGCGTCCGCTGCGGCGTTTATCCGAACATGCTCGTGGAAGATCTGGTCCGACGTCGTGTGCCCGTGGTGCTACATCGGCAAGCGCCGCTTCGAGTCGGCGCTGGCCCGGTTCGAGCACGCCGACGAGGTCGAGGTGCGGTGGCGCAGCTTCGAGCTCGACCCCCGGGCTCCCGGCCGGCGGGCCGGCGACATGGCCGCGCATCTGGCCGGCAAGTACGGAATGACACTCGAACAGGCCCGGGCCCGCCTGGCGGGCATGGACGAGCTCGCCGCGGCCGAGGGGCTGGACTACAACCTGGCCGAGACCAAGGGCGGCAACACCTTCGACGCCCACCGGCTCATCCACCTCGGCGAGGAGCACGGGATTGGCGGCCAGGTCAAGGAGGGCCTGCTGCACGCCTACTTCGTCGATCTGCAGTCGGTGAGCGAGCCGGCGTGCTGCTCGAGGTGGGGGAGCGGGCGGTCTCGATCGGACCGAGGTGGCGGAACTGCTGGCCGGGGACCGCTTCGCCAGGCCGTGCGGGCGGACGAGGCGGAGGCCGCCGAGTCTGGGCGCCACCGGAGTCCCGTTTTTCGTGTTCGACGGGCTTTCGCCGTCCCGGGCGCCCAGGACTCCGAAGTGTTTCTGTCTGTGTTAGGGCAGGCCTGGGGCCGATCTCACCCTCCGGTCATGGTGAGGGCGGAGGGGCAGGGTCCAGGCTGTACGGGCGACGCTTGCCGCGTCTGATTTCGCGCCGCGGTGGCAGGGCCACCCCGTTCTCGGTGAAATTGCGGTTTCTCGGTGCCGGATGTGTCGTGCTGCGCAATTTCGGCCCCGAGAACCGGTTACGGCACCGAAATCCCCCGGAAAAATGCCGTGAAACGGACGAAGTTGTGCGGGCGGCGTGACGGCAGGAGTCCCCACGCCGTGCCGCGCCGCACCGCACTAGGTCGGCGGGTAGCTGCCCTCCACGTTGGTCCCGGTAAGTGGGGAATGATCCCGGCCCCCCGTTGCCCAGGATCGTTCCCTCGGCCCTCACGTCTTGCCTACGCTCGGAGCATCCCGTCGATCAGGGAGGCGACATGGAAGTCGACCGGTACCAAGAGGGTGTGCCTTCCTGGGTGGACCTCGGCACGAGCGATATCGACGCCGCCGCCGAGTTTTATGGCGCCCTGTTCGGGTGGGAGGCACTTGAACCGCCGCCCGAGGCGGGTGGCTATCGGGTGTGCACGCTTAGAGGGCGCCCGGTGGCGGGGCTCGGCCCGCAAATGAACCCGGGGCCGCCGGTGTGGGCGACCTACGTCAACACCGCAGATGCCGACGCCGTCGCGAGCCGTATTGAGGCTCACGGCGGGCGCATCCTGGCTGCGCCATTCGACATCCTGGACGCCGGTCGTATGGCGGTGTTCGGAGACCCGAGCGGCGCCGTCCTGTCCGCCTGGCAGCCGCACAACCATCTCGGGGCTGGCATCGTCAACGAGCCGGGCGCTTACGCCTGGTCCGAGCTGGTAGCCACCGACGTCGACAGCGCCCTGCACCTTCTATCCCGCCGTGTTCGGGTGGGGCGTCAACCGGATTCCGCCTGATGCCGAATCCGCCTCAGTACGTGGAGTGGAGGGTGGGTGACCGTTCGGTTGGCTGGCATGCTGCCCAAGCCGCCGACAATCCCCGCCGAGGTGCCGGCCTACTGGGGGGTGTACTTCGCCGTCGACGATGCGGACAAGGCCGTCGAGGCCGTCACCCGCCTGGGCGGCCGGATCATGATGCCGCCGATGGACATCGAACCCGGCCGCTTCGCGGTGGTGACCGACCCGATCGGAGCCATGTTCAACGTCATGGCTCTGCGCCAGCAGCCCACGAGCTGACGAACGGCGGTCCCTGGGTTTGACGCCTCCGCTTTCGTGCCAACGGGTGTTGATCCGAATCGGGGTCACCCTTGACGGTGAGCTCCCCGCCGAGTACCCGTCCTGAAGTTCAATTCCGGCCAGGGTTCGGGCGGCCCGGGCCGGGCCCCCGCCTTCGGCCGGGCGGGAGCCGCGGGTGGCATTGTCCTCCTGCTGGCGATCGTGGGCGCCTTGCTGTGGTCGGCAACTGCCGGCCATGCCGTGTCGGCGGAGCATCCCCGGCTGTTCGCGGGCTCGCTCGTGTTAGAGGACCAGCGTCAGCTCACCGTGATCGACGTGGTGACCGGCGCCGTGGTAGTGGGCCTTCAGTCGGCGCACACTGAAGTCGGGGCGGCCGCGGCAGGAGACGTCCAGGCCGTGCCGCTGAGCGCGGGCACGATGTTGATCGATCGCGCCACCGGGACGTTCAACCTGCTCGGCCCGGACAACTACGTGCTGGACTCAGCCGGATCCGGTGTGGGGCTCGGGCGCCTGTCGGGCCTGACCGGGGCCAGCGGACTCGCGGCCGGCGCGGATGCGTACATCGTGAGATACGCGCCGCGTAGCACCGTTTCACTCGTCGGCGCGGAGACCGTCCTCACGGCCGCCAAGCTGGAAGCCCAGGGTGCGTCGGGTGCGTCGGGTGCGTCGGGTGCGTCGGGTGCGCCCGCTCGCCCGCGGCCCCGCGTCCGGGTCCGGAGGGCCGCACGGGCGGGACCGGCCGCACGGGCCTGGCCGGTCGGTCGGTGAGCCCCCTCGGCTTCGCCGCCCTCAGCGGTCCGGTCGCCAATCAACCGGGATCCAGCGCCGTGTCGGGCCGTGACCTCTGGGTGCTGGTAGGCGCCGGTGCGTCTTGTCAGGTACGCCAACTGCATCCGGTCGCCAGCGGACACAACGGACTGATCTCGACGCGGCGCAGCCACGTTGCCCACCTCCTGCCGGCGCGCCGTCGTCGAGACGGCCGGCGGCGCCATCGGAGTGGCCTATCCAGGTCACGTCCGCCTGTTCCGGACCGACCGGCCGGGGCCAGCCATGGACGTACCGGTCCCGCGCCACCGATGAGGACACCAGCTTCCTTCCGGTCGGTGGCGCTGCCGAGGCCCTGTGGTACCTGGCGGCCGGCCCGGGCGGCTGGTCGGTGTTCGGTGTTCCGCCCGACGATCGGGTCGTTGGCCCGTCGCCGCTCGATCGTTCGGAAGTGCTGCCCGGCCGGTCGCGCCCGTTGAGTCACGGCGGAATCCTGTACACCCTCGATCGTGGCGCGCCGGGCCAACCCACCTTGTGGACGATCGTGCCCGCCACGGGCGCCATGATCCCGTGGCCGGGGCGCCACGTACCCGAGACGGGTTGCCGGCCGAAAAGCCAGCTTCCCGGACGCCCAGGTGCTCGTGGACGGTCCCCGGGTCGTGTTCAACAACCCCGGAAGTCTCCTGGCGGTGATGGTGTTCACCGACGCAACCCACAGCCCGGTCGTGATCGACAAGAGCTCGGCCATTGCCATCAGCACCGTCGGTCCCACGGTACCGGCCATCAATGCCGGCCCTCGTCGACGGCGGCCGGGTCCAAACGCCGACGACTACGGCACCGATCGCCGCGCCCGTCGCCCAGGCGGTCAACCCCACCGTGACGTGTGCCAACACGACCCAGAAGCCTTACGCCCCGCAGATCACTTCAGTCGCTCCCTCGTCGGGCTCCGCCCTGGTCACCTGGTCTTACCAGCTGCTTGATCAGGGCGACTGCGAGCCGGATTCGTGGTCGGTGACCGTGACCGCTCTCAGCACCTCCCATCAACCGGCAGAGCCCGTGCAGGTGGTGAACGGTCAGACGCAGTTGCAGTTCTACGGCCTGCGACCGGCTACTACCTATCAGGCCGTGGTGACGGCCTACATCAACAGGCAATCCACCCCCTCAACGGCGGCCACGTTCACGACCGCGGCCCGGGGCCCGGATCCCCCGACGTTCGTGCACACGGTCGCAGACGGGCACGGTAACTGGGTGGTTTCGTGGGCGCCCTGTACCGCGGCCGACTGCTTCGTTCCCGCCGACATCTGGAACGTAATCGGCACGGCGTGCGGTTCGTCGTTTGTCGGGCAGCCGCCCATGCTGCAGGTCGCGGCAGGCCAAACCCATGTCACCATCGCGGCGGACTCATTGGGGCTCCTCGGCGACTCGCTGAGCTTTAGTGTGCAGGGGCTCCTCAGTTCCGGCCTGCCGGGCGATCCCACCGTCGATCGCGCTTGTACCGAGGCCTGGCGGCCGCCGGATCCCGGTCTCATCCAGGTCGGCGCGTCGGGTGTGGCGGCCGGCGCGAGCCAATCCATCACCGCGACGTTGCAGGTATCGGCTCGGGGAAGATCCGCCGTCGAGGCGTTCGGCAGCGCCACCACGGAATTCGTGTATTCCGTCGGGGGCCACGACCGTCGGCCCCGTCACAGCCGCGAGAGTCACGGTCCCCGGTCTGGCCGGCGGCACCGCCTACACGCCGAGCGTCCGGGTGTACCCACAGGGCCACCCCGAAGCGGCTGTAGCAGTAGCGGGAGCTCCCTTTCGCCAGAATCTGGCCTGGCCCAGCCCGCCGCAGCTGGCAATGCGGGCCACCCCCATAGTGGGCAACAATCCGAATACCGGGACGCTTGTTCTGTCGTTCGTGGACCTGCCCGCCGGGCCGATGGTTGCCGATGACGGCGTCGTCACCTGCGGGTCGACGCAGTCCCCGGCAACCATCGAGAACCGCCCGGTGGTTAACGACAACCTGACCATCGCGGGCTTCGATCTCGTCGATCTCGGGGGCGCATGTGCGGTCTCGCTGGTCGTGAGGAGCGCCGCCACCCCGGATCCCTACGGCGGGGTCTCGTCGGAGCCGCTGGCGACGTCCTTCGTTTTCGGTGCCCAGCCGGGCTACCGGTTCACCGACCAGATCAGCCCGGCTTGCCAGGACACGTTCTGCCCGCCCGGGCAGCAGCAAATCGAGGTTGACTATGCCGGACTGCAGCCAACGGTGCTGGCGGCCGGGGGCAACTGGGTGATCACGGCCAGCGGAGGTGAAGGGCGCGGTCCAGATCGTGGGGACGCCGGCGCCTGCGCCCAAAAGGTCGGACTTCGCCCCCCTCCGACTTTTCCCGTCATCCTGTCCTTGCCGGAGACCTGCCGGGATGCCAGCTCGGTCGATATCACGGTGGGCTACACCTATCTCGGTCAGATCACCACCGTCGCCGCCGGCACACCTTCCGGCACGCTCGCCACGACAACTACCACGACTACCTCGACTTCCACGTCGACGACGTCCACCACTTCTACTACCTCGACGACCACGCCCGGGTCCTCTCACGAGCCGGGCCGTCGCGGTGGCCCAACAGGCGGCTCCCACCGAGCTCGCCGCCCAACCGGCCGGTCCCGCGCCCATCCCAGCGGCCCGATCGGCCTCCGAATCGGCCGTTGCCCGGGCGGCCATCTCTGCGCCGGGAACCGGCGACGCCCAGATCCGCCTGGCCCTGCAATGGGCACTGCTGGCCGCGTCCGGGGCCTGGTGCGCGGCGCGTTTGCGCCGGGCGCGCGGCCGGCGGATGCACCGACGCGGACCGGACGGACGGACACCCAGGTGACGACCAGCCGGGAAATGACCGGGTTCGTGCAGCGCTTCGACCGGTTGGCCGCCAACGTGAGCCGGGTTCTGCAGGGCAAAGACCAGGTGGTGCGAGCCGCCATCTGCTGTGTGCTGGCCGAAGGACATCTGCTGATTGAGGATGTGCCCGGCGTCGGCAAGACCTCCCTCGCCCACGCTATCGCCGCGTCCGTGGCACTCACGTGGAATCGCATTCAGTTCACGCCCGACCTGCTGCCCTCAGACGTCACCGGTGTGTCGGTGTTCGACCAGGCGACCTCGACGTTCAGCTTCCGGCCCGGCCCCATTTTTGCCAACATCGTCCTGGGCGACGAGATCAATCGCGCCTCTCCGAAGACCCAATCGGCCCTGCTCGAAGTGATGCAAGAACACACCGTCACCACCGACGCCACGGTCTACCCCGTACCTCGCCCATTCGTGGTAGTCGCCACGCAGAACCCCATCGACCTGGAAGGCACCTACGTGCTCCCGGAGGCCCAGCTGGATCGGTTCCTCATGCGCCTCGAGGTCGGTTACCCCGATGCCGACGCCGAAGCGCAGGTTCTGCGCAGCGAGAGGGACGGGCCCACGATCAACGAACTGGCCCCGGTGATGGCTCGCGACGAGCTGCTGGCCATGATCGACTTCATCAAACAAACCGTCGAGGTGGTGCCTGCCATCGAGCAGTACATCGTCGCCATATGTGCCCACACCCGCACCCTCCCGCAGGTACGTCTCGGCGTGTCACCCCGGGGTGGGCTGGCGCTGCTCCGGGCCGCCCGGGTGAACGCCGCCGCCGCAGGCCGGTCCTACGTCACCCCCGAAGACGTAAAGGCCATGGCGCAATGGACGCTGGCCCACCGGGTCATTCTCCGTCCCGACGCCGAAATCCAGGGCCGGACGGCCCAGGACATCATCGCCCGATCCCTCGAGTCCGTTCCCGTCCCCCGCACGCTGGTGCGCTAGGCGCCGGTGACAAACCCAGCTTCCTCTTCACCGGCCCGAGCGGAGCCGCCGAGTGCGGGGCCGGGCCCGGTTCGCCCGACGTGACCCGACTCGGCATCGGTGCGGCTGTCGCTGGTTTGGTCCTGACCGCGGGCGGCTGGGCAGCCCGGTGGCCGGCGGTGGTCATCCTCGGGGCCGGCTTGCTGGCGCTGGTCCTGGGTTCCATCGGCCGGGTTCTGCACCGCCCGCGGCTCGCTCTCGACCGGGCCCTCGAACCACCCCGGGTCGAGAAGGGCGCACCGGCGATCGTCGTGATGAACGTGACAAACCTGGCCCGGCGCCCGCGAGGCCCGATCGCCATAGAGCAACGCGTTGGCGATACGCCAATCCAGGCCGTGTTACCTCGCTTGCGCCCGGGCGAACAGAGCCTGCACACGTACCACCTGCCGACCTCACAGCGCGGGGTCTACGACATCGGGCCGGTCGAAATCCCGAGAGGCGATTCGTTCGGGCTCTGCCGCGCTGTCCAGCGGCTCGGTGGGCCTCGAGCGCGTCGCCGTCCATCCCCGGTTGCTCAACCTGCACCGGCTGCCGACGGGTCTCTCCCACCACCTCGAAGGTCCTTCGAGTGACGCCTCGCCGCAAGGGAGCACCACCTTTCACCGCCTCCGCGAGTACGTGGTGGGCGACGACCTGCGCACCGTGCACTGGCCGTCGACGGCCCACGCCGGGAAACTGGTCGTGCGCCATAACGTCGACACCGCCCAGCCGTACACCGTCATCCTCACCGATCTCAGTCCCAGCCGCTACTCGGCCGAGACGTTCGAAGAGGCCATCGATGTCACCGCCTCGCTCGTGGTGTCGATGGCGAGCGGAAAGGCGCCGGTCCAGCTCCGCCTGACCAACGGAGATCGCCTTGGTGGTCCCTCTCCTCGCGACCCGATCTTGCTGGTGGACTACCTGACCGAGGTCCGCCCGGATCCGGTCGGGTCACTGGACGGCCAGCTGCTGCTCCTTCGGCGAGACCGTGGCGGCAGCGCTCTGGTTGTCGTCACCGGTCAGCTGTCGCTGACGAGCCTTCCCACCATCGCCGCTTTGCGGCGCCGCTTTGACCGGGTGATCGTCGCCGCCCTGGTTGCTCGCCCAATGCGGCTACCGGTGTACCCGGGTGTGACCATCGTGGCCGCCGCTTCAGCGGCCGAACTCGCCCAGACGTGGAACACCGGGGTGGCGCGATGAACGCAGGCGACCGCCTCCGCACCGCGGACCTCCTGGAGGCGGCGGTCGCCATCGCCATCCCTGCTGGCTTGGCTGTCGCGACCTTTTTGGCCGCCACACCGTGGCTGCGGGTCTTCTCGGTGTCGGGGACGGTGGAGCTGTTGGTAGTGGCCGCTGTCGTCTCGGTAGCGATCCCCTTCCTGGCCGTCCAGGTATGGCATCAGCCCCCTGGCGTCTCGTATGTGGCCTCGGCTGTGACCCTGGTGCTGCTGTTGCTCGTGGCGGCGGGACCGCATCCGGCCGCCCTGTGGCACGGACTCAGCACCGGGCCCAATCGTGTGCTCACCGAGACCCTGCCGCTCGGTGGCGGCCGGGTTGTGTTGGCGGCGCCGATCCTGCTGACTTGGCTCTGCGGAGCGGCCAGTGCCGAGCTGACCAGCCGGGCGCCGGGTGCCGGTTCGGGGCTGGCC
Source organism: uncultured Acidimicrobiaceae bacterium (assembly GCA_963834775.1). Taxonomy (GTDB): domain Bacteria; phylum Actinomycetota; class Acidimicrobiia; order Acidimicrobiales; family Palsa-688; genus PALSA-693. The sequence continues at coordinate 214,090 of CAWICR010000009.1, forward strand.
GCCAGTGCACTCGCCCTGCCAGTGGGCTGTTTCGTGCTGGCGTACGCGGTAGGCACGGACGGCCCCGGCTCGGACCAAGTCGCCGCCGCGCTGCTCCTCACCACCCTGGCTGCAGTCGCCGTCCTTCGCCATGTGGCTGGCATCGCTCGCACGCCCCAAGCCATCGTCGGCGGCGCCGTCGAGGCGGTCGAGAGGAAGGCCCGTCGTTCGCGGTGGCGGTCCCCGCTGAGCGGGGCCGCCGCCGTGGTGGCGCTTGCCGTCATCCTGGCGGTGGCCGTCCCGTCGGTCCCGCGCCTCTCCGGCCGGCCGGCCTCCCTCAATCGGGCTCCGCCCCTCCTAACCGGCGTGCTCAACGATCCCCTCGACGCCACGGCCGCCTTCCGGGACGGGGACCCGCATGGGCCCGCCCACACCGTCCTGCGTATTGCCACCAGCGAAACGTCGAGCGGTTACCTCGCGACCGCCATCCTCGACGACTACGACGGCGGCACCTGGAGCTTTGATGCCACCTTCCGTCCCTCCGGTGGACGCATCCCTGCTCCCGCTGGCACTGTTTACGACGCGGCGGGCTCGATCGGGGCGACGTTGGTGCGCCAGAAGGACGCCGTGGTCGCGCCTCTGCCCGAGCCGTTCTTGCCCGTGCTGGACCGCCCGGTCGACGTGGTCGGACCCCAAATCGAAGCCGACGCGGCCTCGGGCATGCTGATGCCTGACCGCTCGGCCAGCTCGGTTTCCTACGCCGCGGTCTCCGACGGGCCACTGATGAGCCTGGCATCTGTCCCGAGCGCCGACGCTATCGGGATGGCCGCGGGTCCGGTTCGGCCCGCTTCGGGCGCCATCCCGGCCGCGGACGGGACGCTGCCGGCGAACAGCACTTCGGCCCTGGCGAATGCCCTGCGTCTCCTCGACACCATTAGCGGGCGGCGGCCGGCCGCCACGGTTGCCTTCCTCCAAGCCGCCCTGGCGAGTTTGCACACGGACGAACGCCGGATCGATCCTGCTTTGCCGGCATCCCTCGGGGGAAAAGACCAGCCGGCGCGGCCGGGTGCCGCCGCTCCGCCTTCAACCGTGCGCGGCAGCCAGTCAAGCGGGACGTCGTTGTCAGTCGTCATCGACGCCGTCATCAACGATCGCCGCGCCACGCCTGAGCAGTTCGCCACGTTCTACGCCCTGGTGGCCCGCTATCTCGGCGTGCCGGCCCGGGTGATCACCGGGTTCCGGCTGGCCCCGTCATCGAGCGCCGGCCCGGTCGCCGCGGGGGTCTATCAAGTCACCAACCGGCAGGCCTGGACGTGGGTGGAGATCCCCGTGGCTGGCATCGGATGGGTCGTGGCCGATCCCACGCCGGATGGTGTCATCGGACCCGGGACGTCGCCGCCGGAGCCCGTGCAGGCCCCGGCGACGACTTTGCCACCCACTCCCGCCAACGCCGTGCCCCGCACGGAAATCGCCGGCGCGCACGCTGTGGCCCGGCCCGCGACCGTAAAGGGGCGCCGTCACCATGCGTTTCCCTGGCGGGGCCTGGTGCTGGCCGTTCTGGGCGGCGGCCTGCTCATCGCCGCACTGCTCGGCCCCGGCCTGGCCGGCGCCCGCCGCCAGATCCGGCGCCGAGCCCGGCACCAAAACGACGCCTCCGGTCTCGCCGTCGGCGCCTGGCTCGAACTGCTCGACGCCCTGCAGCAGTCCGGCATGGTCAGCGCGCCGGGCGACACGGCCGACGAGGTGGCAATCGAAGCGGGCCGTCATTTTGGGCCGGACGTGACCGGGCCGGCGCACGAGGTCGGCGTCGTGGCGAATCAAGCCATGTTTTCGTGGCGCGACCCGCCCGGCCATCAGGCGGCTCAGCAGGCGTGGGAAACCCAACAAGCCCTGCGAGGTGCTGTCCGGCACCGACTGGACCGCCGTCAGCGCCTACGGGCCCTTTTCACGGTCGGCTCGGCGCCCCGACGGCCCTGAGGCCCCTGACGTTTCCCGGGCCGCGCCCGCCTGCGTCGGCCCGGTCCCTGGCCGCCCCGACCTCCTTCGCTACACTCCCGCGTCCGTCATTGCCCCCAACGGAAAGGTAGTGCCGGGATGAGCGAGAATCGCAGTGCATGGGCCGAGTTCAAGGACTTTGTCCTGCAGGGCAACGTGATCGACCTGGCGGTGGCCGTCATCATCGCCATGTTCTTTGGCGCCGTCGTGAAGGACGTCGTCAACCTGATCCTGTCGATCCTGGCGATCCCGGGGAGTACCAACCAGACGTTCGCCGATCTCAGGTTCACCATCGGTCACGGCACGTTTCAATACGGTCTCCTGATCCAGGACATCCTGACCTTCCTCATCGTGGCGGGCATCGTCTTCTTCTTCGTTGTCCGCCCCGTTGCCGCCTTGATGCAGAAGCGGCGCGCCGGTCTGGAACCGGACAGCAACGACCGGGCTTGCCCCGAGTGCCTGAGCGACATTCCCAAAGCGGCGACACGCTGCTCCTATTGCACGACGCAGGTCGCCCCCGTTCTCTAGCGCCGCTCGCCCGGTTCGCCGTCGCCGTAAAAGAGACGCTCCACCACGCGGCGTGATCGCCTGGTGCGCTGGCGGTACTGGTCGCGCAGTCCCGAACCGCTGGTGCCGAGGCTACGCGCCAGCGCGGTCAGGTGGCGGCCGGTGGTCGGCAACGAATCGCTGGAGCCGTCGCGTACCAGCGCCAAGCGATTGCGCGTGCTTTCACAGAACCGGTAGGCCTCGACCAGTACCTGATGGTCCGCCACCGTCACCAGGCCCCTCTCGGTCAGAGTGTCGAGGGCAGTGACGGTGCCGGTCTCCCGGACCCCATGAACGAGCTGTAACAGCTGGGTCGTCCACTCGATGTCCGAGAGCGACCCGGGCCCGAGCTTGAGGTGAAACTGGGGATCCTCGTTCGGCGGCACCCGTTCGCGTTCGATGCGCGCCTTGGTGCGTCGGATCTCTCGTAACTCGGCGGGCCCGAGAGGCTTCTCCCAGACGAAGTCGTTGGCGAGAGCGGCAAACCGGGCGCCCAGCTCGGCATCGCCGGCGATGAACCGGCCTCTGAGCAGCGCCTGTCGTTCCCATACCTGAGCCCAGCGCTCGTAGTACGCCGCGTAGGCGTCGATGCTCCTGGCCTGTGGGCCTTGGCGGCCTTCGGGCCGCAGCGCCGTGTCGACCCGGTACATGCCGGTTGCGGGCGTGTTCCCGGCCAGGAGGCGGATCAGCGTCGTCGCGGTCGCTTCGGCGTCGCTGGCGGCATCCAGGGCTCGCCCGCCGGAGGGCGTGTCGAAAACAAACAGCAAGTCCAGGTCACTGGTGTAGGCCAGCTCCCGGCCGCCGAGGCGCCCCATGCCGATAACCGCGAAGGGCAGCGGAGGACCGACGATCTCAAACGCCGCGTTGACGACCGTCTCGGCCAGATCGGTAAGCGCCAGCCCGGTGACCTCCACATCCGCCAGGCCCAGCACGTCGCGCGCCGCAATGCGCAGCATCTCGGCCCGGGCGAACAGCCGCAGGCCGTGCTCGACCGCCTCGGGCCCTGAGCGCCAGGTGAGCGACCGGGCGGCCTGGTCGTCGAGTTCGGTGCGGCGGCGCTCGGCGAGGATGTCGCCCGTGGCCAGGCCGGCCAGGAGGTCCGGACGTCGCTCGAACGCCCGGGCGAAGCGGGGGCCGGTGCCGAGCAGCTGGCACAACTGGCGGGCCGCTTCGGGAGACTCGCGGCACAGGGCGGTGAGCTGATCGCGCCGGTGGGTCCCGGTGGCGAGGGTGCGGAACCCCAGCAGGCCGAGGTCGGGATCAGGGGACTCGGAAAGCCAGTCGAGAAGCATCGGCAGCATGCGGGTCATCAGTTGGGAGGACCGCGAGAAACCGCGGGTCAACTCGCGCACGGCCTGGAACGTTCGATCGGCATCTGCGAAACCGAAAGCCTGGAGCCGCTGGGTGGCGGCTTCCGGCGACAGCTGGCCCTGGCCCGGGGCGGTGAACGACTCCAGGAGGGGCCGGAAAAACAGCCGCTCATGAATCCACCGCACCCGGCTCTGGTGGCGCTTGCGGTCTTGCTCGAACTGGGCGAGGGCGGTGCCGGCCGGCTGGTCCCGGTAGCCGAGAACGCGCGCCAGGCGGGTGCCGGCGGCCGGGTTGGCCGGAAGGGTATGGACCTGCTGGTCTTCGTAGAGCTGAAGGCGATGCTCGACCGCGCGCAGGAACTGGTAGGCAGACTCCAGATCGGCGGCGTCCTGGGGACTGACGTAGCCGCCGGCCGCCAGGGCGCGCAGCGCCGGCAGAGTCGACGGCGACCGCAGCTGGGGATCGCCACGGCCATGGACCAGCTGCAGGAGCTGAATCGTGAACTCGATGTCTCGGATGCCCCCCTTTCCCTTCTTCAGTTCGCGCTCGGCCAGGCCCTGGCGGGCGACGGCCTGCTCAGTCCGAGCCTTGAGCTGGCGGACCTGGCGCAACTCGTCGGCGCCAAACGGACGCCCCCACACCCGCTCGGCCGCCTGCGCTTCGAACTCGGCGCCGAGGGCCGGGTCGCCTGCCACGGCCCGGGCTTTCAGCAGAGCCTGGAACTCCCACGTTTCGGCCCACCGATCCCAGTAGGCGAGGTAGGAGGCGAGCGACCGGGCCGGCGGGCCGGGCCGCCCTTCAGGGCGCAGGTCGAGGTCGATCCGCCAGGCGGCCCGAGCCAGGTCCAGGAAGCGACGCGGGTCCGCTTCAGTCTGGTCAGGCGCGACCAACAGCAGGTCGACGTCACTCGAATAGTTGAGCTCCCGGCCGCCGAGTTTGCCCATGCCGATAACGGCCAGCGCTCCGGACTCGGGGTCCACCTGGGCCGCCCGCCAGGCGGACTGCAGCAGTTCCGCCGCCAGGCGGGCGAGCTGAGCGCCGACTTCTTCGACGGTGTCGAGGCCAAGCAGATCGCGTGCCGCGATGCGAAGCACTTCCAGCCGCTTCGCCCGGGCCAGTTCGAACGCCGGCTCGCCACGGCGCGCCCACGTGTCCGGATTCAGAGGCTGGTCGAGGTGGGCGAGAACATCCAGGGCGTCCGAATCGGTGACGCACACCCGGCCCAACCAGGGGCTGGCCGCGGCCACGGCGACCACTGAGGATCGGAGCATGGGAAGCTCGTCCAACCGGCTCGCCGCCTCGGGCTGGAATTTCATGATCCGCTCCACCACGAGACCCGCCGCGGTCGGATCGGCGCTGCGTTCGATCTCGTCGCTAACCGGAGTGGCGAGCACGTTGCCAGTGTGGCACCGGGCCGCCAGAAAGCCGGGCCCGATGAGTGGTGCCGGGCCGTCGGGGGGAACGGCCCGGCCCACCGGGAGGTCGACCGCGGGGCGCGCTGCTTATCCCTGCGCCGGTGCGAGCAGCGGCGAAGCTTCCTCTGCCGGGCCCGCCGCCGGCTCGGGACTGGCTGACCCGGCCGGGGCGTTGATGAACACCGCCACCGCAATCAGGGCCAAACCCAGGATCCCACCCGCGACCGCGAAGGCCACTCCGAAGCCGTGCACGGTGGCGGCGCTCACGGTGGCTGCGGCCCTCCCACTCGCGGAGGAGAGCGCCGCCGTGGCGCCGGCGATCCCGTGGCTGGCCAGGTAGCTCGCCGTGGCGGTGGTAGCGATGGTGTTGAGCAGGGCGGTGCCGACCGACCCGCCGACCTGCTGGGTGGAGTTGATCAGGGCGCTGGCGACCCCAGCATCCGAGGGGGCCACGCCAACCAGCGCCGTGTTGTTGACCGGCACGAAGACCATGCCCATGCCGAACGCCGTCACCAGCTCCGCCGGGAACAGCAGCAGCCAGTAGCTGGAATCCACCCCGATACGCGAGAACAGGAAGATTCCCGATATGGCCATAAGCAGCCCGACGCTCATGATGACGCGGGGCCGCAGCCGGAGCATCAGCCGGCTGGAAGCGCCCGCCCCGCCGACGATCCCCGCCGAGAAGGGCAGGAAGGCCAGGCCGGTCTTCAGGGCCGAATAATGCAGGGTCTGTTGCAGGTAGTAGGTCAGGAATAGGAAGGTGCCCAGCAACCCGAGCCCGATGAGCAAGGTCGTCAAAAACGACCCGCCCCGGTTGCGTTCTGTCACCACCCGCAACGGCAGCAGCGGATGGCTGCTGAACCGTTCGATGACCACGAAGCCGACGAGCAGGATCGCCGCGATCGCCAGCAGACCCAGCGTCGTCGTTGACTCCCACCCGTCCGTAGAAGCCTTGGTGACGCCATACACCAACGTGACCATGCCGAGGGTCGACGTCAGGGCACCCGGGATGTCGTAACGGGTACGGCCCCGCACCCGGCTCTCGGGGATGAGGCGGAATGCCGCGAAGGCGGCGAGGAGGGCGATGGGCGTGTTGACGAGCAGCGTCCAGCGCCAGGAGGCGAACTCGGTGAGGACGCCGCCCAGGACGAGGCCGATGGCCAGGCCGCCGCCAGCGATGGTGCCCCACACCCCGAAGGCCCGGGCCCGCTCACGGGCCTCGGTGAAGGTGACGGTCAGCAGGGAGAGTGCGGCTGGCGCCATGAGGGCCGCGAAGGCGCCTTGCAGCGCCCGGGCGCCCAGGAGGAGGCTGGCGTTGGGGGCCAGCCCACCGATGGCTGACGCCCCGGCGAAGCCGAGCAGTCCTATCAGCAACACCCGTTTGCGTCCCGTGTAGTCGGCGATGCGGCCACCGAGGAGGAGCAACCCGCCGAAGGTCAAGGTATAGGCGGTGATCACCCACTGCCGGTTGGCCGTGCTGATGTGCAGCGCCTTCTGGGCGCTGGGGAGGGCGATGTTGACGATGGAGGCGTCCACCACGATCATCAGCTGGGCGATGGCGAGGACGGCCAGGATCCACCAGCGGCGATCCCCGGGCGATCTGGCGTCAGGGCGCGCCTGAACAGACAGGGCGTCGGTCATGAGAGCTCCTTACGGGGGGTCTAGGGGCGAAGCAGCGGCAGGAGGATGCGGTCGACGAGGTATTCGGCGAAGCCGGCGTCAAGTGGTTCGCCGCTCATTAGGTGTAAAAGAGCCACGCCGGGCGCGACTTGCAGGATCAAGTTGGGGTCCGCCCCGGGTTGAAGCTCGCCCCGGGCCACCGCCCGGGATACCACTTCGGCCACGGAACGCAGCTTGCTCTCGTGGGTGTGGGCGGCGAGCAGACGCCCGAACTCCGGGTCCGAACGGACGGCCACGGCCAGGCCGCACATCAGCCCGCCGTCCGCACCGTTAATGCCAGCAAACATTTGCTGGGTCAAGGCCAGCAGGTCGCCGCGTACGCTGCCCGTATCGGGAAGGTGCTGCAGGACCGGTTCGGTCCGGCGCCGCATGGCTTCGGCGACCAGTTCGGCCTTGCCGGGCCAGCGACGGTAGATAGTGGCCTTGCTGGATTTGGCCCGCACCGCTACGGCTTCGATGCTCATGGCCTCGTAGCCAACTTCGCTCAGCAGCGCCGTGGCGGCCTCCAGGATCGCTTGCTCGCGAGCCTCGTCGCGCGGCCTACCCCCTCGGGGGGTCTCCAACTCGGCGTCCGTGGCCATGCCGACACTCTACACCCGATACGAGACCGTATCGTATCGATTCTGGTGAAATTCGTCACAGCGGCTGGTCACCGTACGCTGGTGGATGTGACCCGCTTGCGCGTCGCCCTGTGCCAACTCAATCCCGTCGTCGGCGATCTCGGCGGCAACGCCGAGCGGATCATCGCCGCCCTGGTCAGCGCCGAGGACGCGGGGGCCGATGTCGCCGTGTTCCCGGAACTGGCGATCACCGGCTACCCGCCTGAGGACCTGTTGTTGAAGCCGGGCTTCGTGGCCGACAACCTGGCTGCCTTGTCCAAAGTGGCCGCCGCCAGCGAGCGCTGCGCCGCGGTGGTCGGATTCGTCGACGAGCAGCTGGATCTGTACAACGCAGCTGCCGTGTGCGCCGCCGGCGAGGTCCGAGGCGTCTACCACAAGCAGGTGTTGCCCAACTACGGGGTTTTCGACGAACAGCGCTATTTCGCTCCGGGCGAGGGCGCGACCCGGCTGTTCGGGATCGGCGGGGTCCGGGTCGGAGTGTCCATTTGCGAGGATGCCTGGAGCCCTCAGGGCCCGATCGCCGCCCAGGCCGCGGCCGGAGCCGAGCTGGTGATCAATATCAACGCCTCTCCCTACTACATGGACCGCCTAACCGAGCGCGAGCAGATGCTCGCCACCCGGGCGGCCGACGCCAGTTGCGGTCTCGTCTACCTCAACTGTGTCGGCGGGCAGGACGAACTGGTCTTTGACGGGGCCTCGCTGGTGTTCGATCCGACCGGACGGTTGCTGGCCTCGCTGCCGCAATTCACCGAGGAAGTGGCGGTGGTCGACGTCGACGTCCGGCCCGTGTACCGCAAACGCCTGCTCGATCCACGTGGGCACCATTCCGCACCCCCGCTACCGGTTTCGGAGGTGACTCCTGAGCCCCGCCAACCGAGCGATGAGCCCCGCCTGCCGCTCCCGAGAGCCGAGCGTTTGGGTCCGGAGGCCGAGGTCTACCAGGCTCTCCTCACCGGGGTCGGCGACTACGTGCGCAAAAATGGCTTCTCCGACGTGGTGATCGGCCTATCGGGCGGGATCGATTCCTCGCTGGTGGCCGTCCTGGCGACCGATGCGCTCGGATCCGACCACGTGCACGGCGTTTCCATGCCGTCCCGGTACTCGAGTGAGGGGGCGTCCTCCGACGCCGCGGCCCTGGCCGCCAATCTCAGCATCGATTATCGGGTCGCGCCGATAGAACCGGCCCACACCGCCTTCCTCGACCTCCTGGCCCCCCATTTCGCCGGGCTGGCCCCAGGTCTCACTGAGGAGAATCTGCAGAGCCGCATTCGTGGCGTGATTCTCATGGCCCTGTCCAACAAACTGGGCTGGCTAGTCCTGACCACGGGCAACAAGAGCGAGGTGGCCGTTGGCTATTCCACCCTCTACGGCGACACGGCCGGTGGGTTCGCGGTGATCAAGGACGTCCCCAAGACCCTCGTGTACCGCCTGTGTGCCTGGCGCAACAAGCAGGGCGGGGCACCCGTCATACCCCCTGAGGTTCTCACCAAGCCGCCGTCAGCGGAGCTGCGTCCGGAACAACGAGACGACCAGAGCCTGCCCCCGTACGAGGTCCTTGATCCCATTCTGATGTCGTATGTGGAGGGCGACCTCACCGCCGCCGAGCTCGTCGAGGCCGGCCACGACCCGGAGCTGGTGCGCCAGGTGGTCCGTCTCGTCGACCTCGCCGAGTACAAACGACGTCAGACGCCCCCCGGCGTACGAGTCACGCCGAAGGCTTTCGGCCGCGATCGGCGCATGCCGATAACCAACCGGTACCGTTGAAGGCCGCCGCCATCGGACCCATCAGGCGAACCCGGGCCATCGTGCGTGAGCGTGGGCACTGATGGACGTCGTACGCCCACGCAGCGCGATCTACGATGACGCCGTGAGCTTGCCGACGGCCATCCAATCTGCTGCGTCCCCACCCCCCGCTCATTCGTCCCCCGACGCCTCTCCCCGACGCTCCCGTTCCCGCCGCGGCGAGGGCGAACAGCTGCGCGACGAGATCTTGGCGGCAGCCGAGCGCATCCTGATCGAGACCAACGACCAGGCTGCCCTGTCGATCCGGGCCATCGCGTCCACGGTGGGGGTGACGCCGCCCTCGATCTATTTGCATTTCGCCGACCGCAACGACCTGGTGTTCGCGGTCTGCGAGCGCCACGCCGAGCAACTCGAACAGGCGATGACCGAAGCAGCCGCGGGCCTGGCGGACCCTTGGGAGCGCATCCGCCGGCGGGGCCGGGCCTATCTGCAGTGGGGCCTCGACAACCCGGAGCATTACCGGATCCTGATGACGAGCCGGCCTGACCAGACTCCCGCCCGCCTGCTGGACGAACGGTTTTCCGACACGGCCGGGTTGGGGCCGGCGGCGGAGGATGTCGCCGCCGCCATCGCCGCCGGGCGTTTGGCCGCGAGCGGTAGCCCGGTCGAAGTCACGGAATTGCTGTGGATGATGATCCACGGCATGGTGTCCTTGCTCATTTCCAAACCGGGGTTTCCGTTCGGACCGATCGACGAGGTGTACGAGCGCATGTTCGACCTGGCCTTTCGGGGCCTGGCGCCGCGGACCTGAACGCACGTGAAAAAAGCTTCCTTCTCTCTGCCCAGCCCGATTTTTCGCAGGCGCTGACGTCTGTTGCTGCTCGAGGAAGCGGCGCGGCGGGCAGGCGGGCACCGCTGGGTTGAAGCGCGCTTGTTCGAGATCCTGGGGGCCTGGATCGCCTCGACAGAGGACGTGGACGCCAAGCTCCTTTTTGACCGGCACAGCCAGCATCACGCCTGGCGGGCCGAGCAGTGGTGGGATCGCCTCCCGGTTCTGGCCGGCGTGGATCGCGACGCACTGGTGGTGGCTCCCTCGCCGGAGGTCGCCGCCTTTGCGGAGGAGCTGGCGGCCCGGCAGGGCACGGTGCCCCGACTGGCGGGCGCGTACCGGGTCGCGCTCCCTCGCCTGGCTGGCGCCTATCAGGAACACCGCTTGAGGGCCAGCCCCGTCAGCGACGGGGCCGCCATCCGGACCCTCGACCTGCTGCTCCCTGACGTGGTCACCGACTGGCGCGACGGGGAGGTCCTTTTACAACAATTGCTTACTAACGACGTCGAAGTATTCGACGCCGCCGACACGGTCCGGCATCTGGAGCGGTTGTTCATCGCCCAAATGGGGTAGGTGATTTCCCGAACAATTCACCGAACCATAGGGGAAACTGTGGCGACCATCGTTCAGGAGACCCGACCCGGAAACGGGCGGATAATGAGCCTGGTACCAGCCCGCATTGACAGGTTGAGCTGGTCCCGATTTCACACGAGGCTGGTGATCGCCCTCGGAGTGGCGTGGGTTCTCGACGGTCTGGAAATAACTATTGCCAGCAACTCCACCAGCCTGATCAGCAGCAAGGACGCCCTGAACCTATCGTCTGCTTCAGTCGCGTTCTCGGTCGGAACCATTTACCTCCTCGGCGAGGTGTTCGGGGCCCTGTTCTTCGGGCGGCTCTCCGACCAGTGGGGCCGACGCAATCTGTTCATGATCACGCTGGGTGTCTATCTTTTGGGCGGCGCCTTGACGGCGTGTACGGCGGGGCACACCGAGGGGTGGGTGATATGGCTGAACGTCACCCGGTTCATCGCCGGTATGGGTATCGGTGGTGAATACGCCGCCATCAACTCCGCCATCGACGAGTTGATCCCGGCCCGCTACCGGGGCCGGGTCGACATCGCCGTCAACGGAACGTACTGGGCCGGCGCCCTGCTGGCGTCGGTGCTCTTCCTGTTGGTCGTCAAGCACCTCCCCCTCTCTTATGCCTGGCGGATCGCCTTCCTGTTCGGCCCCGCCTTGGGCTTTGTGATCCTCTTCGTTCGCCGTAATCTGCCCGAGAGCCCGCGGTGGCTATTGATGCACGGGCGTACCGAGGAGGCCGAGGCGGCCGTGGCCGAGATCGAGGCGCACGTCCGAGACACCGGAGGCACCCTGGAGGAGGTCGACGAGTCGAAGGCCCTGGAGGTGCGGCCGCCCACCAGCATCGGGTTCGTTGTCCTGGCCAAGACGCTGTTGGTTACCTACCCCCGCCGGGCGATTCTGGGCGCATCGCTGATGATCACCCAGTCGTTCCTGTACAACGCCATCTTCTTCACCTACGCCCTGGTGCTGACGAAAATCTACGGCGTTCCCTCCAGCAACACGGCCTACTACTTCATGGTCTTCGCGGCTGGAAACCTCCTGGGCCCGCTGCTGCTGGGTCACCTCTTCGACAGCATCGGCCGCCGGAAGATGATCGCGGGCACATACCTGGTTTCCGGGGCGCTGCTGGCGTTCAGCGCTTTCCTGTTCAAAGCCGGCGCCCTGACCGCCGGGACACAGACCCTGTGCTGGTGCGTGATCTTCTTCTTCGCCTCGGCAGGGGCCAGCGCCGCCTACCTGACGGTAAGCGAGATCTTTCCGGTGGAGGTGCGGGCGAAGGCCATCGCCGTGTTCTTTGCGGTGGCCCAGTGCTTCGGTGCCCTCGGGCCCTGGCTGTACGGTCAGCTGATCGGGACCGGCAGCGACCATTTCGCCCTGTTCATCGGCTACATGATCGGAGCCGGAGTGATGATCCTGGGCGCCATATTCGAGGTCTTCCTCGGTCTGAACACCGAGGGTCGTTCCCTCGAGGACATCGCCTTGCCCATCGGTTTGCAGGAAGAAGGCCCGTCTCCGCACCTGGCAAACGTCACCGGAGCACCACGGGCCCCGGCGGCCCGGGCGATGTTCTCCAGCTATCCCGTGAACTGCCCGGACCGCCCGGTCCGGCGTGACTCGTCCGAGCACGATGGACGGCACTTCTGATCCGCTCTGATCCGCTCTGATCCGCAGCTCGGGGAGCGGGCGAACAGATGGGCGCCGTCCTTCCCCCCGCAGCCCGCACTTGGGTAGGGTCATGGGTATGAAGAAACTCCTCGTGCTCGCAGTGCTCATCGGTCTCGGGATCTTCGCGGCCCAGAAGCTCCGCTCCAGCTGACGAGCGGCCGGGGGATCGACCCGGCTCGCCTGGTGGTCCTGGCTGATACCCACCTACGCACCGCTTCGGTTGAGGCCCGCCGCCCCGGCCGGGCCCTTCCCGCTGCTGTCCTGGCCGCCCTGCCCGGCGCCGACGCCATCCTCCATGCCGGCGACGTGCTCGACGGGGGCGTGCTGCGCCTGCTCGGCGAGCACGCCCCCGTGTACGCCGTGCTGGGCAACAACGACGTGTCCCTCGGGGGACGACTCCCACGCACCCTGGAGGTGGAGCTCGCAGGCGTGCGCATCGGGATGATTCACGACAGCGGTCCGGCGGCCGGTCGAGCCGCCCGGCTGCGCCGCCGCTTCCCGTACGCCAACGTGGTGGTCTTCGGCCACAGCCACGCCCCGGTTTCGGTAGCGGGCGACGGCGGTCAGTTGTTGTTCAATCCGGGGTCACCGACCCAGCGTCGAGCCCAACCGGTATGCACTTTTGGCGAGTTGCGTGTCGCCGACGGGGTGGTACTCGACCACCGCATCATCGAGGTCGGGGGCGCTCCTAGCCCCCGTTGCCGCCTAGCGCCTTGATGTCCGCAAGCAGGCCGGGCATGTTGAGCTTGGCTGCTTGATCCTCGGTGCACACGACGGCCCAGGCCTCGTCGAGGCAAGCTGCCGTCCAGTCTCGAGTCGACTCCTGGAGCGCCCCCCACGTCACCCAGGTATCGATCTGCTGCCCGTCGGCCTTGACCTTGACGATGCAGTGCCCGTCGTTGGGATCCGGCTTCTCGCCATTAGCCACGGTCCAGGGTTGGCCCTTGCCGAAGAGGGCGTCGGCGTCATCGGTGAGATTGACGCCGACGTACAGTCCGCTGAAGGCCGCCATGACCGCGTCACAGCTCGCCGAATCGCTGTGATCGACTGGAGCGAACGCCATGATCTTCCCGGCGTGGTACCAGTAGAGCAACAGATCGGCGATGTTGGCGCCCTGGTCCTTGCCATGGTCGTACGCCAGGTATTCGGTTACGAGTTGGTTGGCGGTTTCCCACGTCTCGGTTTCCCCTCCGGCGGCGGCTTTGGCCATGCGGAGGTGCTGGCGACCGGCGAAGGTGCAGTCGCCCACGGGTTGACCGCCATGGACGGTCAGGGTGGGGTCCGGGCCATTACCGAGCATCTGCCAGTCGACGATCCCTCCAGACACGTCGATCGGGTAGGTCGGGGCGGGCAGGGGCGACTTGAGGTAGCTGGTGAGGTACTGGATGTTGAACCGGTGGCCGGGTGGTTTGACCGGCAGGCGGCCTCGCAGCCCGGGCGTACGTGTTTCAGGCACGGCAGAAACCCTCTTTCGTATTCGTCTTCGGTTTGGACGGCCCTAGTCCTCGGAGCCCGGGTTGGTCACAGGCAGCCCCAACCCGGATAGCCAAACCCTAAACGCGAGTCCGCGACAGATGCGGCGGAATCGGTCGATCGGTCAATTTGACCCTTACTGGGACCGGTACCGCCAGGCGACCGCACCGGCACCGCCAGCAGCCGCCACTACCGCGGCGGCGGCCGATCCCCGCCGGATCCGACCGCCTCGGGCTCGGGCGTGGGCCCCCAGTACGAGCGCCGGCTCGAGCAGGCGTTGGAAGCGCAGGATCGGCCAGCCCCGCAGCTGTGCGATGCGGCGCAGGGGGCGATCCGGGTTGACCGCGACCGGGTGCCCGACGATCTCCAGCATCGGTAGGTCAGTCGCAGAGTCGCTGTAGGCAAACGATGCAGCCAGATCGAGCCCGTCTCGCCCCGCCAGATGATGGATGAGGGCGGCCTTCTCCTGTCCGTAGGCGTACCGTTCGAGGTCGCCGGTGTAGCAGCCATCTGCGCCGACCCGAGCCACACTGGCGATGGCCCCGTGGGCACCGAGATGCTGGGCGACCGGTTCCACGATCTCGGCTGGCGCCGCCGACACCAGGTACACGACCCGTCCGGCCTGGCGGTGCTCGGCGATGAGGTCTTTGGCCTCGGCAAACGTGATGGGGTCGATCGCAGCGGACAACTTCTCGCCGACGACCTGACGCACCTGGGCCTGGTCCCATCCCCGGGTGAGGGAGAGGACTGACTGGCGGGCGTGGGTCAGTTTCTTGGAGCCGGCCCCGAGCTGGACGTAGACCAGCTGGAGCCACAGGCCCTTGGCCATGCTGCGCCGGGTCAGCAGGCCCTGGCGGCGAAAGTCACGGGCAAAGGCCATGATCGACGCCTTGGCGATCACGGTCTTGTCCAGATCGAAGAACGCCGCTTCCACCGCGACCAATTTACGAGTTCCCAGGTCGGGCCGGGTCGCGGCCCCAGTTGTCCCGCGGCACGGGCTGACGACCGTTTGCTCCTCGTTTTACCCGTGTCCACCTCGATGATGCCGACCGTTCCCGTTCGCCTCCACGACGCCGACCGCTCTAGGCTCTTAAAGCGACGTGACGCAGGGAAGGATCGTCTCTATGGAGCTCGGGCTTGAAGTGGACGAGAGCCGGTCGCCGTTTACGGTGCTGGCGGTCAAGGGCGAGGTGGACGTGTACAGCGCGCCCCGGCTGCGCGAGAAGCTCGTCGAGCTGGTGAGCGAAGGCCATCGCCAGATCGTCGTTGACCTCGAGGGCGTCGACTTCCTGGACTCCACCGGTCTCGGCGTGCTGGTCGGCGGGTTGAAGCGGCTGCGCAGCCACGGGGGCGACCTCTCCCTGGTGTGCACGCAGGCCCGCATCCTCAAGGTCTTCGACATCACCGGGCTGACCAGCGTCTTCTCCATCGCCCCCACCGTCGACGAGGCCACGGCCGGCTAGGACTGGGTGGCGCCGCTGCTGATGGACCTTTCGCTCGAGCTAAGAGTTCCGTCCCGGACCGAGTACATCGCGGTAGTCCGTCTCGTCGTGGCATCGCTCGTTTCCGCCCGGCGCAGCGTCGCCGCCGAGCGCATCGACGATCTCAAGCTCGCCGTCTCGGAGGCCTGCACCAACGCCATCGAGGCCAACCTGGAATCGTCGGGCGGTGAGGCGCCCGTGGTCGTCCGGGTGTGGGAAGCACCGGAACGGCTGGAGGTGTGCATCATCGACTCCGGCCCGGGGTTCGACCCCGAGGTGCTCCCGGCGCATCCGCCGGTCACCGACCCCGATCGGCTGAACTTCGAGCGGGGTCTCGGCATTCCGCTGATCCGGACCTTGGTCGACGACGTACGGTTCGAGTCGGGCCCGGAGGGTACATCGGTCCGGATGACGCTCTTCGGCGGTCCCGCGGCCGAGGGCGGCGACGAGACCGCCGAGATCTTGCGGGTCGTCCTGTCGGACGACCGCTGACGAAGCCGTCTCCTGCTCCCAGGGTTTGACTTTCGGACCACCAAAAAAGTACCGTCGCCCGTCGAAATTATGGACGGGGCCCTAACCAAATCCGAGCGAGAAACGCTGAAGGCCATTTGGCGCTTGACGTCGCAGCCGCACCCCGACGGCGGCGCCCGCACCGGTGACCTGGCCGCGTCGTTGAAGGTCTCGCCCGGGACCATGACGGCGACGGTCAAGAAGCTGGCCGACCGGGGCCTGGCCGTGCATACCCCGTATCACGGCGTCCAGCTCACCGAGGTCGGCCGGCGGCGGGCGATGAGCGTGGTTCGCCGCCATCGCATCGTGGAGCGGTTCCTGTCGGACATGCTCGGCTATAGCTGGTCGGAGGCCGACCGGCTGGCCCCGATGTTCGAGCATCAGCTCCCGCAGGAGGTGGAGGACCGGTTGTACGCCGCCCTCGACCGCCCGGCCACGTGCCCGCACGGGTTCCCCATTCCGGCGACGGAGAGCGCCGACCTGCCGGGTATGCCGGCTCTGTATGAGCTGTCGCCCGGTGACCGGGCCGTGGTGGCCCTGCCAGGGTCCACGGACCCTGACGTAGCTGGGTTCCTCGACGGCCTGGGCGTACGCCCTGGCGTCGAGGTGGAGATCCGGGAAAAACACCCGTTTGACGGACCTCTGGTGGTCTCGGTGGACGGTCACGACCGCACCATCGGCGAAAAGGTCGCCCGCCAGATCCTGGTCCGGATCGACACAACCAACCACAAGAGGAGAAAGGAAGCGTCGGAACATGGCGATCCTCGCTGAAGGCGGCTATCAGCCGTTTCACCTGTCCAGCACGGAGTGGATCTGGCTGGTCTTCGCGGCGGTTTGCGGGTTGGTCGCCATCGCCACCGGCTTCATCTTGATGCGCAGCGTCCTGGCCGCCGACCAGGGCACGCCCACGATGATCGAGATCGCCAAGGCCATCCAGGAGGGAGCCAAGGCCTACCTGACGCGCCAGTTCAAGGCCATCGGCCTCATCGTGATCCCTCTAGCCGTACTGGTGTTTGTCACCGCCACCCGGGTGACCCGGACCCTCCCGGACGGCTCCAAGCACACCGTGCTGTCGTTTGGGCTGTCCGGTCTGTTCCGGGCCCTGGCGTTCCTGTTCGGGGCCACACTCTCCGGGTTGGCGGGCTATATCGGCATGAGCACCGCGGTACGAGGCAACGTCCGGACCGCGGCCGCGGCCCGGGGCGGCTCCCTGGCCGCCGGTCTGAAAGTCGCTTTCCGTACCGGGGCAGTTACGGGCATGTTCGTGGTGGGCCTCGGTCTGCTGGGAGCGACGGTCATCATCATGCTGGCGCAGAACACCGCCACGGCCATCCTGGTCGGCTTCGGCTTCGGCGGCTCGCTGCTGGCGCTGTTCATGCGCGTCGGCGGCGGCATCTTCACCAAGGCGGCCGACGTGGGCGCCGACCTGGTTGGCAAGGTCGAAGCCGGGATCCCCGAGGACGACCCCCGCAACGCCGCCACGATCGCCGACAACGTGGGTGACAACGTCGGTGACTGCGCCGGTATGGGCGCCGACCTGTTCGAGTCGTACGTCGTCATCCTGGTAGCCACGCTGATCCTGGCGAACACGGCTTTCCCAGGCAAAGGCCAGGTCGGCCTGGCCTTTTCCCTCATAGTGCCGGCCATCGGCATCCTGGCCTCCATCGTCGGAATCTTCGTGGTCCGGGCCACGCCCAAGGACCGCAGCGCCATGGCTCCCATCAACCGCGGCCTGGTTACCTCCGCCGTGCTCACCATGATCGGCACCCTGTTGGTGGCGCAGTTCTACGTCCACAACTTGAAGGTGTTCTGGGCCGTGTTCACCGGGGTGCTCCTCGGCCAGGTCGTCAGTCGGATCACCGAGTACTACACGTCGACGGAGACCTCACCCGTCCGCGGGATCGCCGAGTCGGCCCGGACCGGGCCGGCTACCACGGTGCTGTCGGGCATCAGTGTGGGCCTGGAGTCGTCCACCCCCGTCCTGGTCGCCATCGTGATTGCCATCGTGGTCGCCATCGCCCTCGGCCACGGCAACATCCAGTTTGAGCTGTACCTGGTCTCCCTGGTCGGACTTGGCCTGTTGTCCAACGCCGGCATCGTGGTCTCCGAGGACACCTTCGGGCCGGTATCGGACAACGCGGCCGGCATCGCCGAGATGAGCGGCGAGTTCGAGGGCGAGGCGGAGCGCGTCATGGTCAGCCTGGACGCCGTCGGCAACACGACCAAAGCGGTCACCAAGGGGTTCGCCATCGGCTCTGCCGTCATCGCCTCGGTGGCCCTCTTCGCCAGCTACATCCAGACCATCGCCGAGAACGTCAAAGGCCTGGCCGTTACGCACCGGTAACGCCTTGTTCACCTCGGTGTCGCAGACGATCGTGAATGTGGCCAACCCCGAGACGATGATTGGACTCTTCATCGGAGGATCGATCGCCTTTCTCTTTTCCTCCCTGGCCATCCGGGCTGTCGGCCGGTCGGCCGGCACCGTCGTCGAGGAGGTGCGCCGCCAGTTCCGGGAACACCCCGGGATCATGGAGGGGACCGAGCGCCCGGAGTACGGGCGGGTGATCGACATCTGCACGGCCGCCGCCCAGCGGGAGCTCGCCACGCCGGCGCTGCTCGCCGTGCTCTCGCCGGTGGTGGTCGGCTACGCCGTCGGAGATCTGGCTCTGGGCGCCTTCCTGGCCGGCACCATTCTGACCGGCCTGTTGATGGCCAACTTCCTCAACAACTCCGGAGGCGCCTGGGACAATGCGAAGAAGTACATCGAGGACGGCCACGAAGGCGGCAAGGGATCCGAGGCCCACAAGGCGGCCGTGATCGGCGACACGGTCGGCGACCCGTTCAAGGACACGGCCGGACCCGCCATCAACCCGCTGATCAAGGTCATGAACCTGGTCAGCCTCCTCATCTTGCCCTCGGTCATCAGCCTGCATCACGACACCGCCCTGCGCTACGTGATCGCCTCCCTGGCGCTGGCTGTCATCATCGGTGGCGTCGCCTTCTCCAAGCGGAAGATCAAGGCGCTGGACACGCCGGTCGAGGGCGAGGTCGAGGTCGCCGCCGTCGACTGATAAGCGGTCCCCGCCAGTCGCGCAGGATGGCCCGCCGGCCTACCCGGCCGCCGTCGCCCGCTTCGGGTGCTGGGTGGTCGGGCGTGCGCGGGCGGAGCCCCGGCCCTAGCATCCGCGGCGATGCAGCCGCTGCGCCACGTCCGGGCCGGCACCCTGGACGCGGCTACGGCCCAGACCGAGGGCATGTCGCGTCTGGCTGCCATCACCGCCTCCAGCGCCGGATCCCGCGGCATCTGGATGGGCCAGACCCACGTGGCGCCCGGCACCCGCTCCGCCAACCACCACCACGGCGTCTCCGAGACCGCCATATTCGTCGTGGCCGGGCATCCCGCATTCGTGTATCAAGACGGTGGGATCGAGACTCGAATCGATGCCTCGCCGGGCGACTATGTCTACGTCCCGCCCTTTACCCCGCATCGTGAGGAGAATCCGTCAGATGACGAAGAGGCGCTCGTGGTCATCGCCCGCAACACCCAGGAGGCCATCGTTGTCAACCTGCCCGCTCTGGCACCCTGAGCACTATCGCCCGCCCGGACTCACCTAGGCTTCTCCGGTGCTCGCGCTGCTCAACGTCACCCACCTGGTCGAGACCTCCGGGTACGCCGCCATCTTCTTTCTCTCGGTCCTGCAGTCGTGCTGCGTCCCGACGTCGTCGGAGCTGACCATGGGCTTTGCCGGGGTCCTGGCGGCAGAAGGCAAGCTCAGTCTGCCGGCCGTGATCCTCGTGGGCGCCACTGGAGAGCTGGTGGGCGCCTACATCGCCTGGTTCATCGGCCGGTACGCGGGCCGGAGCTTCGTCGACCGATACGGCAAGTATCTGCTGCTGACCCACCACGACCTCGACCGGGCCGAGGGCTGGTACCACCGCCACGGCAACTGGGGGGTCTTCGGGGGTCGCCTGATCCCGGTCGTGCGCAACTTCGTCGCCCTGCCGGCCGGGGTGGCGGAGTTTCCTCTGGTCCGCTTCGGCGTGCTGACCTTCCTGGGCAGCCTCATCTGGGACGGGAGCATGGCCCTCATCGGCTACGGCGTCGGCGGCAGCTACCACAAGATCATGAAGGGTTTCTCCTACGCCGGCTACCTGCTCGCCGCCCTGGCCGTGATTGCCATCGCCGTCGTCATCTACCACCGGTACCGGGCCTACAAAGCCGCTACCGCCCCTGACAGTGCGCCCCGAGAGGTCGCACTCCACCGCCAGGGGCGACGGCCGGCTTCGCCGGAGACGGCAGAAGGGCTCGCCGATACCACCAGAGAGGCCTGACGCTCCCATAGGATCATCCGGCCCCTGGCGCGTTCCGGGCGGTTTTCCTCCAATAATGAGAGGGCCATGCCCAAGCCCCTAGTCATCGTCGAGTCGCCCGCCAAGGCCAAGACCATCTCGTCGTTTCTCGGCCCGGACTATCACGTCGAGTCGTCGATCGGGCACATCCGCGATCTGCCGCGCAACGCCGCCGACGTGCCGGCCGCGTACAAGGGCGAGCCCTGGGCTCGCCTCGGTGTAGACGTCGACAACGACTTCAAGCCCCTCTATGTCGTTTCCCGCGACAAGCGGGACCAGGTCAAAAAGCTCCGTGCCATGGTCAAGGACGCCACCGAGTTGTACCTCGCCACCGACGAGGACCGCGAGGGCGAGTCGATCGCCTGGCACCTGCTCGAGGTCCTGGCGCCTCGCGTCCCGGTTCGGCGTATGGTCTTCCACGAGATCACCCGGCCGGCTATCGAGCGGGCGGTCCGCGACTACCGCGACCTCGACCGCCGGCTTGTCGACGCCCAGGAGACTCGCCGCATCCTCGACCGCCTGTACGGCTACGAGGTCAGTCCGGTCCTCTGGAAAAAGGTCATGCCCGCATTGTCCGCCGGGCGAGTGCAGTCGGTCGCGACTCGCCTGGTCGTGGAGCGCGAGCGGGCCCGGATGCGGTTCGTCAGCGCCTCTTTCTGGGACCTCGCTGGGCAGTTCGCCCCGGAGAGCGCCCCGGATCCCGATCAGGCCGCCGGCCCATCCTCGTTCGGGGCCACCCTGGTCGCACTCGACGGCCGGCGCCTGGTCACCGGACGAGACTTCGGGGAAGACGGGCAGGTCCAGGGCGTCCGGGACGTGGTGCGCCTGGACGAGGAGCAAGCCCGGGGGCTGGCCGCTCGCTTGCAGGACGCCGCGTTCGCGGTGCGATCGGTCGAGGAGCGGCCCTGGCGGCGCACCCCGCACGCTCCGTTCATGACATCCACGCTGCAGCAGGAAGCCGGGCGCAAGCTGCGATTTTCCGCGGCGCGCACCATGCGGGTCGCCCAGGATCTCTACGAGGCGGGCTACATCACCTACATGCGCACCGACTCCACCGCCCTGTCTGCCGAGGCGCTCCAGGCGGCCCGCTCCCAGGCGACGGCGCTGTATGGGCCGGAGTACGTGCCTGCCCACCCGCGGCGTTACGAAAAACGGGTCAAGAACGCCCAAGAGGCCCACGAGGCCATCCGTCCCGCCGGCGACAGCTTCCGAACCCCACAAGAGACCGGGCTCCACGGCGACCAGCGCCGGTTGTACGAGCTGGTGTGGATGCGAACGGTGGCGTCGCAGATGGCCGACGCCCTCGGCCAGAGCGTGACCGTTCGTCTTGGCGGGCGATCATCGGCTGGCGAGGACGCCGAGTTCGGCACCAGCGGCCGAGTGATCACGTTCCCCGGGTTCCTTCGGGCGTACGTCGAGGGCGCCGACGACCCGGACGCAGAACTCGAGGATCGCGAGGTCCGGTTGCCGCCCCTGGCGGTCGGTGACCCCCTGATCGCCGAATCGCTCGTCGCCGAGGGGCACGCCACCCAGCCGCCCACCCGCTATACAGAAGCGTCCCTTGTCAAAGCGCTGGAGGAGATGGGGGTCGGGCGCCCGTCCACCTACGCTTCCATTCTCGACACCATCGAGCACCGGGGCTACGTGTGGAAGAAGGGCACCGCCCTGGTGCCCTCCTGGACGGCCTTCGCCGTGACGGGGCTGCTCGAACAGCACTTCGAGGAACTGGTGGACTACGGGTTCACGGCCTCCATGGAGGAGGACCTCGACGAGATCGCCCGAGGCGGTCAGGAGAGCGTCCCCTGGCTCACGCGGTTCTACTTCGGCAACGGGGGCGGCCCCGGCCTCAAGGAGCTGGTCTCGGAACACCTGGGCGAGATCGACGCCCGGGAAATCAACAGCATCCCCATCGGAGGCCCGGAGTCGGGCCTGGTGGTGCGGGTCGGGCGGTACGGACCGTACGTACAGCGCGGCGAGGAGGAGCGGGCCCCTATACCCGAAGACCTGGCGCCCGACGAGCTGACCTCCGAGCGGGCGATCGAACTACTCGAAGCCGGATCCTCCGAACGCCTCCTCGGCCCCCACCCGGAATCCGGACTGCCGGTCACGATCCGGGCCGGACGGTTCGGCCCCTACGTTCAGGTCGGGTCCGCGGAGGAGACGGGCGGAAGACCAGCCACCGCCTCCCTATTGGCCAGCATGGACCCGGCCGCGGTGACCCTCGACGACGCCTTGCGCGTCTTGGCGCTGCCCCGGGTGATCGGCATCGATCCCGCCACCGGCGAGGAGATCGTGGCGAGCAACGGCCGGTACGGGCCCTATCTCAAACGCGGATCCGAATCACGGTCCCTGGAGTCGGAGGAACAGCTGTTCACGGTGGGTTTGGCGGAGGCGATCGAGCGGTTCGCGCAGCCCAAGACCCGCCGCGGTCGGGGCACGCAGACCCCGCCCCTCCGGGAGCTGGGGGCCGACCCCGCCTCCGGCGGGGCGATCGTGCTGCGCGACGGCCGCTTCGGTCCCTACGTGACCGACGGGACCACCAACGCCTCGTTGCGTAAAGGGGACACCGTATCCGGACTGACGCCTGAGCGGGCGGTCGAGCTGCTGGCCGAGCGGCGGGCCGCCGGACCCCGGCCGCCCCGGGCGAAGAGGGCCGGCGCCCAGAAGGCCACCGCCAAGAAGGCCACCGCCAAGAAGGCCACCGCAAAACGGGTCGGGTCGGCCGCCAAGAAGGCGAGTTCGGCCTCGGCCTCCGCCGCCAAGGCCCCCGCCAGACGAACGGCGGCCGGCTCTACCAAGGCGGCGGGAGCCAAGAAGCAGGCGCCGACGACCTCCAAGAAGCGGACATCGGGCTGACCAACCGGGGCTGGTTCATCGTCCTCGAAGGTGGCGAGGGCACCGGCAAATCCACTCAGGCGGCCCGCCTGGCCTCGACCCTCGGGGCGGTGCTCACGCGCGAGCCCGGTGGCACGACCACCGGTGAACGCCTCCGCACCCTGCTCCTGGACCCCACCCTGCCCGCCCTCGACCGCCGGGCCGAAACGCTCCTGCTGTTGGCGGCGCGCGCCCAGCACGTGGCGGAGGTGGTTGCGCCGGCCCTCGCGGCCGGACGCCATGTCGTCTGCGATCGCTTCAGCGGTTCGACCATCGCCTATCAGGGCTATGGCCGGGGCCTCGACCCGGACGAACTGGCCCGCCTATCCGATTGGGCGTCCGCCGGCATCGAACCGGACCGAGTGGTGCTGCTGCGGACCAGCGCGGGACTTGCCGAGGATCGCCTGGCGCGGCGGTCGGCCGGCCGGGACCGGGTCGAGGGCGAAGGTGCGGAGTTTTTCCGCAAGGTCGA
Organism: uncultured Acidimicrobiaceae bacterium; assembly: GCA_963834775.1. Lineage (GTDB taxonomy): Bacteria > Actinomycetota > Acidimicrobiia > Acidimicrobiales > Palsa-688 > PALSA-693. The sequence continues at coordinate 237,615 of CAWICR010000009.1, forward strand.
CGAGGGCTACGCGGCGCTGGCCGCGGCCGACCCGGGTCGTTGGCGGGTCGTCGACGGCTCCGGAACCGTTGACGAGGTTGCTGCCCGCGTGGCGGAGGCGGCCCGCCTGTAGGCGAGCCGATGCCCGATGCCCGCTGCCCGGTGGCCGCCCGCTGCCCGGTGGCCGCCCGCCCGGTGCTGGTCTGCGGCGTCCGCCGTCCGGCGCCCGGTGTCCGGCACCCAGTACCCAGTGGCCGCCCGCCCGTGCGCCCGTCGCTGGCCGGACCGTCCCCGTCCCGACCCACCCGAACGGCGGCTCGGTTCGACCAGCTCTCTAAATTCCCCCATTTCTCGGTGCAAATCCGGTTTCTCGGTGCCCGAAGTGCGCTAAATGACAGATCTAGCACCTAGAACACAGAAAATCACCGAGATCTTGATCTGGTCTATTATGAAACATCATGAAACCCGTAGTTGCCCGGGAGCTCAGAGCCCGGTTCCGCGCCCAGCACGGGTTGATAACCCGGCTCGACATGCGCCTGCTCGGTCTGACCGTTGCTGAGGAACGCCAGCGCCGGGCCACGGGCGAATGGGAAAGAGCCGGTCCGGGTGTGTTGCGTGTGGCGGCATCCCCCCGGACGGCGCAGCAGGAGCTGTTGGCGGCTTGCTTCGCCTGCGGACCTGTGGCAGTGGCGTCGCATCAGTCGGCAGCCTGGATGTGGGGCTTGCTCGACCGCGTGCCGGACCGGCACGCCGTGACCGTGGCCAGAACGGGGCGGACGCGACTGCCGCGGACCGATGTGCATCGCCCCGTTGACTACCCGGCGCACGTTGTTGTGCTCCAAAACATCCCGTGCACCAACCCGCTGCGCACCCTCGTCGACCTGGCTGCCGCAAGCCCCGCCGACAGCCTAGATGCTGCGGTCGACCGCGCCCTCGCCAAAAGACTCCTCACCGTCGAAGCCATCGTGGCTGAATTGGACCGTCTCGCTCGCCAGGGCCGGACAGGCGTGGTGGCCCTGCGGGACAGCCTCAGCCGTCGCGGCCTCGTCGGCGCTCCGCACCCGAGCGTGCTGGAAAGCCGCGTCCTGCGCCTCCTCCACCAGCATGGAATCCGACCGCTGGCGTGTGAGGTGAAGATGGGGCCGGGCGGGCGGTACCGGGTCGACGTGCTGCTGGCGCCGAGGGTGGTGATGGAGGTAGACGGCCACGCCTACCACGCGGACCCCGAACAGGTAGCCGAGGATAAACGCCGACGGACGCGCCTGCGCTTAGACGGGATGATTGTCCTCGATTACACGTGGCGCGACGTGGTGTACGACCCCCGCCGGGTGATCCAGGACGGCTTCGAAGCGATGGCCGTGGCGAGTGCACCGGCCGGAGCGCCAGTTGCGACTGACCGACGGGTCGCAGCGAGGAGACCGGGCCGCCCGCCCCGCCTGCAGTCCGGTCCGCGGCGTGCGAGGAAGGCCCACCCCGGTGGCAGACTGGCAGACCCATGACTGACCTCTATGCGGGCGTGATCGGACAGGGAAAGGCAATCGCTGCCCTGACCGCGGCGGCAGTCAAGCCGGTCCATGCCTACCTGTTCGTGGGACCGCCCGGCACCGGAAAGGCTGCTGCCGCACGCGGCTTCGCGGCGGCCCTGCTGTGCCCCGCCGCCCAGACTGGCGACGCCCCCGACGGGACTTGCGACTCGTGCCGGCGGGCACTGGGCGGCCTCCACCCCGACGTCATCGACATCGAGCGGGACGGGGCCGCCATCAGCATCGACACCGCCCGGGAGGTCACCCGGCTGGCGTCGACCAGCCCGCTCGAAGGCGACCGCAAGGTGCTGGTCCTGCATGACTTTCACCTCGTCAGAGACGCCGGCCCCGCCCTGCTCAAGACCCTTGAAGAGCCACCACTATCGACGGTGTTCGTGATCCTCGCTGAGCACATTCCCTCCGAGCTGATCACCATCGCCAGCCGGTGCGTCGAAGTCAACTTCGATCCCCTGACCCCGGCGGAGGTGGTGGCTGCCCTGGGGGCTCGAGGGGTGGAGAAGGATCGTGCCGCCGAGCTGGCCGTGGCGTCTGGAGGCCGCCTCGACCGGGCCCTCCTCCTGGCGACCGACGAAGGGTTCGAAGCCCGGCGCGCCGCCTGGCGTGGCGTCCCGGGCCACCTCGACGGAACTGGCGCAACGGCGGCTGCGGTCGCCGACGAGTTGATCGGCCTTCTCGACTCCAGCGTGGAGCCGCTCCGGGTCCGACACGAGGCCGAGCGGGCGGCCATCGAAGCGCGTAACGCCAGAAGCGCCGAGGTAACCGGCCGGGGAGGAGGGCGGAGCGGTAGCCGGGCGATCAAGGCCCTGCTCAACAGCGGGATCAGCGAACTCGAGAACCGGCAGCGACGGGAAATCCGCCGCCAGCGCACCGACGAGCTGCGGGCCGGACTGGCGACCCTGGCGGCTGCGTATCGCGACCGGCTCGTTCCCGACCGGGACGGCGGCCAGACAAGTCCCCATCGGCTGCGATCGTCCCTGCGAGCCATCGACCTGATCGACAAGTTGGGCCACGATCTCCAGTACAACCCCGCGGAGCTGCTGCAGCTCCAGGCGCTCTTAATGCGCCTGGGCCGAGCCGACGTGTAGACGCCTCCGTCCCTACTGACGCTGACCTCCCGGCGTAACCACGCCGGTCTCGTAGGCGATCACCACCAGCTGGGCCCGGTCACGGGCCCGGAGCTTGGTAAGGATGCGGCTCACGTGCGTCTTAGCCGTGAGCGGACTCATGTAGAGCTCGCCCGCGATCTCGTCGTTGGTGAGGCCCGTGGCGACCAGGGCCAGGACCTCCCGCTCCCGGTCCGTGAGCAACTCGAGAGCAGGCTCCTCGGCCGGCGAGCGCCGTCCGGGGCGGGCGGTTACCTCGGCAATGAGCCGGCGGGTGACGCTCGGCGCCAACAGGGCGTCGCCGCGTGCCACCACCCGCACTGCTGCAAGCAGGTCGGCGGGCTCGGTGTCTTTGAGCAGGAAGCCGCTGGCGCCCGCGCGCAGGGCCTCGAACACGTAGTCGTCCGCCTCGAAGGTCGTCAGGATCAGCACGCGCGTACATGCCAGCTGTTTCTGCGCCGATATGCGCCGGGTGGCCTCCAGGCCGTCAACTACCGGCATACGGATGTCCATGAGCACCACATCGGGCTGATGGCGCACGGCCAGCTCAACGGCCTCCGCCCCGTTGGTGGCCTCCCCGACGACGCGCAGTTCAGGGTCGGAGTCCACGAGCACCCGGAAGCCGGCTCGCACCAAAGCCTGGTCGTCTGCCAGGAGGACCTGGATCACACCCGCCCTCCTGACAGGCGCGTCCCTTCGCCATCGCCAGCTGGTGCGCCGGCGGCGGCCGGCGGCGCCGGCAGTGTCAGCGGCACCAGCGGCGCCGGCAGTGTCAGCGGCGCCAGCGGCGCCGGCAGTGTCAGCGGCGCCAGCGGCCGGCGTGGCCGCCCTGGCGGCGGGGCGAGGCAGCACGGCGCGCACCCGCCAACCGCCACCGGGGCGGGGCCCGGCTTCCAGAGTTCCGCCGAAAGCGGCCGCTCGTTCTCGCATGCCGGCGAGCCCCGCTCCTGTCCCGTCGTGGAAGTCCGCCCCCCTGGACCCGGTGGGGGCGACGCCGCGGCCGTCGTCATCGACCTGGACGGACACGGCTTCGTTGCTGATGGCGACCTGAACGGCGGCGCGGGCGTCAGGACCGGCATGGCGCAGCACATTCGTCAGCGACTCCTGCACGATCCGATACGCCGCCAGCTCGACGGTCGGGGCCAGTCCGGCTAGGGATCCGGAGACCGACACCGTCGTCGGCAGGCCCGCCTGGGTGGTGGCGTCGGCCAAGGCGTCCAGCTGGGCCAGCTTCGGCGCGGGGACCCGGCCGATCTCTTCCTCGTCCACCTGCCGCAGCACGTTGAGGATGGCCCGCAGCTCCCGCAGCCCCTCGCTGCTCGCTGCCTTGATCGCGATCAGCGCCTCAGTCGCCTGCTCGGGTTGGGAGGACAGGACGTGGGCCGCCACTGCGGCCTGGACGTTGATCATGGACATGCTGTGGGCGACGACGTCGTGCAGTTCCCGAGCGATGCGTAGCCGCTCCGCGTCGACCCGGCGACGGGCCTCCTCCTCCCGATCCCGTTCGGCCCGTTCGGCCCGCTCGACCATGGCCGCGAAGACTTGCCGGCGGCCCGCCACCGCGGCCCCCAGGGCCAGCGACGCCACCGATAAGGCCAACATCAAGACGTTGGTGCCGCCCAACCATCCGAACACGCTGTTCGCTCCGGTGGCCACGAACAACACCGCCATCGACGCCCCCCCGACCCACCTGACCAGGTGTCGGGGTCGCAGCGTGGCCACTGTGAACAGGGCCACGTAGACCGAGCAGAGCGCGGCTCCGGGTACATAGCCGGCCGCCGCGTACGCCGATGTCGCCAGCACCGCCACCGTCACCACGGCCACCGGCCAGCGCCGGCGGAAGACCAGGGCCACCCCGGAGATGACGACCAGGGCGTAGGCCGCCCCGGGCTGGTGGGCCTTGAGCCAGTGCATCTGGCTGGCGGTGGCATGCACGGTGGGGTGGGCTTCGCCCACCGATCCGCTCACGGCGAGCAGCGTGACCACGGCGGCGATGAGTGCGTCCAGGACGGAAGGCGCACCCCTGGTTGCCCATCGATGCAGCCGGCCGGCCCATTCCATCAAACAGAAGGGTAAGCCGCCCGGAGCGCCGATGGCATCGCCCCCCTGGAGGTGCCCGAATACTGCCGCAGATGTACGCGATGAGTTTCGAACCCTCCCGGAGTCGGATCTACGAAACCAACCTCCGGCCGACGCCGGACGACGCCCTGCCCCGGGATGATCAGAAACCATGAACGGACTCACGACCTTTGTACTCCGCCACCGCCGCTGGGTCATGCTCGCCTGGCTCGCCGTGGTGCTGGCCGGAGCCGCCACCCTGGGTTCGACAACCAAGCGGCTATCGACCGAGTTCAAGCTCCCCAACGAGCCCAGCTACGTTGCCGACAGCAAGATCACCGCCTTGTACCACAACGGCGGCGACACCGTGCCGGTCGTCGTCGCCGTCACGGCCCCGGCCGGCCAGGTCACCACCCCCGCCCAGGTGGACAAGGTGCTGACCGCGGCGGCCGCCGCCGTACCCGGGTCGAGACTGGCCGATCAGTTCAACACCGGGGACGCGGCCTTCGCCACCACGGGTGGGCAGACCGGCTTCGGCCTGATTTTCACGCCCCCTAATAACAAGGGCGGGTTCAAGGACACACAGACGCCGGCGATCACCACCGCGGCCGCGGCGGCCGCGCCGGCCGGCTGGCATTCGGGCGTGACCGGGCTCGCCCAACTGGAAAACGGTGGTTCCAGCAAGGGCAGCAGCGCGCTCACCGAGACCATGCTCGGGGGCCTCGGTTCGCTGGCGGTGCTGGCGTTCGTTTTCGCCAGTTTCATCGCCGTCGTGCCACTACTCATGGCCGCCGTCGCCATCCCGTCCACGTTTTTGATCGTTGGCGGTCTGACTCACCTGACCTCGGTCAGCATCATCGTGGAGTTCCTGATCGCCCTCATCGGCCTCGGCGTCGCCATCGACTACTCCCTACTGGTGGTGACCCGCTGGCGGGAGGAGCGAGCCCACGGGTTCGACAACGAGCAAGCCGTGGCGCGGGCTATGAACTCCGCCGGCCGGGCTGTGGTGTTCTCCGGCCTGACCGTGGGTGTCAGCCTGCTGGCGTTGGTCGTATTGCCGGTGTCGTTCCTGGCCAATATCGGGGTCGCCGGGTTCCTCATCCCCATCGTGTCGGTGGCTGTGGCCCTGACCCTCTTGCCTGCCCTGCTCGCCAGCGCCGGCCCCTTCCTGGATCGACCCCGGCTGCGCAAGGAGATGCACGCCAGCCGCCCATGGACCGCCTGGGCCCAGCTGGTGCTCCGCCACCGCAAGAGCGCAGCCGTCGCCGGTGGCGCCATCTTGATCGCGCTCGTTATACCGGTCTTCGCCCTGAACCTGGGTGAGCCGAAGTCGTCAGCCCTGGCCCAAAAGGGCGCCGCCCACACCACCCTGGCGACCCTCCAGGCCGGGGGGGTGCCTTCCGGTGTTATCGAGCCCATGGAGGTGCTTGTCAGCGACAGCCAGGCCCGCGCCGTGGCGGCCCGCCTGGCCCAGGTTCCGGGGGTGTACTCCGCGGCCGTGTCGACCAACCCGGGCTTTCATCGCGGCGGCACCACCGTCGTCGAGGTGTTGCCCGCGGCCGAACCCAGCAGTTCCGCCGGGGGTGCCACCATCTCGGGGGTACGGTCTACCGCCGCCCACCTGCCCGGCGTGATCGGCGTCGGAGGGGCGGGCCCCGGTCAGGTGGACTTCATCCATGCCGTGTACGGGTCGTTCCCGCTGATGCTGACGCTGATCGGCATCGCCACGCTGTTGCTGCTGACCCGGGCCTTCCGTTCCATCGTGCTCGCTGTCAAGGCTGTGCTGTTCAACATGTTGTCCGTAGCCGCCGCCTACGGGGTGATGGTCCTGGTCTGGCAGCAGGGCCACGGCTCCCAGGCTCTGTGGTCGATCCCGGCTACCGGGTCGATCACAGTGTGGGTGCCGATCATGGTGTTCGCCTTCCTATTCGGTCTGTCGATGGACTACGAGGTCTTCATCCTCTCCCGGATCCGTGAGGAGTACGACCGGACCGGCTCGACCGACCAGGCCGTCGTGGTTGGCATCGGCCGAACCGGTCGGTTGGTCACGAGCGCGGCGCTCATCCTCTTCCTCGCTTTCCTCTCGCTCTCGACCGCCGGCATGACCGACCTCAAAGTGATGGCGACCGGTCTGGGGGCGGGCATCCTGCTCGATGCGGTCGTGGTGCGATCGTTGTTGGTGCCCGCTCTGGTGGGCGTGCTCGGCAAGTGGAACTGGTACCTGCCGGGCTGGGTGGGCCGGGCTCTCTTCGTACGGCCGCCGGCGCCCATGCCCGCTGGCGCCACCACTCCGCACGCCAGCGACGGTCCGGACGACAACCGGGTGCTGGTCGGCGCCGGCACTGGTGACTAGCCGTCGGTTTGCGCCGGACCGGGGCCTCATCCCCGGTCCGGCGCACCCTCGTTCGCAACTCCGCGCAGGGAGTCCGGCGCCGTTCCCCCCGGGTGCCGGACTCTACCTCGACCCGGCGCCGTCCTGCCCCCCGGTGCCGGGTCGAGGCGCGTCGCACCCTTGGTGCCGCGGCTGGTCGTGGATGGCCACTCCGTCCGCGACCGGCCGGTTATAACCGTGCGCCACCGCGCCCAACCGCTTCGTCGCCAACCCCTCCGATCCGGCCCCAGACGTGCCGGCTTCGAGGCGGAGCAGAGGAGCATCGGACCGGGGCAAGGCGCGAGCGAGATCTGGCCAATCGTGACCCACGAGCGTCCGCGCCTAGGCGGCTTTGGCGCCAGAGGGTCGCGAAGTCTGGACGAGAGTGACGAAAGGTGTTGTTGTGCTCGCCACCCTCGAGTGGCGGACCAGCCTCAGCCGGAGGCGTCCAAACCCAGGTGCACCGCCAGTCCCAGACCGGCGCAGGCGATCAGCACTCGCAGAGGGGCGGCGGGGGTGCGGCGCACGATCACCGGGCCGAGGCGGCCGCCAACCAAGAAACCCAGCGCGAGCGGAACGACCGCCCCCCAGTGCACCGGCCCGAAAAACACAAACGCCAGGGCCGCCACCGCATTGGCCACACCCAGCAAGAGGTTCTTCAGGGCATTGCTGCGCGGCAAGGGCTCGGCGCTGGCAAACAACAACAACGCGAGCATGACGACCCCCGCCCCGGCGCCGAAATAACCACCGTAGACCGCCACCAGGTAGATCCCGCCGACCAGGGTCCAGGGCGGGCGCCGCACGGAGAGACCGGCCGAATTGCCATCTTCCGCCGGCCTGGAGGGCCGGGGCACCAGGATGGCGATGGACGCCAGACCGATCAGCCATGGCACCACGCGCTCGAATGCGTTCGACGGGGTCGCCAGCAGAAGGATCCCGCCGGTGATCCCGCCCGCCACCGCAACATAACCCAGGCGACGGGCGTGGGCTCGCTGGCCGGTTAGTTCGGGTCGGGAACCCCACACCGACCCTGCCGTGCTGAACACCAGGGCCACCGTGTTCGACACATTGGCGCTCACGGGCGGCAGCCCGACCGCCAGCAACGCCGGGTAGCTGACCAAGGACGCCAGTCCGGCGATACTTCCGCATAGGCCGCCGGCGAAGCCGGCCAGGGCCAGCCAGACCGCGTTGAGCGACACTCAGCGGCTACTCGGCCTCCGGACGCGTGCCCCCCGAGCCCGGCGTGCCCGGCGTGCCGGGCATCACCTGTGGGGCCTGTCCGTCGACAGGTTCGAGGTTAGCGACGCCGTTCTGCACCAGTTTCATCAACTGGCTCGCCTGGCCGGCCAGCCCCGCGAGGAGCTGCCCCATCCCGTCCGCCCCGTTGAGCACAGTCACATTGGCGTTGGCCAGTTCGGATGCCGCTGCACCGATGATCTCCGGCATCTTCTCTACCAGCATGCGTTGCAAGGCGATGCCCTGGCCAGTCGCGGTGGCTTCGGCCTGCAGCCGGGTGCGCCTGGCTTCCGCCTCGGCGATGGTGCGGATCCGGAACGCCTCGGCTTCGGCCGGCTTCTCGACGCTGGCGATCAGTTCCTTCTCCTTCAGCTCGGCATTGCGGACCGCCAGTTCGCTCTGGGCCTGCACCACTGCCGCTTGAGACTCGGCCTGGGCCAGTGGGCCAGACTGGCTCGCCTGCGCCTGGGCCCGGTCCACCTCGGCCTTGTAGCCCGCCTTGGTGACCTCCGTCTGTCGCTCATACTCGGCCTGGTTGCGCACGGATTCCTGCTGGACCTGGGCGGCGGCCTGCTCCGCCTGGGCTTGGGCTATCCGGGCGTCGCGCTGGACCGCCGCCTGATGGGGTGCAGCCAGGGCGGCGATATAGCCGGAGCCGCGATCATCGATGGACTGAATCTGGAGGGAGTCCACGACCAGGCCGATCTTTTCCATCTCGGGCTTCGATGCGTCGAGGACCTCTTCGGCGAGGCGCTGACGCTCGCGGATGATCTCCTCCACGGTCATCGACCCGATGATGGAACGCAGGTGGCCGGCAAAGATGCGCCCCGTCAACACGGACATGTGATCCTGGTCTTCGAGAAAGCGGCGGGCGGCGTTGGCGATGCTCTCGTGATCGTCGCCCACCTTGAAGGCGATCACCGAGCGGCAAAGCAGAGCGATGCCCTGCTTGGTCACGCACTCTTCTGCGACCTCAGATTCCTGCATGGCCAGCGTCAGCGTGGTGACCTTGTTGCGAATGGGCAGCACGAAGGCGCCGTGCCCTGTCACAATCTTGAAGGGCAGACCGTTCTCGGTGTGCCGCGCCCCGCTGATGAGCATCGCCTCGTCGGGCGCAGGAACATGCCAACCGAACATGAGATTCCTCCTTTGGGAGGACGCCATTTTCGCGCCGGGCGTCAGCTACTGAACGGCGTTACCTCGACCGTGCGCGCCGACCTCTTGGCGATGACGAGCACTTCAGACTGTTCGGGGACGTCCGTTTCGGAATAGGCCATGTACGTCTCGGTCCCACCCCGAATGTGGACCACGATCTCCCCGGGCCGGCCGGCCTGAATAGCGTGGGTGACGATCCCGAGCTTGCCGATCACCGGGTCGTCGTGGGCCATACGGCTTTGAACCTAGCCTGACCCCGAGGCTCAGGGTCCTGGCAGTTGCTGCACCCCGACGGTCACCGCCAACCGACCACCCGTCGTCGCCCACCGATGAGTGCCGGTCCAGCGTCTCGTCCTACAGGCATGCGGTCCCCCGACACCCTGGCGACCGTCGTGTTGGTGCGGTGCGGCTCAGAAGTGGCCAGCTGGCCGCTGCGCCTCCAGGGACCCCCCGACCTTGCCCTCGTCGGTCACGTGGCCCGGCTGCGCCTCACTGCGCTCAGAACGGGGTGCCGCCTCTGGTTGCGGGACGTCCGCCCGTCGCTCCGGGAGCTGCTCGACCTCGCCGGTCTCGGCGACGTGGTGGCTGAGACGGGATCCGAGCCGGACCCGGCAGCCTGACAGCCCCGGAAGCGTGATCGCCAACTTCGGTCCCGCGATCCACCTCTAGGGTTCTCGGACCAGCGTCTCCTCTGCCGCAGGCCCAGCTTCGAAACCCGAGCCCAGCAGACCGCAGCAAGATCGCTGGGCTCACGACGGTGGACTTCGAGTTGCCGTCGGACACCGAACATAGGACGGCCACCGCGGGAGCCATCGGGCCATCGTTCCTGCAACGGCGCCGGACCCCGGGACTCATCGCTCGAAATCCGAAAGGCTGTAAGCCGGGACAGTCGTCGGCCATGACTAGCCCGTACCGCAGGGCACCAGGCCCTCGATGGCGTCGACCCTGCTCGACTCCGCCCTCCTGGACGGGGTGGAGCTGCCTGGCCACCCTCTCAGAGATTGCGGCGTACTTTTGCGGTGTGCAACCACCACGTTTTCGATCGTGTACCGGACTTTCCGACGCCGATCACTGCGAGTCGCATGTGGACTTTTGTGTGTGCCGAAAAAAGCTGATGGGAAAGACCTCCCGTCGTCGGCTTTGCCGTCCAGCTACCGGCGCCAGCGGGGCGGTCCGGGCGTCGGCCCAGTGGGATCCGGGTAGGCCCGGCGCATGACGGATGCCGTGGTCGTTGGAGGGGGGCCCAACGGACTGGTGGCCGCCAACCTGTTGGCCGACGCCGGCTGGGAGGTCATCGTGCTCGAAGCCGAGAACTCCCCGGGTGGGGGCGTGTCCAGCGCCGAGTACTTCGGGCCGGGTTGGATATCCGATATCTGCAGCGCCTTCTACCCCCTGGCCGCGGCGTCGCCAGTGATGCGAGCGCTGGAGCTTGATCGATTCGGGTTACGGTGGTGCCACGCTCCGGCTGTGCTCGCCCATCCGTATCGGGAGGGGGCCGCCACCCTCTGGCGAGACCCGACCCGTACGGCGGAGGGTCTGGCGAGTGAATCACCCGCAGACGGCCCAGCCTGGCTACGCCTTCACCGGGTCTGGGAACGCACCGGAACCGAGTTGCTTGACGCCTTGCTCACGCCTTTCCCGCCGGTCCGGGCCACCATGCAGATCGCCAGGACGTTGGGCACGGGAGGTCTATTGCGTTTGGCCCGCTTGATGACGATGCCGGTGCGCCGGCTGACCGAGGAGGAGTTCAGCGGAGAGGCGCCTGGCCTGCTATTGGCCGGTTGTGCCTTGCACGCGGACTTCTTCCCCGAGTCCTCGGCCAGCGCCCTGTTCGGATGGCTGTTGGCGATGCTCGGCCACCACGTCGGGTATCCGGTTCCCGAGGGAGGGGCAGGCCAGCTGACCGCGGCGCTGGTGCGGCGGCTGGAATCGCGCGGTGGCGTCGTGCAATGCGGTCGGAGAGTTGAAACGGTCGAAGTCGACAGGGGCCGGGCCACCGGTGTGGTGACAGCCGACGGCGAGCGAATTGGGGTGCGTCACGCCGTTCTCGCTGATGTGGCGCCTACCAACCTGTACGGGCAGCTTGTGCCATGGGAGCACTTGCCAGCCCGGTTGGCCGATGACGTGAGCCGGTTCCAGTGGGATTGGGGGACTGTCAAGTTCGATTGGGCCCTGGCGCAACCCGTCCCGTGGTCATGTCGCGACGTGGCTCAAGCGGGTACCGTCCACCTGGCCGATTCCATCGACGACCTCACCCGATATTGCGCCGACCTTTCGACCCGGAGGGTGCCGGGCCGGCCGTTCGTCCTTTTAGGCCAGCTCAGTACCGCGGACCCGAGCCGCTCTCCAACCGGGACGGAGTCCCTCTACGGCTACACCCACGTCCCGCGCCGGGTAGACGCAGACAGCGGGGATGGCACGATCAAGGGCGTCTGGGACACCCAAGACCTGGACGCTCTGGCCGAGCGTGTGGAGGGCCGGATCGAGCAACACGCGCCCGGTTTTCGATCCCGAATCAAGGCCCGTCACATAAGCGGCCCCAGCGGCCTCGAAGGCCACGACGGCAACCTGGTAGGCGGAGCGATCAATGGGGGGACGGCCGCAATACACCAGCAATTCGTGCTCCGCCCCGTACCTGGACTCGGACGGGCGGAGACGCCCGTGTCGGGGCTCTACCTGGCGTCGTCGTCAGCGCACCCCGGTGGCGGTGTGCACGGCGCGTGCGGGGCGAACGCAGCCCGGGCGGCCCTGGCCGTGCGACGGCCGTGGCAACGGCTGGTCGTCAAACCGGCTCTCCACGCGCTGTTGCGCGGACCGGTGCAGCGGCCCCTGCTTCAAGACTGAAGGTCCGCTGGACCGCGTTCGCTCCGTCCCGGCCGGCGAAGGCCTGGAGCATGCGCCGGGCCGCAGCGAGCGCGCCGTCTCTGTCGCCGGACTTTCGAAGCACCAGCTCGATCCCCACAGCGGGTGCGCGTGCACGAACGTCATCGGGCGCGGCTGACCTGAGTGTCCCGTGCGCCGCATCAAAACTCGGTCTGCGTACCGCCCCGGCCATCCTGCGCTGCCGGTCCGCGGCGTCGCCTAAGGTGCACCCGTAACGCCAACGTGTGCAGGCCCGAGTAGCTCAGCCGGCAGAGCAACGCACTCGTAATGCCTTTCGAGCCGTCGGAAGGGGTTGGATCAAACAGCGACAGGGAGCCTGACCTGCAGTTTCATCTGAGGCTGTCGGGTGACGGCGGGGTCAGGTGGCCAGAGTTGATGTCCAAAAATATGTCCAAAGTCGGGCCTGGGTACACTGGCATGATGGCGCACACTGCAGAGGTTCACGTGAAGGTCGGGCCGGACGGCTCACTCTCAGTGCCTGCCCCTCAGCTGGCTGATGCGGGCATCCACGCCGGTGACCCCGTGGTCGTGGTGCCTGAGCGCCGGCGGCAGGTGCGCTCAATGCTGGGCGCCCATGATAGGGGAATCGACTTCGAAGTTGAGGACCAGCGTGCGATTCGGGCGGAGATGGCCACCGGGCTCGGCGAGGACCTGACCCGGTGACCGAGGCCACCACCGCGGTGGTGGCTGACACTCACGTCGTCATCTGGTACGTGCTCAATCCAGCGAAGCTCAGTCCGGAAGCCACCGATGCGCTCGAGGGATGCGTGGCCGCGGGTGAGCCGGTCCGCGTGAGCGCCCATTCGCTCATCGAGCTTGTCTACGCGGTCGAACGAGCGACGAACCCGTTCACCGAAAGTGACCGCCGGGCCGTGCTTGAGACCTTCGACGCGGAGGACTCCCCCTTCGAGGTCGTGCCTGTGACGGCCGAGATCGCGAACCGAGTGGCGTCTGTGCCCCGGACGGCAAATGCAGATCCGGGCGATCGCGTAGTCGTTGCGACCGCGGAGGTTCTGGGACTGTCGATTGTCAGCGCAGATTCGAAGTTTCCGAGCATGACATCGTTGGTTGTGATCGCCTGAAGCTGGCGGCCGACTCGATAGCAGGACGTCTCGATCTGCCGTTGGATTGTCTCCTCCCTCCCGACTTGCGGTACAGCCGACGGGATAATGGGATCCACGATCTGGGGCGTTATGGGGATCTCCTCGGCGACCGAGATGTGTCCTTCAGCCGGCATGAAGATATGGGTGTGTTGGTTCTGCGAGGGATCCGCGGGTCGGATGCCGCGCTTGGTTATCGTTTTATCCACCTGGGTCTTCGGTCTGACTTGGCAGCGATCATGACGCAGTTGGTGTGCTGTCTTTTCAATCGGTTCGTCGGCCGAAAGGTTCAGGGATCGGTACCACCGGTCGGGCGGTGTGATCGGTCGTCCTGTTGACCCAGGTCGACCGTTCAGCATCCGCCGTCCCGGCGGTGTGTGCCACCCCTTGACCGGTTGACAAGCAAAGGAGCGGCAGTGACGACCATGGTAGAGAAGCGCGTCCTCACGGGTGGGGTGGATACCCATTCCGAGGTGCATGTGGCTGCGGTCATCGACCATCTCGGTGGTGTGCTGGGTGTGGAGTCCTTCGGGGTGGATCGTGCCGGGTATGCGGCGTTGACCGACTGGATGTGCAGCTTCGGCGACGTCGGCCTGGTCGGTGTGGAGGGCACCGGCTCTTATGGTGCCGGCTTGGCCCGCCATCTGGCCCGGGCGGGACTTTCCGTGGTGGAGGTGGACCGGCCCAACCGTCAGGAGCGGGCCCGGGCTGGCAAGTCCGATCCCCTCGATGCCATCGAGGCTGCTAGGGCGGCCCAGTGCGGTCGGGCCTTTGGGGTGGCCAAGACCAGAGACGGCGACGTTGAGGCCATGCGGAATCTGCTCGTGGCCCGGCGCAGCGCGGCGGAGAGCCGGGTCAAGGCCCTCAACCAGATCCGCCAGTTGGTCTTCACCGGCCCCGACGAGCTGCGAGAACGCTTCGTGGGCGTGCCCTCCTGGCGCGTCGCCGAGGGAGTGGCCGCCCTGAGGGTGCACGCCGATGTCGACGTGGTGCGCATGGCGGCCAAGACCGCGTTGGCCACCCTGGGCCGGCGCGCCGTGGCCCTTCGTAGGGAGGTCGAAAGCCTCGACACCCAGATCACCTGGCTGGTGATGAGCGTCGCCCCCAGCCTGGTGGACCTCGTCGGGGTCGGCCCCCACACCGCAGCCGTGCTGCTGGTGGCAGCCGGTGACAACCCAGATCGGATGCGCAGCGAAGCCACCTGGGCCAAGCTGTGCGGCGTCGCCCCCCTGGCCGCGTCGTCAGGCAAAGTCACCCGCCATCGGCTCAACCGCGGCGGTGACCGCCAAGCCAACCACGCGCTGTGGATCATCGTGATGGCCCGAATGGCCTGTGACGCGCCCACCAAGGCCTACATGGCTCGCCGCCTGGCCGAGGGCAAGTCCAAGCGCGAGGTGATCCGCGTCCTCAAGCGCTACGTGGCCCGCGAGATCTACCGCTACCTGCCGCGGGCCTAAGCGGTCTCGAAGCGGCGGGCTGACCCCCTATAACCGGCTGCCGCCTAAGGGCGCCCGAGGGTTGGCTTGCAAACGACTTGTCGCCCGCCGCTTCGAAACAACCACCCGGTCGACAGTGATACGCGGATGGCCTAATAAGAGCTTGCCCTCACCACGAGTGGCCCCTTCATGTCGTGCCTCACCGCATCACCCTCGACACCAAGAACCCCCTTGACAAACCCATAGGAGATTCGTTTCGAGACGGTACGAGTTCGTCGTTTGGGGACACGAAATGGCGGACTTAGGGGACAGGGTTGGCACCCCTTTGCTGGCGACCGGCAACCCCTGCGATCCGCCGAAGTCGGCTACCGGTCGGTGCGAGCCGACAGGCATCTAGCCACCACGGGGGGTGGGCGTTGGGCTCGGCCCGCGAGCCCGTCCGACGGCTTACCCACCGGATCCATCGCCACACCGAAGCAGGGGAAACCAGCCAAGCCGAGAAGGTGCGTGACCCCTCCAGCGTAATAAGCCGACGTCGCCCGGAAGAAGAAATCAAAGACGCCGCCAAGTACCGCCGACGGTGGGCCCTCGGCAACGCCCGCCGCGATCCCTGGTACTGAACGACACTGACCCGTCACTGTGCTTCTTCGGGGCCTCGGTCTGTCCAGGCTGAAGGCGTTCAAGGCGCCGATCGTTCTCTCGCCCAGCTCAGCAGCGATGCGAAAGCCCGCCTCGACTGCGACGGTCGCGAACCCGGGCCAGCCCCGGCCGGTTGGGGTCTGTCTGCACGCCTGCCCGGACCGTTGCTTTCGTGGGCGACCGGCTCGCCGCTGTTGAAGGCGTCCAGAGAGGGCCCGCCTTGGGCTTGCGGCTCGAACAGCTCCGCCATGCCCGTGGCCTGGGATCAGGGTGTCCGTTGTCAGGTTGGATCCTGTCGGTTACGATGGGAGGACAGGTCGTGTCGCTTGCTCCGCCCCGGACCTCGGTCGAGTGGATCGCCAAGACCCTTGCCTGGCACAGGTCGTGTAGCGGGAAGGTGACCGGAATGGGTGGGTATCTTGAGCGGGCTCCGATGCCTGCGATTCGCCGCTGCCGTGTTATGTCGGGCGCGATCCCGATAAATCAGCCAGGCCGTTGGTGCGGGAGGGGCAAGGATAGCGGTCGTTGCGGCCGCCGGGCTGTTTGGACGCACTGAGGTTAGGGCTGCGGTGGGTGGTGCCGAAGCTGGCGTGTTGATGGCCAGGGAGCTGCGGACGGGCGGCGTCGTCGAAGCCATTCAGGAGAGAAGTTTCCTGCCCGGTCCGAGTTTCGGCTGGACCGGCCAGGACCGTCGGTGCGTACTCGGCACACTCCGCCGGGTTGGGGCCGTCGACGATCTTGACGCCATCGTCACCTGGGTGAGACGCGAGCCCGTCGCTGAGCACTTGGGAGAAGAGACGACCGCCGCGGATGCCTCAGCCGGTAGCGCCGTATCTGTAGTGCCAGTCCAGGTGAGAAGGACGCTCGTCGTCGTCGCTGCACTAATGGCGTCGATCGGGTCGTTGAGTTTGGCCGTTGTGGTGGGCCCCGGCGGCGGTCGTACCGCCGGCCACGGAAAACAACGCGGTAATCACGTGAAGGTGGGCGGCGTCCGCACCGGTCTGGCTGGGATCAGGCCCGCTGGCCGGGGCGACACTCGGGCTCTTCACGACGGCGAACGGGAGAACTAGGAGGTCAGGCTCATGGCAGCATGGCGAAGTCGGCTGGGGCGCATAGTTCCGGCGCTCCTGGTGACGGCGGGTCTCGTCGGGTTGGCCCCGGCGCTCGGTGCCCCGCCAACAACCAGGGCGGCGGCTTCGTTGGACCAGGTCAGGAACACCGGTCTGGCGATCAGCCCGGTGTTCAGTCAAACCCTGGTGGGCGGCTTCGACCAGGCCGGGAACACCAATCTCCAGTGCGCGGCCCGCACAGACGGGTCGGCCCTGCCCCCGATCACCACAGCCCTCCCCGACGGGTGCGTGCGCAATATAACTACGGCCCTGGGCCTTGTGAGCAGCAATCCGACCAATCTGCCTTTCTACAACAACATGGTGATCACGAAGTACCTGAACCGGGCGACGAACCCGGGCAGCGGGGGCATCGCGGGGAGCATCACCACCACGAACTCGTCCTCGGCGACAGTGACCGTCCCGGCCGGCGCCACGGCGGTCTTTGCCGAGCTGAGTTGGCTGGGCACAACCGAGTTGTCAGGCAACTCGGGCATCACTCAGCCTCCCGCGAACGGCGGCTGGGACCCGAATATCTACACGCAGCCCATGAAGGTGTCGGTCGGCGACGACACGCATTTTGTGTCAGTCACCCCGCAACAGGGCACGTCGATCCAGCCCGGGTCACCCGCCAGCGATACCAACGACTACTACTACTCGGCCTCGGCCAACGTCACCTCCCTCGTGGCCGGGCGGACCGGGCAGATCACCGTGTGGGGCGGGGATGTGCCCTTCCCGGCCAACGGTTTCAACATGGCCGGGCTCGGCTGGAACATCACGGTCGTGTACCAATACCCGGCGGTGGACCTGACCGCCACTCCTCCCCACGTGGCCAAGCAGATCACCGTCCAGGAAGGCTTCGCTTATCAGCAGGCCAACAAGCCGGGGACGAACACGGTGGTTAACGTCCCCGCCGTTACCGATCCGACCGAGGTCCAAGTCGGCCTGATCGCTGGCGAGGGCGACACCGGTCTGACCGGCGACACCTTCGCCGTCTGCGGCGGCGTCGGATGCACACCCGTCAACATCACCCACCCGGTGACGGGCCAGACCAGCAACTTCTTCGTCTCCTACGCCCAAAACGCCACCAACCCGAACTGGACCAGCAACTTCAGCACCGACGACGTGTCGTGGACCCTGGCGCCCAACATCGTGCATGCCGGTGATACCAGCGTGACCCTCACCACCACCACATCGGGTGATGGTTACTTCCTATCGGGGCTGAACACCGCCATACCCGTGCCCGAGGTGTGCCTGGCAAAGGCGGTCGACACGAACCCCTACACGACGGTCGGCCAGACCCTGACCTACACCTTCACCGTCACCAACTGCTCAGGGGCGCCGATCAATGACATCACGGTGTCCGACCCGTTCTTCGTCGCCTCGCCGGGGACGCTCACCGCCTGCAATCACCCCACGGTACTCGCCGAAGGTGCCTCTTACACGTGTACGGCGACCCACGTCGTCACCGCGGGCGACATTGCGGCGGGACAGATTGTGAACACCGCTACGGCCAACGCCTTCATCCCGGCCACCACCACTCCAGTCGCACCTGCCACCGCGTCGGCGACCACGAAGACCAGCACCAGCCTGTCGATCACCAAGACCGGCGCGCCCAAGCCCGTCCACGTGGGCGGGACATTCACCTACACCATCACGGTGACGAACAACGGACCGGGCGACGCCGCCAACGTCACCGTTCACGACCCCCTACCGGCCGGTCTGACCGGCGCCACAGCGACGGTGACCCAGGGGGCCGCCGGGTCGACCGCCTCCATCTCAGCAGGCACGCTCACGGCCACCACCCCTCTGCTGACCCACGGTCCCCCTAACAAGTTCGTGGTCACGGTGACGGGCACCATCGCGTCCAGCTTCACCGGCACGTCGATCACCAACACGGCGACGGTGGAGGCGGGCGGGAACACCAACTGCGCGGCCGGGTCCACCGACCCGAATTGCTCGAGCACGGACACGACCCAGGTGCTCCAGCCGGCGCCGATCACCATCACCAAGGATGTCAGCAACTCGACGCCGAAGCCGGGAGCAACCTTCACCTACACCGTAGAGGTCACAAACACCTCGACCACCACGACTGCCACCGCGACCGTCAACGACGCCATTCCGGCCAACCTCATCAACGCCTCCTGGACGTGCGCCCCGAGCACGGGCTCGACCTGCGGCACCACCAGCGGCACCGGAAACATCACCGGCGTGGTCATCACCCTGGAGCCGCTGGGTGTGGCCACCTTCACCATCACCGCCACCGTGGATCCGGCCTTCCAGGGTGGCACCATCACCAACACCGCCACCGCCACCCCTGACCGCCCCAACACCTTCTGCGAAGTCGGCGGCGCCACCGCCACCGACTGCTCGGCCTCCGTTCCCGTGAACGTCACCCCCAACACGGCCCTGCTGACCATCACCAAATCCCACACCCCGACCAACCCCTCGCCGGGGGCGGGTCAACCGATCACCTACACGGTGACGGTGACCAACACCAGCACCTCGACGATCGCCCACGCCACCCTCACCGATCCGGTTCCGGCCCAGATCGTCGCCGACGGGGGCTGGACGTCGGCGACGATCGGTACCGGTACCACGGCGACGCCGGCCAGCGCAACAACCGGTTTCCCCACGGGTGTCACTCTGGTGATTGCCCCGGGTGGCGCGGTGACCTTCACCATCCACGCCCACGTGGCGCCGACTTACAACGGGACTCAGGTCACCAACATCGCCACCGCCACCCCGGGGACCAACACAGGCTGTGCGGACATGGATCCGACCTGCGTGGCGGAAGACCCCTTCACCAACCCGGCCCAGCTGGAAATCACCAAGACCCACACACCACTCAGCCCCACCCCGGTCCCCGGCCAGCGGTTTACCTATGAGGTGACGTTAACCAACTCGGGCAGCAGTGCCACCGCATCGGGCGCCTTCTCCGACCCGCTGCCCGATCCGCCCCTCGACGCGGCCGGCGCCACCTGGACCTGCACGCCCACCGGCGCGACCTCCACGTGCGGGGCACCCACGGGGACCGGATCGCCCGCCGGGGTGGCCATCACGGTGGCCCCCAACGGGGGCAGCGTGGTCTTCGCCATCACCGTCACCATCCTGTCCAGTGAGGTGGCGGTGACGGTCACCAACGTCGGCACGGTCACCACCAACCCCGGCACCACCTGCACCAACGGGGGCACGACCTGCAACGGCGAGGACACCTTCGAGGCCACCCCCCAGACGGCCCTGCTGACTATCGCCAAATCCCACACCCCGACCAACCCCTCGCCGGGTGGGGTACCATCACCTACACGGTGACGGTGACCAACACCAGCACCTCGACGACCGCCCACGCCACCCTCACCGATCCGGTTCCGGCCCAGATCGTCGCCGACGGGGGCTGGACGTCGGCGACGACCGGTACGGGTACCACGGCGACGCCGGCCAGCACAACAACGGGCTTCCCCACCGGTGTCGTCCTGGTGATTGCCCCGGGTGGCGCGGTGACCTTCACCATCCATGCCCACGTGGCCGTCCCCTACAACGGCACCACGGTCACCAACACCGCCACCGCCACCCCGGGGACCAACACCGCCTGTGAGAGCGGCAACCCGACCTGCCAGGCCCAGGTCAGCTTCGCCAACCCGGCCCAGCTGGAAGTGGCGAAGACGCACGCACCGACCAATCCCGATCCGGTCCCCGGCCAGCGGTTCACCTACGACGTGACCATCACCAACCCGTCTTCTGGCGCCACCGCATCGGGCGCCTTCTCCGACCCGCTGCCCGATCCGCCCCTCGACGCGGCCGGCGCCACCTGGACCTGCACGCCCACCGGCGCGACCTCCACGTGCGGGGCACCCACGGGGACCGGATCGCCCGCCGGGGTGGCCATCACGGTGGCCCCCAACGGGGGCAGCGTGGTCTTCGCCATCACCGTCACCATCCTGTCCAGTGAGGTGGCGGTGACGGTCACCAACGTCGGCACGGTCACCACCAACCCCGGCACCACCTGCACAAACGGGGGCACGACCTGCAACGGCGAGGACACCTTCGAGGCCACCCCCCAGACGGCCCTGCTGACTATCGCCAAATCCCAAACCCCGACCACACCGGCGCAGGGTGGGGCCATCACCTACACGGTGACGGTGACCAACACCAGCGCCTTGACGACCGCCCACGCCACCCTCAGCGATCCGGTTCCGGCCCAGATCGTCGCCGACGGGGGCTGGACGTCGGCGACGACCGGTGCGGGCACCACGGCGACGCCGGCCAGCGCGACCACGGGCTTCCCCGCCGGTGTGGTCCTGGTGATCGCCCCGGGTGGCACGGTGACCTTCACCATCCATGCCCACGTGGCCGTCCCCTACAACGGCACCACGGTCACCAACACCGCCACCGCCACCCCGGGGACCAACACCGCCTGTGAGAGCGGCAACCCGACCTGCCAGGCCCAGGTCAGCTTCGCCAACCCGGCCCAGCTGGAAGTGGCGAAGACGCACGCACCGACCAATCCCGATCCGGTCCCCGGCCAGCGGTTCACCTACGACGTGACCATCACCAACCCGTCTTCTGGCGCCACCGCATCGGGCGCCTTCTCCGACCCGCTGCCCGATCCGCCCCTCGACGCGGCCGGCGCCACCTGGACCTGCACGCCCACCGGCGCGACCTCCACGTGCGGGGCACCCACGGGGACCGGATCGCCCGCCGGGGTGGCCATCACGGTGGCCCCCAACGGGGGCAGCGTGGTCTTCGCCATCACCGTCACCATCCTGTCCAGTGAGGTGGCGGTGACGGTCACCAACGTCGGCACGGTCACCACCAACCCCGGCACCACCTGCACCAACGGGGGCACGACCTGCAACGGCGAGGACACCTTCGAGGCCACCCCCCAGACGGCCCTGATCACCATCACCAAGGACCACACCCCGGCCAACCCGACGCCGCCGGCGGCGGGTGAAGCCCTGACCTACACGGTGGCGGTCGCCAACACCAGCCAGTTCACGACCGCCCACGCCACCCTCACCGATCCGGTTCCGCCGATGGTCGTCGCCGACGGGGGCTGGACGACCGCGACGACCGGTGCGGGCACCACGGCCACGCCGGCCAGCGCGACCACGGGCTTCCCCACCGGTGTCACCTTGGAGATCGCCCCGCTCGGCACGGTGACCTTCACCATCCACGTCCACGTGGCGACGAACTACGACGGGACTCAGGTCACCAACACCGCCACCGCCACCCCGGGGACCAACACCGCCTGCGCCAACGGCAGCCCGACCTGCCAGGCCGAAGACCAGTTCATGAACCCGGCGCGACTCGAGGTGACGAAGACCCACGCACCGACCGATCCTGACCCGGTCCCCGGCCAGCGGTTCACCTATCAGGTAACGGTGACCAACCCGGGTAACAGCGCGGTCGGTTCGGGCACCTTCTCCGACCCGCTGCCCGATCCGCCCCTCGACGCGGCCGGCGCCACCTGGACCTGCACCCCCACCGGGACCTCGACGTGCGGGGCACCCACGGGGACCGGATCGCCCGCTGGGGTGCCCATCACGGTGGCCCCCAACGGCGGCAGCGTGGTCTTCGCCATCACCGTCACCATCCTGTCCAGCGAGGTGCCGGTGACGGTCAACAACGTGGCTTCGGTCGCGCCTAACCCAGGCACGGCGTGCACCGACGGGGGCACGACCTGCGACGCCGAGGACACCTTCGAGGCCACCCCCCAGACGGCTCTGATCACCATCACCAAGGACCAGACCCCGGACACACCCGCGGAGGGTGGGGCCATCACCTACACGGTGGTGGTCGCCAACACCAGCCAGTTCACGACCGCCCACGCCACCCTCACCGATCCCGTCCCGGCCCAGATCGTCGCCGACGGGGGCTGGACGACCGCGACCACGGGTACCGGTACCACGGCCACGCCCGCCAGCGCGACCACGGGCTTCCCCACCGCGGTCGTCTTGCTGATCGCCCCGGGTGGCACGGTGACCTTCACCATCGATGCCCACGTGGCCGTCCCCTACAACGGCACCACGGTCACCAACATCGCCACCGCCACCCCCGGCCTCAACACCGCCTGCGCCGACGGCAGCCCCACCTGCCAAGCCCAGGTCAGCTTCACCAACCCGGCCCTGCTGGACGTGACGAAGACCCACTCACCGACCAATCCCGACCCGGTCCCGGGCCAGGCGGTCACCTACACGGTGACCATCACCAACCCGTCCACCGGCGCCACCGGATCGGGCACCTTCTCCGATCCGCTGCCCGATCCGACCCTCGACGCGGCCGGCGCCACCTGGACCTGCACCCCGACCGGCGCGACCTCGACGTGCGGCACACCCACCGGTACGGGATCGCCTGCTGGGGTGGCAATCACGGTGGCCCCCAACGGCGGCAGCGTGGTCTTCGCCATCACCGTCACCATCCTGGCCAGTGAGGTTCCGGTGAGCGTCCACAACGTCGGCACGGTCACCACCAACCCCGGCACCACCTGCACCGACGGGGGCACGACCTGCACCGCCGAAGACACCTTCGAGGCCACGCCCGAGCTGGCCCCGCTCACCATCACCAAATCACAGGCCCCGGACACACCCGCGGAGGGTGGGGCCATCACCTACACGGTGGTGGTCGCCAACACCAGCCAGTTCACGACCGCCCACGCCACCCTCAGCGATCCCGTCCCGGCCCAGATCGTCGCCGACGGGGGCTGGACGACCGCGACCACGGGTACCGGTACCACGGCCACGCCCGCCAGCGCGACCACGGGCTTCCCCACCGCGGTCGTCTTGCTGATCGCCCCGGGTGGCACGGTGACCTTCACCATCGATGCCCACGTGGCCGTCCCCTACAACGGCACCACGGTCACCAACATCGCCACCGCCACCCCCGGCCTCAACACCGCCTGCGCCGACGGCAGCCCCACCTGCCAAGCCCAGGTCAGCTTCACCAACCCGGCCCTGCTGGACGTGACGAAGACCCACTCACCGACCAATCCCGACCCGGTCCCGGGCCAGGCGGTCACCTACACGGTGACCATCACCAACCCGTCCACCGGCGCCACCGGATCGGGCACCTTCTCCGATCCGCTGCCCGATCCGCCCCTCGACGCGGCCGGCGCCACCTGGACCTGCACCCCGACCGGCGCGACCTCGACGTGCGGCACACCCACCGGTACGGGATCGCCTGCTGGGGTGGCAATCACGGTGGCCCCCAACGGCGGCAGCGTGGTCTTCGCCATCACCGTCACCATCCTGGCCAGTGAGGTTCCGGTGAGCGTCCACAACGTCGGCACGGTCACCACCAACCCCGGCACCACCTGCACCGACGGGGGCACGACCTGCACCGCCGAAGACACCTTCGAGGCCACGCCCGAGCTGGCCCCGCTCACCATCACCAAATCACAGGCCCCGGACACCCCGGACATACCTGGGCAGGGTGATCTCGTCACCTACACGGTGGTGGTCACCAACACCGACCAGTTCACGACCGCCCACGCCACCCTCAGCGATCCCGTCCCGGCCCAGATCGTCGCCGACGGGACCTGGACGGCCACGCCCACCGGTACCGGGACCACGGTGACCCCGCCAGGCCCGGCGGCGGGCTTCCCCACCGATGTCACCCTGGCGATCGCCCCGCTCGGCACGGTGACCTTCACCATCGATGCCCACGTGGCCGTCCCCTACAACGGCACCACGGTTACCAACATCGCCACCGCCACCCCCGGCCTCAACACCATCTGTGAGGACGGCAACTCCACCTGCCAAGCCCAGGTCAGCTTCGTCAACCCGGCCCAGCTGAACGTGACCAAGACCCACACGCCCACCGATCCCGACCCACTCGCGGGTCAACAGATCACTTACACGGTGACCATCACCAATCCGGCCACCGGCGCCACCGCTACCGGCTCGTTCTCCGATCCCCTCCCGCCGCAGCTGGACGCGGCGACAGCCACCTGGACCTGCACCCCCACCGGCTCCACCTCGACGTGCGGCACACCCACCGGTACGGGATCGCCGGCCGGCGTGGCCATCACCGTGGCCCCCAACGGCGGCACCGTGGTCTTCACCATCGTCGCCACCATCCTGCCGAGCGGTGTACCGGTCACGATCCATAACGTCGGCACCGTCACCACCAACCCCGGCACCACCTGCACCGAAGGCGGCACAACCTGCGACGCCGAAGACACGCTCACGGCTGACGAGACCCCGGCGACGCTCATGATGGCGAAGAGCCATACGCCGACCGCGCCGACCCAGGGCCAGTCCTTTACCTACACCGTCACGGTCACCAACACCAGCACCACCACGGTGGCCCACGGAACGGTCAGCGACCCGTTCGACTCGCCGGCGCTGACCGGAATCGCCTGGACGGCCACCCCCTCGGCGGGTGGGTCGGTGACTCCCGCCTCCGCGTCTGGTCCCATTACCGGTGTGGCGGTCACTCTGCCGCCCGGGGGTACGGTCACTTTCACCGTCGACGCCGCCGTGCGCGCTGACTGGCCCGGCGGGGAGGTCGAAAACACCTCAGTCGTCGAGCCGGGTGACCACACCGAGTGTGACCCGACTTCGGATCCGTCGTGTTCGGCCTCGAACGATTTCGGGACTCCGTCGTTGATCTCGATCGTCAAGACCCACGAGCCGTTCGCCACGCCGCCCCAACCCGGCCAGAACGTGATCTACCGGGTCATCGTCACCAACCTCAGCGACCAGCAAGGAGCCGAAGCCACCTTCGCCGACCCCCTGCCACCGCAACTCAACAGGGCGGCGGCCATATGGATAACGCAGACGACGGAAGCGGGCACCACCGCGACACCGCCATCTGGCACCGGACCGCCCACTGGAGTGGACCTGACCTTCGCCCCGGGCGGTACGGTCACCTTCATCATCACGGCTCCGATCCTCCCCGACTTCCAGGGCGGCACCGTCACCAACACCGCCACGGCCACGCCCGGCGAGAACACCCTCTGTGATCCCGAGGTCTGCGACGCCTCCACGTCGATCGACCCGGAGATTCCGCCGGCGCCTCTGGCCATCACGAAGTCCGTGACACCTACCGGACCGGTGGCACCCGGAGACAGCCTCACGTACACCATTACGGTCACGAACAGCAGCGCCGCCACCACCGGACACGCCACAATCACCGACTCCGTACCTGCGGGACTGACCCCCGGGGGGTCCTGGACGGCCACCGCCACCGTTGGATCCACCGTCACCCCAACCTCCGGTCCGGGCCCATTGACGCCCAGGTGATCGTGGCGCCGGGCGGACATGTGACCTTCACCCGTGTCGGGCAAGTCGACCCGACCTTCATGGCCGACTTCAACATCGACAACGTCGCCACGCTCGCCCCCGGTACGAACACCCACTGCGACCCCACCGACCCCACCCAGGCGTGCAACGCCAATGCGGTCGTCCACGTGAATGTCCCGCCGGCCGCGGTCCCGGTTGCGCCCCCATCGCCAATTGGTCCGCCCGTACTTCCCGTAACCGGATAAGTTCAGAAGCTCACCGCTCCCAGGAGGCCGCGCGTCGCCGGCGCTGGTTGACCGCCGGGGCCGTTGCCCTCGTGTGCATTCTCGCCCTGGCGGTGGGGCTGCTGGAGGTGACCGGGGGCGGTAACTCGAACCGGAGCCGACCCAGGGCAGCCGCGCGGTCCGGCCAGCAGGGGCAGTACAAGCCCGAGCATCAGCCAACGAACCCCGAGCAGCAGCGGGAGCCCCAGCATTGGCCCCACCCAGAGCAGCCGACCAGCCGCATGCCCAATGCCGGCGAGCTTGGCCGCGAGCAGGGGGTGGAGCGAGATTGCCACCACCAAGGCACCATCTCCCGCTACACCAGCCCCGGCGGCCCACCGGACGGGACGATCCCGGCAACCTGGTACGGGGGAGTCTCGGCCTTGCCCGTGATCGCCGACAAAGCAGGATGGCTCGAAGTGCGGCTGGCGACCCGGCCCAACGGTTCGACCGGTTGGGTTCAGCAGGGCAACGTCACCGTCACGGCCACGCCGGAAGGGTCTCCGATGATCTGACCCCCCTGCACGTGGCCCTGTTCCGGCTCGGCAAGGAAGTCATGAAGCACCTGCTGGGGTAGGCACCGGGGAGGATCCCACCCCGCCAGGGCAGTATTTCGCGGCTTTCTTCGAAGCATCCCCCAGCGCCGGTTACGGCCCGTTCATCATCGTGACCTCTGCCCATTCCACCGCCATAGCCAACTGGGAAGGCTCAGGAGACGCGGTGATCGGGATCCACGGACCACTTGGCGCGGACAGCCTTATCGGCACCACCGGGGCGTATCTGTCGCACGGGTGCATCCGCATCCCGATACCGGACCTGGTCGAGCTTCGAGACGTTCCAGCCGGCTCACCGATCAGCATCTGCGACTAAGGAGCGGTTGCCTGACCGGTGCCGATGCTCTGGGCCTCCTGTCCCGCCCTCGGGCCAAGATCGTGCCGCCCCAACGGCTACGACCAAGGGAGCCGATCTAAGCGAACGGCGTCAGCAGAGGGAGATCGCCGTGTCGAGGAAGCGCCTGGTCGAGTTCTGGGAGCGCCGGACTCATGACTGCAGGGCTCGGTCCTCGGGGGCGCACTGACCGGGCGAAAGAAGCGGCGACACGTGAACACGAGGAGGATGGCGATGGGAGTGCCTCGTGTCGTGGGATTAGGCTTGCCGCTCGTAGCCGTCCACCCGACGGCGCTGAGCATCGAATACCTCGGTCCCGGTGCGACTTTGCCGACGAGTGTGGCGATGCCGGATTGTGGGTGCATGAAACAGCTACCCAAGGCGAGCCGCCGAAAGGTAGCCTGTGTCTTCTACCGCGTGTTGACATGCCGCCCCTATGATGCTTGATTTCTCAAACGTCTGACCGCGGATGACGCTCGTCGGCGAGGGCGGTCCTGACGACGAAACTCCGTCTTTACCCGTACAGTATGTGGCGATACCGACCGCGAAGGTTGACCGGCCGACTCATACCGATCGGCCACTGAGCGTAACGGGCCTGTGGACATTCCCGGCTACGACCGCAAACCGCCAGGTAGCCGGCGATGGTGGGGCACGTGGACTGCCACAATAGGCCGCGCCCACAGCGCTTGGAGGTATCTCGGGAGTGTCACAAAAACGGTGTAACTAGTTCTGCTCTTTTTGTCGAGTGAAGCTCAGTTACTTCGCTGTTTTCAGTCTATACGCGCCTCAGGGCCGTTGTAAAGTCCCTCTTGGAGAGAACATGGTCATCGCTACAAGCAGAGGGGCTGCCACCCCAACAAAACGGGCTGAACAGATCGGGCTGGGGTGAATAGGCAGGCGTCGGCAGCCCCTCGGCCTTCCATGGTGACCTTTCGCAGCAGGTCCGGACCGTCAAGACACTTAGTCGCACCCGACCCCGCGCCGGGTTGCCTGCTCTGGTTGCTCCTGCGGCCTTGACTGCCCTGGTCGGTTTCCTAACAGGCCAGGGACCTGGCGTCTCTGCCACGGGGCCGCTTCCCCTCTTGGCGTCCAGGCTTCATGCCCTCAGCTCCACCAGCCACCAGCGGCTGTCCCCACGCTGCTTAGCGGGCCGATTTCGGGATACGACCCGGGAACGCCACCGCGAAGGCGTTGAGCGCCGGCTTCCAGCGGTTGGTCCAACGTTGCCGCCCTCGCCCGCTGGGATCGAGGCTCATGAGGGCCAGATAGACGCACTTGAGCGCGGCCTGTTCGCTGTCGGGGAAATGACCACGGGCCTTGACCGCCTTTACGGATCCGGGCGTTGACGCTCTCGATGGCGTTGGTGGTGTAGATCACCGTCCCGGATCTCGTTGCGTCGAAGCCGAGGAACGGCACGAACTCGGCCCAGGCGTTCTCCCACAGTCTCGACGATGGCCGGGTAGCGGGCCTCCCAGCGCTCGGAGAACTCGGCGAAGCGGTCCAGGGCGGCCTGCCTCGGTCGGGGCGGTGTAGATGGGCTTGAGGTCCTTGGCGATGGCCGGCCAGTCCTTGCGGCTGGCGTAGCGGAAACTCGTTGCGTAAGTAGGTGGACGACGCACGTCCTGCACGATGGTCTGCGGCCACACCGAGGCCACCGCGTCGGGCAGGCCCGGTGAGGCCGTCGCAGACCACCAGGCACACATCCCCGGTACGCCGCGGTTCTTGAGTCTCGGTGAGCACGTGCAGCCCAGTACTTGGCGCCCTCGCCGCCGTCGCCGACCCACAGACCCAGAGATGTCGCGGGTCGCCGTCCACGGTCACCGCCGATGGCCACGTAGATCGGGCCGGTTGGCCACCTGGCCCTCGCGGATCTTTACGTGGATGGCGTCGACGAAGATGACCGGGTAGACCGCAGTCCAGAGGCCTATTCTGCCACTCCGACATGCCCTCGATGACCCGGTCGGTGATCCGAGTGATCGTCTCCTTGGACACCTGAGCTCCGTAGATCTCGGCCAGGTGGGCGCAGATCTCGCCGTGAGTGAGACCTTTGGCGGCCAGCGAGCACACCAAGGCGTCCACCCCGTTCAACCTGCGGCGGCGCTTGGGCACGATGATCGGCTCGAAAGTCCCGCTTCGGTCCCGGGGCACCTCGAGCTCGATCGGGCCGACCTCGGTCAACACCATCTTCTTGCGGGTCCCATTGCGGCTGTTGCCCGAGTGATAGCCGGCCCGGTCATAGGGGTCATAGCCCAGATGCTCCGACAGCTCGCCATCGCAGCGCCGACTCCAGCACCCGTCTTGGTCAAGCCCGGCCAACAAGCCCGCCCGGGCCGACCAAACTCACGCCCTCATCCCGGGCCCGGTCCATCAACTGCACCGCCAACTGGGCCAAGCTCGGGCGATCTCCCCGCCCGGTCCACCAGCGGCCGTCTCGCTACTCGTAAGGTCAATCGTGTCAGTCACTACCTGTCCTTTCCGCCGGGCCATCCACCCAGCTTGCCAGAGGTAGTGTCGAGTGGCCGGGGGGAATCGCACCCCCCGGCTCTCACAGAACCGTACGTGACAGTCTCCCGTCATACGGCTCTTACAGGCCGACCGGTGGCGGCGATGAGGTGCCAATGAGCGAACAGGCGTGGCTCTCGCCGCCGGATGGCAGCGAGCCATTCCCATGCTCGGCCTTTTCTACGCCGGAATCGTTTGAGTTTCCGCATGGCCCAGCGGACGAGGTGCTCCTCGATGCGCTTGGCCAGGAAGTACAACGTTGAGCGGTAGAAGCGCCCGTAGTAGTTGATCCAGCCTCGCACTTGCGGGTTGATGCTCCCGGCGATGCCGGACAGGTCCGTCCCTACGCGACGGTTGAGATGCCAGCCTCGGATCTGCTTGCTTTTGGCCTTCTTCGCCTTATCGCTCATGGCCGGACTGAAGCTTACGAAGTAGCCGTGCCGGCCTCGGGCGAACCGCCCCCGAAAGCTGTAGCCGAGGAAGTCGAAGCTGGTGTGCTCGGAGTCCCCTCGGCGGTTCGCGTCTTTGCAGTACACGATCTTGGTCTTGTCGGGGTGCAGCTCGAGACCCAAGGTCCCGAGCCTTTCGGCGATGGCAGCCTCGAGTTCTTCGGCTTGCTCCTCGCTGTCGCAGTGGGCGATGACGTCATCCGCGTAGCGCTCGAACGGGCAGCCCGGAAAGTTCCGATCCATCCAGCGATCGAACGCGTAGTGCATGAACAGATTGGCGATCGAAGGCGAGATCGGAGATCCCTGCGGAGTCCCTTTCTCTCGGGCGACAACGGTTCCGTCCGGCATCTGGATCGGGGCTTGGAGCCACCGGTCGAGATAGAGCAGAACCCACCGCTCGTCGGTGTGGTGAGCCACCGCTTTGAGCATCAGATCCCATGGGACACTATCGAAGAAGGCCCGAATGTCGAGATCCAACACCCAGTCCTTTCCCCAACAGCGCTCCCTGGTGACAGCCAGGGCATCATGGGCGGACCGCCCCGGACGATATCCGTAGCTGTCAGGATGGAAGATCGGCTCCAGCTTCTCTTCCAGCAGCAGCGCCGCTGCGGTCTGGGCGATCCGGTCTGCCGTGTTGGGCACCCCGAGCGTCCTGACCCCCAATCCGTGATCTTTCGGTATCTCCACCGCCCGCACCGGCCCCGGCATATACGAGCCCGAGGACATCCGGTTCCACAGCTTGTAGAGGTTGTCGGCCTCCCGCTCCTGGAACTCGGCGATGCTCACAGCGTCCACGCCCGGCGCACCTTGATTGGCCCGGACCTTCTCCCACGCCTCGAACACGAGACGTTTGGGAATCTCAAATGACTTCATCTTCGGTCTGGGTTTGTCTCTCGGCTCCTCCCCTGTCGGGTTGGCCTCAAGTCGACCCTGGTCTGCCCGATCCCTTCGCTCCAGCCCCATTACAGGGCCTTCACCGCTACTACGGACCGGTCCGCCCCTGTGCCTCGCATCGGTACTCTTCCCTTGATGGGACCACCACTACGGGTTCTCCCTCTCGCGACCAGGGGGCCAACCACACCCATTTCGACTGGCCGTCGGTATCGAGACGACAGGTTCTCCTGTTCCGTGCCAGCGCCTACGACGAGCTCGCGCCACCTATACACCGGGCACCACCAGGCCAGCACGCAGGACGCTGCCTGACTTCCAGCACGCCACACGACGCGCTCTGCTCCCGGGGCCGTGTACTTCCCCGGTTTCGATGCCACCATCAACATTTCGATGCGTCAGCAGTGGTTCACACACGTTCGCCTTCTCGTCGCACACCTGCCCTGCTCCTGGCAGGGCTTTTTGCCGCAACGCTCACCACCCCGGCTCTTGACCGGCGCAGCTTGCGGTGGTTTGGGATCTCCGCCTGCACGGCGAACCCGAAGGGCCGACCTTCATCACCAGCACAGCACACGTCATGACATCGAGCTTCTACATCGGCATCACTCCGCTTTCAGGACGCACTACACCGATGTTGTTATGCTCCCGGTATCTCCGAGGT
>CAWICR010000010.1:0-103478 GCA_963834775.1 uncultured Acidimicrobiaceae bacterium
ACCGGAGAGAGCCCACAAACCGGCTCAGCGCCGGCCGCGCCGTAGAGGCCGGGTCTAGCCCGGTCGCCCCCGCAAGCCAGTCGTGGACATCGCACACCCCGCTCAGCACGGCCCGCTGCGCTCGAGCTGGCTACTGGAGACTCGGCCGTCGGTCAATCTGGCCGCGAGCGAGCAATCGGTATCGACGAAAACCGTCGGATGAGCCCTTATCGACGTCGCATTGGCACTCGGTCCCGTCGTCATGGGTCGCGGCGTCCCTCTCCGATCGTCGCTCGTCGGACCGGCCGTGGAGTTGGCCTGAGGTTGGGCTGTGGTTGGACTGCCGATGGGATGCCAGGTAGATCCTGTCGGTATCTCCATTGTGAGGCGCGATCGTTATGAGCATCGGCTATCCCACCCGCCCACGCAGCCTGCTCGTTCGGCCGGCGTCAGCTCTGCCGGCCGGTGCCGTCATGGCCGCCGCCGCTCGTAGCCACGGCATCACCTCACAGGTGGTCAACAAGGCCGGGCTGACCCCGGCCGAGAAGACTGCTGCGGTAACGAAGGTCCGCTGCTCGAGCACGATCTCTTCGAGGGAGGTCGTGTCAGCCGCCAGGTCAGTCGCGAGCGGGCGGAAGCGGTGATCGCCGAACTCAACCAGCTGCGTGTCGGTCTGGGATGGCTCGAGATCGATATGGAGGGCCGCTGGCGTTGGCCGCACACGGTCACCCAGTAGCGCCCCGCGTCAAGGAACTTCGAGGACCCGTCGACGTCGACCGGAACCTCCACGATTCCGTGCCAACCGGCGGTCGTCGCCCGCTGCGAATCGGTGAGCAAACTTATCGACGGACACGCCGCCTGCATCCTCGCCGTCTTCAGCGTCAAATCCGCCCGCCTCTAGAGGCTCCTACCGCCAGCTCTGCGGCAGCCCGCAGACGAGCCAACGCCGGCCCTCGTCAGCTAAATCGAGGAGACGTCAAACCCCACTCAAGATGAGTGCCGTTGTCCGTAGCTCGGCAGGAGGGGTCCCGCTGTGGTAAGGGTCTTCTTGTTGTCGACATGTCGCCAACGTGCAACCAGCGTCCCCTTTTGAGGCCCGTCTCACCATCAAACCCATCGTGATCATCCTGCCCCTGACGTTGTAGACGTTCCAGCGGATGAGAAGGGGACTATCGGTGGGAATGGCGCCTGATCCGGCTGCCGGCCTGCCGCCACAACGGGGAAGGCCTTCAGTGGCTCCTGGTGTGGCAGCGCCGGCTGGCGGGCGCAAGGGTTTCGTGGGCCGGGGTTCTACTCGGGCCCCAGCTCGTCGTGACCGCGAGCAACTCAGGGCGGCCGCTCATCAGATCGCCGGGCCCATGGTGCAGCCGACGGCCATTTGCAACATTGGCGCCATCGCTACAGACACCACCGTCGACAACACCAAGATGAACCCCTGTCGTCTACACCGTCGATAGCCCCGCAAACGCTACGGACAACTGCCGTTATTTCCGGCGCTGTCGAGAACAGGCTGTCTGAGCTGCCCCGCTGTGTCGTAGACGTGTCTTCGTGGAGGGCGCCAGCTCGGGGCGGGAAAGCAAAAGGCCGCAGAGAGGAGGGGGATCGACGTCGGTGACATCGATGACACCGCTCCAGATAACGCGTCCTCGGCGAAGCCTCAAACCCCTCGTCGGTTACCTTGAAGACAGCCGAATCCGGGCTAGAGATAAGTGCCGCGAGGGGCGACCTTCCGCTGCTTCATATTCCAAGCGTACCGCACCTCGCTTGCAACGTCCCAGAGGGCAGCGGGTGGTGTGCTTGAGTTCTCAAGCAAGTCGACCTGTGGCGCGCTCATCGGGCAAGGGTTGCGGCGATGACCCAGACCGCCATTTGGCCCGTGCGGTATCTGGCGATACCGACCGGCGAAGTGCTCGCGAACCGTTGCTCTGCCCGCAGACACTTCGGGGATGCCCAATCCGACGATAGGCTCGACGCGTTCTGGGGTGGGTTGGGAGTTCGGATCCCGCTCCAGGCACCAGCCGAGCCCTGGTACGACTGGTTGCGAGCGCTTGTAACCGAGCCTTGACCAGGGCGGCTGGTCACAGTGAGGGAAAGGGGGGGAGCCGTGGCGCTCACCGATGAGGAGATTCGAAATCGGCTCGAGGGGCTGGTGAAGGCTCTGGAGGTGACGACCCGCGCCAGCGGGGGTGCCCAAGCGGAGATCGACGTATCGGTGATCGGCCCGACTATGGAGGACGCCAAGGGCCGCCTGAGTGAAGGCGACGCGCTGAAGGTCACCGTTGACGAGTTGTTCTCGGTCGACTCCAATACTGTCCCGGTCGTGAGCGCGCTGGCGGTTGTTCATTTGGTCCTGGCCGCTATGAAACCGCCGTCGCCCATATCGGTGTTGTCCAGCTCTGCTCGGAGACGGGTGCCGCCGCTTTTCTTTCGCAGACCGGACGACTAGACGGACGGCAAGCGTCCTGGGATGGCGGCGGCTGGTCGACCATGGTGGCGGCGGCGACGGCGGCGGCCCGGGAGCCGGTGTCCTCGAACCGATTGCCCCGTGGCAGGCCTCGGGTGAACGCCGCCGGGGCGTGACCGAGTCGACGGGCGATCGCGAGCGGCTGCTCGTTGGCGGCGATCAGGTCCGCCACGCGCACAGGCCTAGGTCGTCAAACCGGGGCCTGGGGGAGTCCGGAGCGGGCCACCCGACGGTCGAACACCTTGGCGACGGACTCGTGGTCGAGCAGGGTGCTGTCCGGCGTGGCGAACACCAGGTCGTTGTCCCGGTGGCCGGAGTCGAGGGCGAGAGGTCTTTCGGTCATCGTGGGTTGGCGGAAGCTCCACCCCACCTTCTTTGACGCTGCGTTCGCCGCGGGTGGACTCCCTCCCCAC
The DNA here is from genome assembly GCA_963834775.1 of uncultured Acidimicrobiaceae bacterium. Classification (GTDB taxonomy): domain Bacteria; phylum Actinomycetota; class Acidimicrobiia; order Acidimicrobiales; family Palsa-688; genus PALSA-693. The sequence continues at coordinate 2,857 of CAWICR010000010.1, forward strand.
CGGTGCGTGATCGTCGCTGACTCAGAGACAACGACATCGAGGCAGCTTGCGCTCGGGGCATGGTCGCCGTGCAGGGTTTCGATCGAGGAACCTATGCCGTCAACCAGCGCGGCTGGCTGTCTCTGAGCGGCTGGCCAAGTGATGTCCCTAAGGGAAGGGAGAGCCTTGGCTTGTTGCTTCACCCGTGGGCATCCTTGACTTTGGTCAGAACGTGATACCGAATATTCGATCTCGCGCCTGGTGTGTACCCATCGCAAATCGATGCGAGTTGAAATAATTGATGTCATGAAGAAGCGCAGCGCCGCTTCTGCGTGATCCAGTTCGGGGTGCGAGCTGGGGCGCCGAGCTGTGCGAGAGGTCCCCGAATGACCAAGTCTGCTGAGAACCGCCAGGGTTCCTCCCGTCGACGGGGGCCGGGTGTGCGAGGCGCACTCGGGGTTTCCACACCAACCCGCAAAGGACGGAAGGAGACCCTGGTGGAACGCGAACCACAGTATGTCGGTATTGATTTGCATCGGCGCCGGTCGGTGATCGTTCGAATGAGCGACGCCGGCGAGGTGCTGGGTGTGTCGAAGATCGATAACGATCCGCTGGCTCTGGCCGTGGCTGTCGCCGAGGCCGGCCCCAACCCGGAAGTGGCCTTGGAAGCTTGTTATGGATGGTATTGGGCGGCCGATCTGCTCCAAGCCGAGGGAGCTCGAGTGCATTTGGTGCACCCTTCGGGCTTGAACTGGTCGAACCGGCGAGTGAAAAACGACGTGAAAGACGCCACCGAGCTGGCCCGCCGGCTGCGCCTGCACGATGTTCCAGAAGCGTGGATGGCCCCGCCCGAGGTCCGCGAGCTGAGAGAACTTGTCAGGTACCGCGCCAAGTTGGTGGCGCTTAGAACCTCGGCCAAGGCCCAGGTCCACGCGGTGATGGCCAAGCTGGGGATCCTGCCGCCCGTGTCGGACATGTTCAGCCCGGGTGGACAGAAGCTGCTGGATGAGATGAGCTTCGAAGGGGTCTACGGGGTGCGGGTCGAGTCGCTGAGGGACCTGCTGGAGATTTTCGACCGGGAAGTCGCCATGATCGAGCGGGAGATCCACCACTGGCTCAAGGACCACCCTGGATATCAGGCCATCCAGATCCTAAAGGGGGTGGGACCGATCACCGCCGCCATATTCGTGGCCGAGATCGGCGACATCAGCCGGTTCCCCACCGCCCGGCACCTGTGCTCGTGGGCCGGGATCACTCCCAAGCTGTACGAGTCCGATACCACCTCGAAAAAGGGGCGGATCAGCAAACAAGGCTCGACCATCGTTCGCTGGGCCGCCGTCGAAGCCGTGTGCCGATACCACGGCGGAAACCCGATCGCTCCCACCTACCGGCGAATCGCCGAACGGCGGGGGAACAAGATCGCCAAGGTAGCGGCAGCCAGAAAATTGCTCACGCTGATCTACTACGGGCTCAGGGACGGAGAGATCCGCTGCATAGCCCGCCACCAGGAGGCGGCCTGAGCAGGCTCGGACACAGCCAGGACGCGAGCTCGATCCCTGCCGTGGCCCCCACCCCGGTGGCGAGGCCGACGATTTGAGTGAGCCCGTCTGGCTGTGGCCGCAACACACCATGCGAACCAAGCGCGAAGGAATGGCCGGTCGCCGAGCAGGCTGACCCAGCTCAAACGAGCGCACGGTGAGGTCCGCTGTGTCCAATCACAACCCAGGCAACCAACGACCGCCAGCAGGCGGTCCTAAGCCGATTGTGGCTGGCGACAACTAAACCCCGGGGCCCTCAAGGCTCCCCCTACGGGCGGCCCTAACGGGCCGGCCTTGACCGCCCCTCCCACCCCGACAACGATCCCGAAACCCGCCGGGATCCAATCACCCGCGCCCCAAAACACCCCGCTCTCGACGCCCGCTGCAGAAGAAATCGACTTCGACTCCGTCGAAGACTCTTGACATCAAGCGCTTCTTCAGGAACGGCAGGGAGCATCGTTATTGCGGCTCAGATTCGTGCGCGCCCATCGAGCCCCGTGGCGGCTTTGGCGAACGCGGTTCCCGAACCATTGCGCCTCCATCGTCGTCGTCGCCGTATGTGGCGATTCGGCGCTCATGGACACGGTCTGGCGGTGGCGGCCCGTCCGGGCCGATACCGGGCTCAGGCGCCCCCAGGGGTTCCAGTGCAGCGACACCGGGCCGGATGGCACCACGGGTTCGTCGCACAGACGACTTCTCTCCTCGATCGGGCGATTGCGCCATAACGCCAGAATATCTAGGGCTGACGGACTCCGGGTGGCCGTGCTCGAGGGGCTGGTAGTGGTGCACGCCGGAGCGCACCACGTAGATCTCCACCGGGTGGAGGTTGCCCGCCGACATGGCCGTCCTGAACCAGACCCGCTCGTCGCCGTGGGCCGTGCACCGGGTGACCCCCGCCGCCAGGAACAGCAGTGTCCCCAACAGCTCATCACCCAGCTCGGCGGGAGGCCCCTGGCGTCCCGACAGCACCTCGGACGCCGGAGTCGACGACCGGAGGATCTGCCCGGGCAGGAGGACCTGCTCGAGGTCGGGATAGACCTTGAGGGGGCGGGGCCGGTTGGCGGGATCCAGGGGGCGAAACGAGACCAGCCGCCCCGGATGCACGGGCGGCTCCCCGTGACAGGTCGAACCGTGGAAGACCTCTACCGGACCGGGATCGTTCACCCCTTCATAATCGTACGGTTCCACCGGACGACCGGACCGGGAGCCGCTCCGAATACCCCTTGACGCGTCGAAGTCTCAGCATCGCGACAGAACCGGCGACTCGTCGGCATCCTGGAGACGCTCGGCGTAGGCTTCCGTTGTGACGACAACCGCAGAGCGGCTCCAGGCAGCTCGGGCCAAGATCGAAAGCGCCCGCGACACTGTTGAGGGTGACAAGGGAGCCTCACCGGTGCTTCTGGCGGTGGTCACGGAGTTCGCCAACAAGGCCAACAAGGCGGTTGCATACTCCGACGAACGCGTGGCCGTAATCGAGCTGGAGCAGACAGGCGACAGCGCCAAGGCGGCAGCAGAAGCGGACACCGGTGTGTCGCCGGCGGCCCGGGAGGCAGTCTTAGAGGCTCATCTCGCCATCTGCGTCGCGAAGGCCAAGCTCGATGTCTGACCCTCACGAGCCGGTAAAAACACACGGCGTGGGGGATCCCCGCCCCGAGCTGGCACTGTACGGGTGATCGGGGACCGGTCATCCCGCGCAACGGACAGCGTACGATCGGCGGCGGTGAGGGTCGTGTCGCTGCTGCCGTCGGCCACCGAGATCGTGTTCGCGCTGGGTCGGGGTGACGAGCTGGTTGGGGTCACCTTCGAGTGCGACTTTCCCCCCCGCCGCCCACGACCGACGAATCGTGTCGACTTCAGCGCTGCCCGAGAGACTCAGCCCTGGCCAGATCGACGCAGTCGTATCAGCGCGGATAGCGGCAGGTGAGGATCTCTATCGTCTCGACGAGGGCGCTTTGTCAGACCTGGACCCGGACGTGGTGCTCACCCAGGACCTGTGCGCGGTGTGCGCCGTCGACGTTCAGCGCGTCGACGACGCCCTGGCTCACCTGGGCTGCGGCGCGCGGGTGGTGACCCTGGACCCCCAGACCCTGGATGCGGTCCTCGACTCCATAGCCGAGGTCGGCGCCGCGCTCGGTGCCGAGGCCGAGGCCACAGAACTCGTGAGCTCGCTGCGGGGCCGCCTGGACCGGCTCGGCGCGCGTCGTGTCGAGCGCGCCCCGCCCAGCGGTGCTGGTGCTGGAATGGACCGACCCGCCCTTCTCGGCCGGACACTGGGTTCCCGACCTCGTCAGCGCCGGTGGCGGCCGACCGGTGATGGGCAATCCAGGCGGCCGATTCGCAGCGACTCAACTGGGACGCGGTAGCCACGGCGGTAGCCGAGGTAGTGATCGTCGCACCGTGCGGGTACCACCTTGGACCGGCCTACCAGCACGCTGTCGAACTGGTGGCGGACCGACGACTCCCCGACGACGCCGACGTGTGGGCGGTCGATGCCGACTCCTACTTCGCGCGGCCTGGGCCCCGGCTCGTCGACGGCGCCGAGATGGTGGGTCAGATCCTGCATCCGGAGCTCTGCGGCTCCCCCGACCTGACGCGGGCTCTTCGCGTTGCGTCTAGCTGAGCAAGCTCTAGCCATATTCCTGTCGGACGACGCGCTGCGCCTCGACGACAACCGCCGTCCGGGCGCGCTGCAGGTGTGTGATCGTCCGGCCGCTCGGTGACGGTTGCGCACAGTGATTCGGGGCACACGGTCGGGGCAACCTTCGTGCCGGATCAGGGACCGTTCCCAACCGGTGGGCTACTTCACGGAGCCTATGCCTCGATCACGTAGGGGGTTCGCGTCGCGGCGTGAACCCGAGTAACCGTCAAGTGGCCGTCGCGTGGCGCCGGTCATACGAACCGGGCGGCGGGCACCGGTCTGCTAGGACGGACGCCATGAGCAGCGGACACATCATCCCCGGGTGGGAACCTGCCGAGCCGGATCGCGACGCCACCTCGGGCCGGCCTGCGCCGCCCGAGCCGACCCACGCGGAACGGGCCCGAACGCTGGTCGCCACCCAGACCGGGGGACGCTGTCAACCATCGCCCTTCAGCCGGCGGGCACGCCGTTCGGTTCGGTCGTCACGTACGGCCTCGACGACAAGGGACGTCCTACCTTCTTCGTCAGCACCATGGCCGAGCACACCCATAACCTGGACGCCGATCCACGGTCGAGCCTGCTCGTCGTCGAGGACACCCCACCGGGCGCCGACCCGCTCGCGTCGGGCCGGGTCACGCTGCTCGGCGTCGCCGTCGAGATAACCGACCCCGACAAGCGCGCCGCGGCCCGCTCCGGCTATCTGGCGGCGAATCCGGCCGCCTTCTACGTCGACTACGGAGACTTCCGGTGCATGCGTTTGACGGTCACCGACGTCCGCTACGTGGGCGGGTTCGGGCGCATGAGCTGGGTCGACGCCGTCACCTACGCAGCGGCGCGACCCGATCCACTCCGGTCCCATGCGGTCGGGATCATCGGCCACATGAACGCGGATCATGCTGACGCCCTCGTCACCCTCTGCCACCGCCACGCTGGCCGCCCCGACGTCGTTTCCGCCTCGATGACCGCCGTCGACCGGTACGGCTTCGAGGTCATCGCGGATATGGCTGGGGGCCACCGGGCCGCGTTGCGGATCGGGTTCCGGGCTTCCCAGGACGCAGCGGAGGGGGTGCGGCGAGAGGTGGTGGCGATGCTGCACGCCGCCCGTTCCCAGCAGTAGCCCGCCTGCACGCGGGACTCGTCGCAGGGAACACCGCTGACCGCCGATACCGGCCCAGCCACCCCGCACTCACCCGGCGGAGCGGTGGGGTGCTCAGTTGCGACCGTGACCCGGCGTTTCGAGGCAGGCAGAGGGCCGAGCGCGTTGAGCGATATGCGGCGGATTCGATTACCGAGGGCAAGGACCTCTACGCCGTCATCATGAAGGCCGTGACCGCCACCTCCTGACCAGGCATACGGCCGGGGCGATTTTCGTCGGGTACCCGAAGGTGGCGCCGCAGTGAGCAGGCAACACGGTCTCGATGAGACTCCCGCGGATCACCACCGCGTGGCACGCTCTGGCGCCCGCACGCCGGGTGTCTGCAAGATAGTCGAGAAACCTCGAAGGTCGATGTCGAAGGAGGGAATACCCGTTCGACGTACGTGCGAGAAAGCAAACCCTGAGGAACTACAAGGAGTGATCAAGATGCCGCGTTTCATGGGATTCGTGCGGATGGAAGAGGGCGTCGGGACGCCACCGCAGGCGCTGTTCGACGCGATGGACGAGTACATCAGTGAGCGGGCCGCCAAGGGCGTGTTCCTCGACGGGGGCGGTCTGTACGGGACTGAGGACGCCGTAAACTACGTTGTCCGCCAAGGCGAGGTCACCCGCGTCGACGGGCCGTATGCCGAGGCCAAGGAGGTCGTCGGCGGCTGGGCCATCATGGAGTACCCGAGCCTCGAGGAGGCCGCGGCGGACCAGCAGTCGTTCGCCGAGCTTCACGCGAAGTACTGGCCCGAGATCACCGTGATCTCCACCCTGCGCCAGATCTCGACCGGCCCCGAGGCGCCCGGCGAGTGACCCTGGTTCCGCCGATCCTTCGCCCTCTGCGGTAAGGATCGGCGGATCCAGGCTCAAGCCGGGCTCACTACGCTGGCGTGGTGCCGGCTGAGGCCCGTCCCGACGATCCGAACCAGGCAATCTACGCCGCTTGGCGGGCCGAGTCGGCCCGCCTCGTCGGTGCCCTCACCCGGATGACCGGCGATGTGAGCCTCGCCGAGGACTTGGCGCAGGACGCCCTCGCCGCCGCGCTCGAGCAGTGGCCTGCCTCCGGCGTCCCGGACAACCCGGTCGCGTGGCTAATGACCACCGCGAAGCGGCGCGCCATCGATCACTTCCGGCGTGCCGACAACCTCCGCCGCAAGGTTGCGGAGCTTGCACATACCCGAGGAAGAGAGGAGGAGACGATGCCCGACGTCGAGAGCCAGGTCGACTACATCGAGGACGACGCACTCCGTCTCATCTTCCTGTCCTGCCACCCGGCTCTGACGCCCGAGTCCCGGGCCGCACTCACGCTGCGACTGGTCGGCGGGCTCACCACCGCCGAGATCGCCCGGGGCTTCCTGGTCACCGAGTCCACGATGGGCCAACGGATCTCACGAGCGAAGAGGACCCTGGCCGAGGCGCACGCCGAGTTCGAGCTTCCCGAGGGGCCGGAGCGGACCAAGCGGCTCGACGACGTCATGGCGGTGATCTACCTGATCTTCAACGAGGGCTACACCGCCACCGCCGGCGAGGAGTGGATGCGCCCCGACCTGGCGAACGAGGCGATCCGGCTCGCGCGCATGCTGGCCGCCCTCGCTCCCGACGAGCCCGAGGTGCTCGGCCTGCAGGCGCTGCTGGAGATCCAGGGCTCGCGGATGGCAGCCCGGCTTGATGAGGACGGAGCTCCGGTCCTGCTGGAGGCACAGGACCGGAGTCTCTGGGATCAGCTGCTGATCCGGCGTGGCCTGGCCGCCCTGGAGAAGGCGGAGCAGTTGGCTGCCCACGGTACCCAGGTCGGGAGGTACTTCCTGCAGGCCTCGATCGCGGCGCAGCATGCCCGTGCGGTTCGCGCCGAGGACACGGACTGGCGCCGGATCGCGGGGTTGTACGACGTCCTGTCCCGCGCCGCGCCCGGCCCGGTCGTAGAGGTGAATCGGGCGGTCGCGCACGGGCGGGCGTACGGTCCCGGTGCCGGGCTTGCCGTGCTGGAGGAGGTGGACGCCGATGCACTCGGCGACTCGCCGCTGGTTCCGAGCGTGCGCGGGGACCTGCTCGAGCGCGCCGGGCTGCACGCGCAGGCGCGCGAGGCGTTCACCGAGGCAGCCTCGCGTACCGCGAACGCGGCCGAACGTACCGTCCTGCAGCGCCGGGCGAACCAGAACCGGTCGCGTGGGTCGGACCCGGATGAGCCGCCCCACCCGACGAGAGCTTGATCAGATCAGCGCAGCGCGGAGTCGCTCGCTTGGCCGCCTACCCGGACGCTCCTGTCCCGAGGCGGGGCGCACGACGAGTATCCGTCGCGCAACCGGCGGTATAACCGACCCCGGCAACATTTGCGTGTCGCGCTAAACAGGTTGGTGCTTATTCGGCTGGCGCGAGGTAGTGGGTGGGGTATTGGTCGTTGTGGATGGCCAGGGCGGCGGCCATGACGCGCTGGCCGTAGGGGGTGACGCGGTAGAGGCGGGCGCGGGGGACTTTGGCGACGAGGCCGTGGCCGCGCAGTTTGGTGATGAGCCGGGAGACTCGTTCGCATCGTCGGTGGGCTTCGTCGCGGTCGTGGGCCGGCCGGCGGTAGAGGCGGGCGGTTAGGTCGGCGTTTCGGAAGCCGTTCATGGTGTGCTGGCCGGCCAAGGCCGCTTTGAACAGGGCCAGGTCGGCGGGGTTGAGGGGACTGAAGCGGGCCACGGTTCGCCCGCGTCGGTGCGGGGCCGGCACAAGGCGTCCAGAGCGGCGACGCCTTCGCCTTTGAGCGGCGCTGCTGCGAGGGCTTGCAGGTAGCGCTGGTTGGCGCCCATGCCGACCTGGAAGTTGCGGTACAGGTCGCTGACGCCTTTTCTCATCGGACACCACCGCCGCTCGCGCCGGCCCTGCTCGTCGGTGACGAGGCGCAGGATCCGGAACTCGCGCGGATTGTTGATGACCGTCTCGACTCTCAAAACCGAGACCTTGTCGTACATCTTGACCCAGTTAGGGCCCATGCGATGGCGGACTCTCCATCCTTCGGGGCGGCGTTTGGTGTCGGTGACCACCTCGGCAGTCAAGGACGGGTGGAGCTTGCGGCCCAGGAAGCCCAGCACGTCCTCCGAGCCCAGGTTCAAGGCGGCGTGGTGGACCAGGTCGGGCCAGATGGCGAGCAGGTCACGGCGGGTGTTGAACATCACGTCGGTGGCGATCTCGGCCTGATCGAGCACCCAGTAGTAGCCGCCATAGCCGGCGGCGCGCACGGCCGGGGCGATGGGGTTGACCATACGGGCGAAAACGTTGAGCACCCGGGGCCAGGCCCGGTGGGCGAAGTCTTCGCACAGCCGGGAGGCGGCCTCGAGGTCATCGACTTTCAGCAGCGAGTTGTCGTGGCGGACATAGCCGATGCCGGCCTCGTCGAGGCGGCGGGCCAGCCACTCTCTGCCGTTTATGTACACCTGGACGTCGTAGGGGATCCAGCCCTGGACCCGGATGTGCATGAACCCGAACTCCGGGTCCATCAGATACACGTAGTGATGCAGGCACTTCCGCTCCCGGCGGTACATGCTGATGGTCTTGGTCTTGAAGCTCTTGCGCACCTGGAAACTCATACACGACTCCACCGCACTGATCACGCAGATGACCCCCTCGGTGATCCCGTCTTCGGCCGCGATCGACAGAGCCAGCTCGTCCTTGCGCTGGCTGTAGTTACGGGTCTTGACATGATCGAACGAGATCACCGGACGCCCAGCCCTCTCGGCGATTCCCCGGGCGTTGTCCACGATGGTTGCCGTGGTCCACTTGGCGTAAGGAGTGAAGTCCTTCAGCGCCACGCCCTGGGTCCACAAGAAACACTTCGCCCCGTTCTCCTTATACAGGGCAGTCAACCGCCCCTTGAAGATCATCCGGTCATACATGGCCAGACTCCCCGTGATCCGATCCCGATGAAGATCCTCGAATACGCCCATGCTCACCTCCGCGCTCAAGGCGATTCTGGCTGCCACCAGACGTGCACGCCCAGGGCCGGCTTTGCCGGTCCGTCAACCAGCCCGCTCACCACCCGACCGCGTCAAAACCAGCAGACTGCGGCCGCCCCCTGCCACCACCCCCGCCCGCCACCAGCCGAGGCCCATTGGTTGCGGCCGCAGGCTGCTGTAGGGGCTACCCCCGGGCCCGGTCGACTGCGGAACATTATGTGGCCCGTTCGGTCGCTTAGTTGGAGTCGTGCGGCGGGCGCCGAGCCGTCGTTATACGGGCGGCTTTGGCCGGCCGGCAGCCCGCATCGTCAAGCGCTCATATGGGGAGAAATGAAGCCGGCGTGGGGCGTCCGGAAACGGCGTCCCTCGAGCGGACCAGTGGGTGTCGTCGGGACTCCGACCCCGGCGGCGATGTACGGGATCCGGCATAGTAGGGCGCTCAGCGCCCCTCGGGGCGTCACGCGATGGACCGACCTGGTCTGTATGTACGAGAGCTATCGGCGGGTGAACGTGAGATGGGTAACGCCGCTGGGCGAACTGGTTGCCTCAATCTCGAACCGTTGCTCAAGACCCTCGAGATCGTCCCATATACGCTCCCCGCGGCCCAAGACGATGGGCACGACCGCGATGTGCATGTAGTCGATGAGGTTCGCTGCGATGAACTCGCGAACGGTTGTTGGCCCTCCGCCAATTCGTACATCCAGGCCGCTGGCCGCTTCCAGGGCTGCTTCAAGGGCCTCGGCGGGGCTCGCGTCGATGAAGTGGAACGTGGTTCCGCCCTTCATATCAATGGTCGGCCGGAGATGATGGGTAAGGACGAACACCGGAGTGTGAAAAGGCGGATCGTCCCCCCACCACCCTTTCCAGTCCTCGTCAGCCCACGGGCCGCGCTGGGGGCCGAACTTGTTCCGCCCCATGATCTCGGCGCCGATGCCGGGGCCCCAGTTGCAGGCGAAAGCATCGTCGATTCCGGTGCTCCCTGCCTTGCCTTGCATCCCCTGGAAGGTGCGGGTTGGGAAGAACCACTCGTTGAGCCTGTGGCCGGCATGCCCGAAGGGCGACTCAAGGCTTTGACCCTCGCCCGTACCGAATCCGTCGAGCGAAATCGAGAAGTTGTGGACCCGAACGCGTGACATTGCACTCTCCTTGTCAGATAGAGACCATTAAGAGAAGCCTCGTACGGCAGGACCATCGCATGGGTAGTCGACCCGGATCCCGCTTACTCATCGCCGCCCGAGGCCACTCAACCACATACTCCCAATCCCCCGGTTCTGGCGATCCGGCAAGGTTCGCATCGACACGCTGAAGAACACCATCCCAGCCATCAGCCCTCAACTCCGTTCCGAACCATCTCGGTGATGTAGGCAGCCAGGTTGCTCAAGCTCTGCTGGCCGCCCTCGATGGCGTGGTACTTCTCGACCGCCTGGTTACGCAGCTCCTTAGTGGGGAACACCGTGCGCATCTCGATCCGGGTCGCCGCCCCGTCGGGCGCGAGGGCGAGGACCGACTCGAAGGCGTTCGGGTCGCCGCGGAACTCACCGTGCAGGAGCGCGATCCGCTCCGGCGGGACGATCTCGGTCCAGGAGATCCACTCCTGGTAGTCCCTCCCGTCCGGTCCGTGCATCACGAAGTCCCACTCCCCGCCGACGCGGAACTCGAACGCCCGCGTGGTGGTGGTGAACCCCTCCGGTCCCCACCACCGCGATAGGTGCCGCACCTCGGTGAACGCCTCGAACACCAGCTCCCGTGGGGCACTGATGACCCGGGAGATCACGATTTCCCGGTCGGCCGTCGCGGACTGCGCCGGCGCGTCCCGTCCTGTCGCTGCCATCGGTCACTCCTCCTGGCTTGCCTGCTTGAGGTCGTGCACGTACGTGTCCAGCCGGTCGAAGCTCTCGTTCCAGAACCGCTCGAACCCGCCGGTCCACTCGTGGACCGGTCGCAGCCCGCTCGCGTCAAGGCCGTACAGGCGCTGCTTGCCCACCCTGCGATCCCGCACCAGCCCGATCTCCCGCAGCACCCGCAGGTGTTTGGACGCCCCCGGCTGGGCGATCCCCAACTCCTGGGCCAACTCGGTCACCGGCCGCTCACCCGCCCGCAGCAACACCAGGATCTCCCGGCGCTGCGGCTCGGCGATGGCGTTGAACACGTCCGACGTCGTCGCTGCCCGAGCCATGGGTCCCATCATATTCCGATATCGGCATGCGTCAAGCCTGAGGAGCAGGGGGTTCTGTCAGATGACGATCGCGACCGGGGGGCCTGCGGCCATCGCCCGATGTTGGCGTCGCGTGTGCACGAAGGATGGCCGATCGTGTCGGCCGGCTGATCGATGAGTTTTGAGCACCGCACCCGTCAACATGGGCAGAATCCGCACGAAGGACCGCGCATGACCGAGCTGACCACCCACACCGTTGACGTCGCTGGCGCCACACTGACCTACGACGTCCATGAGCCCGAGGCTCCGACCGTCAAGCGCCCGCTGTTCATCTTCGGCTCGCCGATGGGCGCGTCGGGTTTCGAGCAGCTCGTCGGTCATTTCAGGCACCGGACAGTCATCACCTACGACCCCCGCGGGATGGAGCGCAGCACCCGTGAGCCCGACAGCAAGCTCACGGTGGGGGTACACGCCGAGGACTACCACCGTGTCGTCGAGGCCGTCGGGCAGGGGCCGGTGGACGCGTTCGGGTCGAGCGGGGGTGGCATGTGCGGCCTGCACTGGGTGGTCGCCCACCCCGAAGACGTGCACACCTTCGTCTCACACGAGCCGCCGGTGATCACGCTGCTCGAGGACAGTCAGATGGCGATCAAGGCGAACGCCGACATCGTCGACACCTACCAGCGGGACGGCTTCGGCTCAGCCATGGCGAAGTTCATCCAGCTGGTCATGCATCAGGGCCTGCTGCCCGACGACTACCTGGACCGGCCCGCGCCAGACCCCGCGCAGTTCGGTCTCCCCACCGAAGACGACGGCGCCCGCGATGACCTGCTGCTGAGCGGCAACCTCGCCATGCCGCCGTTCGAGCCCGACGCAGACGCTTTGCGCGCGTCGTCTGTGCGCATCGTGCCCGCCATCGGCACCCTGGGCGAGGGCGGGTTGGCTCGGCGCGGTGGTGAGGCGGTCGCACGGCTGCTCGGCGTCGAGCCGGTGATCTTCCCCGGCGACCACGGCGGCTTCACTGCCAACGAGTGGTCGACCGGCAACAACCCGGCCGCGTTCGCCGCGAAGCTCCGCGAGGTGCTCGGCGAGGACTGACCAGGGCTGCCGCCGCGCCCTACTCGGCGATCGCAGCTCCGGAGTCAACCCAGCAGCGGCTTCGAGCTCGCACCGAACAACGACCCTGTCGATCGGTCGCGGGTATAGCGGTGTGCACAGCGCGGCCGGTCGAGCGAGGAACCGTCGATCGGACCGCCCTGGTCGGCGTCGCTAGCGATGTTCTGCATGCACGTCGGGGGTGCGCCTATTTCCGATCAGTCGGCGGCCCAGCCGCAGCGGCAGAGTTCGGCGCTTCGCGGGGGCCCAGACCCTCGCCCGACACCGGGAGCGTCCGAGCCCCAGATCGGGCAGGCTGTAGGCATGGCGAAGGCGAATAGGGAACCTGATGAGGGTGCAGTACGCAGACTTTTCGCCAGGATCGTCTCGCGACCAGGCGGAGGTCGCGCGAATGCTGGACCAAGAGCCCGACTTGGCCCGCTGCTCGCTCCGCGCCGGTGCGAGCCGCCAAGAGCCCAAGGCGTATTTCCTTTTGCCGATTCGACACCACGTCTACGCAGGCGATACTGCTCTGCATGTCGCCGCTGCCGCCCATCACCAAGGCATCGCAGAGTCGCTTGTCGCACAAGGGGCTGCAGTCCGTGCCCGCAACCGAAGGGGCGCCGAACCTCTGCACTATGCCGCAGATGGAGGGCCCTCGAAGTACCGGGATTCAGACGGGCAACGAGAAGTGATTGCCTACCTCATTGAGGTCGGAGCAGACCCCAACGCCACCGACAAGAGTGGCGTGGCTCCACTGCATCGGGGCGTCAGGAACCGAAGTTCGGCCGCCGTCAGCGCCCTTATCGACAGGGGCGCCGATCCGCTGCGAGCGAACAAGAGTGGTTCGACACCCCTCCATCTGGCGGTCCAGAACACAGGTAAGAGCAACTCTGGCTCAGATGCGGCGAAAGAGGAGCAGCATCGAATCATCGTGCTGCTACTGGGTCACGGCGCCAGACCTACGGACGTGGACGCAAAGGGTAAGAGCGTCGCGGTCGCCGCATCGAGCGAGTGGATCCGTGAAGTGCTGGCCAATCACTAAGTGGCCTGCCGAGGGACAGGGAGGGAGGTGCCTCAAAATCATCGCCTACGGTTTGCGGCGGCTCCCAACGCCGGGTAGCGCGCCTACATAATGACGGCCAGCGCCGAGCCCGGCGAGGCGCGCGAATCGGCGCTCTGCTCGCCTCTCACACCCGCAGTCGACTCTCCCGGCCGGCCCAGAATATCGGTGAACCGCCCCGGGACCGCGGGAGGCTCCATTCTGTGACGGAAGCATGGAGTGATGGCACGACCAAGGGTCTATCCCGATGAGTTCCGTGCGAGGGCGGTGCGATTGTTGCGCGAGTGGAGGGAGGCTGGCGGTGTGGAGGAGGGGGGTCTGCGGGTGGTGTGCCGGCAGTTGAATCTGAACCCGGAGACCTTGCGGGCGCTGGTATATCGAGGCCGAGGTGGAGCAGGGCCGCCGGCCGGGACTCACCAAGGTGGAGCGGTCGGGCGTCGCCGACTTGGAGCGGGAGAACCGGGAGCTGCGCCGGGCAATGAGATCCTCAAGGCGGCGGCGGCTTTCTTCGGGTTTATGTAACCATCCACCTGTCGGATCGTTCGCGGTGCGACGATCGGCTCGCCTGGTGGGTTGGCTCGTTTCTTCGGTGCCCAGCCTTGGCTGTGGCTTTTCCTCGATGTGCCGCTCACCAGGCGCGCCAGACCGGCCGGTGTGGCTTGATAGGAGCCTGGCACACCTCGATAAAGGCGTGCCCACCGGCCGGTCTGCGCACCCCCAAGAGATGCGGCTCAAGGAGGCAATGACCATGGTGACGATCGGCGTCGACTCGCACAAGCGGACCCACACCTTCGTGGCCGTCGACGATGTCGGCAAGAAGCTGGCCGAGCGGACGTGGCCGCGACGACCGGAGGGCCATCTCGACGCTCTGGAGTGGGCGGAGCGCTGGCCGGAGCGGCGGTGGGCGATCGAGGACTGCCGGCATCTCACCCGCCGGCTGGAGTCGGACCTTCTCGCCGGCGGGCGAGGCGGTGCTGCGGGTTCCGACGAGGCTGATGGCTGGCGAGCGGCGAGGGGGCCGGGAGCGGGGCAAGTCCGACCCGATCGACGCGCTCGGCGGTGGCTCGGGCAGCGCTGCGGGAGCCCGACCTCCCGGTGGCGCGTCTGGACGGGGCGGCCCGAGAGCTGAAGCTGCTGGTCGACCACCGCGAGGACCTGGTGCGCGAGCGCACCCGGATGCAGGCCCGCCTGCGTTGGCATCTTCACGAGCTTTTCCCCGGGCTGTGTCATCCCGCCCCGGTCGTTGCGCCGGCAGCGGGTCTTCGCCGAGCTCGAGGAGCGCCTCGCCGGCGTCGAAGGGACCGTGGCCCGTATCGCCCGCGAACTGGTCGCGACCATCCGGCGAGCTGACCGATCCAGGTCGAACGAGCTCGAGCGGGAGATCGCCCGGATCGTCACGCGGCTGGCGCCGACCCTGCTGGCCCTGCAGGGCTGCGGTGCTCTGTCGGCGGCCAAGATAGTCGGGGAGACTGCCGGTGCCGGCCGGTTCAAGTCCAAGGCGGCGTTCGCCCGCTGGAACGGCACCGCTCCGATCCCGGTGTGGAGCGGCAGCACCAACTTCCGGCTCAACCGCGGCGGCAACCGCAGGTCAACGCCGCACTCCACCGCATCGCTCTAACCCAGTCGACAGGGCGGTCCTGGCCGGGCCTACCTCGATGCCGCGTCGGCTGCCGGCGACGACAAGAAGGAAGCGATCCGGATGCTTCGTCGCCGTCTCTCCGACGAGGTATTCCGCCGTCTTCTTATCGACGAGAACCCCGTGGCGTCACGGCTCTCCAAAGAATTCGGGTCGCGGCTTGACATAGGAGCATCGCGGAGCTCGACCGCCGACAGAAGAAGTAGTGGCCTACATCGACGACCATCGGAAACCGGTTCGGGGTCGAGCCGATCTGCGAGACGCTGCAGTCGCCCCCTCCACCTACTATTCGGCGCAGGACCGCCGGCCGTCGTGTTCGGGCGTCCGAGACGCCGAGCTGCAGAGAGGAGATCGCCCGGGTCTACGAGGAGAACTACGGCGTCTACGGCGCCAGGAAGATGTGGCGCCAGCTGCAGCCGGGAGGGCATCGAGGTGGCCCGCTCAGCGTGGAACGGCTGATGGCCAGACTGGATGCGCGGACGGGTTCGGGGTCGCGGCCGAAGCACCACCATCCCGGCCGGGCGGGCACCAGCGACCGACCTCGTGGAACGGAACTTCACGGCCGGCGCCCCGAACCAGCTCTGGGTAGCCGACCTGACCTACGTGGCCACCTGGTCCGGCTTCGCCTACGTCGCCTTCGTGAGCGACGTCTTCAGCCGCCGGATCGTGGGCTGGCGAGTCACTCCACACCTCAAGGCCGAGCTCGCCCTCGACGCCTTGGAGATGGCCGTCTGGTCCCGCACAGGACGAAACGCTCACGGACCTGGTCCACCACTCGGACCGGGGCGTGCAATATCTCGCCATTCGCTACACCGAGCGCCTGGGCCGAGGGGGCGCCGTCCCCTCGGTGGGGTCCGAGGCGACTCCTAGGACAACGCTCTGGCAGAAACAGTCAACGGCTGTACAAGGCCGAGCTGATCACCAGCAAGGACCGTGGAGGACCGTCGGAGACGTAGAGCTGGCCACCCTCGCCTGGGTGGACTGGTGGAACACAACCGACTCCACTCCGCCTGCGGCGACCTTCCCCCAGCCGAGTACGAAGCAGCCCACTACGCTGGATCATACACCGCCAACCGAGGCGGGAGACACTAAACCGAGTCTCCAAAAAAGCCGGGGCGGTTCAGAGATTATGAGCGGGTCTTCTGGGGCACTTGGCCGCCGTTACTGTCCGTCACTCCCATTTGGGCGGCGACGCCTGGCCCGTTAAAAGCCATTGTCGGTGGGCTGCTAAAGGCGACTGTGCCGTCAAAATTCCCACTGAACGGGACGGTTGGGTCTAGGCGCTTGCCGTGGTCGTCCCGGCTAAGGAGGCCAATCAGCCTGCCGCCGTAACTAAGGTCCCCAAGCGCCCGCTCGACGGACGGTTCGATGAAATGTCATACCGCCGCCTCCAGGTCCAGAGGCCGCAGAGCGTCGGCCGCCGAAGAGGCGTCACGCAAGATACTGCTTGGCCTCGGCGGGAGCCATCATCTGGGTGTAGAACTCCAGCCGGTTGCCATCGGGGTCCCGAAGGTAGAAGCTCTGCGAGATCCCGTGATCAGCAGTGAGCTCGACTTCCGCGCCCCGCCCCTTCAGCAAGTGGTAAAGGTCCCGAGTTGTTCTGAGCCACCCTCGATCCGGATGGCCGTGTGGGCTAGACCAGAACTACCCACCGGCTGATCGTCGGGGACTTTGACCAGCACCAGGTCATGATCTTGCTCTCCGAAGGCCAGGAAGGCCATCTGCAGATCTTCCAAAAAGTTGACCAACTCCATTCCCAGCACTTCGGTGTAGAAGCTGATCGACTTTTGCGGGTCCCGCACTCCAAGCGCGGTGTGTCGGACACCGACAATCGTCGTCATGTGTTTTTAGCCCCTTCGTATCTGACGAACGACGTGTTCGTCGTGAGTGGGCGAGAGTGTCGAGTACGAAACGCCGACAGACAAGTCAGCAAGCATCAAGGCTGTTGGCCAGTCCTACCCCTCTAATAAGCAAGTATTATTTCCATTGTGGCATTCACTGAGGTAACCACCACCAACCGTCATCGGTGGCGTCTGGGTTTGTCAAGCGAATCTGGCCCCGCTGTGCTCCGGACAATACCTGTCCATTCGCTACACCGAGCGCCTGGGCCAGGTCGGGGCCGCCTCATCGGTGGGTTCGCGAGGCGACTCCTACGACAACGCTCTGGCCGAGACTGTCATCGGGTTGTACAAGACCGAGCTGATCACCATGCAAGGACCGTGGCGTACCGTCGGAGACGTAGAGCTGGCCACGCTCTCCTGGGTGTACTGGTGGAATCACAACCGACTCCACTCCGCCATCGGCGACCTTCCCCCAGCCGAGTTCGAAGCAGCCCACTACGCTGGATCACACACCGCCAACCCAGGCGGGAGACAGTAAACCGAGTCTCCAAGAAAGCCGGGGCGGTTCACGGTTGTTCCCGGTGTAGCTGGGCTCGGTTCGGCGACACCCGTTCCCCGGGACCCTGGGTACTCGTAACCGGGGTGTCGGCCGATCGGCGCATCCTGGGCACCGTGTAGTGTTTGGGGGGTGGGGATGGCTGCTGGGGCCGGAGCCGCAAGCACAGGCCATAATCTTCCGGTCGGTTTGACCAGCTTCGTGGGCCGAGGGTCTGAGCTGGCCAGGATCGAGTCGTTGCTGGCCCGGCACCGGCTGGTGACGGTCACGGGTCCGGGCGGTCGGGTAAGACCAGGCTGGCCGTGGAGGTGGGCGGGCAGGTCGCTGCGCGGTTCGAGGACGGGGTGTGGCTGATCGAGCTGGCCCAGCTCGACGAGGCGAGGTCAGTGGCGGAGGAAGTGGCGGTCGTTCTGGGTTTGCGGGCTCGGCCGGGCGTGTCGATGACCGAATCGCTGGCGGCCGTCCTGGCCGACCGGCATCTCCTGCTGGTGTTAGACAACTGTGAGCATCTGGTGAGCGCGGCCCGCGGAGTCGTGTGAGGCGCTGCTGCGGGCTGGGGTCGATATGCGAGTTCTGGCCACCAGCCGGGAGCCCCTGGGCGTCCCTGGTGAAGTCTGCTTCCGACTGCCGCCTCTGGCTGTACCCGGTCCGGACGACGATTTGGAGTCGGTCAGCGAACGCGAAGCAGTCGAGCTTTTTGTGGCCCGGGCCGCCTGTCGGATCCGGACTTTGCTCTCAGCCCCGAAACAGCCCCACAGGTGGCGACGCCTGGTGAGAAGCCTGGATGGCATGCCGCTGGCGATAGAGCTGGCGGCAGCCCAGCTCGACGTGCTCGGCCTAAGCCAGCTGGTCTCCGGCCTTGACGACCGATTCCGGCTGCTGGTCAGCACCGAGCGAAAGGCAGCGGGCCGCCAGGCGTCACTGGCCGCCACGGTCGAGTGGAAGCGTTCGCCTGCTCGGCAACCAGGAGCAGGACGCCTTCCGGCGCCTGTCGATCTTCCCGGGCCCGTTCACCTTAGGGAGCGCCAACGCTGCCGCCGGTCTAGACGTGGCGGACGTGGTGGGCGGCCTGGTTCGACGGTCGCTGCTGATGGTTCCCCCGCCAGGGGTTCGGACGGGCAGTTCCGCTACGCGATGCTGGAGACCATCCGGGTCTACGCCGCCGCTCTGCTCGACAAGAGTGGCGAACGCAACGATATAGGCAAAGCAGTGGGGGGATGGACTCTGCGTGAGGCGCAACGGGCCGCCGCTTCCTTCGAGGACCCCGAGGATTCATTTGCCGGTCTGTGGGGTGATGCCGAGCGCGAAAACGTTCGGGAAGTACTGGCGTGGGCGCTCGAGCACGACGGCGAGACCGCCTTGGGCCTGGCGCTGGCCATGGGTCCGCGGTGGTCCATCCGGGGTCACTTCGGTGAGGGTCGAGCCTGGTTGGAGAGCGCGATGTTGGCAGCGGCTCCGATTACGGATGACGTGGCCGCTTCGGTAGCCATGTGGCTCGCCCGGCTTGCGCACGACACCGGTGACTTCGAAGCGGTCGTCGACCACTGCAGCCGGGCTATCGAACTGCTGGCCGGGCGGGAGCGCGTCCCCGGTCCTGATCGACAGTCTCAACAGCTTGAGCCATGGCCCTCATCGACCTCGATCATCGCCAAGAGGGCTCGGACCAGGCCTTGCAGGCCATCGAGCTTGCGCGTCGCATCGGTTATCCCTCTGGTGAGGCACGCTGGCTGCGCGGTGCTCGGCTTATCTGGGGCTGGTTGGCGGGGACTTTGCGGCCGGCCTGTCATGGGCGGAGGCGGCTTCGGCAATCGATACCGGCCGGGTGCAGGGCCAGACGCTGCGGTGGGCGGCCGCCGCCCTGGCGGACGCCTGGGCTGTCACCGGCGATCTGGTCCGGGCTGAGGAGCTCTTCGTCTCCACGCTCTATCTGTGCCACCAGGCCGGGATCGCTCCATGGCCGCCGGCCGACTGGAAGGATGTGGCCGGGGTGGAATACGAACCGGGCGGATCCAGCGGGCTGGCGAGCACCTGGCCGAGGCCATCCGCATCTCGACCGAGATCGGCGACTCGGCTGAAGGCTGGCCGATTGCCTCTCGGACGTCGCCGTGGCCATGCCGGAGCGCCCGGAGGAGGCGGCGGTCCCGTGGCGGGGCGTCACGGGCCATACTGGCCCTGCTGGGAATCTCCGGTCTCGCCATCACCGACATCGCCGACCAGGCCGATCCGGGCTGTGCCTACGACTTCCGTCTTTCTCACTGCCCCCATCCTGGCCGTTCGGGCTGCGCTCGGCACGGAACGAGCCCGAGCCGCCGGCGAGCGGGGTGCCCGGCTGTCCCTCGACGCCGCCGCCGAGTTCGGGTTGGACGTCATGAGAGACGGCCCTCCTCAGGGCGGCAGCCCTGGTACCAGGCTGAGCAGCCGCGAACAGCCGGAACTGTCGACCTCGTCGCCGACGGTCTCACCGACAAGCAGATCGCCGAAAAGCTTTTCATCAGTGTTCGCACCGTGCACACCCATCTGGACCGCATCCGGCAAAAGACCGGGGCCCGGCGGCGGGCCGAGCTGACCCGCCTGGCCGTCCGCACCTAACCCTGGGGATCGAACCGGCGACGACGCCGTGTACGCAGAACTACCTACACCCACCGGGTGGAAGAAGACGTACTTCTACCTCTGGGCGCCAGCCGGCGCCTGGCTCAAGCTTCTCCAAAGAACCGGGCCTACAAGGAGGAGCTATGGAGCCGGACCAGCCGTATTCGACAACAACCCACCCATTGTGGCGGACGGGGGGGGCAAGATCAGGCGGCGCCGGCATCGTGCGCCGGGCGATGCTGGGAGGAGTGTCGGTTGTTGCTGCCGCCGCACTGGCGTCCGCCTGTGGTGGCGGGGGCGGGCCTCGAGTTCGACCACGAGTTCTCTACCAGATACGGTTCGGCCTAGCAGTGTCCCTGCCAACACAACCACTATCCCTTCTCCGGCAGGCCTGCCCTCCAACTGGTCGACCCTGGCTATTCAGGCCGCTCAGACGGCCCTCGAGACCTGCGCAAAGTCTACCACCCTGGACCCTCAGAACTGTCCCCAGCAGAATCAGAGGCAGACCTATTCAGGCGACATCGAGTCTGTCCAGTGGAGCCTGGTGGGCAACCGATGGCCGGAGCGGCGGCAGTACCCACTGACGCCTCCCAGGGGGGACTCCGGGCCAGGTCGACGTGTATGGCCGTTACCTGATGGACGTCTCCTACAACGTTTCAGGGGGCAGCGTCCGCCCTGTGCTCGACTACAGCGGGGGTGTGGCTCACGCCAGCATGACCTGGGACGGCTCCTCCTTCCAGAACGTTCAATTCATCGTCCAGCTGCAGGACTCACCGCCGCCCGGAGTAACCGTTCCGCCCTTCCCTCGCCCCGACCAGGTGACGGACGCCATGGCCATTGCGGCCGTCAAGGACGGCTTCACCTCCTGCGCCACGGTCACGGTGCCGTTGACAAACTTCGACATCCCGAACTGTCCGATGGAGATCGACACTCCTGCGGACGCCACCAGCGCCCAGTGGGGCCTCGAGGGTGACCCCACCTCAGGGGCCAATGTCTCGTTTGATACCAACCACGGCATCTTCACCGTTACTGGCAGCGATCAGATGCAGATCCACTACGTGGTCAACGTGGCGGGCGACCCCGGAGCAGCCAACAACGGCCCCCATACCGACGCCGCGAATGGGAATTACACCGCCGCCTTGATCTGGGACGGCCAGCATCTGCAACTGCTCAATATCGCCACCGCTTAAACAGGAAGATGACCCGCCTGGAAGCACGGGATCGGCGACCAGGGCGAACTACAGGATGAGTCGCAGGACGACAACAAGGTGAAGGGTGGTCCCAGGACGCCTTGACCGCGGCGGCCAGGTGGCACTTGGCCGGGTGGAGTTGGTCGTCGAGCGCAACGGCTCCGACAGGCTTGTCGTGTCGAAGCCGGCGTCGAGTTCCGCGACACCGGATCGCCCTTCCGGGGGACAGCTCGACCGTCGGTTCGGGGGCTCCGCTCTAAGGTCCACCGTGGATCTCGTCGTGGCGTGGTCCACCAATCTTGGCGTCCAAATGTTCACGCCGAACTCTCGTGGGGCTTCGGGTGGGCGGCGGTCCAGGCCAGCGCCACCTGACCGAATACCGCTGTCATCGGGTCCGTCGAGTCCGTCCCCTAGGTGCCGCACTGCAAGGCCCGGGGTGCGGCTCGCCGACCGCGAGAGCAAGCACACTACCTCGCCTGGATGCTCGTCCGACCCTGGCGATAGGTTCCCCTCCACATTTCAAGCCGCGCCCTGACCGGGAGGACCCCCCTGTTGAGACGTCAAGCTGCTGGCAGGCGGTTGCCCTAGATCCCCCGCAACGAGCGTGAGGATCAGCCCCCGGCGACGAAGCGACGACGACGTAGGCGGCGTAGCGGTCGAAGTCTTGGCGGCGCCGGTCGTAGACGGTCGTGGTTCGGGGGTCGGCGTGTCGGGCAGCGATCTGGACTTCGCGTAGAGGGACGCCGGCATCGAGGGCGGCCATTATGAACGCCGCTCGGAGCATGTGTGGATGAACCATCCCGATCCCGGCTCGTTTCCCGATGGAACGTACCCAGCGGTGGGCGGTGCGCCGGTCGAGCCGCTCACCGTCGTGACGCAACAGGATGGGACCTTCTCGCCGTTCACCGACGGCGAGGTCGATCGTTCGCGCGGTTCGCGGCACCAGAGGAATGAGAGCGGGCTTGTTGCCCTTGCCTACGATCCGCAGCACCCGATGTCCTCGTTCGAAGGCCATGTCCTCGATGTTGGTCTCGCAGGCTTCGGTCACCCGCAGGCCGTTCAACCCGAGCAGCACTGCGAGCGCGGCGTGGGCGTGGTCGAACCGCTCGGCGGTGAACAGGAACCGGCCGAGTTCGCCTCTGTCCAGCCCGCGCCGCTCGGTGGGATGCACGGTAGGACGGCGCACGTACTGGGCCGGGTTGGAGCCGATCCGGCCGTCGATGTGAGCGAATCGGTAGAACCCGCACGCGGTGGACAGCCGGCGGTCGATCGTCGAGGCGGCCAGGCCGCGTTCTTCCATCGATGACCGGTACATCTCGAGATGGGCACGGGTAGCCTCAAGCACGGGCAGTCCATGATCGGCGGCCCACTGGAACAGGTTGCGCAGATCGTGGCGATAAGCGTCGAGGGTCCGGCCGTTGTAGCGGGCGAGAAACGCCACCGCCGCCATCTCGGCCTCATCAGGCAGCTTGGCGTTCTCGCATGGTTGCAGGGTGGTGGCGGTGACGGTGACTGTGGGCATGGTCGATCCTCCTGATGGTCGGGAGGATCATCCAGCCAACCTCTCCAACGGCCGTTAAGAGACTTGGCAGACCGGCCCGCATCGCTATGGTCGAGGAGTGATCCCTGAACTCGACCAGCGTCGCATTGCCCGCTGGGTCGATGGTCGCAACGCTCGTCTTCCCGACGCCGCTCGGGACAAGATCCGCTACCAACTCGACGTGACGGCCACCACGGCGACGAGCCTTGGGTGCCGGCCCGCCTTGGCGAGCCGGCTTCGGGCCGGAGTGGACACGTTTTCCGATCGCCCGGCTGCGCTACATCAAGACCAAGCGCCAGTGGTCGCTCTACTGGCGGGACCCCAACCTGCGCTTCCACAACTATGAACTCGCCCCGCCCAGTTCGAATATCGAGGAGCTGCTGGCCGAGGTAGATAGCGACCCCTGCGCATCTTCTGGGGCTAGGGCGTCCGCCTTTGTGGCTTGCAATAATCTATTATGTCTGACACAATGAAAGGGTGAAGCCGATCAGGTTCACGTGGGGTTCCCGCAAGCATCGGATCGGACGCCAATCCGCCTATCACGTGATCGCCATGACCGCCGCCGACATCACTACCGACGAACAGACCGGTGACACCACGCTGACCTGGATCGGTGCCGACGAACGTGGCCGGGAGTTGGAGATCGTTGCCCTCGACAGGCCCGACTGCCTCCTAGTGATCCACGTGATGCCCACCCACTACCGCAAGGCAGGCCGATGACCAAGCGAAAGATCAAGCCCGGCCCGATCGGACCTGACGTAGATCTCGACAAGGAGGAGATCTACCTGGCCGATGGCCGCCGCCTAACTGAACAAGTCGCTGAGGAGATCGCCGAGCGCGCCCTGTCCCGCCATCGAGGACGGCCTTCGGTCTCCGGTGGCGGACGGCGTACCCCCAGCCTGACCGTAAGAGTGCCCCAACCCACCCGAGACGCTCTCGAGAAGTTGGCTAAGTCCCAGGGTAAGCGGTTAGCCGATATCAGCCGCGAAGCCCTAGACGAATACATCTCTCGCCACGCCAGCTGAACCCACCACCGGTCCGAGCGATCAGCGAACAGCAGCGGCCAGTTGACATTCTGCGACAGGGTTGAGGAGCATTTTGTGGGCCAGGTCACCAGCATCCAGGTCGGTCACCAGCCCGGCGATCAGGGTCACACCGCCGGAGCGATTAGGGGTCGGTCTTGCAGGCGTATTGGGGATTCGTGAGCGACCGACCTGCGCACCTCGCGGTGGTTCAGTGCATGTCCCAGGGTGAGCCGAAGCCCATGAGTTCCTTCGGCAAGGGGTGTCCGCGTCTCCAATGGTTTCCACCATTACACCAAGGAAGACTGTTCTTCAACGAGCGAAGCCGCACCCCAAAGTGTGAGGGGATACCGCGATGCAGGAACCCGATGGTCGTTTCATCGACTCCTCGTCGGAGCCGGTCCCACCGCTGTCGAGCCGTCTCGACCGCATCCCGCCGGCGACCACTCGGACATTGCCGTGAGAGGCGCTGTGAGTGAGCGGCCGAGGTCGGTCAAGTCGTAAGCGTTGGCCGTCTCGACGCGGCTTCCATCAAGCTGGCAGGCGATGAGTCCATCGCACTCCGCTCGACGGAGCATTTCCGTCAACACCTTGTAGGAGACACTTTCGATGGCTCTTCCGCTCGAGCAGCATGGGGCGTCTTCGGCTCGGCCGCCACCGCCCGCAGCCGTTGGTTTCTTCGTGGACTATTGGCCCTTGGCTCAGAACGTCGGCTTGCGCGTTCTGTGTGACTCCTCCGCGGTTGTCGAGCCGGTATCGTGGGTGTGGGCTTGCGTGGTGTGCTACTCAGGCACGGCGGCCGGGTAATGGCGCGCACCAAGCCGGCGATGTGAGAATCGCACAAGGGACTTGGTGTAGAGGGGTCAGGGTCGTGAGCTACCTGAGGTTCACCCCGACATAACTCTGCGGGCGTCTGGGCCTCTCGCCCGGGGGGTCCGTTCGATGACTTCGCCGCAGAAGCCCTGGCGAGACGAAATGACTGCGACTCATCTTCCAAGACTCGGGCTCCTCTTTACGTGCTGAAGTAGCCCGATATGTCGGCGAGCAGCTGCACCGTGCCGCCCGACCCGTTGTACAGGTCGACTTTGCCGTCCTTGCCTACCGGCACCACTACCAGGTTCGGGACGGTCTGGCCGGCGGAGAAGTTCAGGTTGGAGGTGCCGGGCCGGGTCTCCTGGTCCGGGTAGGCGGTTATGTAACCGCCCGCCTTGGCCTGGGTCGCGGTCACGTTCAGCACCACCGCCCCCACCCCCGAGGCGGGCAGGCCGCCCCGCCCGTCGACTTGTAGTGCGACCGTTCCGCCCGCGGCGACCGGCCCGCTGGCCCCGTTGTTACTGCGAGTGTCCAACAGGCGAGCCGGACTTAACGCCCCGAAGGCGCCCGCGCTGGCCGGATCGCCGGCCGCGAAGTAGCCCGATATGTCGGCGAGCAGCTGCACCGTGCCGCCCGACCCGTTGTACAGGTCGACTTTGCCGTCCTTGCCTACCGGCACCACTACCAGGTTCGGGACGGTCTGGCCGGCGGAGAAGTTCAGGTTGGAGGTGCCGGGCCGGGTCTCCTGGTCCGGGTAGGCGGTTATGTAACCGCCCGCCTTGGCCTGGGTCACGGTCACGTTCAGCACCACCGCCCCCACCCCCGAGGCGGGCAGGCCGCCCCGCCCGTCGACTTGTAGTGCGACCGTTCCGCCCGCGGCGACCGGCCCGCTGGCCCCGTTGTTACTGCGAGTGTCCAACAGGCGAGCCGGACTTAACGCCCCGAAGGCGCCCGCGCTGGCCGGATCGCCGGCCGCGAAGTAGCCCGATATGTCGGCGAGCAGCTGCACCGTGCCGCCCGACCCGTTGTACAGGTTGACTTTGCCGTCCTTGCCTACCGGCACCACCACCAGGTTCGGGACGGTCTGGCCGGCGGAGAAGTTCAGGTTGGAGGTGCCGGGCCGGGTCTCCTGGTCCGGGTAGGCGGTTATGTAACCGCCCGCCTTGGCCTGGGTCACGGTCACGTTCAGCACCACCGCCCCCACCCCCGAGGCGGGCAGGCCGCCCCGCCCGTCGACTTGTAGTGCGACCGTTCCGCCCGCGGCGACCGGCCCGCTGGCCCCGTTGTTACTGCGAGTGTCCAACAGGCGAGCCGGCGCGAGTGGAATCAGCGCCCCCGCGACGGGCGGTGTGACCGGCGTTTGGGAGTCAAGGAGGATCTGATCACCGTCGGTAGTATCGATGTAGTCACCGGCGATGACACAGGCCCCTGCCGCCGGGCAGTCGAGGCGTTCCAGCCCGCCACTCGCGGCGGCAGCCCCGACCGGTAGCGGGGCTTCGCTCGCGGTCCACGACCCCCCCGACAGCGTCTCGATGAGCCCCAGGCCTTCTACGTTCGGGGATCCCATGTAGACACCCTCCGCTACACAGGAGTCGGCCGCCGGGCACGACACCCCCGCCAGCTGGGTATCGTCTTGGTAACTGGCCGCCCCTGCTGGCAGCGGAGCGGCGCGGGCTGTCCAGGATCCCCCCGACAAGGTTTCGAGGAGCGAGTGTACGCCCAAGTCCGAGGCGGTGGTGTAGTCCCCGACGGCCACACACGCGCCCACCGTGGGGCACGAAAGGTCCTCCAGGTTCGGGCCAACTCCGCCAACCGGAAGAGCAGGCGCTGGCGTCGCCATCCAGGAGCCCCCCGACAAAGTGTCGAACAGGTTGTGGTTGCCCGAGGTGTCCGAGTAGAAGCCGCCGGCCACACACGTGGCCGCCGCCGGGCACGACAGCAGGTCGAGAACCGAGTAGGACGCGGCGCCCGCCCCAGACGGCAGTGGCGACCTGGTGGCCGCCCAGGACCCGTCGGACAGGGTCTCGATCACACCCACCCCACTGCCGCCGACGGCCACACACGAGCCCGCCGCCAGGCAGGACACGCGTTCCAGAACACCGCTGACATTGGCTGGCCCGGCCGGCACGGGTGCGGCGCTCGCGATCCAAGACCCGCCAGACTGGGTCTCGATCAACCCCGGTTGGCCGGACGTGTTGACGTAGTTACCCACGGCAACACACGAACCCACGTCCGGGCAGGACAGGTCAAAGATCCCGAAAACGTGGGCGCTGCTCACGTCGCTGGGCAGCGGGCCAGTGGCCGCGGTCCAGGAGCCACCCGACAGGGTGTCAATGAGCACCTGCGTGGTGTGCGAGGAGTCGGTGTAGTGCCCAACGGCCACACAGGAGCCCGCCGCCGGGCACGACAGGGTGTCGAGACGGGCGACCGGATTGGTGGCGGCGTCACCGGGCAGAGGAGCTGTTGTCTGGGTCCAGGACCCTCCAGACAAGGTTTCGATCAGGGCCAGCTGGTTTCCAGCAGGGTCCTTATAAGCACCTGTGGCCACACACGAACCTGCCGCCGGGCAGGACAAACCGCCGATGCTGGTCTCGGCCCCTATGGCACCTGCGGGCAGCGGTGCTTTCGTCGCCGTCCAGGTCGAGACCGCAGCCGAAGCTGAGGAGGCCACGCCAAGGGAGCCTCCGGCCATCGCCACGATCAAACCGACGATGGCCATCAGTCGCCAACTCTTCCCGAGAGCCGGCTCGACGGAGCCAAAGCGGGTCAGATGAAACGGCCGAGATCGCATGGTGCCCCTTCTCACAGCGGATGTAATCCCGGACCTAGCCCCTACAGAACCCCGGGGCGGGTGAAGTTATCAGATCTTTATGAAGTATTTAACGCAACTCCGGAAGTTTCTTTGTCCGATTCTCGGTGCATTGTCAGGTTTCCGGCACAATCTCCATCCAGGGCACATCGGCGCATAGGTGCGACGGTCGTTTCAGTGGCGGCAAAATATTCGCGTTAGTTCGGGCAGCTCTTCGCTAAGCAGCGGGGCGGTAGGCTCTTGCGAAGATCCGGCTAGCCCAAATTCCGATGGTTGCGGCGGATGCAGATGACGCGCTCAGACTTCTGGTCCTGAGGGTGCTAATCGACACTGTCAAAGGTATCACGCCCAACCTGGCTCGCAAGCGCTCCCGCTGTTCGGTTCCCTGTATCAGCGACATCGTTGCTGCCTCTACACCGCGCTATGGACACGCCGACATCGGTTGTGTCGAACGTAGGGGCCTAGAATCGTCCGGGGATTCAACTGGTATGATGTCCTTCGCGGAGGCCTCGTCCGTACGGTACGTTTCTGACGTCCAACGAGGGGGTTCCCTCCACTCGGACCCCGGCTTGGCCACGTGCCCGAGGC
This sequence comes from uncultured Acidimicrobiaceae bacterium, assembly GCA_963834775.1. Classification (GTDB taxonomy): domain Bacteria; phylum Actinomycetota; class Acidimicrobiia; order Acidimicrobiales; family Palsa-688; genus PALSA-693. The sequence continues at coordinate 30,988 of CAWICR010000010.1, forward strand.
GCTGACTACGCCCGCTGATTCTTCTGCGCTGCTGACTTGGCCAACGACTGACAAGACCTCAACCTGCTTGAACCGCTGTTACTTCCGCAGCGTTTCCGGCCCGCAATGCCGGCGCCTTGTGTTGAGGTCAGCGGCGCTTCACTCCGCTGCGGAACGACAGCCCGGGAAGCAAACGGGCCACGCCTATCCCGGGCCTAACCTCCGATCGAAGTCAGCTCGCGGACCTTGCAATCCCTGAGCCCCCTTCGGCGCAACCCTGGTAGCTGCCTCACCTGGCAATACATCGAGGTGCAGAAACGGTCGACTTATCCGTCGCCCGGCTCCGAGAGAGCGAGGTCTCTGGTGAAGGAGAAGTGACCGCTGAGGTTCATGTGATCGAGATCGCCCGATTTCGACCAGGAGCGATGCCCGCCGGGCATCACCCGGTTTGCGCGGATCGGCCCGGTCATCATCGGCGAGCGCCCGGTCGTCCTCGGCGATCGGGCGGAGTAGTGACTCACACTCGTCGCCGGCTACGACCCGGGCTTCCAATACCCGTATGCGGCGGCGCAGCACCCGCCATCCCCCTCCGCCCGCACAACCCCCGTCTCCCGGGTCCAATTCTGCTTCTGCGTCGATGACCGCGCGCACCGCGAACATGCTGCGAAGTTCGGACAATTTGACGAAGCCGCGAATATGTGAAGGCGGACGGTCGCTATCATCGGCACTTCAGTCGACGTCCGTCTTCGGTCGTCCGGGCAGCAAGGTAGGGGCATGCGGGAAACGGTTCAACGACACCTGGTCACACTATGAGTCGTCGGAGTGGCGCGGCGCTCTCCAAACGGATGCGTCGCTGGATCCCAGTGGCCGCAGTCGGTGGACTGACCGCAGCCCTTCTCGCGGTTTGTGCGCCGAGGAGTTCGTTTGCGGCGACGGCCGGCCTCACGGCTGTGCCTCAGGCCCTCAACCCGGCGCTCGACCCGTCTGCCACGCCGAACGGCCAGACCGCGGCGCGCACCCCCATGATGGTTTCCTTCGTGTTGAAGGCTCGAAATCTCCAACAACTCGAGCAAGAGGTCAATGCCGGCTGGACGGCGCCATACCTCTCGACGTCCCAGTTCGCGGCCCAGTACGGACAAACCCCGCAGGTGGTAGCCGACCTGCAGTCTTACTTGCACTCGTTCGGGATCTCGTCGAAGGCGTACTCCGACGACTTGGACGTCACCGCCACCGGGACGGCCGGTCAGTTCAACCGCGCACTGGCGATCCTTCTAGAGAACTACACGCTGCCCGGGCGCAATGGTTCCGGGGACCAGCGAATCTATGCTTCGAAGAACGATCCGATGCTTCCGAGCCAGCTGGGTGCGAGCATCCTGTCGATACTCGGCCTGACTAACTACGCCCCGTACCAGAGCGACGCCAGGAAAAGCCTGGTCACGGCCAAGGCTGGGGTTTCGCCGTCGTCGGCGATCCCTGCCGGAGAGCTCACGCCCGCCGACTATGTGAACCACTACGACCTTTCGCCCGTCGAATCGTCGGGGGCCTTGGGGCAGGGTCAGACCATCGGGATCTTGACGCTGGCCAGTCTCGACCCGACGGTCCCGACCGCATTCTGGAAGTTCCTCGGGCTGCATACTCCCCCCAACCGGATCACGCTGGACAACCTCGACGGCGGCGCCGGTGCCGTGAGTCTGGATAACGGATCCGACGAGACAACCCTCGACGTAGAGCAGGCCGGTGCCATCGCGCCGCAAAGCGACATCCGTGTGTATCAGGCGCCCAACACCGACAACGGTATCGTAGACCTCTTCTACGGCGCCGCATCTGACAACGTGGCCGGATCGGTCTCTCTCAGCTGGGGGGAATCCGATACCTACGCCCTGCTGTCCGAGGTCAACGACATCCAGTCGCCGACCTTTGTCGCCGCATTCGACGAGGCCGAGCTCGAGTTCGCCACGCAAGGCCAGAGCAGCTTCGCGTCATCGGGAGACTACGGCGCATATGAGGCCGCATCCGACTCAGGGACCACGAATCTCTCGAGCCTGGTCCCATCCGATGGTGCCTACATCACCTCCGCCGGAGGCACGACACTTCCCGGCACGCAAACATACCCGGTGCTCGACCAATCGGGGGCACCGACAGCTGTGACGCAATCGGTGACCATTCCCAAGGAGATGGCGTGGAACTGGAACTACGAATGGCCCCTTTACGCGGGCATTCGGGTACAGCTCCGAGGCCCAGGCGGCGACATCCCCCACCTTTGATCTCATGGGCGGCGGCGGCGGCGGATACAGCACCTTCGAACCGGAGCCAAGCTATCAGGACGGCGTAAGCGGAATCTCACGGTTCAGCCATATCGACTACCTAACACCGGCCGATGTCACCACTGCCCAAGGTCTTCCTCTTCCGACCACGTTTAGCTTCAACCCGACCCCGCAGGTGACTACCGGTCAGTCGAACGGAGGACGGGCAACGCCGGACCTATCGTTCAACGCCGATCCCAACACCGGGTACGCCCTCTACGACCCCCAGTTCGAGGCCCTCTACGGCACCGACTTCCTGCTGTTCGGCGGTACGAGCTTTGTCGCCCCGCAACTCAACGCCACATCGGCAGTGATGGCCAGCTCGCTCAGGCATCGGCTCGGCTTCTGGAACCCGGTCATCTATGCGGCCGCCCAGACCAGCCACTCGCCCTTCACACCCCTCGACGAGAACCACATTTACGGAAGCAAATACTTCTACCAGACCAATGCCGACGGAACGACGTCACCGCTGAGCGGATCGCTCTCCAACAACAACGTCTACTACACGGGAACACCGGGGACGGTCTACAACCCAGCGGTCGGACTCGGGTACGCCGACCTCGCCGCGCTCCGTCAAATTCTTCGCGAGGTAACACCTGAGGCATACCCTTCTCGATTGGGGTGGCGACGCGTCGAGGTATAGCCGTTACTGCAGAGGTAGCGCCGGTCGGGACGCTACCCCGGTGGGCCAGCGGCAGATAGCCAATATCCGGTCACCGCCTAGGTTAGGTTAAGCGATCCCGTCTGGGCACCATCCAGGCGAACGAGCAGAAACCGGACGACCGATCTCACCCGTGAACAGTCCGGGCGCTGGGGCGATCCCTCCGAGCAGCTCATTAGCTGGTTAACGCTGCACTACGTGCGTCACCGACCCGCTCATGGCCGCTCGTGCCGGTGTGGCGGTGCTGGCTAGCGGCACGGTAGCCGTCGTCGCGGGCTTGCCTCGCCCCTACGGGGCCATGGCCCGCAGCCGCCGGTGCCTTCGCCTTGGGCACTTACCCCTCAGTGACCTTCGAGCGCGGCCCGCTCCGCCTCGTCGGGAGCTCGATCCGGGACGCGAGCCGGGCGATGCCGCTCCGGCCCACGTCCTCGACGTAGCGCAATAAGACGACGAACGACGGGCTGAAAGCGTCCCCGAGGTGCCTGCTTGAGAATGAAGGTAGGCGTCACGGGCAGTCCGTAGCGTTGAGAGGTCCTTGCGAGGTCGCTCTCGAAGTGCCTGCCGGCCGGTGCTGGTCGCCGGTCTGGCTTTCGAACGAAGAGCGTCTCGTGAGGGTCTCGCCGTGGTGTGGCTCGAAAGAGGAACGAGCACGAACAACCCGAAGCAGGAGTGCCCACCGCGGTTCCCCCAAACAAGACTACGGAGGTAGCGAGTGGCAGTGATTATTGGTGTCGACCCGCACAAGGCGAGTCACACACGATCCTGATCGGCGGGTGGGGCACCTGGGCCCGGGTCGGTGGCCCGATGAGCCACGACATCGATCTGATCGTCACTCGTGGCGAGCTGGCCCAGATACGCCGGCTGGTTGACGAGTTCTCGGAGTCTCACCTCCTGGCCGGAACCAAGTGGCGCGGCACCTGGCGGGATATTCACCTGGACCTGTACGCGCCCTACCATTCGAGGTTGGGCGCAAACCTGCAACTGCGCGTCGAGGCGCTGGTGCCGTATGCGGAGGTTGTCGAGGGCCGGCGGGTGCTGCAGGTGCCTGCCCATATCGCCACCAAGGTCGCGGCCCTGCTGGACCGTCCCGACAGCCTCCCCGGCCGCAAGGACCGCCAAGAGCTGCACAGCCTGCTCAACCTCCCGGAATCGTCCCGCGCGCCCGCGGTGATCAAGGTTGCTTCAGCGCGAGCTCCTGACCAGGTTGCGGTGCTGATCGACCGAACGTTCGAGTTCCTGGCGGGGGAGTCGACGCTCAATCGCCAGGACAGGGCCCGCCTCCGCCAGCTTGGACAGCACTGGAAGCTCAGCGCCGGACTCAGCCCCTCCAACGACGTCACGCTCGGGCACTCGAGCGGCCGTGGTATCGACCTGTAGTCTACCGATCAGGGTCATGCAATTGCCGTGGTAGACCGGTCTACAACGGGGCGGAATTGGGGGCGCTGTGCGGACAAGCCGATGGACGAAAACCCACGTCAGCTGCGTGGAGCACATGACGTGGAAACGGTTCATGACCTTGCCAAGGTGAGGGTCGCGGGTTCGAATCCCGTCGTCCGCTCGTGTGCGAGATCCCTTAAGAGTCTACTTGTGCGGTGATGGTCTTCCCGAGTCGAAATGGTCGCGTTGCCCCTATACCACCACGATCTCTAAGAGATCCTCGATGCCGACCAGATCTGCTGGATTGCGGGTGTAGAGACGAGCCGAGTGGGCGCGGGCCGTGGCGGCGATCAAGAGGTCCATTACCCTGGTGCGGGGCTTGCGCCCAGAGGTGGCCACCACTGCGGCTAGTTCCCCGTAACTGGTCGCGACGTCTTCATCAACGGGCAGGGCGTCGAAGGCGCGCTGAAGATGGGACAGTCGCCGCAATCGTTCGGCCCGGATCGCCGGGTCCTTCGTGACCAGCACCCCGAAATGCAACTCGGCGAGGGTGACGGCACTGACGCCAAGGTCGCCTTCCAACGGGGCCACGTCAGTGGCGATCACCACCGAGGTGTCTAGCACCGCTCTCATGACGTCCGTGGCGACCAAGGGTCGGTTAGCGCTTGATCGATGCGGTCTCGATCCTGGTCCCAGTCGGCGTCTTCGCGTCCGCTGAAAAGGTCAGCGATGTCCTCCCAGCGCTGCCAACGCCGAGGGGCTGGCGGTACCAGGCGTGCGGCTAACCGTCCAGACACGGTGACGTCGATCTGCTCGCCGCCCTCGACGCGGCGCACGATCCCCGAAGCGTCCTGGCGGAGTTCCTTGAGTCCCACTACGGCCCGCTCGGCGTCAGTCACGACGACATGGTAGCACAAGTGCTAGGCTACTGGAGTCCCTGGGGGACGAGCTATGTAGCCGGCCGTCGACCTCGGTCACAATCGGCCGGTACGAACCGACTTTCGGTTATTAGCCGCCGGCCCAACAACCCGGAGTTCTTTGAGCATTCCCAGGCTTGCTACCCGCCCGGCACCGGCGATGGCAGCGGACGCAACCGTCCTTCCACCGCTCCGGCTGGCCTCTTCCCCCCTCAGAGAGGCTGCCAACATTTTGTCCATTGGCATCGGTGGGATCTGCTAGGGCTGGCGGTCAATCAGTTCGGAGACGTAAGCAGGGCAGCGGCAGCGTCGTGGCCGTCGGTCGTTATCGATCTTCAGCCGGGCCGTGTTGGGACATGATCGATGGGGGCTCCCAAAGGGATGAGGGGTTCTTGTTGGATGCTGGCATAGAACTGGGCGATGAGCTTGTTGAGATGGGTGGCAGTCCAGGTGTGCAGATAGGGCAGGGGGACAGGTTCGCGCTCTTGGGGGTCGGTGATCAGGTTGATCAGCCGGGGCGTGGCCAGCCGAGCGGGTGGGTCGGTAAGGAACTTCTGGTCGACCAAGATGAGCTTGAAGTTTCGCCACTTGGCCCCGTACAGGTCGGGTCCCATCCAGTACAGGTAGCCCTCCCGGTTGGACTCGTCGGCACCCCGGTGAGCCACTCCAGTTGGTTGATGCCGTCGATGATCCGGTCCTCAGGGAGCTGGGTGCCCGTCGCTGCTATCAGGGTCGTGAACCAGTCGGTGACGTGCATGATCTCGTCACTGGTCCGCCCGGGTGGGACGTGACCGGGCCAGCGCACTATGCAGGGGGTGCGCAGGTTGCCTTCCCCGCCGGCAAAGTAGGAGCCTTCCCAGTAGCCGGGGGTGCCCCGCCACAGGAGTATGTCCTCGGGCCCGTTATCCCCGGCGAAAACGACCAGGGTGTCGGAGGCGATACCCAGTTCGTCGAGCAGGTCCAACAAGGCGGCGAAGTCGGCGTCCAGCTCGAGGAGGCTGTCAGCCCAGTCGCCTTGTTTGCTACGGCCCTTGAACTCGGCTCGGGGGATGACCGGCATGTGCATCAAGGAGTGATTGAAGTACACGAAGAAAGGGCTGCCCGCCTCGACCTGGGCGCGCATGAACGTCTTGGCCCGGCGCAGATACTCGACGTCGCAATCCCGGCGGACCTCCAAGGTCAGCTGGTCGCCCTCTGTTACATCGTCGTCGCCGTGTTTGATCTCCACCATGCGCGACACCGGGTCCCGGTGCGGGTCATACCAAGGGTCGGTCGGCCACAACGCTTCGTCGTAGGTGCGCGGCGGGCCATACCACTCCAAGAAGCCTTTGTCGGTTGGCCACCGGCCCCGTCCTTCTCCGACGTGCCACTTGCCATAGGCAGAACAGCCGTAGCCGGCCTTCGACAGTACATCACCCAGGGTCTTCTCCCACGCCACCAGCCCCCAGTCCTCCTCCTGACCGATGGGCACGCTATGAGTGCCCGAGCGGATGGCGTGACGGCCCGTCAGTAGCGCCGAGCGGGTCGGGGTGCACTGAGATTCCGGGCAGTAATTGGTTAGCCGGAATCCCTCCTGCGCGAAAGCGTCGATCCGCTCCGTCACGCAGCCGCGGAACGGGCCGCCGCTATAGCAGCTCAGCTCCCCGAAGCCCAGGTTGTCCACATGAAAGAACAAGACGTTCGGTCGACCATCTGGCACCTGTCCTCCCAATCTTCAAGCTGTCAGCGACCGCTCGAACTTAGCCTTGGCCCGACAGGACAACCCAGTCGTTCGTCGCTATCTCCCGGCCTTTTCGTCGAAGCGGACGGATCTGTATCCTTCTATTTGGGGAACGCTGACTTTGAACTCCACTTATTACTGCCCCTTCGTATTGCCGTCATCTTCGCGCCTCACGTTAACCCGTGTACCACCACCATCTCTGCGCGATCTTCGATGCCGATCAGATCTGCTGGATTGTGGGTTAGTGGCGACTCATTTGCTCAGCCCGAGCGGGAGTTCGTTCCCGAGGTCGGAAGAGTCGCCACGGGGGCCTGGGCGTCGGCCACTGTTTGGCACACGCTGGCGGGCTTGTTGCCGGTGATACCGCAGAGGTAGGCGACGAGCGCGCCTGCGGAGCCGTTGAGTTGTACTCCGATGGTCGTGCTGTTGTTTCCGATGTCGTCGGCTATCTGTTTCCAGTCGAGGCCCGACAGCGACGCGCCGCTGATCTGGCTCGTATCGAGCAGGTACTGCCCGCCGATATCCAGAAACGGGAAGCTGGTAGCCCGGAGTCCAGCTTGGGCGTCGGTGGATGCCCAGAGAGATTCCTCGGCGCGTGTCGGTGTCTGGAGTGGCTTGTAGCCTCCGCCGGCGGGCTGATTGGTCTCGTCCTCCACCGGCACGAAGGTCAAATAGGGGCTGGCGTAGCTCGATCCGTAGAAGTCGAGGGTGGCGATGTCGCCGTCGCGGTTGGCGGATCGGATCTGCGACAGATGGGAGAACGTCCCGAACTGCGACAGGGCCACCACCAGGGGCCAGCGCTCGGTGGCGCACACGGGGCAGAACTCGGCGCCGATGAACAACACCTCTGGCTTGCCGGCCGAGGTCAGCGAGGAGTGGAGCACGTAGGCGGGCTGCAAAGCGGTAGGCGATTCCTCAAGTGAGGCGACAGCGCTGGCTAGCTGCCTAGTCGGGATCGTGGTGACCCGGGAAACGATGCTCGGACGGGCCGGGGTACGTGGCGTGTACCGAGAACCGCTATCCGCCACGGCGATGCCTGTGGCGACTATGGCTCCGGCGACGACCACGGCGGCGGCCGCGGCGAACGCCGCCACGCGGTTGCGCCGCCGGGGGGTCCGACGCACCAGGCTGGCGCCCTGGCTGCGATGGCCGCCCTTGGGTTGGCCGTAGACGACCCGCGCACTCTTGGGCCCGCCTCGAGGCGAGACCGCGTTCCCCTCTTCCTCTTCGCCTTGTCCGGGCCGTCCTCGTCGGGGCCGTCCAGGTGGGTGGGGCACGCTGACTGGGTCTCCTCAGGAATCGACCGCAATAGAAAGGCGTCGTCGATGCCAATCCGGATGTCGGATCATGTCGTCCAGGTGAAGCGCCCAAGCTGGCCGTGTTACGTGAGTCGATCTCTGTCGACGGCCGCGCTTATCAACCTGGCCAAGCGGCGTCCGGCTCAAGGTCGGTCAACCTGGTCTGAAATCCGATCGGCCGGCCGCAGTGGTTGGGGGAAGACACCGTTGCGCGCCTCGATGTCGGGCTGGTCAGGCGGGCTGGCCTCGATCTCCAGGTCGGGCCCGGGTGCGGTGGCCACGGTGGCGAACAGCGTGGTGATGAACAACAGCACCGTCAAGATGTGCACCGAGGTACACCACAGACAGATGGCGTCGATCTTGAACAACTCGGCGTAGATCAGCCACAACGCCGTCGCCACCCCGACCACCGACCACAGCACCCGGGCCGTGCGCACGACCAGGCGGTCACTGCGCCAGGCCGGTGGGGTCTGCAGGACGGCCATGATGGTGAAGAACACCAGGCCCAGCAGCGCCACCGGGACACCGTGAATTTTCGAATAGATGCTCGTGGTCACCTTCAGGCAGTTCACCGCTCCACCGCCCGCCGGGCAGCTGAGCGAGGTGGACGACGTGTAGTGCTCGTAGGTCAGGTACCCGGCAACCGCGAACCCCAGCCCGCAAAGGGTCAGCCCTACAGCGGCCGGCCATCTGGGCCGGCGGGCGGGAGTCACCCGGTTACCCTGACGCCGACGAGGAGGCTCCGTTGGTCGACGACGGCGGGGCCAAGGGGGCGGCTTTCGAGGCGGCGCAGGTGGCGGCCGGTTTCTGGCCGGTGATGGTGCAGATCTTCTGGATCAAGACCGCGGCCGAGGCGTCGATAGAGGCCCCGACCGTATTGTTGTTATTTCCCACCGAGCTCAGAATGTCGTTGAAGGACTTGCCCTCGAGTTCCGTAGCCGGGAACTGGGACGTCTGCAGTAGCCATTTCCCGCCGATGTCGATGAAGGGGAAACTCTCGGTTCCGTTCGGTGAGTTGGCCTGCCAGAGGGCGTTCTGGGCGGCGGTGGGCGTTTCCAGGGGCTTGTAGTAGCCGCCGGAGGGCTGGTTGGTGGTCGTCTCCACCGGCGTGAACGTCAGATACGGGCTGGTGAAGGTGGACCCGTAGTACGACAGCGTCGGAATATTCCCGTCGCTGACCGCCGAGTGGGTCTGCTGAAGGTTGGAAAAGGTTCCGAAGTGCGACAGGGCCACCGTCATGGGCCAGCGCTGGGTGGCGCAGATCGGGCAGAACTCGGCGCCGATGTAGAGCATCTCGGGTTTACCACCAGCCGCCAGGGGGGGCTGGGAGATGCTGCTGGGCCAGATGACCGGCTGCTTGGCCCCTGCCGCCAGCAGCGTGGTCAGGGGCACGCTGGTGATCTGGGCGGCAGCAGCCGCCGGGAGCGGTTCGCGAGGGGCGCCCCCAGATCCACCGCCGGCCGCCTTCGTCGCCACCAGCGCCCCCACGACGGCAAGGACGACCACGACCGCTCCGCCGGCGATCCACCAGTTCCGCCGGCGCCGGGCCCGCCAAGCTTGCTGGCTGGCCCGCACCGCGCCTGCCCAGAACCAGCCCCGCCCGAGCTGGCCCTACCCCGGCCGGGTTGTTGCGGCCCCTTGCGGACGCTACCGCGAGGCGGCACCACAGACGAGGGGCTCGGCTTTTTGGCACGCGATCCCGATCCGCTCACCTCACGACTCCTTTCGGCCGGAGGGGGACGGGCCCAACTCTAGGCGGCCGACCACCAATTTGAGGTCGCGGACACTGGGGTGTGGCCCGGAGGCTGTACGCATTGGTCTCCTTCAAGTCGTGTCTGGGTGGGCTTGGCTGGACTGGTCATCGCTGTCGGGTGGGGTCGCGCCTTTGGCGGCTTGCATGGCCTCGACCGAGTAAGCGTGGGGATAGGGGACTCGCCCGGTTTTGGCCTGCCACATGGCTTCCCAGGCGGTGAGTCGAATGCCGGACCAGTCGCTGCGGAGGTCTTTGAGGCTTGTGTTGGTGGCGGCGGTCTGTCTTGGGGCAGCCTTGGCTTCGGCCCGGTCTGGGGCCCTCTCGGCGTTGGTTTGGGCGTCGGCTCGGGCGGCGGCTCGTTGGTCGGAGCGCATCCACTGCCAGAAGATGGGGATGAACGCGGCGATGGTGACGAACTCCGTGGAGATCCATAACAGGCCGCCGCCGGCGTGGGTACTGGACAGGCTGTACATGGAGGCAATGGGGGTCCGGGCGGAGAGGATAGCCAGGCCGAGGATGACCTCAGGGGGCCCGCCCAGCAGCACGCTGAACATGCGGGCGCCGTACCCCATCTTCCAGTGGCGAATGGGGTCGCGGCCGACCAAGGGCCACCAGTAGAGGCACCCGCCCAGCAGGAAGATCACGTTGAAGAGGTCCATGAGCGCCATGTGGTGCATGGCCAGGTTGATAAGCGAACTCAAGAAGAAGGCGAACATGAACCCGAAGTAGAGGAACCACACGAGTATCGGGTGGGTGAGAACCGCGAAGGGCCGGGAGCGCAGGACGACCAACCAGCGGCGTTTGGTCCTGCGGCTGGCCGTTTGCAGCAGGAGTGTGGAGGGCGCCCCCAGGGCCAGCAGTGGTGGGGCCACGACCATGAGCAGCAGGTGCTGGATCACGTGGGCCTGGAAGTAGGTGCCAGTGAAGGTGACGACCGGGGACTGCAGGGCGGCGTCGACTGCGATCAGCCCGGCCAGGAAGGCGGCGGTGCGTTCCTGGGGCCAGCGACGCCCCCTTTGTGCCAGCCTCCAGTCGGCGAGGAGGTAGAGATAGGCCAGGCCGATCAGCACGGCCAGGACGAAGAGTGCGAAGGGGCTGGCCTGCCATTGGGTGAGGGCGTTGTGGAGGTTGAAGGCGACTGGTTTCATCCCGGGCATGGGGTTCACCGGCTGCTAACGGTTTCGGGGACGTGTAGGTGGCCCGGCGGGCCGGCAAGCGAGGGCGAGCGCCAGTGGATGGTGCGCATCAGCTCGACGATCCGAACTGGATGGGGACTTGCAAGGTCTGGGTCGAAGCCCAGCGGCCCGAAGCGCCCAGGGCCCAGATGGTGAGAACGGTGTCGTTGACGGCTAGGGCGTCCAGCCCGTTAGGGGCCGCCGAGACGGTGGCTGTGGTCGGTGGCGGCGGCGGCAACTGGGTCCAGCTGCTGCCCGGTCCGGTGACCTGGTAGAGCTGCTTGGAGCCGTCGGGGCCGGAGAGCAGCACGAACAGACCGGTTCCGGCCGCGGGCCCATAGGAGACGAGATGTTCGCCGGCGGGTACCGGTAGAGGGGCGGATGTCTCCCACGCGGTGCCGTTGCTCGTCCACGACGCGCTCGAGCTGCGCGTGGGCCTGGCCTGCATCGCCCAGCAAAGCGACAACACCCGGCGAGCCGGGATCGAATCCGAGCACCTCCACCGTCGCGTTGGCGGGGATCTGGGGTCCTACCGGATGCCACTGCGATCCTTGCGAGACGAAAACGGCGCTAGCGGCAGGGCGGCTGCAGCCGGCCCCGACCAGGATGCTGGTGCCGAGGTAGGCGACTGCGTTGAGCCCGCTGGGCGCGCACGACCGGCCGGCGGGCTCCGACGCCAAGTCGGAAGCGGTGACCAGCGTTCGCCACGACGACAGACTCCCACTGTCGGCAATCACTTCGCTTTGCCGGTGATTGTCGGCCACGACGGCCAGCGCCCCGCCTGCCGGGGAGACAGCCAGAGCGGTCGGGTTCGCAGCGAGCCCTGCGTCGATCAGTCCGTTGGTCCACGACCGGCCGGCGTCGCCGGTGGCGATCAGTGGGGTGAAATCGAGTTTCTGGGACGGGCGGATCCCCACGACCAGCTGCCGGCCGCTTCCATCGGCAAGCACCAAGCCGCCGTTGGTGGCCGTGGCGGTGGCCTCCACCTGGTTCGACCAGGCTGCGGATCCGGACGGGCGGAACAACAGCTGCCAGAAGGTGTTGTTGGGATCGTCGAGGTGGCCCATGGCCACGGTTGCCCACGTCCCCTGAGAGGTCTGGATCGAGGTGGCCAGCGGAGTCGGAAACGCCGCGGAGGGCGTTGGCGCCGTGCTGGTTGACGTCGTGCTGGCGCACGCGCCGAGCGCCATGGCGCCGAGCGCAGCGGCCACAGCGACGACCAGGCGACGGCCGGGGATGCGTTGCACGCTCATGGGTTGGCGACGACCTTTTTGATGGTGTCCGCCAGCAGTACCGAGAACGACGACTTCGTCGCCTGGGATCCCGGCCCGGGGTCGGTGTTGACGACGTAGCGGAGCTGGCCGGAGCGGTCAATGATGTCGGCGAACTCGCTGTGGTCGATCATGGCCCCGCCCGGCAGGTACTGCACCTGCATGCCGTAGGCCCGCCACACCCGCTGCAGCTGGGTCAGGGACGATCCGGTGAGATACCGCCAGTTCGGCAGGGAAGTCAGCTGCTCTTGCTGATCGAAGGCCTGCAGGTAGTTGGGGGTGATGAATCGGGGGTTGCCGTTGATGGCCACCAGTTCGACGTCCTTGGCCGCGGGGCCGAGGAGCCGGTCGGCTTGGCGGAACTCCTGGGCGATGACCGGGCAGTCGGTGGTGCACACGTCGTCAAGCAAGGTGATGGCGATCGTCTTGCCCTCCAGGCCGGTCAGGGAGATGGGTTGGCCGAATTGGTCGACGAGCCGGAAGTCTGGTGCCGGGGAATTTTCCGCCTGGGGAGGGCCGTTGACCGCTTGGGTCAGGATGGCGTCGGCGTTGGCATTGGTCGCCACGAAGGCCATGGGGGTGGCGCCCACCAGGGTGATCCCGACGGCGCCGAGCGCGGCGATCGACCGGAATGTGTAGGTGGGCTGGGCGAGGGCGCGTTCCCACCGCGAAGTTCCGGCGGCGATGGGATTGGTAATGGGCAGCGCGTCTTTGTTCGGGACGGGTACCCGGGTGATGGCCAGGTAGCCGGCCACGAAGATCAGGGCCATGGGGATCATGCTGTTGGGGTCAGTGCCCACCCCGCCCATGAACCCGAGATCCTCGATTAGCACCCAGTCGGCCAGGCAGAGCACCACGCCGGCTACCACCGCCCGCCGCACGACCCGGGGCCGGGCGGTCAAGAATGCGGCGCCGATGGCCGTGAGTGCGATGACGACAAACAGGTTGACCGCCCAACCATGGGCGGCGTCGAAATCCGCGAAGGCCGCCGCCCACGACGAGAGCAGATGAGGCTGTGGGGTTTGGGCCATCTGCCGGACCATGGTGGTCAGGCTCCCGGCCGCCGCTTGGGGTTTGGACTGGCCCTGCCAGAAGCCTCGACCGGGCCAGGCTTGCAGGACCGCCATGCCGACAAAGAACGCGCCGGTGACGCGCAGGATGAGTCTGCCCAGGAGCGGTGTTTCCCACAGACGCTCGGGCAGGGCGATCAGGGCTCCCGCCACGCAATACAGCAAGACGGCTCCGGGCGCGCCGAACAGCCAGGTCAGGCCGGGGGCGAAGATCTGGCCGAAGGCCTCGCCGAAGATCCACACGATCAGGCCCCATCCCACGCTGGCCACCCCGCCCAGCCGCGACCAGTTACCCCGGGGGGCGGCCAGCAGCCACAATCCGATCCCGATCTGGATCCACACCGAGGCCACGGGCGCGGCGATGGGGTGGTAGCTCCAGATCGTCGCCATCGAATTATCCAGGCGCTGCACCCAGGTCGGCGATGCCGCCGCGGCCGGCTGGATCACCTGGGGGCCCATTCCTAGCGGCATCGACGCCTGACCCTGCAGGATCCCATCAAAGATCCACAGCAACCCGAACGACACCCGCAGCAGCCGTCGGGCCGCCGCTTCCGGGTAGACAAACCGCGGCGCTTCCCGGCCCGAGCCGGACTTTTCAGCCGCGGCATGCAGCTGCGCCGACCGCAACAGGTTCCAGGCCAACGCCACCAAGAAGACGATCGCCAGGACCACCAGGCCCTGGTGCAACAAGGCCCGGTGAAAGGCGGACACGATAGTCGGATTATTCGTGTTCAGACCGGTCCCCATCCCCGACATGCCCGCTTACCTTCCCGCCAGGGCATCCAATAACATCAGCCAACGGCCCCCTCGGCTCAACTGTGGGCCGCCACCTGGGAAGGCCCGGCCACCTCGCCGGATGCAGGTGCCGAGGCCACCCCGCGGCCCGTTTCTGCCGCGTCGCTGGCGTCGAGGGGAGCCGACGCACCCCTCCGTTGCGTGAACCTATCCCACATCCCGTTCATCGTCGCTAACGCCGACCGGGGCCGCTGCCAGCTGGGAGGTGTCACGACCGCGAGGCGCCAGAGGAGCAGAAAACCGACCACCACGATGAGGTGGGGGGCCTCGTCGGACAGATCGGTGCGGTTGGCCGCCAGGTCCAGCGCCGCGGTGACGACCAAGAGGGCGGCGGCCGCCCCTACAAGCGATACCATCCCCGCGGCTCGGGCGGGCCGGTAGGCGGCTACCAGGAAGCCGACGGCGATGGCGACCTCAAACGAGCCCATCTCGTGAGCGACGTGGAGGGGGGCGGACCGATCGTGGCCGAAGAGCAACACGGGTACGCAAACGGCCAGCTGGATGCCCGCGACCGCGACAAGCCCGACCCGCATCGCGGCGGTTGAGTCGGGTCGCCAGCGAACCGGGTGTCGGACGCCGGCCACAGCGAGTATCCGTTCGGTGGGTACGGGCACGGGTCTGGCCGGTTGCAGGCGGGCCCGCCGGGTCAGTTCGTGGGCTTGCTCTTGCCACTTCTGGCAGGCGAGGCAACCGCCGAAGTGCTCGTCCAGGGCGGCCACGTCCACGCCGGGCCGTTCTCCGTCGAGCAAGGCGGAGACCGCCTCCCGGGCTATGTCACAGTTCACAACTGGTAGTCGAACCGGCGGCGCTCCGAGTTCCCGAAAATGTTGGCGGCGTCGCCCGCGTTCCGACTGGAGGGCCTTGCCCGTGCCTGTGCGCCTGAGCCATCCGGGGTGCTCGAGATGCTCGACTCGTCAGTGCTGCCCGTTCCTGCTTGAGACCGTAGACGAGGATGAAGGGGACACCTCTTGCCGGGACAACTAGACCCGAGCGAGGGCTTGGGCGAGCACGTCCGCGAGGGCGTTGGTGAAATGAAGCTGGTCGTCGTCGCCTAATTGGCCGCCCACGAATGTGATGCCGAGAAGCCCAAGCGTTTTTGCGCCAAGGGCTACCGGGAGTATGTGAAGGGAGCGCTCATCGGGGTAGTAGCCCTGAAGCTCGGGAAGGTGCTGGTAAATCTCCCGGCGAGATTTCAGGACCATGGGCTCTCCGGTCCGGGCCACGGCCGCGCCAGGCAGGTCGTCTTCGAGCGCGAACTCGTGCTGGTGGTCGAGCACAATCTCGTGGTCTTTTTGGCTCGTGGGCTTTTGCGGAGTGTGCCAGGCCGCGGAGCGGAACGTGCCGTGGCCGGTGGCCAGGTACACCCTGACCGCTTCGACTCCCGCCAATTGGGCCGCCTGGTCCGCGACGAGAGCGGCCATCTCATCGGCGGTGGTGGCGGCGGCCAAGCAGGAGTTGACGGTTTGGAGCAGGCCCAGGCGTATGGCAGCGTCTTCGAGTCCCGCTAGGCGGTTCACCTCGCCGGCCAGCACGGCGCCGAGCGGCTCTGGCTCGGCCGGGGTGTCACCGCGTACGGCGGCCCGGAGTTGGTCGACGATCGCCCGGACGTACCACTGGCGCAACACCCGGTGTGAAGCGGGCGGAGCCAGCGTCAGCAGGCGGGCCGAGCGAGCGTAACGGTCAGCTTCGTCCAGGGCGGCCAAGTAACGCTCGCCGGCGTCGGCCGTTTCCGCGGGGAGTCGCAGCTCGAGGTCGGTGACCGGTCGGCCCTGGGCAGCGGCGTCAAGAGCCTGTCGTTTTATCTCGGTCCTTGCCTCGGCAAAGTCGGCGGTCACAGCTTCGATCAGAGCCGTCGCCGATCCTGACAGCGGTTCGCCGGGCGGTTCACCCCCGCTGCGGAGGAGCGACATCTCCCGCACGACGTTGTCGATATGCGTTTTGGCGGCCAGCAAAAGCTCCGTGGGTATCCCCGGTAGGCGGACCGCGTAGCGGGGAGCTGGTTCGTCGTCCTCATCGGGCCAGGCGGCCAGGATGGCATCCCGATCGATGTTCGGCTCGGCCCGGGAGTGCGTGCGTTCGGGGCCGAAATCGAACTCCGCCCACACCACCTTGCCCGATCGCCCCGCTTCAACCCCCCAGCTGGACGCGAGCGCCGCGATTAGAGACAAGCCCCGTCCGGTCATGGCGTCACTACGCTGCATGACCTCTATCGGCAAGGCGCGGCCGGAATCTTCTACCGCCACTCGCACTTGCCCGGCAGATGCGGAGAGGCTGATCACGACGGGCGGTTCGCCGTGCAATGTGGCGTTGCTGACAAGTTCGGCGACCACCAGCTCGACATCGCCGATCAGGTAGTCGGGCCATCCGACCAGAGACCGCTTGGCGAAGCGGCGAGCCAGGCGCGCCGCTTCGGGCTCGCGGCCAAGGACCAGCTCAGCCATCGACGGTGGATCCGATGGCGGTGTTTTCATCCGGATCCGCGTGGTCCGGCACGCCACGATCCAGTTCCCCAGACCTCGCGGTCATCGGGCAGACCGCCAAGTGCGCAGGCCAGCGTGGCGACGTCATGTCGTCGCCGTCGTGGCTTCCGCCGCCTGCTCACCAGTCGGAGGGAAATCGGTGACGCTGACAATCAGGATGGCAACATCGTCGCGGCGGCCGCCGGAAGGCTGCGCTTCCAGGATCGCTGCGCACAGCTCTTCCCCGGTCGGTCGGTCGTCCCGGCCGAGCACGGCTCGGAGGTGCTCCACGTTTGTTCCGAGATCCCCGCCGTCCACCTCGACTAGGCCGTCGGTGTAAAACAGCACGGTGGAGTTCGGGTCCAGCCGCTTCTCACCTGTCAGTCTGGGCCCCGCGGAAGGCGCCCCCAGGAGCGGGGAGGTCGGCATCGCAAGCTCTTCCACCTTTCCATCGGGGTGGCGAAGCAGCGGCGGGAGATGACCGGCGTTCGCCCAGCGGAAGTGGCGTGATCCGTCCGGAGCGGGTGGCTGCAGGATCCCGTAGATCACGGTGACGACGGCCGACACACCGAACAGGTCCACGAAGCGAGCCATCTGGGCCATGGTGTCAGCAGGCTCGCCACCCTCGATGGCGTAGGAGCGCAGGGCGGCCCGGACCTGCGCCATGGTGGCGGCTGCGTCAACGTCATGGCCCATGACGTCGCCGATAGCCACCGCCACCTGCCCCGACGGCAGATCAAACACGTCGAACCAGTCCCCGCCCACTTGCTGGCGGTCCGCCCCGGCCACATAACTCGATGCCACCTCCAGGCCCTCGAAGGCCGGCAACGTCGGTAACAGCCGCCGTTGTAATGCCTCCGCGAAGCGCTGCTCGCTCTCCAATGCCTGAAGAGCGCTGTCTCGTCGGTAGGCCATGGCCTCCAACAACCGAAACACCAGAATGGAACCGACCACTCCAATTGCCAGTGCTACCCACGAGGCCGCGCTAGCAACCGACCCCACCAGCGGATGAACGGCAGTTACCCCGGTCAACCACTTGGTGGAGCCCACCACGAGCGGCACGTAAGTTACCGTGCCTCGTGGCGGTACGGCTTTGGTCGTGGCCACCAGCACCTGGCTGGCATCTGGGCGGGAGCTGGCGTAGACCACCACGTGCAGCTCGCTAAACGCGGCCGTACCCGCCTCAGAAGGGGGGCGGATGGGACCCAGGATGGACTGGCGGTAGACGACCAGGCCGCCCGGGGCGCCTCGCGCGAAGCCGACCGATCGAGAACTGCCCGACCCGTACACGCCGGTCGCCACCATGGTGGAGCTGTGCGCCGCAGCTTTCATGGCGACCGCGGGTACCCCCGCCAGCTCCTGGCCCGCCTGCAAGCCGGGGCCGGCGGAGGCCACCGCTACGAAGGCCTGCCCGGAGGGGCGCATCAGGGCCAGTGCGACCGGGTTCTGGCTATTGCTCAGCTGCGCCTGAGCCTCCTGCACAAACTGGGACAAGCCGCCTCGGCTGGCCTCCCTGGCCAGAACGGACAGGTCGGTCGAGACGGTGGTGATCGATGTGGTCAAAACCAGGTTGACCTCGTTGCCCCGCTCGACCAGCAGCTTGCGTTCTTGGTTCCCGACAACCGTGGCGGTGACCGCCGTCACCGCCGCCGTCACCGCCAATAACAGCACCAAAACCACCGAGGGGAGGACATGAAAAGGGCCAACCCGACGCATGCCACCCGTTGATCCTGAACGCGGCGCCAGCGACGATCTCCCCATGCCCACACATTGTTCCACTGCGACGGAGGCCAGAAGTTGGCACGACCCGGTTACAGTGTGGCCCATAATCGACTAGGGTCCATGTGAGAGGGTAGCTCTCCCGATGTGTTTCCCTCCGGCTCCGAGCGAGCCAGGCCCCGACTGGTGTGATCCTCGGGTCGGGTTTTGGCCGTGAAAGGAGGGATCCGCCAATGCGCTTTCTCTCTGGTTCGGTCAAGAGATGAGGACGAGTGCCGAACAAGCGAGTGGCCCAGGCACCAGAGGACCTCGTTCGGCTCTACCTGAACGACGTGGGCACGTACGCCCTGCTGACTAAGGATGACGAGGCCCGACTGGCTCAGGCTATAGAGGCTGGCCACCAAGCCCGGGGCCAGCTTGACCACGGGTCCTATCTCACCGTCGCCCGCCAGCGGGAGCTGGGTCTCCTCGTCCGCGATGGGGAGGAGGCGACGGCCGCATTCGTGCAAGCCAATCTGCGGCTGGTGGTGGCAATCGCCAGGCGATATGCGAGTGGGGACGTGCCGCTGTTGGATCTGATTCAGGAGGGAAATCTCGGTCTGATCCATGCGGTGGAGAAGTTCGACTGGCGGAAGGGTTTCAAGTTCTCCACGTACGCCACCTGGTGGATCCGCCAAGCGATCAGCCGTGGCATCGCAAATAGCGGGCGTACCGTGCGGCTACCGGTCCACGCCGGAGATCTCCTGGTACGGGTGGTCAAAGCCCGGGGACGGCTGGAGGGGCGACTGGGACGGCGACCAACGACCGCCGAGGTGGCGGCCGATGTCGGTGTCGACGAGGCGCGGGTGGTCGAAGTCCTGCGTCATGCGAGCGAGCCGCTATCGCTGTCACAGCCCCTGTTTGCGGACAGTGACACGAACCTGGGCGAGGTAATCGAGGACCTTTCTGTCATCGCACCGTTCGAAGCGGCCGCGGCGGCCTTGCTTGGCGACGAGGTGCAGAAGCTGCTAGTCGTTCTTGACGAGCGGGAGCGCAAGATTCTCCAGTTGCGCTTCGGACTCGACCGCGGCAGACCCCGCACGCTGGACGAGGTGGGCGCCTACTTCAACCTGACCAGGGAACGGGTACGTCAGATCGAGGCCCGCGCGCTGGCCAAGCTGCGCCACCCCACCGTGTTGGACAATGCCCGAGAACTGCTTGAGGACTTCGGCATCAACGATCGCATCCGTTGACCCGGTAGGTACAGGGAAGTGAGGGAGTCGTTTGGCTCGACGCCATCCCGGCGCCCGGTCGAGCGCCGGAATGCGGTAGGGTACGAGGGCCTTCGCGGTTCTAGCCCGCAGGTCCCGGGCGACCATCCCCCCGGCTGGTCCTTTTTGATGCGGCGCCGAAAGGTCGATTCCGATGACCGATGTGAATTCCGGGCCCAGTGGCGGCGAAATCCGTCATCTCGATCCTGCCGGTAACCGAAACGGTGACCAAGGACATGATGCGCCTGAGGACAGAGCTGCGGTATCGCCTCGGGTAGCCACAAAAGACTCCGTCATCGGTTTACGGGAGGACGGCCGCAGCTACGCCGCCATTGCCCGTCGACTGACCTTCCCCAACGCGGTCCACGCCCAGGCCGCTTTCGTTAGAGCGGTGCGCCAATGCCCCAAAGAGGAGCGGGCCGGGCTAGTGCAGCGCGAGCTCGGCCGCCTGGACGTCTTGGAGAAGAAGATCCGGGCTGCTGGAGAGGAGGATCCCACCAAAGTGAGAGATCGTCTCGTGGCCCTGGACAAACTCCGGTCCGCTCTCCAATAGCGATGTGGTATGGGCTCCGGGTATAGGGAGGCGGGTTCGGGGCCTCGGCTATAGGCCCTCGAGTAGTGCGATCATGGTTCGTAGGACGCGGAGGGCGACCGAGAGCTCTTGTTCGGATAGATCCCCGAGGTGTTCTTCCCAGAGCGCCTGCCAGTGGGCCCGCTTAGCCTCGACGAATGCCCCGGCCTTCGTCGGTGAGCGAGACGATGCGGACCCGGCGGTCCTCACGGTCCCGGCGGCGCTCGACGATCCCGTTGGCTTCGAGCTGATCGAGCATGGCCGTCACGCTGGCTGGGTTGAGATCGGCGCTTTTGGCGAGATCGCCGGCAGTCACCTCAGGGGATTTGTCCAGGACGAAGAGTGCCCGCAGCTGCGAATAGGTGAGGCCGCGAGGTTGCTGTTGCTCGCGGCCGCGTAGGCGGCGCTCGGCCCCGAACAGTTCGCCCATAGCCATTCGCAGCTCGTCGAGGGTTTTGGACGGGCGCGTCGCGGTGGGCTCGAGCGTCGTCATACGATCGCCTCGACTAGCGCCTCTTCGGAAGGCCTGCTCTCTTGGCCGGTCGCTCGCAGTTGCCGTTCGACACGCCACAGGACGGTGGCGGGGATGAGGGCGAGCATCGATATGAGGATCACCCAGCGGTAGGTTTGGGCGAACGAGGCAGCCACGGCACTTGCGGTGGCGCCATGCTTCGTGTCTGCTCCGGGCAGACCGGCGAGCTTCGTTTGGAGGACGACGGCGATGATGGCCGTCCCCAATGACCCTCCGACCCGTTGGATGACGTTGAGCTGCGGACTGGCGTCGTTGACTTGATCGTGGTTGAGCGGCGAGAAAGCCGCGGTCATGGCGGGCATAAACGCCAAGCCGACGCCCACGCCCCGCACCACCATCGCCGCGCCGATCGAACCGTAGGGCGTCGAGGTCCCCACGAAGAGGAACGGGACGGTCGCGCACCACCATGATGAGTACCCCGCACAGCGAGGTGAGGCCAGCGCCGAACCGGCGGGTTGCCAAGGCGGAGCGGTTCATGCCGATCGAGGCGCCGACCCCTTGAGGGATCAGGAGCAAGCCGGTAGTGATGGCGTCCTGCCCCCGTGCTACCTGGAAGTACAGCGGCAACAGAATCATGGCCCCGAAGAGGGCGGCACCCATGCAGAACATCACCACGCTGGCCGCACTGTAGGCCCGGATCGAGTAAAGCCTGAGATCGAGCAGGGGGCGGGTGATAGCCCGGCTGCGCAGGACGAACGCCACGACCAGCAGGGCACCGACCACCATGGGGCCGATGACTGTCATCGAAGTGAAGCTGCCTGCGACCGCGCTCTGCGACAGCCCATAGGTGATCCCGACGGTCCCTAAACCGGCGAGGAGGAGTCCGGGCCAGTCGAGCGGCCCGGCGCGGGAACTGTCGGGGTGGTCTCGGGGCAGCAGCCGCAGGGCCACTACCGCGGTGGCGATGCCGATAGGGACGTTGATCATGAAGATGGCATGCCAGCTGACGCTTTGTAGGAGGAACCCGCCCAGGGTTGGACCGAACACGGGT
Organism: uncultured Acidimicrobiaceae bacterium; assembly: GCA_963834775.1. Taxonomy (GTDB): domain Bacteria; phylum Actinomycetota; class Acidimicrobiia; order Acidimicrobiales; family Palsa-688; genus PALSA-693. The sequence goes on from CAWICR010000010.1 coordinate 52,829, forward strand.
GCGAGTACCAACGGAACCCCGATGGCGCTCATCACCCGCGGCAGGTTGTCCCGCCCGGCCGCGTTGACCAGAATCGTCAGGCCCGCCGGGGCGAGCAGGCCACCGCCGAGCCCCTGCAGGGCCCGGAACACAATGAGCTGCCCGGACGTCGTGGCCAGGCCACAGAGGGCCGATCCCAGGGTGAACAGAACGAGGGCCTGCATGTAAACGCGGAAGGCGCTGTAGCGGCGGACGGCCCAGGCCGACAGGGGGATGACAGCCGCCAAGGCCAGCAGATAGGCCGACACGACCCACTGGATGTTGGTCAGGGGGGTGTGCAGGTCGCGTGAAAGGCTGTCAAGCGCCACATTGACGATCGTCGTGTCCAAAACGGACATGATCATGCCGAGCACGATGACGATGGCAACCCGCCTGACATCGGGGTCGAGTCGTTCGACGGGCTGGCGGCTCAGCACGAGTTTGGATCATCCTAGTTAGTTCGGCGAATATTTGGGCACCAAACTAGGTGAGCAGGTACCGGCTGTCAAGTTCCCGCATTGTCAGTGCCGGGCCCGGTCCGTTCGACGTTCGAGCCCGCACCCCAATCCGAACGCCGGGCTCGCCGAGTTGCGCCGACCAACAGTCGGCGCGTCCCAATCTCTCGCCAGACCGCCGAAGTCAGGCGGTACGCCCAGAGTTGAAGCTTGCAGCCCAACGGCGCGTGGGGACTGTTGGCTTGATGCACACGAAGAAGCACGCTATGTTTGTACATCGTAGAACTGGCCGGTCAGGCTGGTGCATAGTCGGGGCCCAGGGGGGGACCCGCATAGGACTGCCGTTCCAAAGGTACGTGCCGTATGGCTGCGAGGGGAGTGACACTGTGCAGGTTCTAGGTCGTTGGAAGGTGCTGGTCGTGGTGGGGGCGCTGGCCCTGGTGCTGGCGGCGTGCAGTAGCAGTTCCAAGACGTCGTCGGGTAGCACTACCCCGACGTCGGCGGCGGGGAGCTCGCCCACCTCGGCGGCGAGCGGTGCGGCGGCTCAGTCGGTGAGCGGCACCCCGTACGAGTTGATGTACACCACCAGCGGGAATACGAATGAGTCGTCGTACATGCCGGCCATCGCCGCTGGCGTCAACGCCCGGGGGGGTATCGCCGGCCACCCCTTGAAGATTGTGTACTGCCCGGATAATAACGATCCCAACCAGGCGACCAAGTGCGTCGAACAGGCCGTCGCCAACCCACAGATGCTGGGCCTGGTTTCCAACGACTCCACGTGCAGCTCGCAGCTGATCCCCCTCCTGGAGAAGGCCCAGATGGCCTCGATCGCGGACTCGCTGGAATGCCCCGAGACCTTCAAGGCGCCGGTGGCGTTTCCGTTCCTGTGCGTCACGTGGTGTTATACCGACGCGGCAGCCATCGGGGTCAAGTACCTGCACATCCCTGACGTGGTGGCCGAAACCGGCGACTCCCCGGCCGGGCGGGAGTACCCGCCGTTGATCCAAAGTGTGATCACCCCGGTGGGCGGCAAAGTCGTGGCCGAGATCTACCTGCCGCTCACGTCGGCGGACCTCAGCCCCTACGCGGCCCAGGCCGTGTCCCACCCCGGCTTGTTTTTTGCCGGTAACCAGCCCGCCACCGACACCCGCATGATCAACGCGCTGACCCAGCAGGGCTTCCACGATCCGATCATCATCAACCCCACGTCGTGGTGGCTGGGGGCCATCAACACGGCCTTCCCCAAGGACACCAATATCTACGTGGCCGAAAACTTCAATCCCAGCTCGGCCGGCTTCCAGATGTTTAACGCCGACATGGCCAAGTACGACCCCGGGGTCGACCTACCGGGCCGGGACCATCTTCGACGTGTGGTTGGGCGCGAACGCCCTGGCCCAGGCGGCCAAGACCCTGCCCACGCTGACGGCCAAATCGGTGCTCAACTACTTCTCCACGGCCACGAGCATCAACACCTACGGGGCCACCGATCCGCTCAACTTCACGGTCCCCAACAAAGCCCTGGGTGGCAGTATCGCCCGCTTGTCCGACACCAAGGACGCCCTGTTCCACTACGTCAACGGCAACCTGGTAGAAGTCACCCCCTTCGTGACCTTGCTGTCTGGCGCCTCCTCCTAAAACAACTAGCCAGTCAGGGTCACCCTCTCGTCACCCGGTATGACCCCGGCCCAACGATCGCATCAGCCGGGCTGGTATGAGAATCCCGACGGGTGGCCAGGGAGCGAACGATGGTGGACGGATTGGTCCGACAAGACCTGGACGGCTCTTGATGTTCCGGTGCGACTTCCCGGGCACTGGGGTAATGTCGAGCCTTTCCCGCCCGGACGGACTGCCGCACGTCGGCGTCGGGGCTGGTCCCGATGGCCCGTCCTGTTGGTTCCACGGGCGTTTCTCGCCGCCAGCCTCGCGGTCATGATCTACCACTCGCATGCTTTCTATGCGTCGGGAGCGGTGACCGGAACGCCCAACTGCATCATGGCTCGGGACAAGATGACCGGCAACTATGCGACCATCCCCCACGGCTTTTCGGCTGCGCAGTCGACCGTCCAGCTTGCAACCAATTCAGCATGCAAAGCGCGCGGCAACGGCGTTGACAATCTTGCTCTCGCAGGTGCAGTCCTCGCCGGCGTAGCGCTAGCGGGTGACATTGCGCTCCTGGTTTGGCCTCGGACCACGATGACGGATGTTACAAGGGCTCTATTGCGCCACCGAGTTGTTGCCCGGTGAGGTTTGCAGCGGGGCCGTGGCGGTCGAGGGCGGGAGTGACGCAGGGTTCACGAAAACACTGCCGCTGGGCCCGGCCTCCACCGCCTGGTGGAGCGCGCTGCCCTGGAGGTATCTGGTCCAGCTGAGGAACCATTCGGTCCAGCCGTTGTCCCAGGCGCCGGCCGTCGGGCTGCCGACGATGGTGACGGGGTCGCCGGGCACGGCCAGGTTGTAGTAGATCTCGGCGTCGGCGGGGGCAAGGTTGACACAGCCGTGGCTGACGTTTTCGAAGCCCTGTTCGCCCACTGACCAGTAGGCGTCATGGTAGTAATCCCCGCTGAACGTGAACCGGACTGACCAGGGGACCGAGATGCTGTATCCCGGGCCGACCATCTGCACCGGGTTCTCCTTCTCGATGGTCAGATAGCTTCCGTCGGGGGTGTCGTCACCGGGTCGGCCGGAGCTGATTGGCCAGTCATAGAGGAGCTTGCCGTTCTGGTAAATCTGGGTCCGGTGCGTGGCGGTATTGCCGATCGCCACTAGCGACGGGCCGATCTGGAACGTTTGCGTCAAGGTATGCGTACCGTAGAAGCCCGGTGCGCCTTGCACGCCGTTGAGGTGCCCGGTGAAAATTACGGTCGTGTCTGCCGGCCAATAGTCCCGCGGCCGGAAGTACGCGCAGGTGGCGGCCAGGTTGCAAGGTTCGTCCCAGTACCAGGAGCCGACCACCGGCTTCGACGTAGAGACCTGTAGCGCTTGCTCCACGGCGGCCTTGTCGATGATCGGATGGCTGAAGTACAGGATGATCGGCATCCCCACGCCGTAGGTCTGACCGTACCCCTCGAAGATCTGGGTGCGAAACGTCTGGATCGGCGTCAGGGTGCGGAACGTGCTCGTGCTGGTGCGGCTGCCGAGACCGGGTCGGGTTGCAGTCGCAGTCACCGTGTAGGTCTGCGAGACGTCCAGGGTCCACTTGCTATGCCAGACGGTGCCGGCCGGGTTGAGGTGGCCCAATACGGGATCGCCCGAGGTGTGGACGGTGACGTTGCTCAGGGTTCCGTCCGTTGCGGTGACCGTGATACCCCCAGATGGATCGGCCGTGGCGGTCCCGTTCGCCGGCGTGATCGTCGCCTGCGGGCCGATGGTCGTGGTCGTGGTGTTTTGTGGGTGCGGTGTTGCGATCCCGCTCCCGGCCGGGAGGTTTCGGTGCCCGCCCGTGGAGCACGCCGACACGAGCAGCGCCAGCGCCGCCCCGGCAGCAATGACCCACGCGTGCCGTACCAGCCTCGTCGCCGTCCCGGCGCGGCCCCGGATCATCATCCGCCAGACTGACCTCCTGTTCGGCGCCGGCTCCACGTAAGCGCCTGTCCTGCGTTTGGCAATGTAGCGTGGGTTGCGTCGGGACTGGGCTCGGTCGCGGCCGCCTCTTATCGCCCGTGCTCAAGCGGGGTCCCGCTACGGAGCGCTAGCGTCGTCACAGGCGATCCAAGCCGCTTAGCCCGCGTCGCGGGGAGGAAGGATCCAGGGCATGAGGATCGGCACCCTCCTCCGGGGCTCGACGATAGAGGAGATCATCGACTCTGCCGAGTCTGCTCGTGAGATCGGGTACTCATCGGTCTGGATCACCGACGGGATCGGGATGGATCCCCTCACTACTCTCGCTGTCGTCGGCCGGGCCGTGCCGGGGATCGAGTTGGCTAGCGGTGTGGTGCGCACCCTGCCCCGCCACCCCATGGCACTCGCCCAGCAGGCGCTCACGGTTAACGCCATGACCGGCGGCCGGCTCCTCCTCGGCATCGGCCCGTCTCACAGCCGGTCGATGGAGCAAGGTTGGGGCCTGTCCTTTGCCCGCCCGGTCGCCACCATGCAGGACTACCTCTCCGTCCTCGGACCACTGCTCGCCGACGGGCAGGTGGCCTACACCGGCGAAATCTACTCGGCCCACGGGGAATTCCGGATCGCCAGCCCGCGTCCGGTTCCGGTCCTCGTCGGGGCGCTCGGTCCCCGGATGCTTGAGGTGGCCGGGCGAATGGCGAACGGGACCGTGACGTTTATGACCGGACCACGCACCCTCATCGAGGTCACCTGCCCCACCATTCGGTCCGCGGCGGCGCAAGTCGGCCGGCCCTCGCCCCGGGTCGTAGCTCTGGTCGCGGTGTGCGTCAACAACGACAAGGAGGCGGCAGCGGAGCGAGCCCTCGAGGTGGCCGGAGTCGCGGTCAACCTGCCCTTCTACGCGGCTGCCCTCAAGCGAGAGGGTGGCCCCGCTCTCCTCTCTGGCACCGAAGCAGAGATACGTACTCAGCTGGCCCGCCTCGAGGAGGCAGGAGTTACCGACTTTGTCCCGACCCGGATCGCCCGGCGCCACTCGGTGGAGGCTGAACGAACCGAGGCGTTCCTGGCAGAGCTGGCCGCCTCGATTCACGCATAATCGTCGCCATGTGAGTTGGATTGTCGTACCCAGCCCCAGTAGGGGCGAAGAGGGCGCCGCGGTACGGTGCGCCCGACTCCACCGACTGCGCCTATGCTCAGGTGCCGTGGAGATCCCGATCGACGATGTCGTGGGCTCCGGCCGACCGGGACGGCTGCTGCGCTCGGGCATCCGACACCGCCCTTCCGCGTCGTTGGCCCGCCAGAGAGGATTGGCATGAGTCGCGTGATGAACGGACCAAGTTGTGGATGGCGAACGAATTCGATCCCTGCTTGACCGGGCGGGACTCGAGTCCCATCCGAACACCGGGTTTCGGGTTGACGGTAGGGGCGGTGTTCTCCGCGGCCGGCACGCTGCCGACGAGGCCGCATCCGTCGTCATCGGGTTGTGTGGAGCAGCCGCCGCCGACCTCCACGAGGCTCGCAGCGGCGAACCGCAAACGGTTTCGGTCGACATCGAGGAAGCCGGCAGCGCCGTGTCTTCCCTCCACGCCAATACAATTGACGGTAAGGCCATTGCGCTCGATCCGCAGTCCGCGCCGGCCGCGGGGCGATACCAATGCCGGAATGGCGATTGGATCCAGCTGCACGGGTCCCTTCCCCATCTGCGCCGCGGGACGCTCGATCTCCTGGACTGCGCCAACAGCTTCGATTCTATTGCCGAGGCCATCTCGACATGGGACGCTTCGACGCTCGAGGATGCCATGGCGAGGACGCGGTTTGTGCGCAGCGCGGGTGCGTACCTGGAACGAATGGCGCGAGCACCCCCAGGGCCGTGTGGTTACCGACCTTCCGCTGGTGACGATCACGCGCATCGACTCCGCCAGACCACGACGGCACCCCGGGGCCGAGCGCCCGCTGTCCGAGGTACGCACGCTTGACTTGACCCGGATCCTGGCGGGACCGGTCAGCACAAAGACATTGGCCTCACACGGCGCCAATGTCCTACACGTCACCGCTCCCGGCCAGCCCGACAGCTTTGCCTGTTCGATCGACACCGGCCACGGCAAGCGCAGCTGCGAACTGGACCTGTCCTACCCCTGGGACGCCAAACGGCTCGATGAGCTAGCCGACTCCTGCGACATTGTGGTGAACAGCTACCGCCCCGGCGCCCTTGAAGCGAAGGGGCTCTCTCCGCAAAACCTTGCCAAACGAAACCCGGGAATCATCTACGTCTCGGTCTCCTGCTACGGAAGCGACGGTCCCTGGCGGGAACGACGTGGCTGGGAACGCATGGCCCAGGCAGTAACCGGGCTGGCCATCAACGAGGGATCAAATGGCCGGCCGGCCGCACTCCCTGGCGCCCCAAACGACTACATCACCGGCTTTGCCGCTGCCTACGGGGCCATGACCGCCCTTCGCCGGCAGATGGAGGAAGGTGGCACCTGGTTGGTGGAGGCGTCGCTCTGCCAGTCGGCTGCCTGGCTCGCCCGGGCCGGCCTACACCCAGCCCGATCACCGCGACAACTCGACACCACCCCGTGGCGGCAGCAGCGCGACTCGACGTTCGGCCGGCTCGACTATTTGCGCCCGCCGGCAAGGCTGTCAGCGACTCCCGCCTTCTGGGACCTCCCGCCGGCGCTCGCGGGCTGCCACGACGCGACCTGGGAGCGCGATTCGTAGCGCCGGCGGGTTTTGTCAGTCATCCGGTCTGTCGTTGGAGCACAGGCGGCGCAACGGTCTCGGCCGTCGCCAGGGCACGGGCCTAACGTGGCGGTGATGCCAATTACGACCGGTTTCAATCACATCGCCACGCTTACCAGCGACATGAACCGTACCATCCACTTCTACGAGACCGCCTTCAACGCCAAGGTCGTCTACGAGATAGAACCACGCCATGATCACCCGTGGATGAAGATCGTCGACATTGGTGGCGGCGCCGCCCTGAACGTGTTCGAGGTGCCAGCCGACGAGATCCTTGGCGATCGCCGGCGACCCGGGCACCGCGGGGCAGTCGACCATTTCGCGTTTGCAGTCGATTCGCGTGCCACGCTCGAGGGGCTCAAAGATCGCCTTGTTGCCGCAGGAGCGCAGGAGGTCGGAGAGATCCAGCAACTCGGTGGAGAGCTATCGCTGTTCTTCCGTGATGCCGACGGCCTAGAACTCGAAGTCTGCTGCCCGGCCGAGCCTCCGTCCTAAGGGCAGGTCCTGTTTTGGGCCTCCAGCCTCGGCGTGCTCACCCAGCGCCTCGACCAGTTCGGGCAACTGGTGGCCACCCAGGTCACTCGCGGCTCGTAACCTGGCAAGCGACCGCGCCGGCGCTCGAGAGGAGCCGACACCATGCCCGTGACCAGCGATCTTCCGTACCTGATCAACGACGCTGACAACCACTTCACCGAACCCCCGGACTGCTTCCAGCGTTACATCGATCCCGATAAGGCCGACCTGGCTATCCGGTCGGTGATCGGTCCCAACGGTCGGCGCATCCAACTGTTCAACGGTCGTCCGTCTAAGTTCCACAGCGCCAAGGAGACCCAGGTCACCTTCTCCAAGGAAGAGCTGTCGACGATGCTCGGCCAGCCGATCGAACGTACGAACAACGCCAGAGACGAAGAGGGCCACGCGGCGGTGACCCCAGGGATGCTGCTCAACCGGCTCAATCCCCTGAAGGGTCTCTCGGAGGAGGGGCGCAAGGAGCTCATCGAGGAGTTCCGCAACCAGGCCGAGGCGTACGGGAACCGCGACCTGCGCCTGGCCCTCATGGTCGACCAGGGCATCGACAAGGCCCTGATGTTTCCGACGGCGGCGCAGGACATCGAGTACGAGCTCGCCAACGACATCGACGCCCTCTACGCCAACGTCCGCGCCTTCAACCGGTGGATGCTCGAGGAGGTCGGCTACGCCGCCGAGAACCGCATGTTTTTGCCGCCCTACATCCCGCTTGCCGATCCCGAGCTGGCGGTCAAAGAGCTCGAGCAGGTCCTCGCCGACGGCGCCCCCATCATCCAGATCAAATCGGGCCACGCCCACGGTGGGCGGGACAACCCCTTCGGCGGGCGCAGCCCGGCCGACCCCGTCTACGACCGCTTCTGGAGCATCTGCAACGACAATCACGTCCGGCTGGCCGTTCACCTCGGCGGCACCGACTACCAAAAGTACGGCGCCGACTGGTCGGAAGATCCGGAGGCAGTGTTCTACGACTTCGACGCCTTCCAGTGGGTCATGTTCTGGGGCGACCGGCCGGCCTTCGAGCTCACAGCCAGCCTCATCCTCCATAACTTCTTCGGCCGGTTCCCGAACATGAAGGTGTGCCTGTCGGAGATGGGCACCGTCTGGCTGCCCTACGGCCTGCGCAAGATGGACCACGCCTTCCTCATGGGACGCAAGGCCAAGTGGTCGGACACCGGCAAGCTCGACCGTCGCCCGTCGGAGATCTTCCGCCAACACTTCATCGTGGCGCCGTACCCCGAAGAAAACGTGCAGAGGGTGGTGGCCGAGGTCGGCGTCCAGCCGATCGCCTTCGGCTCCGATTTTCCCCACGGCGAGGGCCTCGCCTACCCGTCCCGCTACGTCGATGCCCAGCTGGCGTCGCTATCCGAAGAGGACCAGCGCCGCATCATCCGCGACAACATGGAGCGCTACCTCAGCCGGCCCTGACTGCGGACGCTCAGCCGTCCCATTCCAGCTGGAGGTTGGCCATCCCGAAGACGCCGCCGCCGATGTTGACCTCGAGGCGGTGGTCAGTAGGCGCGGGCGTAGCCGCGTTCCCAGACCTTGAGCTCGACGAGCTTCTCGCACATCGTTCGCCATCCGACCTCGCACTCACCCAACGTCTCGTGCATGAGCGTCGTCTCGGGGACGAGCGAGGTGTACGTGCCCTGCTCGGTGTAGACGATCTTCGCCGGCTTGCCGACCAGTTCGCCCATGTAGGTGCAGTAGTCCTCGGCGCTGACGATGTCGTCGCCGCAGAAGTTCACGACGAGCGGTGGGTTCCGCGCTACGACCATGCTGTTGACCCCCATGCGGGCGAGGTCGGTCTCCCAGTGGGGGCGGAACAGGTTGGGTTTCTCGGGATGGAGCCGGATCTCCTCGCCGTTTACGATCTTGATGAGGCGTTCGACCATGGTGCCGCCGTCGGGACCGGTCGGGCTGCCCATTCGCAGGACGCTGACCGGTAGCCCGAACTCGCGGGCCATGAACGCCAGCGATCCTTCGGCAGCAACCTTGTAGAACGTGTACTCCTTGTGGCCGCCGTGATGGCCCCGGGGACGGTCCTCCCTCACCGGATTGTGGCCATCGGGCTCGTACACCGAGGCGCTGGAGACGAAGGCGAAGCCCTTGGCGTTGCGCACGTGATACGCCAGGCGGGCGGTGGCATCGGCGGAGGCATCGAAGCTGTTGGGCCACATGCCCGGCGGGACCAACGGCGGGATGGCCGAGTGCCACACGTAGGTGAAGTCGTCGGGGAGGTCGTCGAGGGGGTCGAGCAGGTCGTGCTTGAGACAGTGGATGCCCAAGCCCTCGAGCTTCTCCCGCACGGCCGGGTCGCTGAACCGAGCGAGGACGTAGACCTCGTTGTCCTTGGCCAGGAGCTTGGCCGGCGGCAGGCCCGACGGGCCCTGCCCGCCCGTCACCAAGACCTTCTCGCCCTTCAGCTCGTGAGTGATGACAGCCATTCGGACCCCCAGGGATCGGGTGGCGGATTATTGGTCGGCGTACCCGAACGATGACGGGGTCCGCATCTCTGCCATGTTAATGGGCGGGTGGCGTAGGGATCGGCCTGGGCGTCACGTGGCCGACCGTTCTGGTAGATAGCCCGCATGCTGTTCCGACAACTGGAGTACTTCGTGGCGTTGGCCGACGAGCGGCACTTCGCTCGGGCCGCGGTCGCCTGCTATGTCTCACAATCAGCCCTCTCGGAGGCGATCCAAAAACTCGAGAGAGAGCTGGACGTCTCCCTGGTTCGGCGGGGACACGCCTTCGAGGGTCTCACGCCCGAGGGGGAGCGCCTGGTGTTGTGGGCCCGACGGATCCTGGCCGACCATGACGCCATGAAGCAAGAGGTGTCAGCGATGCAGACCGGCCTCAGCGGCCGGTTGCAGCTTGGCGTGATCCCAGCCGCGTCGACCACGGTGGCCCACCTGATCGATCGCTTTGCGGGCGCTCATCCGCTGGTGGGTATTGACGTGGCCGCCGATCTTTCTACGACCGCGATCATCGAGCGTGTCCGCCACTTCGAGTACGACGCCGGCCTGATCTACCTGGACCAAACCCTGACCATCGGTCTGGACGTCGTCTCGCTGTATCTGGAACGTCACGTTCTCCTGGTCCCTGCCGGCTTCCTGCCCGACAACGTGCGCAGCCTTTCGTGGGCCGAAGCCGCCCGGCTGCCCTTGTGCTTGCTGAAGAGCTCGATGCACGGCCGGCGGATCGTGGACTCCACACTGATCGGCCTGGGCCTGGTGGCCGAACCGCAGGTCGAAACCGACTCCATCGCCACGCTGGGCGCCCTGGTCGACAGCGGCCGCTGGGCGGGCATCATTCCCCGCCCCTGGGCCCAGCTGTGGGCACGGCCGCCAGCAACTCGCCTCGTCGAGTTGGTTGATCCGGTCGTCCGCTCCGAGGTAGGTCTGGTGACCAACCCAGGTGCGCCGGGGTCCATGGTGGCCCGGGCGTTCGTCGCCTGCGCCCACGACCAGGCCTCGGCTGGGCTGGCGGCCGCGGTCGAGCACGAGCCGAGCGCACCCGGCGCGCCACCAGGGGACCCGTCGCCGGCGCCGGCTGAGCGGGTCAAGCGGAGGCGTGGTTGATCGGCCCCGTCGATCGACCGATCGGCACAACGTGTTGGAACGGGCGCTGAGAGCGGGGGAGGCTTTGACCACACCGGCGCCCACCCGACGCGTCCGGCTGGAAGGAGCCCTCGATGGCGAAGATCGTTTGCGTCCTCTACCCGGACCCGGTCGGCGGCTACCCGCCTCGCTACGCCCGTGACGACATCCCGGTTCTACCGGGCTACCCCGACGGTCAGAGTTTGCCGACACCCGAGGCCATCGACTTCACGCCCGGACAGCTGCTTGGATGTGTTTCGGGCGAGTTGGGCCTGCGCCGGTTCCTGGAGGCCGACGGTCATACCCTGGTGGTGACCAGTGACAAGGAGGGTCCGGAGTCGGTGTTCGAGCGGGAACTGCCCAACGCCGACGTGGTGATCTCTCAGCCGTTCTGGCCGGCCTACTTGACAGCGGAGCGGATCGCCAAGGCCCCGAACCTGCGGCTCGCCATTACCGCCGGCATCGGGTCAGACCACGTGGACCTGAACGCCGCGATCGCCCGGGGGATCACGGTGGCCGAGGTGACGTGGTGCAACAGCATCAGTGTCGCCGAGCACGCGGTCATGCAGATCCTGGCCCTGGTTCGCAACTTCCTTCCCTCGCACGAGTGGGTGACGACCAAAGGCGGGTGGAACATCGCCGACAGCGTGGAGCGAGCCTACGATCTCGAGGGCATGAACGTAGGGGTCCTGGCGGCCGGCCGGATCGGCCTGGCCACCCTTCGGCGCTTGGCTCCCTTCGCTGTTCTTCTCCACTACAGCGACAAGCGGCGGCTCCCATCCGAGGTGGAGAAGGAGCTCGGCCTGACATTCCACCCTGATGCGCGCTCCCTGGCCCAGGCGGTCGACGTGCTGTCCATCCACAGCCCACTCGTCCCGGAGACCTATCAGCTCTTCGATAGCCAGCTGATCAGCTCCATGAAGCGGGGCTCTTACATCGTCAACACGGCCCGCGGGGCGATCATGGATCGCGCCGCGGTGGTTGCTGCCCTGGAATCCGGGCAATTGGCCGGCTACGCCGGCGACGTCTGGTACCCCCAACCCCCGCCGGCCAGCCACCCGTGGCGGACGATGCCCAACAACGCCATGACCCCCCACGTATCGGGCACGACCCTTTCCGCCCAGGCCCGATACGCGGCCGGCACCCGGGAGATCCTTGAGGGCCACCTCACCGGGCGACCCATCCGCCAGGAGTACCTGATCGTTGATGGCGGCAAGCTCGCCGGGACTGGTGCCTCCTCCTACTCGGTCGGCGGCGAGAGCAGCCCGGGTAGCAGCGGCCACTAGCCAGACCCGGACGGGGAAGCCGGCTACAACCGCCAGACCGTGGCTGTGGCGCGAAAGAAACCCTCCATTCATTGGCAGCAAGGGCCACTGAAATCGACCGCGTGGTAGTCCGAGCGTGACTACTAAGTGCGCTACAGTCCTCCTGCATGACATCAGTTGTCTCCCGCTTACACGGTCGCCGGCCCCTCCTATCAGGTGTGGTCTTATTGGCAGGAGTACTGCTTGTGGCCGCGGCGTGCAGCAGCTCGAGCAAGACCACCGCGCCCACTTCAGCGGTGACTACGCCGCCGGCCGCTTCGACTTCGGCGCCCGCCGCGGCCCCGACGGGGTCGGGTCCCGTGGATGTCCTATACGCCGGCTCGCTGGTCGACCTTATGACCAAAGACATCGGACCTGGCTTCCACGCCGCCACCGGCTACACGTTTGTTGGCACGTCGGGTGACTCGGGGAGTCTGGCCAACGAGATACGGGGCAAGACCATCGTCGGAGACGTCTTCATTAGCGCCAATCCCTCGAAGAACGTTAGCCTCGAAGGGGCTTCGAATGGTAACTGGGTGTCGTGGTACGCCCTGTTCGCCACCTCCCCTCTCGTGCTGGGCTACAACCCCAACAGCAAGTTCGCCCAAGACCTCAAAACCGAGCCCTGGTACCAGGTGCTGGCCAAGCCCGGCATCCTCGTAGGCCGTACCGATCCGGCCACCGACCCCAAAGGGGTGCTGACGGTCACCGCCTTGCAGGACGCGGCCAAGACCTATAACTTGCCGGCCCTGGATGCCCTGGCGACAGAGTCCGCGAACGTCTACCCGGAGAACACGCTGGTCGGCCGGCTCCAAGCCGGACAACTCGACGTCGGCTTCTTTTATGGGGTGGAAGCGGCCGCCGCCAACATCGCCACCGTCCCCCTGACCGGCGTTCCAACCTTGCACGCGGAGTACACCGTCACCGTGCTCAACAACGCCCCACACATGTCCGGGGCGAACGCCTTCGTCGAGTACCTCCTTGGCCCTGAAGGGTCGGCCGCGTTGACAAAAGCGGGTATGACCCTCATGAAACCAGTGTCGGTCTCGGGGACGCCGCCCGCCAGCCTCCAAGGCGCACTTTCCGGCGGCTGACTCCAGCGTTCTCAGCGAATCCGTCGGCCCATTTCTTGGCAGGAGTACCCGCCAAGCTGCTCCACCTCCGCCTGGAAGTGGGGATTGGCCAAAAGAGTCCACAGCGGAGCGAGCAGGTCGTCATCCAGGACGCTGAGCCGCAGGACCAGGTCGTAGGGCTCCCAGGCCACTGGGATGAAGTTCAGCCCGAAAGCCTGCGCCGCGGCCCGGATACCGAGGCCGGTGTCGGCCCGCCCGGCGGCGACAGCCGCCGCCACGGCCAGGTGGGTGAACTCCTCCCTGGAGTAGCCGATGATTTGAGCGGAGTCGATGCCCCGCTGCACCAGCTCGAAGTCCAGTAAGGCCCGGGTGCCGGCTCCGCGCTGTCGGTTTACGTACCGCAAGCCAGGGCAAGGCAGGTCATCAATCCCGGTAATCCCGGCGGGGTTGCCGGGCGCCACCAGCAGCCCTTGCTCTCGGTGGACCAGGCGCACCACGGCGATCTCCGGTCCGCCGCCGAGCAGGCGGTCGACGTAGGGGAGGGTGTACTCGCCGGACTCGGGCTCCAAGAGATGGGAGCCGGCCAGGTGGCACAGGCCGTCGCGCACGGCCACCAGCCCCCCGAGAGACCCCACGTTGGAGGACGCCAGGCTGATGAGAGGGTCGGCGGCCCGCAGCGTGGACGCGGCGACGTCCAGGATCAGGTCGTGCGAGCCGATGGCGACGATGGTGCGGCCCACCTCACCGAGGCCTCGGAGCAGCTGCACCTGCACCTGCTCGCCAGCGTGATGCCCCTCTTGACCGGCTGGCACCACCAGGAGTCCGTCCGCCCGCACCAGCGACGTGAGGACGCCCGCCCCCCGGGGCAGCGGGGTGGCGACCACCTCGCCTTCTACCTGTCCGAGCCGGACCCGTACCCAGTCATCGGTGCCGATCGCCGAGGCGAGCTTGCGTGCCAAGCGCGCCGTGGTCGTGGCCCGCTCCCGAGGGGCAGCACCCTCCAAGGAGGCCAGGAGGGGGGCGGCGAAGATGTCGAAGGTGAGCGCGGCGGAGACCGGGTAGCCGGGGGCGCCGAGCACGGGGGTGCCGACCTTACCCTGCACCGTTCCGAGCACCACGGGGTGTCCGGGCCGGACGGCTACGCCGTGGACGGCCAGGGTCCCGGCGGCTCCGACCACGCGGGCGGTATAGTCGCCGCGGCCGGCACTGGATCCGGCGATGAGGATAACCAGGTCGGCGTCGGCGGCGGCCTCGATAAGGGCGTCGGTGATCTGTCCAGGGTCGTCCGCCACGATGTCGGTCACCCGGGCTTCGCAGCCGACCTCGCGGGCCTGCTCGGCCAACATCAGCGAGTTGGTGTCCAGGATCTCGCCGGGCTTGGGCTCGGAGCCGATGGGGCGGATCTCGTCGCCGGTGGGGATGATCACCACCCTCGGGGCGCGCCGTACGGCCAGTTCCACCGCACCGGCGGCGGCCGCCGCGGCGACGTCGACGGGGCGGAGCCGGTGTCCTTCGGGCAGCAGGAGCTCGTTGGCGCTGATGTCCTCACCGATCGAACGGACGTGCTGGTAGGGAGCTACCGCGGCGCGCAGTTCGGCCTGGCCGGAAGCGGTCAGGTGGACGTGCTCGCGCATCACGACCGCGTCGTACCCGGCGGGCATGGGATCGCCGGTGTCGACCACTTCGAACTGCTCGGGCTCGATCAGCACCGGGTTGGTCTCGGTGGCCCGCACCGTGTCAACAGCCCGCAGGGCGATGCCGTCCATCCCGGCGGAGTCGAAGGCCGGGGAGGACCGCTTGGCCCAGACCGATTCGGCCGTGACCCGGCCCACGGCCTTCGCGACGGGCACGGGGACGGCTTCGACGCGGGTCGGACAGCCGGCGGCGGTACAGGCGTGGCGCCAGGCGGCGAGGGCCTGCGCGGCGGGGACATCGGATATGAACGGGCTGGCTTCGGTCATCCGCGGATAGTTCCCCCGGATCCGGTCATCGGTACAGGGTGACCTGAACCGGGCTGCCACCTTGGAGGCCGGTAGCCGGCTCGGGCACCACGACGTAGCCGTCCGCCCGGGTCAGCACCGACAACAAAGCCGACGGACCGAACAGCGGCTCGGCCCGGCCGTCCCGCACTGACACCTGGACCACGTCGAGCCGGCCGGCCGTCGACGCCAGGTCCCGGGCCAGGAGGGCCTGCGTGCTCGGCTCGGGGGGCGGCTCCA
This sequence comes from uncultured Acidimicrobiaceae bacterium, assembly GCA_963834775.1. GTDB lineage: Bacteria > Actinomycetota > Acidimicrobiia > Acidimicrobiales > Palsa-688 > PALSA-693. The sequence goes on from CAWICR010000010.1 coordinate 68,319, forward strand.
AACATCCGGCCAGAGCCCAGACCAAGGGGACGCCGATCAGGCGGAATACCACCAGGGCCGACAACGGGTTCCCCGGCAGCCCCACCACCGGCACCCCGCCGCAGTCGGCCAGCAGGGTCGGCTTACCGGGCTTGATGGCCAGCCCGTGGCACCAGATCTCCCCGAGGGCAGCCACGGCCCCCGCCGTCTCGTCGCGGGCGCCGACCGACGACCCGGCTGAGACCACCACCAAGTCGATTTCGGGCAAGGCGTCAGCCAGGGCCGCTTTCAGGGCGCCCGGCTCGTCGGGCACGATGCCGGCGAAAATCGGTACTCCTCCGGCGTCGGCCACGAGTCCGGCCAACGCCGAGCCGGTTGCATCGCGGACCTGACCGGCCGCCAGCTTCTGGGTGGTGGGAAGAACCACCTCGTCCCCCGTGGAGAAGATGGCCACCTTAGGTTTGGCGTGCACTTCGAGGCTGGTGACCCCGGCCGCGGCCAACAGGCCCAGCTCCGAGGAGCGAAGCGGCCGACCCCCGGCCACTAATGCCTCGCCGGCGGCGACGTCCTCGTCGGCTTGGACCAGACCGGCACCCGGGGCGACCGGTCGGGTGACCTCTATGGTTCCGGGCATGGTCTCGGCGGTGTACTCGACCATCACCACTGCGTCAGCGCCGTCGGGGAGCACCGCGCCGGTCGGCACCGCGACACAACCTCCGGCGCGCACCGCCACCTGCGGGGCGGCGCCCATCGGCACGGCGCCGAGCAGGTCCAAGTAGGACGGTAGGCCGTCGGACGAGCCGTAGGTGTCAGAGGCCAGCACGGCGAAACCGTCGACGGTGGAGCGTGGAAAGCCGGGGAGGTCCTCGGCCGTGGCGATGTCCGAGGCGGGAACCCGGTGCAGTGCGTCCGCCAAGCCCACCACTTGTACGGGGGTGCGTCGGTTGGGCCGGAAGCCGGCGCGGGCTTCGTCCACCGTCTTGACTGTGAAGAACTCGCGACCGGTCACCGGTCGGGTTGGCCCGGTGTGCCCCCGGGTCGGGGTTGAGGCCGGGCGGCCGCGCTGCCCTTGTTCAAGCCGAGCACGCTCACTACTGGGCCCAGGGCCACCTGTCCGAGGCCGCAGATTGACGTTTTGCGCATGGTCTCCTCCAGGACCACGATCCGCTCTCGCAGCTGGCTGTCCAGATCGTCCGCGCCGGCGTCTAGCGCCTGGCGCAACAAGTCGTGCGCCTTGGTAGACCCCATCCGGCAGGGCACGCACTTCCCGCAGGACTCGTTGCGAAAGAACCGCAGCACGTTGGTGGAGGCGGCGAGCAGATTGGTGCCCGCGGCTATCACCACCATCGCACCCGAGCCGAGCATGGTGCCGGCTCGCGCCGCGGTGGCGAAATCGAGTTGCAGGTCGAGCCCCTCCGGTCCGATGAAGTTGGAGGACGCACCGCCAGGTTGGACAGCACCCAGGGCGGCGCCGTCACTCACTCCACCGGCGAGCTCGATCAGTTCACCGACTGTGGTACCCATGGGAACGCAGTACACATCGGGCCGCTCCACGTGCCCGGAGACGGCGAAGAACTTCCATCCGACCGACTCGCCCATCCCCTGTTCGGCCCACCACTGGGCCCCTTGCTGGACGATGACCGGGATATCGGCCAGGGTCTCCACGGAGTTCATCAGAGTCGGTCGGCCGTGCAGGCCGTAGGTGCCGGGAAAAGGAGGCTTGTTCCGAGGCTCGCCTCGGTGGCCTTCCATGCACTCCAGCAGGGCCGTCTCCTCGCCCAGGATGTAGCCGCCGGGCGAGACGAACACCTCCACCTCCAACCGACGACCGCTGCCGCAGGCGTCTGGACCGACGACCCCAGCCTCCCTCAGGGCTTCGAGCTCAGTCCGAAGGACCGCTTCCTCGGGGCCGTACTCGTGGCGGATGAACACCCACCCCTCTTCGGCTCCGACTACGGCCATGCCCATCAGCAGGCCCTCGAGCACCAGGTGGGGTTCGGTAGCCAGGATCACCCGGTCCTTGAAGGTCCCCGGCTCGGACTCGTCGGCGTTGCAGACTACGTACTTCACGCCGCCCGGCTCGACGGTTCGAACCAGCTCCCACTTCTGGCCGGTCGGGAAGCCGGCGCCGCCCATACCCCGCAGCCCGGACTCCTTGAGGGTGGCGATTACGGTGTCGGGGTCGAGCTGCCCGGCCAGCAACGCCCGCAGGCTGGAATAACGTTCCGTCACCCCGGACCCGGCCGGATAGGGGTCATTTGGCCACGGATCGTCTCGACCCGGCGCACGCGCCTGCTCCAGGTGGCCGCCGTCCGCCAGGCGGACCGCCTCCACCAGCTCGTCAGTTTGAGCCAGGGCGGCCGCTCGCTCGTTGACCGACACCGCCGGGGCAGCGTCACAGCGGCCCAAGCAGGACACCTCCACCACTTCGACGTCCGAGTCGTCACGGAACCGCTCCCGCAGTGCCTCGATACCGGCGTCCCCGTCGTGAAGGAAGCAGCTGAGGTCGTGACAGGCGTGCACGGAAACCTTGACCGGGGGCTCGGTCCTAAAATGCGGATAGAAGGAGATCAGTCCTTGGATCTCGTAGCGCGGCCGGCGGGCCTCGACGGCCAGCTCCTCGAGCTCCGCGGGCGGCAGCCAGCCCTGGCGGGCCTGGATGGCGTTCAGGGCCGGGATCAGCGATGGGCCTGGAAACTTCCCGGCTCGGCCCTCCACCCCGGGCACCCGCCGGGCCTGGGCATCAGCCCAAGGAGCGGACACCTCCGTCATGCGTGTGACTCCCCAGCCGACCGCGACTTGGGATAGGGCATGGCCAACGACTCGACCTGCACGGCGCAGAACTTGAACTCGGGGATCTTGCCGACCGGATCGATCTCGTCGATGGTGAGGAGATTGGCCGCCGCCTCTCGGAAGTGGAACGGAATGAAGCAGTTCCCCACCTGCTCTCGGTGGCTGACCCGAACCGTCAACTCGATGGCGCCGCGTCGGGACCGAACCCGAACCATCTCCCCGTGCGCCACACCGCGGTCTGCAGCGTCCTTGGGGTGCATGTAAACCTCGGCCGCCGGAGCGATGGTGTCCAGCGCGAACGACCGTCGGGTCATCGACCCGGTGTGCCAGTGCTCGAGCAGCCGCCCGGTATTCAACACCAAGGGGTAGTCGGCGTCGGGAAGCTCCCGGGCCGGCAGCCACTGAGCCGGCACCAGGTGGGCGAGACCGTCGTCGGTGTTGAACCGCTCGTCGAACATCACGATCGTCCCGTCACTGTGCTCAGGGTCGGCGTTGGGGTAGAGCTTGCCCGAGCGGCCCAGGTTGGCGTACGACAGGTTCTCGTAGGAGGGCATGAGCCTCACCATCTCGTCGAACACCTCGCTCGGACGGGAGTAGCTCCAGTCCAGACCGATGCGTCGAGCGATGTCCTGGATGATCTCCCAGTCCACCCGAGCCTGCCCCGGCGGATCGAGGACCTTCCGGCCGAGCTGCACCCGCCGGTCGGTGTTGGTGTACGACCCATCCTTTTCCAAATAGGAGCTGGCCGGCAGGATCACGTCAGCGAACTCAGCCGTCTCGGTCAGGAAGATGTCCTGCACCACCAAGAACTCCAACATGGCCAAGGCCTTGCGCACCTTGTTGATGTTGGGATCGGAAAGGAACGGGTTTTCACCCATCATGTACATGCCCCGGACCCCGCCGGGCGCGAGCACGGACTTGATGATTTCCGTGACTGTCAGCCCCCGATTTGGGTTAAGCGGGGCACCCCACGCCTCCTCAAAGCGACGCTGGGTGTCTGTCCGATCTACCCCCTGGTAGTCCGGGTAGAACATCGGGATCAGGCCGGCGTCCGATGCCCCCTGCACGTTATTTTGGCCGCGCAGCGGGTGCAGCCCCGTGCCGGGCCGCCCCACGTTGCCGGTGATCGAGCACAAGGCGATCAAGCAGCGGGCGTTGTCGGTGCCGGTGGTGTGCTGCGAGATGCCCATCCCCCAGTAAACGATCGCCGACCTGGCCTCACCCCAGGTCCTGGCCACCTCCCGGATAAGGTCAGCGTCGACACCGGTGATGGTGGCCGCCCGCTCAGGCGGATAGTCGGCTACCGTGCGGGCCAGCTCCTCATAGTTGGAGGTGCGGTTGGCGATGAACTCCGCGTCGATCAGATCCAACCGGATGATCTCGTTCATCACCGAGTTGTAGAACGCCACGTCCGTGCCGGGCTTCAGCTGCACGAACAGATCGGCGTGCTCCGCCACCGTCGCCGCCCGGGGGTCGACATAGATGATCTTCGTCCCCCGGCGGCGCGCCTGCTTGAAAAACGAGCTGGCCACCGGATGGTTGGACGTCGGGTTCGAACCGGTGATGATTACCACGTCGGCGTTGGCGACGTCCCCGTAGGTGGTGGACACCGCCCCCGAGCCCACTCCCTCAAACAACGCCGCGACCGACGACGCGTGGCACAGCCGAGTGCAGTGGTCCACGTTGTTCGTCCCGAACCCGGTGCGGATTAGCTTCTGGAACAGGTAGGCCTCTTCGTTCGAACACTTCGCCGAACCGAACCCGGCGATGGCCCCTGGGCCGCCCGCGGCGTGGATCTCGGTCAGCCTGCGGGCCACCAGGTCCAACGCCTCCTCCCAGGTGGCTTCCCGGAAGTAAGGGAGGATTTCGTCGTAGTTCACCAAACCGCCCGGCTTGCGGCCCCGGTCCTTGCCCGGACGGCCATCCCGGCCGCCCCGGCGGTCGCCGCCGCCCCCCTGGTCACCCCGGACGTCTGCGGACAGCGGGCCCTTCGGGTAGGCGGAGTTGATCCGGATCAGCGGCACCGTGAGCCGCTGCGGTGAGGCCGCGTAGTCCCAGCCGTAACGGCCCTTCACGCACAGCCGGCTCTGGGACCCCGGTTGATCCCGCCCCTCGGCGAAGGCTATGGCCCCCCGCTCCCGGTCCACGTAGTAGGTGAGGGCGCAGCCCACCCCGCAGTACGGGCAGACACTGTCGATGGCGTCGAGCTCGGCCCTCGGGCGGATCGGGACCTTATTGATCGGCTTGTTCGTCAGTGCTCCGGTGGGGCAGGCCTGGACGCATTCGCCGCAGGTGACGCAAGAACTAGCTCCCATGGGATTGTTGAAGTCAAAGGCGATCTTCGTTTGATATCCCTTCCCGGACCGACCGATCACGTCGTTGCCTTGGATGTCGTCGCAGGCCCGGACGCAGCGGTCACAGAGAATGCAGGCGTCGTGGTCGACGTTGATGACCGGGTTCGAGGAGTCCGAGCCGCGGCCCGAACCGCACGGCAGGTCGGTCGTTTCCCGCGACACCCCGAAGCCGGCCGCCAGACTCGACAGGAGGTTGTCGCCGGTGGTTGTCTGCTTGGGGTCCGCGGCTGCCGGCGGCTGGTCAGAGATGAGCAGCTCGGTCAGGGTAGCCCGGGCCCGGTCCAGCTCGGGGCTGATCGTCGTCACCTTCATGCCCTCTTCGCAAGGCCGGACGCAGGAGGCGGCGTAGGCCCGTCCGCCGGTGTCCACGACGCACATCCGACACACGCCGACCGGGTCGTATCGCTCGTCGTGGCACAGCACCGGGATGTCGACCCCCGCGGCCTGTGCGGCGGCGTAGATCGTCGTGCCCTCGGGCGCGGTGACCGGCATTCCGTCGATCTCCAGGGTGACGGTCCGAACGGCAGCGGTTGCTGCGGACACGGTGGTCATCTCCTCTCTCGGTCGGCTGGCCTGACCGGGCCGAGCGTACTGCCCCACCCTTACAAGCTCCGTCGCGGTCTTTGGCCGCCGTTCCGGGTCGCGACCAGTCACCCGTCTAGGAGAAGGTCCACCAAGTCGGCCGGTTCTGGCCGGCCCTCCCCGTCCAACCCGCGGGCCTGGTAGTACCGGTCCACCATGGCTTGGAGGCGTTCGGCTGGCAGAGCCGCGACCCGGCCCGACCCCAGCGGCACCGGGGTTTCGAGCATGCGAGCGGGGAGCCGGTCGGCGGCGGCGGTCGCTCCCTCCCGCAGGTTAAACACCCGCTTGATCAGGACGATGCGCCGGGCCGTCGCCTCGAGCTCCTTCGCGTCGATGTCCCATCCGGTGACGGGGGCCAGCAGGGCGGCCCACTCGGCGAAAGGGTTGGTGAATACGCCGCGGAGGAACTTGCACAGGATCATGGAGTCCATCACCGCCGCCCGGTCTTCGGTGCTGATGGCCGCGGCCACGTGGGCGTTGCCGCCGTGGAGGCGGTCCACTTCCCCCGATAGGTCAGCCTCGTAGGCACCGGAGCGGTTGTGGTCGGCGCCTCGGGCGTTGACCGCCAAGCCCAGCGCCATGGACTGGAGGGTGCGGGGTTCGTAACCGGGCATCTCCAAGCCCTTGACCTGCGGGGCGAATTCGATCGAGCCGTGCCCGACCACTCCGGCCGCGTGACGGGAACCGCTGGCCAGCAGCTCACCCAGACCCGGTTCTCGGGACCCGATGGCGTCCAGGGCCCTCAGCAGGGCCGCGCCGTCGCCGAAACGCAGCCAAGGTTCGTCGATCAGTCCTCGCTCCGCGCATTCCATGGCCCAAGCGATCGTTCCCCCGGCCGAGATGGTGTCCACCCCCAGCTCGTCGCAGCGGGCGCTAGCAGCCATCACCTGCTCGGGGTCGGACACGCCGCACAGTGGTCCGAGCGCGAACACGTTCTCGTACTCGAGCCGCTGCTCGCCGCCCTGCTTGCGGGAGTAGATGTGCTCGCAGCCGATCGAGCAGGACGCGCAGCTGCTGCGGGCAACCTCCCGCATCCCGGCCAGCTCCTCAGCGGCGAGGCGGGGTGCCTCGTCGAAGGTGACGGCGGTGAAGTTCCGGGTGGGCAGGGTGGATACGGCGTTGAACGCCAGCAGGTTGGCTAGGGTGCCCAGCTCCCGGTACTTCTCGGTGGCCGGGCCGAAGCTCCGCTCGCGCAGGTCACGAGCCGCGGCCAGGACGCTCTGGGGGTCGTCCACCGGACAGCGGCCGCCCGCCTTGACCAAAATCCCCTTTAAGTTCTTGGCGCCGAGCACTGCGCCCAGACCTCCTCGGCCAGCATGACGGCCGTCGTGGCTGATGGTGGCGTAGCGCACCCCCACCTCGCCGGCGGGGCCGATCGCCGCAGTGCGCCACCCTCGCCCGTGCTTGTCCTTCAGGGCCTTCTCCGCTGCGGCCGCGGACAAGCCGGCTAGTTCCGGCGCTGGGTCTAGGCGCACCCCCTCGGCGTCGACCAACAGCACCGACAGCTGGTCCGCCCGGCCTCGGATCACGATGGCGTCGTTACCCGTGAGCTTCCCCGAGATGGCGAAGTGGCTCGAAGCCAGCGCATCGGTAAGCAACCCGGTGAGCGGGGACTTGGCCACTACCGCGAACTTGGCGCTCGTGGTGAGCGGGGTGCCGACTAGCGGGGAGAAGACGAACGCCAAGGGGGCCGCCGGGTCGAGCGGGTCGACACCCGCCAGTGCCAAACGATGCAGCAGCCAGGTGCCCAGCCCCACCCCGCCCAGATAGGCCCGAAGCACCTCATCGGCGAGGTTGAGCGGCTCCGCCCCTACGGAGCTGCCCTCCACATCGATTACCAGCGCTCGTCCGAAATACCCACCGGGAGGCACGACGCTCAGGCTACGACCGGCCGGGCGCTTTCAGCCACCTGCGTCGGCTGACAGAAAGGAGACGACGTCGCCGGCGACGAGCGGAACCTCCGGGTCACGGGTGATCTGATCCCCGTTCAGTGCCGCCAGTACATGACGGTCCAAGGCCACATCGGCGCGGCTGGCCGCGGCCCCGAGCGTGGCAGCCCGTACCCGTCGAGGGCCCCGGCGGCCGCGGGAGGCGAGCGTCCCGAACCGCTCTACCACCACTTCCGGGGGCGGCCGTCTCCGGGCGGCGGCGTAGTCGTCCGGGTCGTTGACATTGACGACCGACTCGAGGTCAGGGTCGAGCCGGCGTAGCGTCGCATCCGCCAGCAGTCCGGTCTCGTCGACCTGGAGAACCTGGCAGTTTTTGAACAGCATGCCGGGACGGAGATCGCCCCCAGCGACACGCTCCTGGATGAACGCCGCCATCCCGGTGCGATAGGCGGCGGCCAAGGGTTGACGGAACCCCCGGGCCACCGGCATCACCACATCCACCTCCTGGCCGGCCTCCGAGCTCCGCTGCATGAGGCGAAGCACGGCGTTGGGAAACGCCGGATGCAAAAAGGGCAGGTCGGTCGAGCACACGAACGCCCGGCTAGCCCGTTCGGCCACGGCGGCCAGGCCGGTGGCGATCCCCTGCATCGGACCCATCCCCTCGACCGGGTCTTCCACCACCTCCACCCCAGTCGGCCGGGCCGGGAGGTCCTGGCCGGGAGCGGCGACTACCACCACCGGCCCGCTTACCACCCGGGTTAACAGCGCGACCGTGCGGTACAGAAGCGTCGAGCCGTGCCACTCCAGAGCGGCCTTGGACCCGCCCATTCTGGATGACCGTCCTCCCGCCAACACCAACCCGGCGCTGCCCTGGTCGTCACCCACGCCCACCGACTGTAACCACACCTCGATCCATCGGCCGGGGCCAAGGCGAGCACGAGTCATGCCGCTCTCGACCGTCTCCCAGTGGGGGCAGCCGAGACCAGCAAGCGATGCCGATCGGGCCGTGCAGACGGCACCACCACCGCTGGCTGCCCAGCCAGGTCGCCCGGTGCTTCAGTCGTGCAGCTGTTGGGCGAGATAGGGAGTGTCGCCGATTTGGCGGATCGCTTCGAGTTGGGTCTCGAGCCAGTCGGCGAAGCTTTCCTCGCCCTCAAGGATGTCCTCCAGGAGGTCGCGGCTGCCGTTGTCGTGGCGTCCGGTGCACAAGTCGATGCCCTGGTTGAGACGGGCGATCGCTTCTACTTCGACGCTGTGCGCCAGGGTTAGTTTCTCCACGGCGGTCTCGCCGGTGCGGATGGACCCCAGTCGTTGCAGGTTGGGATGGCCTTCCAAGTACAGGATCCGCTCCATCAGGGCATCGGCATCCTTCATCTCGCCGATCGATTCGTCTCGGAAACGATGAGCGAGCCGTTCGTAGCCCCAATTGTCGAACATCTTGGCGTCGAGGAAGTACTGGTTGACTGCGGTCAGCTCGGAGGTCAGTACCTCGTTGAGCATCTCGACCAATTGGGCATCACCACGCATGTGGGCACACTCCTTGCTCGGCAGACGTCGACGTCGAAAGGTGGGACCTTGACCGGCGGCCAAGGCTGAGGGAAAAGGTACCCTTGCAATGTGTCATAGGGAAGCCTAACATTGACGCATGGGCCGTCGACCCCACTTCGTGCACGCTCTGGTCCCAGCGCTACGTCAGGTCGACGAGGTTCGCCTCATCGTCGGTAACGGTCCGGTCCGGGCCGAGGTGCACGGAATCGGCCACCGCGCCCCGGCACGGGTACAGGTGAGCATCGGTCTGGCGGCCCGCCTGGTGGAAGCTGGCGCTCCTCTGAGAGTTCACCGGGACCTGTCGACCGCTCCGGCGGTGGGAGTCGCCGAACCGTGGTGATCTGCCACTGTGAGCGGATCAGCAGTTCAGTCATCGAGGCGGCCATTGCCGCCGGAGCCGCCACGGTCGACGACGTGACCGGGCGTTGCCGGGCCGGGGGGCGCTGCGGATCATGCTGCCGCACGATCGAGGCGCTACTCGTCTCTGGCTCGCCTGGCTCGGCCCACTCTGCCTAGCCCGCCCCCTGACCAAACACCATGGGAACCCCGCGGCTGACGGGCGCCCGGATGCTCCCAACTGGCAAGGCTGGCGGCCCGCTTAGGCATCCTCGCCGTAGTCGCCGTCTGGGTGGTCCGCTTCTCCCAACCGCCAGTACCCCCTGGTCACCATGGACGCGGCGGCAACGCCCGCTTCGACGAGTCGCTTTCGAATACGCCGAATCGCCGTAGCTTCCCCCGCGATCCAGACTCCGGTGTCATCAGCGAGTGAGGCGGCATCAGCCGCCTCGTGCAGTTTGTCCCCCCAGCTATGAGCGCCGCCTCGGTGATGCCACACGACGTGGGCCTGAGCCGCGCTGAATAGGGGAGTCTCGTCATCGCTGTCTGCCACCTCGAGATGTACCTCGGCGGTCGCTTCTGCGTTCAAGGCGTCGAGCAGAGTGCCAATGGCTGGCAGAGCGCTTTCGTCGCCCGCGATCCACCACCGCTTCACGGTCGGGTCGAGGCGGAACTTCCCGCCGGGCCCGGCGATGGCGGCCCGATCACCTGGCTTCGCCTGGGCGGCCCATTCGGACGAGGGGCCTGTGCCGTGCAACACGAATTGCACTTCGAGGGTCCGGGACGCCTCGTCGTAACGACGGGGCGTATAGGTGCGCACCAAGGGCCGGGCGCCGTTCGGAAGCGGAGCACCGTCGGTTCCAACCGAGGGAACGGCAGGTTCGGTCTGTCCGGGGTCGGGCAGGAACAGCTTGATGTGTGAGGTGGGTTCATCGACGTGAAATCCCTCTAGGGAGGGCCCCGCGAAGCGGACCGAGACCAGCCGGGGTGTCAGGGTCTCCACGGAAAGCACCTCGACCGGGCGAGGCGGCGAGCGTCGCCGCCGACCGCCGGGCCGGTGCTCGTCGGCTCCGGGATTGGTCACAGAGATCTCCTTTCAGCGGGAAGGGCCCACGGGTCGGTCAACAGGGGTGCCGTGCCTGGCGGGCGTGCCGGACAATCACGACGACCTGATATATCACGAGTCAGTTGCAACACCAGCAGCGGCCGAGAACAGTTTGGCGTAGGCTCGCGACCACATCGGGGTGGTCGCGTACCACTGGTCGTCGGCATGGCGGCTGCTGGAATAGGGGAGGGACGGCCCAATCGCCGGCCGGGGATGGCCGGCCTCACAGAGCTGATGCGTACGGGTTCTCTATGAGAAAGGCTGTCCAGTGGCTGGCGGAACCGATACGGGCGGTCGCCAGCACGAGACCTGGTCAGAAGTCCGGTGAGGACCGGTGCTGCAACTAGTGACGACCCCGGGGGCTGCGACCTGCGGTACCCAGGTATACAGGGGTGGCTGCCTTCCAGGATTGAGATGGCAGAAGGGAGCCGGCATGGTCACCTCGTGCGACGTACGCCCATTTTCCCGTGTTGGAGTTGTACATGAACCCCAAGACGTCAAGCTGCCCGGCGTCGGTCTTGAGGATGGGAGCAGCCAGACCGGCGGTGAAGTCGTAGGCGCTCCCCCAGGTGACCAGGTTGGAACCTCCCCCACCTTGCGTGAGTCGGAAGAGGATCTTCTGACCCTTCTTGCCCCCGACGGGGTTGGTGATGGTAACCGAGGTCGACAGGGTATGGGCAAGCGAGAGGTCCTGCCCGGAGGACACGTTCACGGCCAGGCTGGAAACCGGCATGGCCTCAGGACGCTCCGTGCCGTCGAGGAAGAGTGGCAGTCATGCGCTATCTCCGAGGCAGGGTCGCGGCAGGCTGATACATCAATTTCGAGAAATCCGTCCGGTTTGTGAGTTCTCTACCCGACTGGGACAATCGCGACGACCACTCGGGTGCAATCGGGACTTCGCAGAGTGGCCGTCCGGGAAGGCGCGCCGCGGATCACCTTGGAACGGTGCGTCATCGTCATGCGGCGGCCGGAGCGAGAGGCAGGCCAGCTATGCCGACATCGATGAGATAGGCGGCGCCCTGTTGGGCTTCGAGAGACGGCCCGGCGGTGGTGACGAACAGGCTGCGAAGTCCGTCCCCGCCAAAACAAACGCTAGTCGGATGGGGCACGGGAACTCGTTGCACCTCCTGACCGTCGGGAGCATAAACGCCGATGCAGTCCCACTTCGGCAGAGCCACCCATACCGATCCGTCCTCGGCGATCGCCAACCCGTCGGGCGCCGCATCGCTCCAGCTCAAGAAGGGCCGCCGACCCGACAGCGCACCGTCGCCAGCAACGTCGTAGCACCACATGGTACGCGGCCACGAATCGGCGAAGTACAAGCGGCGCCCGTCCGGTGAAAACCCCATCCCGTTGGCGGCCAGGCAGCCTACGTCCTCTACCCGGGTGCTCCCGTCCACGTCGATAACCTCTACGCGCCCCGCGTTTGGGGTGCGCTCCAGGTCGAAGTCGAAATCGATTGACCCCGCATAGATTCTTCCGGCGTGATCTGTAGTCAGATCATTGAACCTATTGAGTCCCAGAGCCGGATCAACAGACAGCAAATCCCTGGTTTCCCGGCCGGTCGTCCACGCTACCGTCCGCCCCGAAACGATATAGCCGCCGTCACGGCCAATCGCCATGCCGCCCACCCCACGCCGTTTGGGTACGACGTTGACGACCTCACCCGTACCGGTGATCTTCCACACACCTCCGCCCGTGGCGTCCGAAAACAAGAACTCGTCGCGGCGCGGATCGTAAACAGGTGCCTCCAAGAGGCCCATACCGGAAGCTAGACGTTGCACGGTGCACTCCTTGTCTCTCGGGGAACCGAGGCCAGACCGTCATCACGGTCACGCCCTCGACTAACGTCGGGAGTTGGCGCCATGACCTTAGTTCGCCTGACCACCGGACGCCTCGAGTCGCTCCTGCGTACTATGCTGGTGTAATCGAAACGTAAACGGGAACCCTTTCGATTCTTCGCCTTTAGGAAAGGAGACCGAGTTGACTCTGGATCTCATCATAAGGGGCGGCACCGTAGTCGATGGGACCGGCGCCCGGATGAAACGCGCCGACGTGGGCGTCCGAGATGGCGTGATTACGGCAGTCGGAGTTGTGGACGAGCCGGCGACCCGTATCCTGCAGGCTGAGGGCAAGGTCGTCACTCCTGGCTTTGTCGATGTGCATACTCACTACGATGCTCAGGTCCATTGGGATAATAGGCTGGCGCAGAGTTCACTTCATGGCGTGACAACTGCTATTGCGGGTAACTGCGGTTTCAGCATCGCTCCAATGTCGCCGGACGCTATCGACTATATCCAAACCATGTTCGGCCGAGTAGAGGGAATGTCAGTCAATTCGCTTAAGGCAGGGATTGACTGGGGACGCTGGGAGACGTTCGGGGAGTGGCTCGCGCTTCTCGAAAGCCGCCTTCCCATAAACATGGGCTTCCTGGTGGGACATTCCACAGTCCGCCGTTGTGCGATGGGCGACCGGGCCGTTGGCGGGAAGCCCACCGCAGACGACCTCAAGAAGATGGAGGACTTGGTTCGGTCAGCGTTAAGCGCCGGCGCTCTGGGGTTCTCGTCGTCAAACGCAAGCACCGACGTAGACGGCAATGGTGATCCGGTCCCCTCGCGCTGGGCCGATGACGCCGAGTTGTTGGCTCTGTGCGGCGTCGTCTCCGACTATCCCGGGACAACGCTGGAATACCTACCGGGCAGGTGGCCGGCCGAAGCCGAAGTGGCGAGGCGAATGACCGCCATGTCGATTGCCAGCGAACGCATGGTGAACTGGAACCTGATGTCGATTGATACCTCGCGAGCTGCAGAACTGGAGGAGAGCCTTTCGGCTTCTACTGTCGCCAGGGACCGAGGAGCCCGGTTCCTCGGCCTAGCCCTTCCGGTGCCGCTTCAGTTGCACCTGAGCTTTGCCCAGGGCTGCATTCTTGAAGCGCTGCCGGGCTGGGAGTCGGTCAGTTCTGGGCGATCCACCGGTGAGAGGATTCAAGCCTTTGAGGATCCCGCAGTCCGACGGAAGCTCAAGGAATGTCTCGAGGAAAGGGCGCTCTGGGTCTTTGATTATAGGAAATACCTCATCGAGGTGATTGATGCTCCGTCAAATCGCCTGTTCCTCGGACGGACCGTCGAAGACATCGCTGCCGAGGAGAATCAGGACCCGTTCGACAAATTTATTGAAATAGTCGTCGCAGATCGTCTCCGGACTCGGTTTGCGACCCCGAAGCATGGAGACGATCCTGCCAGTTGGTCTCTGCGGATCGAGACCTGCTTGGACCCCCGGGTGATTGTAGGTGGATCAGACACGGGAGCTCATGGCGCCGATCTCGATAGCTTTAACCTCTTCACCGACTTCGTGGGGACGTCCGTTCGGGAGCGACGTCTGTTGTCTCTCGAGGACGCGGTACGGCGCATCACTATGGATCCCGCCCGGGAGTTCGGTCTCGTGCGGCGGGGCCAGGTGAGAGAGGGGTTCTACGGGGATCTCCTGGTATTCGATCCACTCGAAATTAAGCCAGGACCTTCCGAGTTCAGGGCCGATTTGCCAGGCGGCGGTGAACGCCTGTACGCGGAGGCGCGAGGCATGAGCCACGTAATCGTCAACGGCACGTGCGTCATCGACGACGGTGAGTTTACCGATGAGGTGCCGGGCACGCTGCTGCGTTCGGGAAGGGACACCACGACCGTTCGCGTCTGATCGGGGGCCTACCCGACCACCCGGAACCTGGCAATGGTTGCCGCCGCCAGGCGACCGGACCCGCCTTCTTCGCGAACTTCAATCCGGCAGTCCACCACGTCGTCGGTAACAGCGAGCACCTCGCCGATGGCAGAGATCGGTGCCACCCTGGCCGGGGCGAGCAACTGGGTGGAGAGCTCCTCGATGGCCAGAGCGCTCCTTCCGGCGCTCCCCCCGGCGACCTGGAAGGCGGCGCCCTCGGCGAGTATCTGCAGGGCGCCAGCGTGCAGGGTCCCCGATGCCGGTCCGCCCAGGGCCGCCGTCTCCCGGTGAGGTGCAGCCACCTCATCCAGGTCCAGGCCTCGCCCGTCGGCTCGTGGCGCCGCGCCGATGGCGTCGAGGATGGAGTCGGCGAGTTCGATCGACTCCGAGTCGTCCTCGACGGTACCCGGTCCGACGAGACGACTTTCGGGGACATCGAGAGCACTCCCGGTGTTGAACCAGGTGGCGGTGACGAAGGCGACGACGCGCCCGGGATGCCGAGGGTCGTACATGCGAGCTTCGCTCGCCATGATCGATCGGCCCCGCCGCGTCAATTCGCAGTGCCCGACCAGCTCCTCGGCGGCGCCTGCGGAGCTACGAACCCGCACGTTGACCTGAATCGGCACCACCAACGGGGCGTAACGAACCACTGCGATACCCGACAGATCGTGGAAGAATATGGCCAGCGGAGACGCGAACAGCCCGTTTGGGCCGCGCAAATCGGCACGAACCCGAAGCGTGCCATCAGCTGTATCGCCGGTACCGGGGTGGGACCGGGCGCCCACATAGCGGTACATGAACGGAGGGGCGGGCCTCGATGCGTCGGTCACTGGCATCTCCTGGGAGTTTCGCTCGTCGATAAAGCAGCCCAGCCGATGGGCCAACGTCCCAGAGCATAATGTCTCCGTCCGCGGCGATCCCTGGTGCCAAAGCGGCCTTCGGTCGGAGTTGGCAAATGTGCAACCAGGCACCGCGAGTGAGCCGAAGGGAGGGCACGCCTCGTCCGCGGTTGCAGACCCGGGTCGGCCGGGTGACGCCGGAGTACCGCCGTGCGGCTGGCACTTGACCCTGTCGGTGGTACCATTCACGCGTCTGATGTGGAGTCCAACAGAAGGATTGGGGTCAAGATGACCGTCGTCGATCGTCGTCCAGTGCGTGACTTTGATCTTCAGAATCGCCGGGTACTGGATAGCGACCCGTACCAGACCTTCCTCCAGGCTCGGGAAATGGACCCATTCTGGACCGATGACGACGACGGCTCCTGGGTGGTGACTCGCTACGACCAGTGTCGGCAGATCCAGCAAGATCCGCGCACCTTCACCCACACCGAGCCCAAGCTGGCTTACGACCACCCGCTGATGCCATCGCACTTCGATCCGCCGGAGCAGACAAAACAGCGTTCGGTGATCCTGCCACTGATGACAGCAGCCAAGATCGACCCGCTCGAGCCCCGGATGCACCAGGTGTGCCGGGACCTCATCGCCGGGTTCAAGGACAAGGGCCACTGCGACGTGGTGACGGAATTTGCCCGGCGGTATCCGATCACGATCTTCGGGGACCTCTACGGTTTGCCCGAGGAGCGTCGCGAAGAGTTTCGCAACCTGGCCGAGACGTATCTGCATGGCGACGAGCACAAGATGCCGGCGTGGGCGTCGATCCGCGAGATCATGCGAGACGAGCTCGAGCGCCGCCGCGAGCACCCCCAGGACGACATGCTCAACGGCATCGCCCACAGCCAGATAGACGGCCAGCCGATCGCCATGGACGCCGCGGTCAACCTGGCATCGACGGTGTTTTTGGGGGGCCTGGACACCCTGCCGTCCAACATCGGTTGGACGTTGCGCTACCTCGCCCAACACCCCGAGCAGAGGCGGCAGATCATCGAGCAGCCCGAGACCATCTCCGCGGCGGTGGAGGAATTCTTCCGGGTGTTCCCCTCCGTGGCCAAAAACGGTGCCCGGGCCACCCACGACGTCGAGTTCCACGGCGTGCACATCAAGAAAGGCGAGCGGGTCACGACCATGATCTGCCTGGCCAACCAGGACAGCGCCGTGTTCGAAGACCCCCTCACCCTCGACTTCACCCGCACCAACAACAAGCACATGGCCTTCTCGGTCGGATCGCACCGTTGTCTGGGCTCCCACCTGGCCCGCCACGAGCTGGGCGTGGCCTTGCAGGAGTGGCACGCCGCCATCCCCGACTACCGCGTCGCCGACTACAGCCAGATCACCTATACCGGCGGGGTGCTGGCCATGACCTACCTCCCCCTGGAATGGGACACCTGAGCGACAGCGCGGTTACCCGCTCAGCGTCCGCCCGCCCCGGCAACTGAAACATTGCCGCCGCGACCGCCTGCTGGCGGGGGGCTCCCGGTACCGGTGAACTTGGCAGCTGGTTTCGTGGCGCCGCGCCCCCAGCGACGACAGGCACCCTGGCGATCAGCGCAGAGTCTCGAGTGGTGTGTCGCCCTGACCTAGAGCAGCTACAGCTGCGACGTCCTGTTCGCTGAGTTGCCACCCGGACGCGCCGGCGTTCATGGCAATTTGGGCTGGGCTAGTCGCGCCCGTGATGACAGTCGCCACGACAGGATTGGCAACGAGCCAGGCGATTGCCAGTTCGCTGGGCTCGTGGTCTCGGTCGAGAGCCCACTGCGACAAGGCTTCCACTCGAGCCCCGTCGCGCTCGATAATGCGTCTGGCTTGGGCAGGTTCGACGAAACGGCTCGCCAGGCGAGTCCCCTCGGGTAATGGCTCGTTGCGCTTGTATTTGCCTGTCAGCATCCCTGCGGCGAGCGGAAAATAGGGAATCAACGCCATGTTGTGGCGTTGCAACGCCGGCACCAAGTCGGTTACGACCTCCTGCCGCAGCAAGTTCAGGCGATTCTGAGCGCTGGCCAGAGCTCTGATGTCGAGCTGCCGGGCGATGTCGGCCCGCTGGTCGATGTCTGCGGAGGTGAGATTACAACATCCGATCTCTCGCACCTTGCCGTCGCGGACCAAGCGGTCCAAGGCCTTCATGGTCTCTTCGGCGGGGGTGGCGGGATCGGGAAAATGCTGTTGGTACAGGTCGATCCGATCGGTGCCGAGTCGGCGCAGCGAGTCCTCGACTGCTTGGAGGATCCACCGTTCGCCCGCGCCCCCTCGCTCGGGATCGCCGAACATGTGGTGACCGAATTTGGTGGCAATGAGGACCTCATCGCGTCGGCGACGCAGCGCTTTGCCCAGAAGTTCCTCGCTGAGCCCGTCGCCGTACTCGTCAGCTGTATCGAAGAAGTTGATCCCGGCGTCGAGCGCAGCGCTGACGATCTCATCTGTCGCCTGCTCGTCGCAGTTCTGACCGAACTGATTGCAGCCGAGGCCGATGACCGATACTTGCAAACTTCCTATTCGTCGATGCTCCACGAGCGCCTTCCTCCTAGTTTGTCGAGCATTCGCAACCTTACGGCTTCGGGATGCGGCGACGGACTGATCTGCGCCGCAGGCGGCGACCCGAATCTGGCAGACTTACGGACATGGCTGAAAATCGTCCAATTTTGTCAGTTTGCGAAGGCGCGGTGCGCCTCGGTGATCTGGCGTCCGACGCCGAGCTGGCGGCGGCCGCCGGCTACACGATGATGGAGGGGATGGTCGACGAGGTAGAAGCAGCCGGCCTGGAGAAGGCCCCTCGGATCCTCGCTGACGCGGGCCTGTCGCTCTCTGCGCTGGCGGGCACACGGGCCGAACCGGTTGGTACGGGCAGTCGCGATCTGGTGCTGCGAAGCATCGAGATTGCCGCCACTCTCGGTGCCCCGGTCGTGGGCCTGCACCCGGGCACGCTCGGCGATCTCACCCACGAGGAGGCAGGCAAGCGGACACGCGAGTGGTTCGAGGACATGGGTCCCCGTGCCGCCGAGGCAGGGGTGTTATTGGCGATCGAGCCGATCCACCCGGTGATGCGTCACTATGCGTGGGTACATACGGTCCGCCAAGCTGCCCCCCTGGTAGCTGGCATTCCGGGCGCTTGCCTCATGGTCGACACCGGCCACACGTATTGGGACCCCGACTTCGTCGCCGACTTTCGCCGCTACGTCGACCTGATCAAGCTGGTCCAGGTCACCAACGTAAATCCCGCGGCCCTGGCGGACATGCGCTACGAGCGGGCGGCCCTCGGGGCGGGCGACGTGCGGGTCGACGAGCTGGTTCGTGCTTTTCAGGACGCGGGCTACCGCGGTGTTTATGAGCTCGAGGTGCGCATCCGGATACCTCGCCAGGATCGTCTGGCTTTTCTTACGTCCGAGCTGGCCTGGTTCAACTCGCTCTTCTGAGCAGCCGCATCCCGCCGGCTGGCCGAACGTCGAAAGTCTACGATATGGTATAGCATCCATCGCCTCCAGCCAGGAGGCAAGTATTGGTGAGAAGCCGGGCTACGAACTGTCAGGAGGGTGATGGGGATTATGGATGACCGGACTGCGATCTTGAATCTGATCTATTCATACTCGAAAAACGTAGATGCAGGCGATTTCGAGGCCGTCGGTCAACATTTTGCCCACGGCGTATATGAGACGGAAATGGGTAATTTTCCCGGAACGGCTATTGGCGACTTCTTCACCGAAAATCTGCGGCGCTATGAAGACGGGACTCCCAAAACTACTCACATTAACCCCAACGTCATTCTTGACATCGACGAGGCGAAGGGCCGGGCGGTAGCGTGGACCTCCATCCTCGTCTTTCAGCTGATCGAGGGCCATATCGAATGCATCTTCTCCGGTTGGTACGACGATGAGTTCGAGCGAGTGGATGGGGAATGGATTTGGAGGCGACGAGCCGCGAACTCGAGGTTCAGAGGAGACATGTCACACCATTTACTGGCTCGCTCCTGACGAGTGGTATGGGATAGACACTGCGTCATCCCGCCCCGACAGGGAACCTCTCGTCACCTGGTTCGAGCTGGACGCCGTACGCATTGAGCGACATGGACGTAGATCGATATGAGCTGGACGTGAAGACGGCGCTCATCGCCCCCGCCAGGCCGTAGCGCTCGAGAATGGCGTTCCAGCTGTCGTCGGACACCATCGAGTCTTGGTAGAGATCGTCTGCCACCCGCATGAGCAGGGCATCCCGGTCGGAGACACCCGGCGCGGTCGGCCCGGCGGCCACGAGCGCAGGCTCGACGCCGTGGTCGCGGGCGTGTCCGACGCTGCCCACATGCTTCGCCCATTCGTATTCCGACTGGCAGTCCCAACCAATACGCAGGATCAGCGTCTCCCGGTCGTGAGGTGTCAAGGTCGATACCGCATTGATAAACCTGGCGCGCGGTCGACGCGCCGCGGCCATGTCGGGGTGGCGAGCAAACGTACGTAAGACGGCGATGTCGTCCCCCTCGACCGGTTCGACTCGCGCCGACGTAAGCGCGGGCTCAGCTTGGGGAAGGATCGGGCGTTCCGTGGGCGGCGGGGCAGACGCCGGAGAGGCCGGTTGGACGCCGAACGACCGGGCCAAGCAGGACAAAAACGACACGTGGGCTACGGTTTCGACGGCATCCATCAACCAGGTGGTGTCGTGCCCAGTGGCGAGGTCCGCCCATGTCGAGTCCGTCACCGACGCGGTGAGCACCAGCTCGTCGGCCAGCGCAAGGAGCGATCGGTATTCTCCGTTCGCCGTATCAGCCCGACCTACGGCGAGCGGCACCAGTCCCGCGAGTTCGCCTGTCGCTTCGGCCGCGTAGGCGCTCCACAACGTGTCACTGCGCTCCAGCCAGGCGGTGCGCAGGCCCAGCGCCAGGCGGTGAGGTGGCGACAGCGTCGACTCACCGGTCACGTAGCGGGTCATCGGCAGCACCGCCTCGGCGATCTCGGGGACGTGCAATAGAGTGGCGACTAGCGGGTCAACGCGGCCATCAGGAACGAATCGGGCCACGAGGTCCAGCTGGGCTTTCGTCCACTCCGCCTCAGGTAGTGGGCTTACGCGGGGCACGACTGTCTCGGGCATTAGGGCTTCTCCGGGCGCAGTGTAGGGACTTCTGAAGTCGAGGGAGCGCTCAGCCTGCGACCTCTTTTTCGGGCAGCTGAACTGGGAGTCGACTTCATAGTAGCTGGCTTCGCCTGGGTTCTCGGCTCTAGAAGGGATGGTACCTACGGGGAGAGGCCCGGCGAAATTCTGTATAACAGTTATCGAACAGATGACGGCTGACGGTGACAGACGGAGTTGGAGCCCCAAAGTCTGCTGAGAGTAATGTGCATGCTGACGAGTCCGATCGAGACTGGATACGCGTACGATGAGGGCACAGAGAGAGGCGTCCGTTGCGGGGGTCTACGAAACCGAGCAAGGTGACCTGAGTGATCGGAGTGCCATAGATCTGTGGTGGGAGTGCGCCCTGGGTGCCTGTGAGGACGCAGGCATTTCTATCGGCCAGATCGACGGGCTCGTCGGCAACGGACCGGACGGCGTTGGTCTCCGACGGGGTGGTTCCCCATCCGGGTTGGCAGATGTTCTGGGCCGCCCCATCCGTTTCCACGCCACCAGCAGCGTCGGTGCGGCCGCCTCTGCCGCCGGTTTCAACCTCGCGGTGTACGCAGTGGTCACGGGCCTGGCGGAAGCCGTTCTCATCGTCAACGCCGTCGGTGGCCGGGGCGAAGGGTATACGAGCGCCAACCGCAATGAAGCGGTCGCCATGATGGCCAAGCTCAGCGGTCCGTACGAATACCCGTTCGGCACGACGAGGGTGTCAGACTATGCCATCATCGCCACCCGACACATGCATGAATATGGCACCACGTCGGAGCACTTGGCGGAGGTGGCGGTCGCGCAGCGCCATGGTGCAACGCTGCATCCGCTGTCTGTTTACGGGTCCCGCGGAGAAATTACTGTCGAAGATGTCGTCACGTCCCGCATGATTGCTTCTCCGCTCCACCTTCTCGACTGCTGTGCAGTCAACCAGGGGGGCGGCGCCGTGGTCGTCACAACGGCAGAGAATGTGCGGACCGCCGGAAGACATCGCCCGGTGACACTGATCGGCTATGGCGAGGGCTTCAGCCACATCGATCCGAACGGTCTGTCAAGCCTGACCGCGTTCGATGGGGGCCGCGTGGCCGCGGACACCGCCTTCTCGATTGCCGGCGTAACTCGCCAGGACGTCGACGTGGCGAGCATATCGGACCATTTCACCATTGCCGTGCCGATCGTCTTGGAGGACGCCGGTTTCTGTGCAAAGGGTGAAGGGGGGCCCTTCTGCGAAAAGGGCGCCCTTCGGATCGACGGGCGCCTGCCTACTAATACGGCGGGCGGGTTTCTCTCGTTCAGCCACGCCGGGTCATGCGGCCTGTTTTCCTTGATCGAGATGACCTTGCAGTTGCGCGGTGAGGCGGGCCCGAGGCAAGTTGCGGATGCCAAGATCGGATACATGCACGGTCTGGGCGGAGCTCTACAGATGCACTTTGGTGCCGTTCTGGCGAGAGGATGACGATGAGCGAGCACAAGTACACCAAGTTTTTGCCGGAGGGGATCCCCGAATGGCAAATGCCTTTTTGGGATTCGCTACGCGACCGTAAGGCGGCAGTTCAGAGGTGTGACAACTGCGGAACCTTCCGGTTCATACCCAAGGAGCGGTGCCCCAAGTGCCTATCGTCCTCCTCTACCTGGACAGCGATTGCAGGTACGGGTGAGATCTACACTTACACCGTGGTTCACCGGGGACCAACCCCCGCTTACCAGGAGGAGGCCCCGTATATCATCAGCCATGTCACGATGACCGAAGGGTTTCGCATGGCGAGCAATCTACGGAGGGTCGGGCCCGACGACGTCCGGATTGGCATGCCGGTCGAGCTTCGCTACGAAGAGGCGACTCCCGACTGGACTCTTTTCTATTTCGAACCGTCGTGATGGGCTTCTGGCACAGGCCCACCGCGTCGGTGCTGGCCGGGGCGAACCTCGCTGCCCGAGGCGCCCAGATCATTTCCGTTGACAGCGCGTCCGCCGCTGCGCAGTTGCGCCGGCGCGACTCGGTCCTCGAAAAAGCCCGGGCCTGAAGCCCCCCAGGCCGGCGTCCCACCTGGACGCGGTGGCCCGGCTGGGCAATCCCGGGATGGCGGACCTATGCTTGGAATGTGGGTGTTCCGCGGCATGCGACGCTGCTACACACGTCGGACTGCCATCTCGAGCAGGCAGATGGCGGCTTGAGTCAGCGCGCCTTCGCTGCCGCCATCGACTTGAGCATCGAACTGGACGTCGATCTGGTACTCATCACCGGTGACCTCTTTGACCACAGCCGGGTCCGTGACCCGATCCTCGAATGGACCGCTGAACAGCTCGACCGGGCCCAACGACCGGTGGTGCTGATTGTGGGTAATCACGACTCCCTCAACGAGGCGTCCGTGCACCACCGCTTCGCGGCCTCGTCCCGCTGTCGGCAGGTGCATTTTCTCGACGACCCGGACGGCGCGACGGTCGAGGTCCCGGGCACCGACGTGCTGGTATGGGGTCGGGCCATGGTGGAGCACGAACCGTCGTTTCGTCCCCTGCAGGGTTACCCCGGCAGGGTGGACGGCAGGTGGTGTGTCGTTGCTGCTCACGGTCTGGCGCTCCGCTACGAAATGGACCTCGGAAGGTCCTCGCCGATCCTTGTCGAGGACATCGACACCCTCGATGCCGACTACGTTGCCCTGGGCCACGTGCACGCCCACCAGGTGGTTCGCGACGTACCACTGACGGTCTATCCCGGAGCCACCGCGGACTCACGCCGTGGTCAACCGGGCTGCGTCGTCGTTGACCTCGTGGCCGGACGGCAAGTCGAGGCGCGCTCGGATCCCCCTCGAAATCGACCGCTCACTCGCTGGGTAGCCTAAGACCGGGCCAGGTTCTCGAGAAGGGCCCGGGTCCGGGCCCGGGAGGCGGCCCGGTCGGCGCCAGCTGGAAACGGCGCCGCCCAGAAGTCGGTGGCCCCGGCCGCAAAGAATCCCCGTATCTGGCGCTCAACCGTCGCTTCGTCACCAACGACCAGCGCCTCGCCAGGCGAACCGACCCCACCGTGAGCCAGGATCCGCTGGTAGTTGGGCAGGGTGCCGTAAATGGAGAACTGCTCGCCTCCGGCCTGGCGGGCCTCGTCCTCGTCGTCGTGGACCGCCACGGGCATGCCGGCAACGATGCGCGGCGCCGGGCGCGCCGCCTCGGCAGCGGCTTTGGTGATCCGGGGCCGGACGTGCGACTCGATAGCCCGGGCATTAGCCATCCACAAGATGGTGCCGTCCGCGTGCTCGCCGGCGACCCGGAGCAGACGGGACCCGAGCGCGGCGAGGAGCAGTGAGATGCCCTCGCCGAGCAGCGGTGCCAAGGCTTTGACGTACTGCTCGGTGTCCCTCCCGACGTGGTCGTACGACAGCCCCAGACGCTCCACCGCTAACCGATGAGACGGACCGACGCCCAGCGTAACGGGGCGTCCGACTGCCGCGTGGAGTGACTGGATGCGCACAGCCTGCAGCGTGGGATGGCAGGGATACGTCTGCAGTACCGACGTGCCCAGTTCGACGCGAGCCGTGGCCCGGCCCGCCAGGGCCATCTGGATCAGCGGATCACCGCTGACCGCTCCGGGGTACCACAGGCTCGAGAAGCCAGCCCGTTCGGCGTCCTCGGCTTGTTCGATCGCCCGCTCTGCTGTCGACGCGCCGGCGCTCAATCCAATCCTCACCGGGCTGAGGTTAGCCAGTCAAGGGGCCGGATTCCCCCGCCGGGGTGCAGTCGGCGCGGATGCGCCTCGCCCGCCTAACCTCCAAAGGTACCCGCTACCCCGTGGTTGAGAAGGAGCGCCCGATGGCCAAGACAGTGGAGCATCCGAGCCCGGCGGAGCGAGCAGCTAGTGGTAAGGCGGCCCGCGCCGCACTGCCTCGGGAACAGCACGCCGACTGGACCCCGAGCCGGCGCAAGCTATATCCGCTCGACCTGCTCGCTGAGCAGGCCCAAACCCGGGTGCCAGAACTGGTGCCGATACGCCACGCCCGCATGGCCGCGTCGCCGTTCGCCTACTACCGCGGCGCCGCTCTGCCCATGGCCGCCGATCTCGCTACGGCACCCCACTCCGGCCTGATGGTGCAGCTCTGCGGAGACGCCCATCTATCTAATTTTGGTGGATTCGCGTCTCCGGAGCGAGACCTCGTCTTCGACGTCAACGACTTCGACGAGACGCTCCCCGGGCCCTTCGAATGGGACCTGAAGCGGTTCGCGGCCAGCTTGGAGGTCGCCGCCCACGGGCGCGAGTTCGACAGCCAGACGGCGCGCCGCATCACCCTTGCAGGCGTCCAGGCGTACCAGCAGGCAATCCGCGAGTTCGCCGGCATGTCGAGCCTGGACGTGTGGTACGCCCGACTGGACGTCAACGGGGTGATTCAGCGGTGGGGTGCGGCAGCAGACCCAAGAAGACTAAAGGAGTTCCAGCGCGCCGTCGCCAAGGCCTCCTCGAAAGACCAGATCAAGGCCCGATCCAAGCTCACACGGGCGGACGCCGACGGCCTGCATTTCATCTCGGATCCGCCTCTGCTTGTCCCCGTCAACGAACTGTACAGCGACCTGATGGAAGCCCAAGGGACCGAGGACTGGATCCGGCAGACCATCCGCAGCTACCGACGAACTCTGCAAGGCGATCGCCGGCACCTCTTGGAGTCCTACCGGTTCGCCGACCTGGCCCGGAAAGTGGTGGGCGTTGGGAGCGTAGGTACCCGCGCCTGGGTGGCACTGTTTGTCGGTGGCGCCAACGACGACACCTTGATACTCCAGGTCAAGGAGGCCGAGGCCTCTGTGCTGGAACGGTTCGTCGGAAAAAGTGCCTACAACAATGAGGGCCAACGGGTCGTGGAAGGTCAACGCATGATGCAAGCTGCCAGCGACATTTTCCTGGGCTGGCATCGCATCAGTCAAGGAGTTGACGGCCGCCCGCACGACTATTACGTGCGGCAGCTCTGGGACCGCAAGGTGTCGGCGAACGTCGACATCATGCTGCCGGATGGGCTCGGCATCTACGCCCAGCTCTGCGGGTGGACGCTCGCCCGGGCACATGCCCGCTCAGGCGACCGTATCGCCATCGCATCGTACATGGGTCGCAGCGACGCCCTACCTCAAGCGCTGGCCCGCTTCGCCAGCGCCTACGCCGATCAGACCGAGCGCGAC
Organism: uncultured Acidimicrobiaceae bacterium; assembly: GCA_963834775.1. Taxonomy (GTDB): domain Bacteria; phylum Actinomycetota; class Acidimicrobiia; order Acidimicrobiales; family Palsa-688; genus PALSA-693. The sequence continues at coordinate 93,748 of CAWICR010000010.1, forward strand.
CACCAGACCCTCGAGAAGGCCATCGCCGATGGCACGGTAGCGGCGCACGAAGGCGCCCTGGAATCGGTCTGATAACGTCGCAATCTTGCTGTCGACCCGACGCGATCTCTGACGTATTCAGCCGAGAATCTTTGCCTTCTGCTGGTCGAACTCGGCTTGCGTAAGGACACCCTGATCGCGCAGGTTGGCCAGCTTGGCGAGCTGGTCGGCCGGGCTCGAGCTCTCGGCCGCGGTCTGCTGGACATAAGTCCGGAACTGCTCCTCCTGGGCCTGGGCTTGCTGGACATCCCGCCTGCCCATGTCCTTGCCTCGGGCGATGAGGTAGATGAACACGCCCAGGAACGGCAAGATTATCACGAAAATAAGCCACAAAGCCTTTCCCCCCCTCCCAGGTCCTGACTCCGGAAAATGTCGATGATGACCCGGAAGAGAATGAAGATCCAGATGATCCACAAGAACAACCAAAGCAGGGTCCAGAAGGCACCCAGGAGTGGGTACGAATACGCCAGCACGGTAGTCCTCCAATCGTGTTTGGTCAGCGGTCCTGAAGCTACCCGCTGTGCGACGTCCGGGGGTGGATTGCGCCTTCACTTTGCGGCACGAGCACTCCGCCTGCCTCACCCGTTGCGGGGTCATTTTGGTGCTGAGCGCAGCGGCGCCCGACCCGCGGGAGCGCTCCCTCACCCAGTTCGGTCTGGTCCGCCGATGGGCTCGGGATGACAAAAGTTGTCCCCATCACCCGATCGTTTTAGCCAGGTGCGAGAAGTCCGAGCTGTTCCAGGACAGTGAACTCGTCCCAGTATTGCCGGAACGAGCAGATCCGATCACCGCTGAACTCAGCGACGGTGGCACCATTGATGGTGACAGCTAAACCGGTTGCTTCTATGACCAGCCCGTCCGTGAGCGTGAGCGGACCGGAGTGAGTCATGGAGACGGCCCACTCGACGCAGGCGTACTCGCCGCCGACGTCGAGGGGAAAGACCCGCAGGTCGATATTCGAGAAAGCGTCGTCACGTCGTTCGAACTCGGCGGCCAGCTCAGCAGCAGATGAGGCTGTCAGGGCCGGGGCCCAGGCCTTCACGTCGTCGGTGTACAACTCTTTGACCGCTGCACTATCGCCAGTGATGCTGGCGCGTAGCGCTCGCACCAAAACGGCAGCACGCGCCTGGTTCGTCGTCATGGCCCAGCTGGGGGTGGGTCAAGTATCCTGGCCTTGGCCGCGGCAAATTCCTCGTCGTTGAGGACGCCATCGGTGTGCATTTGGGCCACGTCTCTGAGCCGTGCCGCCAGGTCCTCAGTCGATGTCAGGCCCACGCCGGGTGCCGGCTGCGGACTGGCCGGACTGTTTGGCGGGGACCCTGATGGAGGCACCCGCCGGGTCGCATCAAACTGGTCCTGAAGGTGCCGGTTGTAGGCAGCTTGCTCCGTCCGCTGCCGCGGCAGCCGGTAGGGCATCCAGGTCTGCCTGGGGCGATACAGGAAGAGCACGTCGTGACCGCAGGGCTGCCTGGTTAGGAGTTGAGGATCTTGGCCTTTTGCCCTTCGAACTCGGCGTCGGTCAGGATGCCCTGCGAGTGGAGCTCGGCGAGCTGTTTGAGCTGGGCGATCGGATCGACCGCAGGAGCAGCCGGAGCCGGTGCCGGCTGTGGGGCCTGCTGCTGCTGCTCGTAATTGGCCTGCTCGTCCTGGGAAGCCCAGCGGTTGGCCTGACGGCGAGAAACCCGATTGGATACGGCGGTGGCGGTGCCGGCGACCACGGCCGTCCGGGCTACACCTCGAAGCAGTCCTGGCATGTGTCTGTCTCCTTCGTCGATCAGGAAGTGGCTGTCTCGGTGGCGTCGAGCGATGCGGCCAGCGTGTCCAGAGGAATGTATCCCGCCGCGACCAGCTCGGCGCCGCCGCGGCGCAGGGCGTCGACAAATGACGTAGCCCAACGGTTTTCGAAGATGAGGATTCCCGCCGACGATCCCGGTTCGATCGCCGCGGCCGCATCGGCGACGTCACTGTCGTCCATCATCCCCGAGGTGGCTCCTTCGAACAATGCGACGTCGAACGTGCCGTCATGATCGAGGTCCATCAACTCCACGGCTTGGACCGAACCATCGGCACCTTTTGTGACGAACTGCAGGTCCAGGATTCGGATCAAACCGCGGTCAACCAGGTCAATCAGAATCGGAAATCCTTCACCGGTCATCTTGTTTCCCGGGAACTCCACGATCAGGTAACTGATCGGGCCCAGAGTCTGCTCTTCGTCTGTCACGACCACTCCTTGTGTTTCGCGCCTTGGCACTGCGGACCTGTATATGGCGGAGATTAGCCTGCCGCCCTGAGAATCGCCGGTACCTCCTCGGCGGACGCGCTCGGCACGGATGTCGTCGTCTTGGCAGCCTTCAACAGGCGGTGCCCTTCACGTGGGCGTACAAGATGGCCAGACTAGATCGGGCCGCGGCGTGTACATCGACGCTCACCGCCGGAGGGCCAGGCGCTCCGAGGACGGAGCGGTTCGCTCATGGGGATGGGCCGGCGCCAGCGCCTTGAGTTGCTCGAGAACCAGCTGGTCGGCCGGTGTCAGGCGTTCAGGCGGCAGAGCAGCAGCGAGGACGTTGACGGCCTCGATGAGGACGTCCAGCCGGTAGTCGTAGGACCGGCCCGATTGGCCCCGTTCCTGGTCGAGCGCCACGTCACCGACCCGAGACCCAATGAAGAACTGTGGGTTGAAACAACGCAGGTTCATGATTTTCTCTCCACCGGTGCGCACCACTTCGCCTCGTCAACGCCCACCTTGGGCCTCCCCTTTGGGTCAGCCGCCCTCACCCTCAAGCTCGGCCTCCTCGGCAGCGAGCTCGAGGGCAATCGCCAGGCCCAGGCCCTCGGTAATGGCGGCGGCGGCCGACACGGTCCGCGCCGTGCCGATGATGGGTGCGACGGCGACCAGGATGCCTTGGGCGTCTTCGAGAGTCAGGCCGCTGTCCGCGGCGGCGCCGGCGTTCAGCGTGTAGGAGATTGGCGGAGCATCGACGGCCGCCAGGGCGGCGAGGCGGGCCAACATGATCTCGCGGTCGGGGAGATCGCTGCGCTCGAGTGAGGCGGCCGTCATGGCCAGGAGCGTCCCGGCCACAGGCGTATCGGGCATCGAGGTGTATGACATGGCTGATCCTTTCGAAGATGTGGTGCTGCTACGGTCGAAGTTCCCTGTCCCGGTCCGCCACCAGAGCCGAGAAGTCACCGCTGTCGAACTGGCGGATGAACTGCCGAACCGGGGTGGGTACGGGCACCATGATGTCGGGGGACCACCACTGGCGAGCCGACACGGTGACGCCCTCGCAGCTGACCATGACGTCTTGCACTTCCGGGTCAGCCACCATCACTGCGCTCAAGTAGCGAGCGATGGCACACGAGGTACCGCTGCGCGGGACGCCCCGGACGCCAGCCGATTCCAACGTGGAAGCCACATCGGCCGATGTGGGCCCGAGACCGCCAAGCAGGTCCACCGTGGCGGACCGGATGGTCCTACGCCGGCGTCTCGATCCTGTCATCGGTGTTCCCCTCGGGATTGATGGTGTTCGAAAGGAAGTATTGAACCTTGGCGTGGAGGCCTACCTCACCCGCTCAAGGTGAACGGCGGCGAGCCGTGTCCGAGGTATGGAAGGAAGTGGGTAGACATCGCTCGACGACGCCGGATGGCGCAGGCTATGGACTGTCGTCACTCTATGCGGGCCTGGAGCTCGGCGCCCTCGGCCGACAGAAAGCCAATCGCCATGTTCATGCCGGCCACGTGGCCTTGCTCGACTAGCCGCCGGTAGGCCACGTCCCCCTCGGCCGCTTTGCGCACCATCACGTCCCGGTTCAGCCGGACCCGGTCAATGACGTCATCGATGAAGCCAGCCCGGTCGGTCAGACCATAACTGTCGAGAATCAGCCGCAGCCGCCGCACCAGATCGGGCGGACCGCGCCAGCCGAAATACCGGGTGATCGCGGGATCCTGCAGTGGCACCCACTGCCAGGCGACGAACGCCAACTCCGAGCGGATCGTGCCCGGCCCCACTAGATCCCAGTCGATGATGCCGCGCAGGCGGCCGTGGCGGACGACCGCGTTGTAAGGCGCCAGGTCGTGATGGCAGACGATCTGATCGGATCGGAGTTCCGCCGGCCCCCAGCGCCAGGGCAGCACCCCGGCGGGGCGGAAGGTACGGACGGCCCGGTGGTAGTCAGCCGTCGCCCGGCTGACGTTCTCCAGCAGCGTTTCCGCCCAGACCCAGTCCGGCCAGGGCCAGGCATTGCCGACGGTTTGCCCAGGCAGGTAGGACAAGATCTCCCGGCCAGCCGGGTCGAAACCGAGCGGCCGGGGTCCGAGCATGAAGCCCTGCGACCGCAGATGTTCGAGCAGGGCGTGCACGGTGGTCGTCCATGGGCCTGCGGGTCGGCGCACGGTAGCGCCGATGCGCACGACCTGATTGAGCCTCCCGCCGTCCAGGGGTGTCTCCTGCTCGGTCACGGCGTCGTTCGAGGCGCCGACCGCGACGAGCGAGCGGGCTCAGACGCAGACCCGGGGCAAGCGGAGACGCGGACGGACACGCGGCCGGCCAGGCGTCGCGCCACGACTTCACAGGATGTGCGCCATCACCTGATCGGCGTAACCGCCAAGCCGGGCCTTCCAGCGCTCGGGATCTCCCCCGAGATTCGCGACGACGACCCGCGTCACGCCCAGTTCGGCTAACCGCCTCACGCCGTCGACGTCGTTGGCCCCTGTGGCGGTGATCCCGATACCGGTGGGATCACGCCCGGCCTCGACGGCGGCGGCACGCATGACCTCGATCAGGCGCTGGAGTGCATCGATACTGGCCACCGCTGGGAAAAACTCGTCCCCCAGGCGGCCGGCCCGGCGGGCCGCCGCCTCCGAGTGGCCTCCTACCGCGACAGGAATCCCGCCAGGCTGCGCCGGCTTGGGGTAGCTCTGCACCCGCTGGAAGTCCACGAACCGACCCTGGTAGCTCGATTCCCCGCCGCGCCAGAGAACTCGGAGCGCCTCGATGTATTCGTCCGTCCGGGCGCCCCGATCGGGAAAGGGTACGCCGAGCGCCGTGAACTCTTCCTGCAACCAGCCCACGCCGATCCCCAGGATTACTCGGCCCCCAGATAGGAAATCCAGGGTGGCCGTCTCCTTGGCCAGCACGACCGGATTGCGTTGAGGCAGGATAAGGATCCCGGTGCCCAGCCGGATGGTGCCCGAAGCGGCCGCCACCCAAGTGAGCCAGATCAGCGGGTCCGGGATAGGGCTCTCTTTCCGCCCCGGCATGCGACCCGACGGATCGTAGGGATAGGTGGAGCGGTAGTCGGCCGGAACCACGACGTGCTCCACCGCCCACAGCGACTCGAAACCGTTCTCCTCCGCGATGGAGGCCAGGGCCGCCGCACCGTCGGGGCTGACGGCTCGCCCGGTGTTGGCAAAGAAGATCCCGAAGCGCATGCGCTGGACCCTAGTGTCCCGCCCGGTTCAGTCGGAGCCGGCCGCCGCCGGCCGGGGCAACGGTGCCTTGGCGGTGACCAGAGGTTCGCACCCAGCTTGCTGTGCCGCGTCGTGAGTCCCTGAAGCCGAGCTGTTTTGGTGTTTATTGATTGGCTATGGCCGCCTCATCACGGCGCCCGCTTCCGCTTTTTGGCGCCGGCCTCGTGTCTCGTTCCGCCAGCTCCCGGAAGGCCTCCGGTACTCGTCCCACGTCCGAGAACACCGCGGTCGGCGTACCCGATGGCGGCCCGACCGAAGCGGGCCCGGATGGCGTCGACGGAGTGGTCGGCGGCCCACCTCGCAGCCCCGAGTCGGGAGCCAGGTTGGTAACGGTCACTTAAGCCCGGTAACGGCAGAGCCAGCTGCAGGGCGGGCTCATCGACCAGGTTGGATACCGACACCCCCAGCAGGCTGATCAGCCGCTCCCGAGGGTTGTCCGCCAGGGCGATCCCGGCCAGCTCTATTGCGAGTTCCGTGAGAACCCGAGTGGTCGAGATAGGCGACGGCACCGTTGCCGCCCGGGTCACCGACCGCAAACCCCGGAAGCGAACCCGAACCGTCACGGTCCGGCCCCCCCGCTGCGCGGCCGCAGCCTGCCGGCCACCCGGTCCGCTAGGTAGCCGAGCGTGGCTCGCAGCAAGTCGGTTGAGGCGGCCTGCGAGCCCAGGGCCGCCTGCGCCCCCATCGACGCCGCCCCGCGGGACATCTCGATGCGCCGAGGGTCGATGTTGGCGGCCCGGGCAGCTAGCGTGGCGCCCGCCGCGGCGCCCAATAAGCCCTCCAGAATGTCAGGGGATGTGCTCGCCAGCTCGCGGACGGTGCGAATGCCCATCTCGCCCAAACGCGATTGGGTCACCGGGCCGACTCCCCAGATGAGCTCTACGGGCAGGGGCGCCAGAAAGTCCCGCTCGCCGTCGGGCTCGACCACGACCAGCCCGTCGGGTTTGGCCACCTGCGACGCCACCTTGGCCAGGTGCTTTGTCCGAGCCACGCCGACCGAAAGCGCCAAGCCGATCTCGGTGCGAACCCGGTGCCGGATGGCGGTGGCGATGGCCGGCGGCGACCCGAAGAGGCGCCGGGCTCCGGCCACGTCAAGGAACGCCTCGTCGATGGAGATGCGCTCGACAAGTGGCGTGAAGTCACGAAACACCTCCATGACCTGATCGCTGAGCCGCTGGTACTCGCCGAACTGGCCGGCGACAAACTGCAAGGTCGGGCACAGCCGCCGGGCTACCCAACCGGGCATCCCACTCCGGACTCCGAAGGCCCGGGCCTCGTACGAGGCGGCCAGCACCACACCACCTCCCACGGCAATTGGCCGCCCCTGCAGCGCCGGGTCGAGCAGCTGTTCGACCGAAGCGTAAAAGGCGTCCAGGTCGGCGTGCAGAATGCTGGCGGGAGTGGTCATCTCATCCCGATTGCCGTCGGCATCGTCATAGATGCTAGCCGAACATATGTTCCGCTACGACGTCGCGGTAGCGGTCCCGACGCATCGGCGCGAAGGTGGGAACGTCATGTTGATCGTGGACGTGGCCAATGTCGTAGGGGCGCGCCCGACTGGACGGTGGCGCGACCGCCCGGCGCCGCCCGGCAGCTCGTGGAGCGGATCCGGGCGGCCACCGCGGCATCCCGGCTCCCGGCGCCCATCGTGGTCGTCTTGGAAGGCGCGGCGCGGCGCGGCGTTCCGCCGGGCGTCGCCGACGGAGTGGAGGTCGTCCATGCCGCCGGAGCGGGCGACGATGCCATTGCCCAAGTGGCGACGGTTGCAACGGGCCTGGTCATCCTGGTGTCCGCCGATCGAGGCCTGCGCCGCCGGGTGCAGGCGGTGGGCGCCGAAGTCCTAGGCCCGACCTGGCTGCTCGACCGGTCGGCGGAGTAGCGTCCGTCCTGCGGCAGGCGCTACCCAGCGGATCAACTTCGGGCGACGTCGGTGGATCGCCGCACCGCCTCTGGGCGGAGACAGGAGCGGCGCACCGGCCTCGGGACGTGTCGGAGTCGGCTGAAGCCCGATGATCGCCGGGATGGCCATCAGCCAGAGGTAAAAACCGGTACACGACACGGCCAGCACGGAGGTCGCGAGGGATACGACACCCATACGAGCGCAAAGGGCAGGAGCGCTTCGACGGCGCCGGCCCCGGCGAGCGGCAGCGGCCGCCGGGCCAGGGCATAGCCGGTCGCGTAGCCGACCACCAGGGGGGGAATGGTGACGCCAGCGCGGAACACCTGCAGGCAAATTCCCAGGGCGCCGATGTCACCGGCCCAATACAGCCCCATCCCGGCGGTCGTGAACAGACCGGCGCGAGGCGAGCGCAGCAAACTGAGGGTCATCTCGATCGCATCCAGCTGGCGATTTATTGGCGCCTACGAGCCAGGCCGGCCCCGGCGGCGTCGCCGGTACAACAAGAGGCCGACGGAACGCCGGCGCCGACCGGAACGCCGATCGCCCACGACTGCAGCACGCCCCCCTCGCTGCGCAGCCCCTTGTCGATCAGATAGAGGGCGCACACCAGCGTGACGGGGGCCAGGACGGCGTACTCCGCGATGGCGAGGACGAGGACGTGGAGCATGGCATCTTCCCGGGGTAAGCCGAAATCCCGGAGACCTCTGGCGTCGAGAGCGAACCCACCTCGCGGCACAAAACCGCCGAACCCGGTAGTGACGAGGGCAGCCGCTTCGCCTTTCGCCAGCTCCGTCCCCCCGTCGGCGCGGGCCGTTTCGCGGTAGGCGAAGACGTAGCCCACGTGACTGACAATGACCGCCACCGGCGCCAGGACGATCAGACCCCAATGGGCGTCTCGAGCGGTATCGGTCACCGCGCCCCAGCCCGCTGCCGACATGATTCCGAAACCGCCGCCGATGACAGGATCGCTGCCGTGAACAAGAAGACGAGAATTTCTTTCGGCCCCAGCTGGCGATGCGCTGTGCTTACGTACGAGCGCCAACGGTCGGTGAGAGATTTCAGACGTGCCATATACAGAGTCGCCTCCCAGCGCAGCGGACTTCTGCCTGGGGGCCGGGTACCTTCGGTCGGTAGACCAAGAGAAAATGCTAAAAGACGTTGCGGCATACCTCAACGCGGCAGTTCCTGGAGGTGGCGGGACGGACTCGTGCGGTTGACGGCCGCCTCTTTCGAGTGGGGTACACGGCGCTCGGACAGTGCAGGAGGCCCAGAGAGCGGAATCAGCGGATTCTGGGCGGCGCGAGCGTCAGCCCGGGACGTCGTCCCCACAAACGATGATCGTCAGTATCGTGCCAGTGCCGAAGCTTCGCGATAGTGCGGGCGAGCAGCCGAGAAACCTGCATTTGGCTCGCCCCCAACTCGTTGGCGACGCGCCTGCTGGGTGTAGCCATCGAAATACAAGCGCTTGAGGACCAGTTGCTCCCGCTCGTTGAGGCGTCGGTCACAAGACCCGTAACCGGGTGGCGGTCTAGGACCTGGTCGAGGCCCCGGTCGGTGACGGGGATGTCGATAGTCCGTTCGCCGTCCGGCCCGCGAACGTCAAGCGACGCCGCCCAACAGTCTTCCCCCGCTCCTTGATGGCCTCGAGGATCGCCTCTTCGCCCACTCCGAGATGCACGGCGATCTGGGCAACAGTGGGCGGCGTCCCGAGCTGGTGGCCCAACTCCTCGCGGGCTTCTTCGACGGACAGGTACAGCTCCTGGGTGGAGCGGGGCACGCGCAGCATCCAGGTCTTGTCACGGAAGTGGCGCTTCAGCTCGCCAACGATGCTGACAGTGGCGTAAGTCGCGAACGTCGCGTTGTGGCCCGCATCAAAACGGTGCGAAGCCTTGACGAGCGCCAGCAATGCCACCTGCTCGAGCTTGTCCGTGGGCTTGCCGCGGTGCAGAAAGCGATGGGCGAGCGCTCGAGCCAAGCGCACGTGCCGGGTCACCAGGTCCTGCTGCATCTGGCGGCGACTGAGGGTGTCGAGGACGTCGGAGTCCGTGGTGGTGGCTCGGCCCGCGTCCGGGAGGTCCCGTCTTTCTTGAACAGTCTGCCCTCGGGGTCCACCGGACGCAGACGATCGGGCGGGTGATCGGGAGGTTCGACGCAAAGCAGGTGGCCGCCTCGCTTCAAGTGGTTCAGGGCAGCCACGAGGCTGTCCGTTGGGCCGCCGGCGCGGACCGTTACCAAGTTGACCGAACCGGAAGGCGGCCCGATGATCACGTGATCAGCTATGACCGGTTCGGGTATCCAGCGGTGATCCTGGCGCCGGAACCAAGC